>JACZKP010000135.1 GCA_014860005.1 Verrucomicrobiota bacterium | reverse complement strand
CAAAAAGCCAACCGGAGCGGCCGGGAATGCCAGCAGCGGCCCGGCGAGCGGGCCGCAGACCCTCGGTATTAGCAGCGACCGGGGACCGCAATAGTTTCCACTCCTTCAATCGGTTTTCTAAGTCCGACAAATTCCTAGGCTTCGGGTCTTTGGGAAACTCCGGCGCCTCCGCATCGTCAGACTGATTCAAATACGCCTGAGCTTCGTCGGCGTGGCTCGCCTTCCAGCATGCATAGCGCCTTTTAGCCTTTTAGGTCTTGCCAGTTAATCGTCAAATCGCGATGCTTACGAGGTGGTCGGGGTCTTAGCTCAGTTGGTAGAGCGTCTCGTTCGCAATGAGAAGGTCAGGGGTTCGAATCCCCTAGGCTCCACCAAACCAGCCCGCCGGCAACCTCCCCGTCCGGTTTCAACGCCGCACCAGCGTCACCTTGCTCAAGCCAAATTCCGCCGCTTCCGCGACCACGCGAAAATCCGCGCCTGCGTTCTGGGAATTGAGAAAACGGGCGGCGTCCAGCTTGAGGCTGGCGGTCTTCCACCGTTGGTCGCCGGTCAATTGAATCCGCTGGCTCCGACTGTAGGCCCCGCTGAACGGCGCGCTCGTGTCGCTGCCATCGAAGTCCACGCCCAACTGTCCAGGCGCGGCATCGTAGTATTCGATTTCCAGCGTCACATTCATCACGCCCTCCGCTTTGAAGGAATCATCCATTTGAAAATAGAGGTAAAGGCTGTGGCCGCTTTTGAAGGGCACGCCGAACCAGCCTTTTCTACCCTGCATCGCCCGCACCGCCGTCTGACCATCCTCCGCCGTCACGAGGATCAGTCCCTGGTCCGCACGGGCACTGCCGGCCGTGGCGGAAACCGACCTGGCATTGTTGAACGCGCCCTTGGGCCACGGCGGTTTCCAACCCTGCTTGAACAGGTCGGAATACTTCCGTGTCAGTTCGATGTATTGCCGGCCATATTCCCTGGACTCCGCAATGTCCGTGCCTTCGTGAAATTCGTTCCACGTTTCGATCATCACGAAAGGTGACGGGCGGCGCAGAAACTTGAGCCAGCTTTCCTCGTAGAACCTGCCACCCTCGCGCTCGCGCACCAGCGGCGCGCGGCCCGGCACGGCGGAATGATCGTAGCCCGGTCCGATTTCGCCGATGCCCGGATTGCGAAACGCCAGCGCCCCACCCCACGCACAGGTGTTGTCCCCCTTCACGCCCCATGAATCCTGCGGCGCAATCCACGGCTCGCGTCCGCCGAACTCCCTGGGAAACTCCGACTTGGTGTAATCAATGAATCCCTGATCCCATTTCTTCGCGAAGCCCGACGCGTAGAGCAGCACGATCGGTTTCTCGTCAATCATCGCCCAATGTTTCGGCGGGATGCAGGAAAAGAAATCGCGCACCGTGGCGTAGAACCAACGCTTGCCGTAGTCCGTCGTGAGGTCGGCGTGATAACTCCACTGGTTGTATTGCAGCGTGCTGGTGTCGTAAAACAGACCGATGCGCGGCGGTCGTTTCCCTTCACGCAACAATTCCTCGCGCGCTTGGATCAATGGCGGCAAGCCGGCGTAACTCCAGTGCAATCCCGCCTTCGCGTCCTGCTCCGACGGGGCGCCCCAGAACACCATCAGTGCCACGTCAATTCCGGCCGCCTCCATGTCCATCAATTCCTTCTTGTACCAACTCGCGGACTTGTAGGAGAAATCTTCCAGCGTCGGCGGATGCGTCGTGAGCGCGTCCGTGCCATCGTGATTGATGATGTGGCTTTTGCTGTGGATGTCGTACCAGTAGAAAAAGTAGGTCCCAATAATGCGGTCCTTGGCGGTGAAGGATTTGCTTTCGGCGAAATCTTCGGTCGTGAGCTTGACGTGCGGGCCGAACGCCGGTGGAATTTGCCGCTCAACGGTGCTGGCAACATGCGTGACCACAAGAATCAGAATAAGAGCGAGTAAATTCTGCTGAACGCGATTGGTCTTACTCATGACAATTGATTGCGTAACTGAACACTCGATAGAGGGCGAGGTTTTTCGCGGCTCTGACACCAACGCAAGCACAATTGCCTGCGCCGCTGGCTAATCAGCACTTGAGCCTATGCCCGGCGCTCGTAGGACACCATCACTCAAGATGCGCGCCCGCAAGCCTCCCCTGCCCTGCAACGCCGCCTCGGTGCCGGGACCAAACGCCTGGTCCATCCAGTAACACGGCTTGCACGACTCCACGCCGAGGAAACGCACGCCTTGCACCTCGAACTCCTGACCAACGAGCGACTCCAAATCTACTCCGCGCGTAATGACGTTGCGCCGGAAAACCGATGGCCCTTGATCACGCTTCCCGAACTGCTCGCACAACGCGCGATAAACTTCGTCGGCAAAGAACGTGATCTGTCCTTTGAAATCCGGTTCGTAATCGAAGTAGCGATCTCCCTCGATGCCCCGCCCGGCCACGCAGCGCATCGTGTCCACCTCCAACACAGGATGCGCGCCAGCCGGCATGCCGTGGTGGCCGCGGTAGTTGTGCCCAGGCGATAGGTAGAGGTGTAACAGTTCCATTTTATCTTCAATGCGGTGCTGTTTTAGACCGGTCGGCCTTGCGTTTGACGGAGTTCCCGGGCATTGGGTCACGCGCTCCATCGCGCGCCAACCGCGTCCGCTGCTCCTGGTCAAACCGTCCCACTTCACGTTCGAGCATGTGGGTGATCAAACCCAGGCCGAGGAAGATCGCCCCCAGCGGCAGCACGATGTACCAACCGGCATGTTCGCCGGGTTTGAGGACGCCGAAGGTGATGAGCACTCCCAACACCAGACAGGCCACCGCCGTCACGAGACAGAGTTTGGTCAATTTTGACATGATGCAATATGCAATTTGCGACGCTTGATCCCACCGCCCCGGAAAGCGATCCCGGGAACCACGTCAGCCGCAAGTTTCGCACGATTCGCCCGGGCTTCCTTGATCTGCATCAAATCGCCCACGCCGGCCATCGGCTACAATGACGACATGAGCGAACAACCTTTGATCGGGCTGGAACAGGAGAAAGTCATCTCCCTGGCCAGCGAAACGAAATTTGCCGATAACGGCATCGTCAGCCGCACGCTGTTCCGCGGCGCGAACGGGCGCGTCGTGCTGTTTGGCTTTGCCGAAGGCCAGGAATTGACCGAGCACACCTCCACTCAACAGGCCATCATCCAGATTCTGTCCGGGGAATGTGAATTTTTCCTGGCCGGCAAGCCGCACAATTTGAAGCCGGGCGACATGCTCTACATGCCGCCCAATCTTCCTCATGCCGTGAAAGCGACCAAACAGTTCTCGATGCTGCTCACGTTTATGAAGCCGGCTTAACCGTGCGTTTCAGAAGTAGCGTAGCCGCCGAGGTAACGAGGCGGATGAACCAGTGCAAGCCTCCTCGGGTTTCCGCCTCCTCACGTCGGCGCCTGCGCAGCCAGGCTACGCAGCCGCCGCAGTTTCTTGACGGGCGGTTAACCCAAGGCTGTGAACGCGGTCACCTCTGAGGGTTCCATTATGAACTCAGGTCAGCTTCTTCTTCGCTTCCTCCGGCACGTCAACCTTGGTGGTGCCGACGTCCTTGATCTCAACCGTCGTGGTGCGGTCCACTTCCCGCTCGTTGTTGTTGAAGGTCATCTTGCCGGTGACTTTGTATTCGTACTTGGTGAGCACATTATCCTTCACCCAGAATTTTACCGAGCCTTTGGCATCGCTGATTTCGGGTCCGTCGCCACCACCCCGCCCGCGCCAGCTCAGAAGTTTCTTGGCGCCAGCTTCCGTGAGTTCGCTTGAATAAGCGTCACCGTCCTTTTTGAGTTCCTTGGTGTCAGCGGCAATCTGCGCCGCCTGCACGGCAGGACTCTGGTAATTGCGGAACATACCGGCCATGAAGCGACCGGGGCCTTCGCTGTTCTCCAGCTCACTCGTGGACCGCCAGCCACCCTCAGGAGAACTCACGGCCGCCTTGTCGCCCTTGAGCACGGCCTGAGTCGTGTTCTCACCAAACGTCATCTTCAGGTGGGTATAGCCGCCCTTCTCGATTTTCCCTTCGGTCGGCCCCGTGCGACCACGGCTGCCATCCGGCACCGCGACGGTGGTCTTCCAACTGTAGCTGGCCTTTTCGCCAAGCTGTTTAGCCGCATTGCCGACCTGGTCTTTGGCGTTCTGGCCGACGACGATCGCCGTTCCCGTCAGCAGGGTCAGGGCACTAAGCAGAATATTTCGTTTCATGGAGCATGTCTTTGGTTATTGCGTTTCCTGTTTTGAAGTCACCCCATCCGGGGCAGGCCGAATGAACACCCGCCCATCGGAAATGTCAACCCCACAGCCCCAGTGATTTTACCACAGAGATCAGGCCTTGAGTCCCTTCAGATCAATCTGCCAATGCTCGTTGGCACGCATCATTTCTTCCCACGTGACTTCCGCGCCTTGGTACGCGGCCGTGCGGCCCAGTATCGTGGTCAGATTGCTCAGCACACTTTCCGGCACCGTGGAGTTGGTGTAATCGCCCTTGGTGATGGCGGCGTGGAAGTTCGCGATGTTGTTGACGGCGCCATCCGTGTAGAGATTCCCCATCTTGCCGCCGTTGAACAGGTCGTCCCGGGACCGCACCCAGACGTCGCCAAAATAATGCGTGTCCGCCGTGCCTTCGGTGCCGAACACGCGGCATTGAATGTCATCAAACCCGTGGCCGACTTGTTTGGAATTGAAACTGACAATGACGCCCTTGGTGTAATGGAAGATGACGGCGAAATGATCCCAGCATGTCCCCAGGAATCCCCGCGACTGTCCGCCCGTGCCGTAAGCTTTCACGGGCGGAGCGCCGAGAAACCACGAGGCCACGTCGAGCGCGTGGATGTTTTGCTCCGTGATGACGTCGCCGGACAACACCCGATCCAACCCCCACGCGCGCAGCCGCGCTTCGGGATTCTGTGGATCCTTGCGCAACGCGGCATCCATGCTGCCGAACGTCGGCCCGCAGTGATAGGACGCGTCAAGCGACACGATTTTGCCGATCTGCCCCTCGCGTACGCGCTTCACCGCCTCCTGATACGACGGATGCGCCCGCGTCTGGAAATCCACCAGGAAACACAGTTTCTTGTCCGTCGCCTTCCGGCCACTCGTCTCGATGCTTTGGCAACCCGGCACGTCCACGGCCACCGGCTTGGCCAGGTACACATGCTTGCCGGCCGCCACCGCCTCGGCGGCCTGCTCCGGATGAAAATAAGGCGGCGTCTGGATGACCACGGCATCGAGCTTCTGTTCAAGCAAGCGACGATGACCAGACAAACCACTGAACCGTTGGGCGGACGGGACGTTGAACTTCTCGCCCGCCGCGTTCGCTCTGTCCTGGAAGTAGTCCGACACGGCCACGAGGTTGTAGTTGCCGTTCCTGGCAAACAAATTGGCGATCCATTGCCCGCGTCCGCCGCAGCCGATGAGGCCGAGATTGATCTTCTGATTCGCGGCGGCGCCGTACACCAGTTCCGGTTTCAGCACCGAAAAGCTCAAGGCGGCCGCGCTGGTGCCGGTAATGAAATGTCGGCGGTTGATCTGCCTGGTTGTGGTTGAGGTGGACGAAGGTATGTCGCTCATAATTCTCTTTCATGGTTGTGGCCAACTACCTGTCAGACGTAGAACGCTGAAAGATTCGAAGCAAGCTGAATTTTGCGGCCGAATTTCCAGGCCAGGGCCGCACAAATCCACTTGTTGCGCGGTGGCGCTTGCGGCTTAATCCCGCCCATGGGCATAAGCACGGACATTCGCACCGTCAGTACCAGCTTGTATTTTCTGCCGGTGCAAACTCGCGTGCCCCTCAAGTTCGGCCGCGAAACGCTGACCTCGGTGACGTGCGCCCGGGCGCGGGTGACCGTGGCCGACCATGCCGGGCGCAGTGCGGAGGGCTGGGGCGAAACGCCGTTGAGTGTCCAGTGGGTCTGGCCCGGCGCCGTGTCTTACGAGGAACGTCATGCGGCGCTGCAAACGTTCAGTCTTCAGTTGGCCGAACTTTGGTCCAGCATCACCGTGGCCGGGCATCCGCTCGAAATCGGGTATGATTTTCAGCAGACGGTGCTGCCGGGAATCCTCGACGGCTTCAACCGGCGAGGCCGCAGCCGACGCGAGCCCATGCCGTGGCTGGCCGCGTTGTTGTGCTGCGCGCCGTTCGACATCGCCCTGCACGATGCTTATGGAAAATTGCACGGCCTGCCCGTGTACGAAACTTACGGCCCGGAGTTTGTGAATCGCGATCTCGCCAGTTTTCTCCAGCCGGCAGCCGGGGCGCGCGTCTCCTTCCGGGGCAAATTTCCCAAAGACTTTCTGGTCAGCAAACCGGCGGAACGACTGCGGGCCTGGCATCTCGTCGGTGGTTTGGATCCGCTGGACGCCAGTGAACTCACCGGCGGTGAACCCAGCGACGGTTATCCCGTCACCCTGGAGGAATGGATTGAGCGCGACGGCTTGAGCTGTTTGAAGGTCAAACTGCGCGGCAACGACGCGGACTGGGATTACCGGCGGTTGGTCAAGGTCGGTCAAATCGCCATCGCGCGCGGCGTGGACTGGCTCTCCGCCGATTTCAACTGCACGGTGCAGGAGCCGGATTACGTGAATGCGATCCTGGACCGGTTGCGCGACGAGCACGCGCGCGTTTACGGCATGATCCTTTACGTGGAACAACCGTTCCCCTACGAACTGGAGCAACATCCGATTGACGTGCGCAGTGTGGCGGCGCGCAAGCCGTTGTTCCTGGACGAGAGCGCGCATGACTGGAAACAGGTGCGGTTGGGCCGCGAACTTGGCTGGACGGGGGTGGCACTCAAAACCTGCAAGACGCAGACCGGCGCCCTCCTGAGCGCGTGTTGGGCCCGGGCGCACGGGATGAGCTTGATGGTGCAGGACCTGACCAATCCGATGCTCGCGCAAATTCCGCACGTGTTGCTGGCCGCGAACGTGGGCACCATCATGGGCGTGGAGACGAACGCAATGCAGTTTTATCCTGAAGCGTCGCAGGCGGAAGCTGCGGTGCATCCCGGCCTGTATCAACGGCGCCACGGCGAACTGAAGCTGGCGACCGCACGCGGGCCGGGGTTTGGTTATCGGCTGGAGGAAATCAAACGCGCGTTGCCGGACGCGGCGGTGGTCTGCGAAGGCTAGTTCAGGTTTTTGATTTTGCCCGGCCACAACGAACCCGACACGAGAGTCCTTAAGCACCGGTTGCGCCTTGCCAGCGTCCTGCAAACCGGCAATAACTTCACCATGAACAAGCGGTTGCGAATTCTGCACCTGGAAGACGAGCCGGATTACTCCGGGTTGGTGCAGGATCTCCTCAAGCAGGAGGGCGTGGAAGCAGATGTCATCCTGGTGGCTGACCGGGAGGCTTTCGATGCGGCTTTGGCGCGCGAGCGTTTCGACATCATCCTGGCGGACTATTCCCTGCCCGACTGGACTGGCATTCAAGCGCTGCATCTGGTGCGGGACAAATCACCGGAAACACCGTTCCTGCTGGTATCCGGGACCATCGGGGAACAAGCCGCCATCGAGAGCCTGCAAGCGGGCGCGACTGATTACGTCCTCAAACAATGGCCGGATCGGTTGGTGCCGGCGGTGCGGCGCGCGATCAGCGAGGCCGAGGAACGCACCCGCCGGAAGCACGCGGAAACCGAGTTGATCCGGCGCGAGAGATACTTCCGCGCGCTCACCCAGAACTCGCTGGACATCTTAAGCCTGTTGAACGTGGAGGGGGTGTTCCAATACAACAGCCCCGCCGTGAAGCGCGTGCTCGGGTACGAAGCAGCCGAACTGGTGGGCACTTCCGTGTTCGCGCTGACGCATCCGGATGATCTGGCAGGCGTGCGGGAAACTTTTCAATATGGCCTGCAACATCCGGAACAGTCCGTCACCCAGGAGTTGCGGCTGCGCCATCGCAACGGCCATTGGGTTCACCTTGAAGCCGTCGGCCAGAGCCGGCTGAATGATCCTGATATTGCCGCCGTGGTCGTCAACACGCGCGACGTCACCGCACGAAGGCGCATCGAACAACAGCGCGACGCCTTGTCGAATCTCGGACGACGCTTAAGCTCGGTCAGTTCCCCGACCGAAGCGGCCAGGATAATCCAGACAGTGACGGATGAACTGTTTGGCTGGGATGCTTTCATGCTGGACCTGTATCGGGCCGAAACTGACGAGATTAGTCCGGTGCTCAACCTTGATACCATCAATGGCCAGCGACAGGAGGTGCGGGTGGCGAATCCGACCTATCGTCCCACCCAACTGGCCCGGCGGGTTTTTCAAAGCGGGGCCGAATTGATTCTGCGGGACAAGCCAACGTCCATGTTGCCTGAAGGGATTCCGATTGGCGACACGACGCGGCCTTCGGTTTCGCTCATGTTGGCCCCGGTGCGCAATCGCACACGGGTCATCGGCATTCTCTCGATTCACAGCTATGCAATGCAGGCGTACACCCGGGAGGATTTGGATACGTTGCAGGTCCTGGCGGATTACTGCGGCGGCGCGCTGGAGCGCATCCACGCGGAACAGGCGTTTCGGGAAAGCGAGCAGCGCTTCCGCGATTTATTTGAAGGCTCGCCGGAAGCGATCTTCGTGGAGGATCTCGACGGCAACGTGTTGGACGCCAATCCGGCGGCGTGCCACCTGCACGGACTGACCCTCAAGCAACTCATCGGCCGCAATGTGCGCGATCTCGTCCCGCCTGAACGGCGGGAGGAAACCGTCCGGGATTTTCGCAAACTCGCGGCCGAGGAAGTGAGCCGGCTGGAAGGCCAGAGCCTGGCAGTGGATGGCCGGGTCACGCCGGTGGAAATCCATGCCGGCCGCATTGCGTACGCGGGCCAGCCGGCCGTCCTGTTGCACGTGCGCGATGTGACCGAACGACAGCGGGCCGAAGCGGCGTTGCGCAGTTCCGAGATGCTCTTTCATTCGGTCTGGCAGAACTCCGTGGACGGCATGCGCCTGACAAACGAGGCGGGCGTCATCGTGGCGGTGAACGATGCGTATTGCGAACTCGTCGGCCTGGATCGCCGCGAACTGGAAGGCAAGCCGCTGTCGGTTGTTTACGCGGACTCGGAAAACCGGGAACTCCTTCTGAGCCGCTATCGCGAACGGTTTCGAAACCGGGTTATGGAACGGCAGATCGAACGCCAGTTCACGTTGCGAAACGGCAGCACCGTGATCCTCGAGGACACGAACTCGTTTGTGGAAATCCGCGGCCAGTCGCCGTTGCTGCTGAGTCTGTTTCGCGATGTGAGCGCACAGAAACGCCTGGAAGAGCAGTTGCGCCAGTCCCAGAAGATGGATGCGATCGGGCGGCTGGCCGGCGGGGTGGCGCACGACTTCAACAATATCCTCACGGTCATCCAGGGTCACGCCTCGTTGCTGCTGGCGGGAAGCACGCTCACCGGTCTGGCCGCCAAATCGGCCCAGCAAATTGTGCATGCGGCGGACCGCGCCGCGGCGTTGACGCGGCAATTGCTCACCTTCAGCCGCCGCCAGGTAATGCAACAGGAACGCCTCGATTTGAATGAGGTGGTGCTCAACATGGTCAAGATGCTCGGTCGCATTCTGGGAGAAGACATAAGCCTGCAAGTGGATCACGGACCACAGCCCGCGGTGGTGCATGCCGATGCGAGCATGATGGAGCAGGTGGTCCTGAATCTAGCGGTCAATGCCCGTGACGCCATGCCCACCGGCGGTCAGTTGCTTCTCAACCTCCGCACTCTGGACGTGGACGCAACTCACGTGGCCGAAAACCCCGAAGCGCGCGAAGGCCGGTTCGTTTGCCTCACCACCAGCGACACGGGATGCGGCATCGCCCCGGAGAATCTTCGCCGCATCTTCGAGCCATTTTTTACGACCAAAGAAGTCGGCAAGGGCACGGGCCTGGGGCTGGCCACGGTTTATGGTGTGGTGAAGCAACACCAGGGCTGGCTCGAAGTCGAAAGCGAGGTGGCACGCGGCACAACGTTCCGCGTTTATCTCCCGGACGCCGCCTTGAGCAAGGATCAGAATCCGGAGAAACCCGCGGAAATTGCAGTGCGCGGCGGCACGGAAACCCTCCTCATCGTCGAGGACGAACAATCCGTGCTCGAATTGGTGAGCAGCATCCTGCGGGGTTTGGGCTACCAGGTGCTGGAGGCGCAATCGGGTGTCAAGGCCCTCGAAGTGTGGCGCACCCACAAGGAACGGATTGATCTGCTGCTGACCGATCTCGTGATGCCGGACCGGATGAACGGACGGGAACTGGCGCAGAAACTCCGGCAGGAAAAGCCCGGGCTGAAAGTCCTCCTTACAAGCGGTTACAGTGCGGATGTCGTGGGTAAGGAATTCATCCTCCCGCGCAACTACAACTACCTCCAAAAACCGTATCATCCACAGAAGCTCGCGCTGGTGGTGCGCGATTGCCTGGACTCAACCGGACCGGCGGCGGGAAGCTGACGTTTCCCGTCCCAGCCGCTCACGGCTGCTTTTCCAGTTTTTGCAGGTCTTCCGCCAGGAACTTCGCCACTTCTTTGAAGCGCGCGACGTTGTCGGGATTGATGTCCATGAGCGTCTGGTGCGCCTCCAGGCAGGCACGGGTCAATTCCGCGCGGGACGGGTGCGCCGGCTCGGGCGCGCACACCTCAACCGCTTCCGGCGTGGACAATGGACCTTGCGTGACTTTGAACAGGTGGATTACGCCCAGGTTTTCCAGCAACTCCGCGAGCCGGGCGTTGGGATTGCGCAGTTCCACCAGTTGCACGGACGCGCTGTCCTCGGACTGATTGACTTTCAAACCCAGCCCCGCCAGCACGCCGAGAAACGTGCTGTCCATCAGAACGCACTCCGACAGTTCGATCAGGAAATAGGCATAACCTTTCTGGCGCAATTCCATCACCAGGGTTTTGAAATCAACGCTCAGGTTGAAATTGGCCCGCCCGGTGATCTTGATGCAGACAAAGTGTTTCCCCGCCAGGACCATTAAATTACCGGACGATGTGTTCATAATTTCAAATTCGCACCCAGATCAGCGGCGCGCCACGGCGGACGCGGGCCGGGCTTGGCCCGGGCCAATGATTTGCACCAGCGTTTGCTGCAACACCAGCGTTTCGTCCAGCCCGCTGGAAACGAGCCGTTGATTGCAGCGCAGCAACAAATCCATCGCGGAAACCAGTTCCGCCTCCGTGTAATTGCGGGCCTGCGGCAGGGCTTTGAACAGCACGTACGGGTTCAGCGCCAGTGGATTGTAGCGGCGGTCCGCCGGCAGTTGCGCGGCGGGTACCCGCTCCAACTGCCCCTTGAACAGTTGATAATTCTCCGTGGGTTTGAGCCAGCCTTCGCGGATCATTTCCTTGAGCAGCAGCAGCGCCCGGACCTTGCTGATCAATCCATACAGCAGGCCGATTTCAGACTTCTCCCGGTCAAACTGCATTTCCCAAAGCTCCTCATCCAGCCGCGCCAGCAATGCCGGCAGGTTGCGATCTCCCAACGCGTCACCCAGAGCGAATGCCCGCGCGGTCTTGTTGCGCGTGCAAATGGCCTCCACGTCCGCGGTGGAGATTTGCATCCGCCCGCCAACATACAGGCACACCTTCTCAATCTCATTGTCAAGCTGGCGCGCGTGCGGGCCAACGCGGGTGATCAACTCGGCGAGGGCGTCTTCCGCAATCTGTTTGCCACGGGCCTGAATGGCCTTGTGCGCCCAATTCTCCGCCTGATTCACCCAATCGCGGTCGTTGACCGACCAGCCGTCGAGACTTTCCACCGATCCGATCTTGTCGAGGGTTTTGTAGAAGACTTTGCGCTTGTCCACCTTGCCGGCGCTGACCAGCAGGCGGACGTTCTGCCAGGCAAAGGACTTCAACTCCTGCGCCAGTTCCGTCAGGGTCTCCGTGACCGCCTGGGATTGCGCGGCGCGTTCATCGCCGAGAAAATTACAGTCGCGCAGCCAGACCGCTTTGCCGCTGCCGAAGAACGGAAGGGTTTGCAATGCCTCACGCAACCGGGCAATAGCCTTGAGCGCCTCGCCCGAATTGGCGGACATGGCTTCGATGATTTCGTGATCCATGCCGCCCAATGCCTCGGTCCATTGCTGGTAAATCAGCCGGGCGCGTTGCTTCACGGCAAACTCGTCTTCACCAAAGACAAGCAGCACCGGAAGGGCCGGTTTGACGGCGGAGGCGGGCATCAGGCGTGGTTAATCAGGTTCGCTGCCGCCTTCATTGATACGATCCAGCACCTCGCTCATGTCTTCAACCTGATCGAACAACGTCTGGCTGACGAAGATGGGGCGCTTCTGGGCGGAGGCCAGCGCGAGGCAATCGCTGGGGCGGGCGTCAATCTCCACGATTTTACGCGCCACCTCATTATGTTGCTGAAGGATGAGCCGGGCAAAGTAGGTGGAGTTCCTTAACTCGGTGATGATGACCCGTTCAACCGAGATATTGAAGCCTTTGAAAATGCTCTGCATCAAGTCATGGGTCAGCGGACGCTCCTTCGGCGCATCCCGCATGAACATACCAATGATTTGCCCCATCTGCGGCTCGACGTTGATGACAAAAACCTTTTCGTCGTTGCCGACGAAGAGTGCACAGCCGCTGTTGGCGGGCAGAATGCCGCGAATCTGGACGGGCACAACGTCGTTCTTCATATCCGCAGTTTAGGGCGGAATTGCCAAAAAACAAGCTCTGCGTCGGTAAAACAGGGAGCTACGAAACTCCCACTAGCCAAGCTATTCCCGGCGGAGCGTCGGCAAACAGCGCGCGGCTTGCAGCAGTCCCGTCAGGCATAAACTGGAACCAACTCGTCAGCTTGCAGCGTGGGCTGACTGGAGCATGGCTTCGCGCGATGGTGCGCTCGGAATTGTTGGAGCCGCCCGCGCAGGGCGAAAGTAAGGGCTTTCACCTTAATTTCCGCTGTCAGGAATGGTTTCGCAATAAAATCACTTCCGCCACTCATGGTCGCCTGCGAGCGCGACTTGAAATCGTTGTGCGCAGTGACGAAGACTACTGGCGTATGGCGGTTCGTTTCGGTTTCGTGCAGGCGCAAGCACGCGGTAAAACCGTCCATGCCCGGCATTTGTACATCCATAAAGACCACATCAAACGATTTGTCCGCCGCCATCCCTAACGCTGATTCACCGCTGTCCGCACAGGCGGGTCGGTCGAATGCCATTTGCAGGGCACAACTCATGGCCCGCCGTGCGACCGGATCGTCATCCACTACCAGGAGCCGGATGGGCGGATGCGTCGCAAGGTCTTCCGTCACGTGGCCCTCGCACAACTCATGCAGCAGGTCCAGGGCGGTGGCCACAGTCAGCAACGCAGAGGAGGAGCAGTGCTTGGGACTTTCGAGCAACTTCTTGAGCAGCCCTTCAACAGCACCACTCAGGCGTAGTGCCGGATGGCCTTGGTTCGTCACCACCTTGGGAGTCATACCGTTGAAGCGCAGGTAAATGTCCGCGAGCATGGCTTGGCGGGCTTGCTCGTCGGTTGACTGGAAAATCTGTTGAATCAATTCCCGCAGCGGCCCGAGGTGGACTGACGCCCGGGTCAGGAACTCCTGTGTCAGCTTATCTGGTGCAGGTGTGGCAGGTGTGACGCGGGGCGAATCGGCTGCCGGTTGCAGGCTGGAAGAAACCAACTCTTCCGCCAACTTCTGGCACGTATCGGTGTCCTGCTCAGAACGGGACGTCCAGTCAGCTTTCGTGTAAACCTCAATCGCGGGCGCGTCGGCGTGACGCAATACCGTCGCCGGCGCATGGTCGGGTTCGGACACGGGCAACGGGTGGTTCGCTGAAGCAGTGGCCGCTGGCACTGACGCTTGCTCCAGAGGGGTTTCCTGGTTCTGACAGGTTGCGATAAGCTCCGCGCGACGCGACAGTCGCCCTTGCAGTGCGAGGGTGAGGGCTTTGACCGTAATCTCGAAGGTCAGGAACGGCTTCCCGATCAGATCACTTCCGCCACTGAGCGCGGCCTGTGCCCGCGCTTCGAAGTCATTATGGCAGGTGACGAACACGACCGGGGTGGTCGCGTTGGCGACGGTTCCGTGAATCTGGCTGCATAATTCGAAGCCGTCCATCCCCGGCATCTGCACATCAAGGAAGATGACGTCGTAGGCACGTTGCGCGGCCAGGACAAACGCGGCCTCACTGGTTTCGGCCAGATTCGGGATGTTGAGCGCCCGCTTCAGGGCAAGGGATACGGCGTTGCGACTGATCATATCGTCGTCCACTGCCAGCAGGCGCAAGGGAGGATTGCTCAACAAGTCTGGCCGCAAACCGGGTACGCACAGTCTCTTCAACAAGTCCACGCCCTCATTAACGGTTCGGAGTGTGGAGGGAGTGACATTGCTCACTTTGTCTGTGAGTTGTTTGACCAACCCCTCCAGGGCGGAAGTCATCTGCCACACCGGCAACAACTCTGAGTGACCGGCTTGCCCCTTCAAGCCAATCAATTCGCGCTGCAAATCTGCCAACACTCGCCGACGGGCGCCATCACCTGAGGACGCAGCAATCGTCACCAGTAAATGACCCAACTCGCCAAGGACTCTCGGCACCCGGGCAAAGAATTCCTGAAGCGGTTCGGTTTCCAGACCAGCAGCGCCTCCGGATGAAGCCGAACTGGAAATCAAGGGAGGCCCCGTCCAGAACGTGGTGGTGAATTCGGCAAAATCCTCGTCCTCCGCACGGACATTGACTTCAAGACCGGAGGTGGAGTCGGCGAGGGTTGCCCATGGGTTGAATTCGGCGTTGAGGCTGGTGATCAGATCGGGGAGAAGTTTCCACAATACTAGCAGCCCGGTGAGCATAAATGCGCCCGCAATTAGGAGTGTCCGGCGTGATATTCGGGCAAGACCGGGCGACGAGGCATTCAAGGCCACAACCGACTGACGGTTGGCAGTCTCCGCGAAGGCCGCCAGCGGCACATCGTCACCCACGGCATTCGGAATGGCCACCCGCTTCCGGAATGATTCTTGTCTCTCCCGCGCCAGTTCAAGGTTTCTCTCGTGCTCAAAGAAACGAGTTGGTGGTGGTACGGGTTCGAATTCGATATAATACTGTTCTGGAGTTGCGCCGATGGGGAGGCAGCAGATTGCAGCGGTCAACATCAGCAACCACAGTCGGGCAAAGGAACTCTGCCGCACAACCCCCACCAAAGGCAGTGCCACCGACCGAATATGGCAACCCTGAAACGGACCAACTCCGCTTCCTAATTCATAAGCCCCAGGTCGTAACCCCGCTTCCGAAAGCTCGGCAGTTTGGCCTTCAACAAATTCTGACTTCGCTCCCATTTTTCGCTCATGCATGAGTGAACTGGAGAAGGAGAACCTCATTCGTTAGCGAGTCGCCGCAGCCAACTGCTTGTCCGGGGCTACAGTGACCCACTGACTGCGGATCACTTTAAGCAAACTCGGCGTAAGCGGTGGGAGTTTGGTGGCATCGTTGAAATTGACATCATATGCCCAGTCACGCTTTGGAGGATTATACACATCTGATATGCCCCAGACATTGGTGGCGTAAAGACTGGGAAACATTTTCACCATTGAACCATTGTAAGTCAGCGGATTGCTCAAACCCCAGTTCTCGAGGAAGCGAGGGAAATTCTCCATTCCGCCGCTGTACTTGCCATAGGTTGTTTCCACCACGCCAGTGAGAATGGCCGCATTGATGGTGGTGGGAGCTGCCGTTCTTGAACTCAAACTGGAGGTACTGTTGCTGTCGCGCCAGTTACCCGAGAGGATCGTGACGGCGTCAGCGACAAGTGAGGCCGGGCGGGTGGTGACAGTGTTGGGCGTGCCCAGGTTGGAGGAGTTAAATTGGTTGTAATGGCCTTGTACATACAGCGGCTGCGGCGTGACGACCGTAAGTCCGGACGCGGGTAATTCACGACCATTAAACACCCGGACAGCCCCCAGATTGGTGCTCGTGAGTATTCGGCGATCCAGAACATACACCGAAGTTACATCTCTTAGACCAAGCGCGACCCGCAGACTGGAATTCGTCCGACTCCATTCAGCCAGGGCGCCAATGTTGATATCAATTGGACGCACCGTCTTGCCCTCGCGGGCGTCACGAAAGCTGTTCGTCGTCAAAATCACCCCAGCCAGGTCAATCTCGGGAATAACCGTGGCGAAGTCGTTGAACTTGCCACTGGTGGCTGTGATTCCGGCATCGGACACAACCAGCAGCATGTCCACTTGGTTGAAGTATCGCACCCGGCCAATGGGGGAGTTTGGATCCTCGCCAAGTTTGGGCGGATGAATGATATCCCGAATCGCCTCCGGGGTGTTGGTCGTCCCTATCGGCAGTGTCATCGCCGCGACATGCGAATCCTTGCGGGCTTCATAAACCGCCGACCCCCTGGGTGATGTCCGCGTGTCCAGCGGATGCCGTTGAAACAAAATGTTGTTCACGGCCGTGACATCGGATTGAAACGTGAGCGTGCTGTCCGGTTCGATGTAGAGTTGCTTGTTCGCATGAACCCTGCCGGTCACGGTAAGCGGCTGACCACAACTGATCTCCATGTCGCCCGAGGAATACATCGCAAACTGGAATACTGGAATTCGGGCCAGTTGCACTTCCTGCAAGACTCCGGCAACCACGTTTTGCAGCGCCCCCAAATCCCGGGCGTGCGATACCACCGTATAGCTCGAGACAAACCCCCGCAGGCCGGCGTAGGTCGAGTTAAGGACGACATAGTTGCTGGAAGAGCCACTCTTAACATAAGTCCTGCCCTTCTGCCCCTGCCCATCCGTAAACTCCCAGTTCTGCCAGAAATCTGAGTCGGCGGTGGTTGGCACTATGTTGCGGTAACTGGCCAGGTTGTCCTGCACCAGTCGCTCTCCGCTTGTCAGAAAATCCTGCGTAATCTGGCTCAGGATTTTTTCCGTACCCGCTTCCGCGGCCGCGATTGACCGGGTGTGCTGGATGGAACGATGGGTCAGCCGGGTGGTGTTCACCGACCATGTCATTGCGCCAGCCAGCATGGCCAGAGCCACGCCGATCATGATCATCGTCAACGCCAGCGCGCTGCCGGCCTGCCTGCTTGGAGGCGAGTCAATGAAAGTCTTCATGGCTATTCCAAGGAACGTCGGGTTACCGCTGTCTCCAGTTTATAGTAATCCGCCAATTGGCGGTAACGGCGGGGTTGATAGAATTCCAGATTGACGCGGATGGCACGGTTGTTCTGGTTATTGGTGAGTACGTTACCCGAGTAATCCTGTGCGCTAAAGACCACTGTGTTGGTAATGGATTCGGCCAGGATGCTCGCGCTGTCCGGATGACTGGTCGTCCGCCTGAAGGTGCTGTCCGACGGATTGACGAAGTAAATAATGAAGTTTGAAGTGCCACCGGTCGGTTGGATCAGCAAACTGCTGCCCTGTTGCGTCTCCCCATCCAACCGCGCCTCGAAGACGCCATTTTTCACATCCCCGATCCATGTGGCCCGAGCGGTTCGAATCTCGTCCGCCATTCTCCCAATGGTCTTGCGCGCATCGTCCGTGGCACTGAGCGTGGTTTCGGTGATGCGAAACATGCTCAAGCCGAAGAGATGCGCAAAGATGACCCCGCTGACCAGAAGGACGAATACCACCGCCGAAATCAGAACTTCCGGCAAAGTGAATCCGGCAGCCCCGCAGCGCGCCGAGTTGCGGCTGGCAGCCGGGCAGATAAGGGAGTGTGGCAGGTTCATTGATCTGGCGCCCGAATGGTTTCAATTGTGTTGGTAACCGACTGGATTCCGTTGAATATCCAGATGCATTCCACACGTATCCGCTTGAGTGGCGGTTTTTCGGATACCTGGGAGATGTCGGTGAGAATCGTGGCGGTCGTAACTCCGCTCCCCGAACCGGACAAGTCCAGCGTGACCACCTTGCTGGGGAAATTCGTCTGGAGCAAATGATCCACGATCGGGTAACTTGACGTATCCCATTTCGCGCTGCGCGTCTCCTCAATGCGCTCCATCGCCCGGGCATTGGCCGCCAACGTGAGCGCCGCCTTCTGCGATGACATCGTGCAGTAGGTGTATCCATTGATGATTCCGCCCACCGCCATGCCGGTGATAGCCAGCGCCACGACTACTTCCAGCAAGGTCATGGCTGCCTGGGTGCGCTGCGGCAACACGTCGATTTCATGTTTCAAACACTTCATCTTCATTAGATTCCGACTTGCTCAATTCATTGGGACTCCGGTTACATTTGCAGAGTGCCAATCAGATAAAGCACTTTCCTGACCGTTCTTCGCTACCCGCGCCCCCTCTGAACGCCACCCTATTCGCCACAAGTCGCGCACATGCAGGGCGTCAAAGCAGCTTGAACCATTTTATTGAGGAGGCAGTGTGAAATGAGCTCGCTAGTGCCAGGCATCCCACTTTCCTGGCCTGGCTTGCCATGGCTGTGTCTTATCTCCAGACGAATCGCCCAATTCCAAGACAACCAGTCAGGTCGCATCCTTGCACTCAACTCCGAAAAAAACGCGCCGCCAGAAGATTTGCCGTGAGACCAAACGCGAGCAGCACCATCAGGGGAATGGTCGCCGCGCCGAAACCGCTGCCGAAGCTGATGAGTTGATGCAAAGCCTTCAACGCCCAGCCGGTGGGCAGGAACAGGGCAATTCTCTGAAGCGCGGGTGGCGCAATTTCCAACGGCCACCAGCACCCACCCAGTGCGCCCATCAGCAGACTGGCCAGTACACAAAGTCCAGTAACGCGATCTTCCGCAGACAACACCGAACCCACCATTACCCCCAGCGAGCCACCGACCCAGCCCAGCACCAACAAGGTCAGCGCCACGGCCGGTAGATTCGCGCCAAGATTCACGCCGAGTAAGAACTTGCCGACGAGGAGGAAGAAACCAATCTGCACCGCCCCCAGCAGAATCAGTCCGTAAATCTTGCCCATGACCAGTTCAAGATTCGTCACCGGATGAACCATCAACCGACGGATGACCCCGTTCCGCCGTTCCGCCGCCACGCTTGCACCGCCAAAAATCATCAGATTCATCATCAGATACATCACCAGATTGCCCGGCAGCGAGAAAGCAAAGCCTGAAGGCACCGGCTTGCGACCGGCAAATTTCGCGTCCAGCGTAACCGGGTTTGGTTGCTTCATCACTTCGCGGAGTAGTTCCTCCGTGATGCTCCCCGGGGCGTTGGTTTGCGCGACCGATTCGAGCAAATGACTGTTCATCGCAATCAGCGCCCGCACGAGCCGTGCTTCGATCAGCATCGCGTCCGACTCCGCTGAGCCATCGCGTTTGAAGAACCCCACCTGGCTTTGCTCGCCGGCGAGTATGCGCGCGGTAAAGTCCGCCGGAATCCGGATCGTGCGCGCGGCGGATTCGCGATTCGTGGGATCGAGCAGCCACATGCCCTGCGCGCCGAGCTCGTCGAGAAACACCCGACCCAGAAAATTGGTGTCTTGATTTTCCACCAGCACGGGCGGTCGCCGATTGTAGGGATCGCCCGGCCCGCGATTGGCGAAACCCATGAAATAGATGAACGCCAGCGGCACGGCGAAGAGCCAGATGTAGGCCGACTTGCTCTTGAGGAAAAGCCGCAGGTCATTGTGGCCGATGTCGAGGATGCGTTTCATGTCATACCTGCACCCCCGCCCGGAGTTGCCGCCGGAACAACAGTGCGGCCAGGAGCATCAGTGCCACGCTCACGATGCTCAGCTTGACCAGCGCCAGCACCCAGGGCACTTCGCTTCCGCTGTATTGCAGATTGCGCGCCGTCTCCACGAACCAGTGTGTGGGCAGCAGTGGCGTGATGTGCTGGCCGAGAAACGCCGGCAGCGCCTGCGGCGGAAACATGCAGCCACCGGCCAGCGCGAGTCCCATGGCAACAACGGTGTTCAGGGCGCTCGCCTTGCGCTCATCCGGAATCAGCGCCACGAGCACCGCCATCAAACCGGCGGCAAAACCCGCATAGCCCACCGTCAGCAAGGCCAGCGGCCCCGGCGCCCGCCAATCAATGCCGAACAGCCATCCGCCCCCGGTCAACAGGATCACGCTGCACAACAACAGCACCACCACCGCAAAAACTACTTTGGCGGCAACGAACGGAGCGAGTTGGTGATGCAGCGTGTGATACCGCGCCAGTGTGCGTTGCCGCATTTCGCGGTGCAGATCAGTCATGGCGTTGCTGGCAAGAAACAACAGAAACATGCCGGCCATTCCGGGCAGCAAATAACCGAACACCTCTGACGTGGGCTGGCCTTTTTTGGCGCCGCCTTTGCCGGTCGTGGAGGAGGCAGCATTGTCCGGCGGCAAATCCGGCGCGGTTTTCTCATAGACGACCAGCGGCGGATTGATGAACTGTTCCGCCTGCTTAAGTTTGTTCCCGGCTCGTTCAATCAATCCGGCAATCTGCTTGTAATCGCGTTTGCCCTCGATGACTGCCTGCCAGTCGGGAAACTCGGATTGGAGATTACGCGAAACGGCATTCAGCGTGGTGACCAGGGCTCCCAGCAACTCTTCCATCACCGCCGGATGAATGGATTGGGCCGGGTTCTTGATCAGTTCCAGGCTGACGGATTCCCGGCCACTGAAGTAATGGCGCGTAAAGTTGGTGGGGATGACCAGGACGGCGCTGATTTTATTGTCGTTGATCAGGCGCATCGCTTCGTCGCGTTCGAGCAAAACCGGCTCAAGATATTTGCCGCCTTCCCTTTGATTCGCCGAGCCGCGCAAGAAGTCGGAAAGAATGGTTTTGTCCTCGTCCACCAGCGCGAACCGAATGCGGCCCAGCGCGCCGCCGTCGGACTTTCCGCCAAAGGCCAGCCCCACCAATCCGGCCACACAAAGCGGGAGCGCGAGGTTGATGAGCACGGGCAGTGGATTCCGCCACGTCCGGCGCAGGTCTTTGGCGAGGAGCACGCGCCACATGGTTATTCCCGCAATTCCCTTCCGGTGAGTTGGAGGAAAACGTCGTTCAAACTGGGCCGTTTGAGTGTGACGTTTTCCACGCGCACGGGCAGACCGAGCAAATCCTTGAGACACTCGGACGGATCGCGCGGGCCGATCGCCGACACCACCAACTGCCGTTCGGTTTTTTGGATTACCCGGAAGCGCGAGAGAAACCCATCCCACGACTCGGGCGCAGCCTCTTTGAGATCGGCTTCCAACACGAACAAGCGATCCCCGCCCAATCGCTCCTGCAATTCCTTCAACGTCCCCTCGGCCAGCAATCGCCCGTGATCAATGATCCCAATGCGGTGACACAGCGTCTCGGCTTCTTCGAGATAGTGCGTCGTGTAAAGAATCGCCGTGCCGGACGCGCGCAGATTGCGGATGAATTCCAGAATGTTCAGCCGCGCCTGCGGATCAATGCCCACGGTCGGTTCATCGAGCAGGAGCAACTGCGGCTTGTGCAGGAGGGCGCAGCCGAGATTGATGCGCCGCTTCATCCCGCCGGAATAGGTCTTCACCGCATCCTTCGCGCGGTCCGTGAGCATGAGCGCTTCGAGTAATTCGACCGCGCGCGCCTTGGCATCATTGGAACTCAAACCGGCCATGCGACCCCAGAACTCGAGATTCTCGCGTCCGGTCAATTCCTCGTAAATCGCCAACTCCTGCGGCACGACGCCCATGATGCGTTTGGCTTTTTGCGGGTTGGACCAGAAAGGCGTGCCCGCCACGACGACTTCACCGGCGTGCGGTTTGAGCAAGCCGGAGATCATGGAGATGGTGGTGGTCTTGCCCGCGCCATTCGGTCCCAGCAAGCCATAGATTTCGCCGGGATGCACCTCGAAGCTGACGGAATCCACCGCGCGAATGGCCGCGAAGGCTTTGAACAACCCCTGCACCCGAAGCAGACTCATGGCCGCGATGATAGACTCCGGCCTATGCGTGGCAAGCGCAGCGTGCGCAAAACCAGATCAGCGGAATCCCTACGTGTCAGTCCTTTTGGACTGCCGAAATCCGCGTTCCGCTACGGAAAGGAAAACCCGCGCCCAATACTTGGAAGTCCCGCGTCCTCCCAACTCGAGATCAACTTTCCCAAGGCGACGGAACTGCGGCAGAAGCTACTACTTCTTCTTTTCCGCATCCTCGCCCTGCTTGCTCTCAAATTTCAGGGCCGCCGAGTTGATGCAGTAACGCAAGCCCGTGGGTTGCGGTCCATCGTCGAACACATGCCCAAGATGGCCGCCACATTTGGAACACAACACCTCGGTGCGCGCCATCAAAAGACTGCGGTCCTCCGCTTCGGCAATGATGTTCGTCGCGGCCGGCGCATAGAAACTAGGCCAGCCACAGCCGGAATCGTATTTGGTGTCCGACTCAAACAGGACCTCGTCGCAGCCGGCGCAGCGGTAGGTGCCCGCGTCTTTCGTGTTCCAGAATTCGCCGGTGTAGGCGCGTTCCGTGCCTTTTTGCCGCAGGATTCGGTATTGCTCCGGCGTCAAGGACTGCTTCCATTCCGCTTCAGTTTTGATGACTTTGTTGCTCATGGTTAAATTGCCGGATGTTGCCGCAGAATCGTCATTGCCCGTCGCGGATGAATGAGTCGTCACCACGCAACGACCGCAACCCGCTGTCGCCAACACCAAACTCAAAAGACCAATTAAAGAAATAGGTTTCATTGTTTCAAAGTGCCTGACCGCCCCCCAGGGAAGTGTTCGTCCATATCGGACACTGATTCCACACCGACCCCGGGTGTTAGGCTGCCAAATGGTTTCGCTTAACATGCACGGTTTGGCGCGTCGCGCAAGCCCTCCGCGCAATTGCCGCCCAACGCCAGATCACCGGCCGACAACCAAAAGGCAATCAGGCCATGCCGGCCTCGCCGCACCAGATTCGGTCTTCGCCTGAAGGTAAGCCTTGCCATCCAACAACGACTCATGGCCGGACGATCTTTTTGACCGCGCCAAACATCGCGAGGCATTTCGGGCGCTGTTCCTCGTGTCGCACAATTCGCGGCGGATACGAAGTGCCCCCAAGTGACAGCGGCTGCTCCCACGGCCGGTGAACGACGGCGTCAGGCAGGGAGGCAAGCTCCGCCACCCAACGGCGCACAAACTCACCCTGCGAATCAAACTTCTCACCCTGCGAGACAGGGTTGAAGATGCGGAAATAGGGCGCGGCGTCGGTGCCCGTGCCGGCGCTCCATTGCCAGCCGCCGTTGTTGGCCGCCAGATCGCCGTCCACGAGTTGCTGCATGAAGTAACGTTCGCCCCACTGCCAGTTGATGAGCAGGTCCTTGGTAAGAAACATCGCCACGATCATGCGCAGGCGGTTGTGCATGTTGCCCGTGGCGTTCAAACAACGCATCGCGGCATCCACGATGGGATAACCCGTCATCCCCGCACACCATGCGTCGAAATAGTTCTGGTTGTCTGACCACTTCAACTGATTGTACTCGGGCCGGAACGCGCCCTTCGTTACGTGGGGAAAGTTGTGAAGGACTTGCAAGTAGAACTCGCGCCAGATGAGTTCATTCAGATAGACCTCGCAACTCTGCCGCTGCGCGGGCGTGTTCGCAGCCTCCCGCGCCTTGTTCAACGCCGCCAGAATGGTGCGAATACCAATCGTCCCGCAACGCAGATGCGGCGACAGTAGCGACGTGCCGTCCACCGCCGGAAGATTTCGGTTCGCCCCGTATTCATATACCGGTCCGCGCATGAATTTCCCCAACCGCTCCACTGCCGCTCGCTCGCCCGCCGCCGTGCTCGCCTGCTTGAGCACGTGACCCAACTCGCCGGCATCCGTCGGCAGCGGTTCGCTTTGGATGCTGGAGGCTGGAAGTTGGGTGCTGGACGGTTTTCTTAATTTGCCGCGCGGTGCCGGAATCGCCTTGAGTTTCCACGCCTTCGAATACGGTGTATAGACGGTGAATGGCTTCGCCGCCTGCGTGAGAATTTCCTGTTCCTCCCACACCACCGCGTCCTTGACCAACTCGAAGCCAACGCCCGCCGAATTCAGCGCATTGAACACACGCTGATCGCGCGCCTCGGCATAAGGTTCGTAACGCTTGTTGGCGAAAACCGCCTCTGCGCCCAGTTCCGCACACAGTCTCGGCAGAACCTCCGGTGATTTACCCCGCCGCACAATCAACCGGTGACCCAGTTCCGCCAGCTTCTCGCGCAGGGATTCCAGTGATTGCAGCAGGAACGCCAGTCGCGCTGCGCCCATGTCGGGCCCGGTGCGGAACGCGTCTTCCAGAATGAACACTGGGATAACTTGTTCCGCGCGTCGCGCCGCCTCGCTCAAGGCAGTGTTGTCCGTGATGCGCAAATCGCGCCGGAACCAATGAATGACCCGTTTCACGAGCGGAGATTAGACGAGATCCGCCGCGTATGCAAAAAGCGCCGGCGCGCCGCCGGTGTGCCAGAACAAAACCGTTTCGTCGCGTTTGAACACCCCCTTGCGAATCAAGTCCAACATCGCCCCGAACGCGCGCCCGGCATAGACCGGATCGAGAATGATGCCCTCGCACGATGCCGCCAACCGGATGGCTTCCCGTTCCAAATCGCCCACCACGCCGTAGCCACCGCCCACGTAGCCATACACCACCTCGAAATCGCTCTTCGTCAACCGCAAGTCGCTGCCAATGTAGTCCGCACACTCGTTGGCAATTTGCGCCAACTCGTCTTCGTACGGCCCGCGGTCACGATCATCCTTGTCAATGCCCACGCCGTGCAGTTTACCGCTGAAACCTGCAATCTTCGCGCCCAGAACCATGCCAGCCTGCGTGCCGCCCGAACTGCTCCCCAAGACAATGTGATTTACGTTTTGTTGGCTCACGCGCAATTGCTCGACCAGTTCCTGCATCGCCAGCACGTAACCCGTCGCACCAACACCGTTCGATCCGCCCACACCAATGACGTAGGGCTTGCGCCCTTCAGACCGCAGTTGCTCGGGCAATTCCTTCAGTTTGGCCTGACGCTGCGGACGCTCGATCCAATGCCCGGTGGCGCCCAGCAATTCGTCGAGGAGGAGATTGCCATTCGGCTGTTCCGGCTTCTTGCCGTTCAAGATCAATTCACATTTCAGCCCGGCCCGGGCCGCTGCCGCCGCCGTTTGCCGGCAATGATTCGACTGCGCGGCTCCCGCAGTGATCAGCGTGTCCGCGCCCTGCTGCAACGCCTAGCCAACGAGGAATTCCAGCTTGCGCGTCTTGTTGCCACCGAGCGCGAGGCCCGTCTGGTCGTCGCGCTTGATGAGCCATTGCGGCCCCCCCAGTTTGCGCGAAAGGCGGGGCAAGGATTCCAGCGGGGTGGGCAGTTGCGCCAATGGAAAACGCGGTAACGCGGCGATATTCACGAGCCCGTTATACCGGTTGTCCGCGCACCGCGCAACGGCACAACGCCGACGGGACGGCGGCCGCTTAGAAGATTTGCGCGCGATAATAACGTCGAACCGACCCGAAATCGTCCTCCGGCACGATGGTCATCGCGGAATGAGTGCTGACATAATCCATCACCCACGCCCAACGCACCAGATCAGTGGAAACTTCCACGCGATACCAGCGCGACCGCGGACCGTTCACCTGAAATTGCACGCGGCCGGCGTCGAGCCTTGCGCCGGTGAGCGCCGGCAGGGGCATCTTCACCGGCAGGCCGGCGTCTGCCAGCATCCCCAGATCCAGGCGCGAAAGATAATACCGCTCGCCGCAAACATGGGCCTCACCGTTCATGACATCGGACGCCAGTTCACGGCCTGGTCGCGGGGCGGCATTCCCAACGTGAAAAACGTTGCCGTAAGTCAGCGGCACGGGACCGCCGTAATTGGCCATGGCCTGCGGACCGTGGAAAAAGAAAATCGTTCCATCGAATCTCACCCAGCGATCAAACGTGGACTTCTGTTGCTCGGAATACGAACCATCGTACGGACTGGTCCACCCGTTGAAGCCGAGGGCGTGGCCCATTTCATGCATGAAAACGGACAGGGCGTCCACTTTGTCGGCAGGCACCGGGGCCGCGCGCATGACGGGATCGGGATCAAACCACAGCCGGTTCGCGAGATAGTGGGTGCCGATTTCCAAACGGACGTCGGGGGCGCTGCCGTTGGGGTCTTTGCCGGTGCGAATCTCGGTCGCAGCGCCCTGCTCATACACGAGTGCGCCGTCAGCCGTGGTAAGGGGCGACGACGCGACACTCGATCCGTGGACCCGAAAGTAGTGGTCCTCCACAAAAGCGATCTCCACTTCCAGCGACGCGCCGGATTCAAGATACTGGCCCCAGTCCTGCACCGCGGCCTTGAGATTGGAGGTGATCGCCGGATGGAAGCCGGCCCATTTGCGGTCGGGATCATTGAAGGTCAATTGCAGCGTCAACTCGGCGCCAACGCTTCCCGCCACGGTGAAAAACGCCAGCACCCAGCCAGCGAAAATCCATTTGAACCATCGGGCGGCAGCAAGCTGCCTTGCACACATCATGGCAGCCCGACAAGCAAAACGAGTGCCGACAGCCGCTCCACCAACAGTCCCGGAAAGCAACCAAGCAGGATGACTCCGGCCGCCAGCAGCCCCAAAGCAACCTGCGTCGTCATCGGCACGCTCAGGACTTTCGCGGAAGCCGGAACTTCTGCCACGTAAATCTGCTTCAGAACCTGCAAGTAATAGTAGAGCGACACCGCACTCATCGCGATGGCCAGAATTACCAGCCACAGCAGACCGAGATCGCCGGCCCCGTCCTTCACCACGACCGCGAACACATAAAACTTTCCGAAGAACCCGGCCAGCGGCGGAATCCCCGCGAGCGACAGCATGAAGATAAACATGCAGAATGACAAAAAGGGCGCACGCCGGCTCAGCTCCGCGAAATCACTCAATCGCGAGTCGCCCGTCCCCTGCTCCACCGCCGCCACCACGCCGAACGCACCCAGGGTCGTCAGCCCGTAGGTGATCACGTAGTAAATCAATGAGGCCACCCCGAGTTCACTGTTCGCCAGAATGCCCAGCAGCGCGTAGCCGGCATGGGCGATCGCGGAATACGCGAGCAACCGCTTCACGTTGCTTTGCACAATCGCCGCCAGATTGCCCAGCACCATTGAGAGGCCAGCCACAATTGCGATGGCCGGCACCCAGCCCGAGACGTAATCACGCCACGCGCCGCTCCCTTCCGCACCGGCAAAGCCTAGCATCATCACCTGCGCAAAGATAAAGAAACTTGCGACCTTCGAGCCCGACGCGATGAATGCCGCGCTCGGCGTGGGCGCGCCTTCGTAGGCATCCGGTGCCCACAGATGAAATGGTATGGCCGCCACCTTGAACCCGAATCCAATCACCGTCATTACAATCGCGACGACCAGTAGTGGATCGAGTCCCTTGTCCGCGAGCGCCGCCGCGATTTCGCGCAGATTCGTCGAGCCTGACAACCCATAGAGCAGGCTCAAGCCGAACAGCATGAACGCCGCCGCCATGCCGCCGAACAGAAAATACTTCAGCGCCGCCTCCGCCGACTTGATGTTGCGCTTGTTGAAGGCAGTGAGGATATAGAGCGACAGGCTCGTCATTTCCAGCGACACGAAAATCATCAACACATCCATCGCGCTGACAAGGAACATCATGCCCACCGTGGCCAGCAGGATGAGTGCGAGGTATTCGCCGACGTGCGTGGTGAAGTCAGATTCGAGCGAAATCAGCACCGTGAAGATCGTCAGCGCCAGCAGTCCGACCTTGACCAGTTGCGTGAGTTGGTTGACCACCATCATGCCGCCCCACGCTTCGCCGTGCGTCGGTACCACCACCAACCAAACCACCGCCGCTGCGCAACCAACCCCAGCTACCATGCCGCCTATTATGAAGCGCAGCCGCGTTTCCATCCCGCGCATGACAGTCAAATCCACCGCCAGCACCGCCAACGCGGCCAGCACCATGATGGTTTCCGGTGCGGCGAGTTTTAGGAGGTCGAGATAACTCACAGCCCACCTCCTTGCCGCAACCAGTCAAACAATGACGATTCAAAACTCGGCATGATCACACGCAGCAACATCTGGGGATAAAGTCCCACCAGCAACGACACGCCAATCAGCAGCACTGCGCCGATGCGTTCGGGAACTGAGATAGCATCCATCGAAGCGCCGGTCTCCGACCCGGCGTGTTCCTGTTCTTGGTTATCGAGCCGGGTCGGAGACCGGCGCTCCTCCGCTTCACCAAAAAACGCCTTCATCGCCGCGCGCAACGTGTACGCCACGCCAATCACGATGCCCACGCCTGTGATCACTGCCAGCGTCGGATACGCCGCCCACGCCCCGATCAACACCTGCAGCTCCGCCACGAATCCGCTGAATCCCGGCAGCCCCATCGAAGCCGCGCTCGCAATCACAAACGTCACCGCCGCGAACGGCATCGCCTTGCTCAACCGCATGCCTTCCAGCACGGACAACTCCCGCGTGTGCGTCCGGTCATACACCATCCGTCCCACCACGGCGAACAGCAAGCCCGCGATGATGCCGTGCGAAAACATCTGTAGCACCGCGCCGCTCAAACCGATGGTGTTCAGCGTCACCAAACCGAGCAGCACAAAGCCCATGTGACTCACGCTCGAATAACCGATGACGAATTTGAAATCCTTCTGCACCAGCGCCACCAGCGCGCCATACACGATGCCGATCACCGCCAGCACCGCGATCACGTCACGCCACGAGTGGAACCCCAGCACGCTGCAACTCCAGTTTTCCATCCCCCCCGGAAACACCGTCATCGCCACGCGCAGACAACCGTAAGCGCCCAGCTTCATCACCACGCCCGCCAGCAACATCGAAGCCGCCGTCGGCGCCGCCACGTGACCGGTCGGCGCCCACGTGTGAAACGGCCACAAACCGGCAAGAATCGCGAAGCCGACGAATACCAACGGGAACGCCCACATCGAGAAGCCGGACGGGAACGGATACTTCGCCAGTTCCACCAGATTCATCGTCTGCGCGCCCGACACCACGTATGCCGAAATCAATCCGATCAGCACCATCCCGCTGCCGACGAACGAATAGAGCGCCAGTTTCATCGCACCGTATTCGCGTCGCGTCGAACCCCAGATGGCGATGATGAAATACTTGGGGATGATCGCGATTTCGTAGAACACGAACAGCAGGAACAGGTCGAAGCTCAGGAACACGCCATACACTCCACCGATGAGCGCGAGATAGAACGCAAAAAACTCCTTCGTCCGATGCTCGATGTTCCAGGAGAAAAGAATCCCCGCGATAGCCGCCAGTCCGGTCAGCAACACCAGCGTCACGCTGATCCCATCCGCAGCGAGGTGAAAGTTGATTCCCAGCGACGGAATCCACGCCACGTTCGCCACCGTGACGGTTTCGCCGGGTTGATGTTGCACAAACCCCGCCAGCGCGACGACAAAACCCGCGACCGCCGTCAGCATGGCCACCTTGCGCGCCGCCGACGCGTTGCCCTTTGGCAGAAGCATCAGCACCAGCACGCCGAGGAACGAGATGTAAATGGTCCAGGCCAACATTATCTGAAAAATTTCTTCACGATTTCACGCGACGTCGGGGCTTTGCCGGCTGAGGTTTGCCGCCATAGGCAAGTTGAATTGCGCGTTCAATCCAAGCTTCACGCTCGGCGCGCGTCCACTTGTTGCACTTGGCGCGGATTTCCGCCGCCCATCGGGTTCCCAAGGTTTCCAACCTGCGCGCGGGTTTGGAAATCTTCGTTGCTTTTCTTCGTGGAGTGCTCATGGATCTGTTGTGTTTACGTCGTGCCTCCTCTCAGATGTGCGTTGACAATTTCTTTCACGTAACCGGGAATATTCTTCTGCAACTTTTTCGTCTGCCGCTTCAGCCGCTCGTAATCCTGGACCTCCGCCTCGCCCCACAAAATGTCCGCGCGCCGCACGGGCCGCATCGCGACGTGCGTGTAGCTGTCCGGGTAAGCCCAATAACAATTCCGACAAATTTCCAGCTTCTTCAGTTCGCGCCAGTTCGCACAATGCTCGCACGACCACGACTTCGCGCGATTCGCCGAGCCACAGAGCAACATGTAAAGGTCTGGATTGGGCTTTACCTTGGGAGCATCGCCCGCGACCTCAAACGGAACGCGATGGTCAATTTGAAGCTCCCGCTCAGGAAACACCTCGCAGTAAATACTGCAACGCGCGCCTTGCCGCTCAATCAGCGCTCGTTTCAACTCACTGGACAGGATCGTGCGCCCAGCTTGCCGGCCGGCCCTTGCCTTTGTCGGATCGCCAAACTTGTACGCGGCGATCTTCCGCCCATCGCTGCCCACGACTCGGAACATCTCAATCGGAATACCATGCTCTTTCACGTCGCGCACCGCGCGCGGTGGATGGTTGTAGCCGTATTTATCCTTCAAGTCCTGCGTCGTAATGTGCCCGTGCTTCAGGATGTGTTGAATGACCGTGCGCGGACGCTTGGCTGTCACGCCCGTGCAAAGTTTGAGGAAGTCAGTCGGCAGCTTCAGCTTCACTTCTTGCCCTCCATGAGCGCCAACTGCTCGAACTTGTGACGCGGATAGCGGTGCGAAAGGTTCAACCGCCCGGTCAGTGCCGGCGAGAGATAAAGCGATTCGTAAGTAACCGCCGCCCGGCCAAGCAAGGTTTCCTGTGACGAGCGACCGGCATCCAACTCGATATGCTTCAGCCGCAAATCGCGCGGCAGTGGACGCCCGTGGACCTTGTCCCCCGTACGCCCGTCATAGCTGACGATGTAGCTGATGTCGCGTGCGTTCAGAACTTCCAGCGCCTCGACAAACTCATCAAACAAGACCCCTTTGAGGTAGCGCGGGTCGCGCTCGCCGCAAACGCCCTGGTACGGAGGATCGAGATAAATCAAATCGTCAGCCGCGGCGTGCGTCATCGCCGTGCGATAATCCCCCGCGCTGAATTCCGTCTTGCCCTTCAGCAGAAACGACGCGCCGAGAATTTGCTCACGCATGGTTTCGGGCAACGCACCCATGCGGCGGTTGTCCGGGCTTTGATTGAACTCGCCGTCCGCGTTGTAGCGCACGGCAGCCTTCACGCAGCGCGCCAGCAGATACAGGAAATGGTGAGGGCGGCGCGTCCGGTTGAACTCATCACGAATCCTGTCGTAGTATTCGCGCCGGTCGCCGTGTTGCACGCGCCAGACGGCTTCGTATTGCTTCGCCAGCTTGTGTGGCTCTCCCACAATCATCCGCCACAACTCGATCAGCGGCTCGTTCAGGTCGTTCAGGTGATAGTGTTCGGCCAACCCCCGCGCCGCCGCCGCCAGCGTGATCGCCCCCGAACCGGCGAACGGTTCGACGAGCGTTTCGATGTCCGCCGGAAAGAAAGCCAGAATCTGCGGGGCGAGATTCCGCTTGCTGCCTTGATAAGGAATGGGGTGCGGGACTTTCATCGCGGTGACGGTTATTGCTGTGAACTGCTGCACATGGTCGTATCCAATTCATTGCCGCACATTGGGCATCTGTAATTACCGTTTTTCGCGAGCAGCATTATTTGTGGCGGCCAAGTGCATTGGCAAAGATTGTAACCGAACTCTTGCGCAGCTTTTGCCTCGGCAATTCGAAAGGCATTTTCCGCATCCTCAATTGCCTTTTCTGCAACGTCTCGTTGAGGACTGAGCGGCAATAAGTCCTTCACTTGCTTTATCATGGTCAAAGCCTTGCTGCCCAATTCAAATGCTGTCTTGAATGATTCAAGTTCCATATTCCTAATCGTTCATTCGTGATTAAAGCCTCAATTGCTCCACCATCCGCACGACGGTTGGGTTGATCACGTCCAGCACCAATCGTGGCCACAGGCCCAGCACAAACATCAGCGCGATGGGTGCGGCCACCAACGCGCGTTCGGCCAGCGTCAGGTCGGGCAGCTTCGACCATTTTTCATTCAGCGGCCCGTTGAAGACGCGTTGCAGGATCGTCAGGAGGAAAATCGCGGTCACGAGCAGACCCAGCACCGACAGCCCCGCCGCCCACGGCGCCAGTGGGAATACGCCCTTGAAAATCAGGAATTCGCCCACGAACCCGTTCAGCCCGGGCAATCCCAGCGACGAAAACAGCGCGATGCCCATCAGGCCGCAAAACACTGGCGCGATTTTGCGCAAGCCGCCGAAGTCGTTCAACCCACGCAACCCGCCCGCGCGTTGTTCGAGAAAGCCCACAAACAGGAACAGCGTTGCCGCCGTGAGGCCGTGATTGAACATTTGCAGGAACACGCCGTTGAGCGCGGCGGCTTTTTCCGTGGCAAACGCAGGATCGTTCGTGAACTTCGCCACGGCGAACACAGCCAGCAGACAGTAGCCCAGATGGTTGATTGAGGAATAGGCCAGCATCCGCTTGAGGTCGCGCTGCGCGAACGCGGCGCAAGCCGAGAACACAATGGTAATCACCGCCAGCCACAACAGCGGCGTCAGCAGCGCGTTGATTTGCGCCGGGAAAATCGGCAGCAGGATGCGCACGAAACCATACACCCCCATCTTTGACATCACCCCTGTGAGCAACATCGTCACCGGCGTGGGCGCTTCGGCGTAGGTTGCCGGCAGCCAGGTGTGAAACGGCAGCAACGGCACTTTGACCGCGAAACCGAGCAGCACGCCGCCGAAGATCACGAGCACAAGTTGTTTGGCCGTGAGATCAATCCAGCCGAGCTTGGCCGGCAACAGTTGCGCGAGCGTGCCGTTCCGCCCCATCTCCGCCAGCGTCACGAAGTCGAACACGCCCGGCTGACCCGGTTTGCTGGTCGCGAGGAATATCGCCAGGAACGCCAGCAACATCGCGATGCTGCCGACCATGGTATAGACGAAGAACTGCATGGCGGCCGGCGAGCGTTGCGGTCCGCCCCACAGGCGCACGAGGAAGAACGCCGGAATCAAACTCAGTTCCCAGAACAGGAACCAGTGAAAGAAGTTCAATGCCGTGAACGTGCCGAACAAACCGGCTTGCAGGAAGAGAATGAGCGCGTAGTAAAGTGGGGCGGGCGTCTCGCCTGCCGCCGCAGTGGCACGGGCGTCTCGCCCGTTCGACGCTTGATTTTCCTGGGGAGTATTCTGGAAACGAACGGGCGGGACGCCCGTGCCACTACCCCGGGACGCCAGCAACGCCAGCGGCACGACGATGGCCGTGAGCAACACCATCAGCAATCCCAGCCCATCCACGCCCACGAAATACTGCACGCCGAGCGCGGGGATCCAGTTTGCCTGTTCGGTAAATTGCAGTCCACCCGATGTCGGATCGAACGATTTCCACAGCACCAACGCCAGCGCCAGCGCGGCAAAGCTGAATCCCACCGCGATCCGGCGGGCCAGTTGATTTTGGACCGCATTCAGCCCGACCAGAATCAATCCGCCGAAAAGCGGCAGCAACGTGATGGCGGTGAGGATGGGAAAATCGCTCACGTCGTTCCCTCCCTTTCACTGGAACGAACCAACGCAAGCTCCGTCAGGAGCGGTATCTTTTTAGCATGTCCGCCCATCATGCCATTCAAGCCCCGTAGGGGCGACATCGTTCTCAAATCACTCGCAAGGGCGGCCACTGGATATGTCGCCCCTACGGGGCTAGATCGTCTCTCGGCCCCGCATTCTACACAGATGCCGCTCCTGACGGAGCTATCGGCCTTTGCATGCGCGGAATGGATTTGAATTCGCCGGCTCATCGTGACCCTCCCCAAATCAAGATCACCACCAACACCGTCAGCGCGACGCCGATAACGCGGAGATAATTCTGCACCCGCCCGTCCTGCAGGCGCGACATCAGCTTGCCGCCGCGCGATACGCCATCGCAGCTTTGGTCGAAGCCGAGATTGATGACGAATTCATCGAATGCCCGGCTCCCCCACGCAAGGCCAAGCGTTACGAACGAAACCAGTTTGACCGCGCCGCCCCAGACCCAAGTATCGAGAAAGTCACACGCACGGGCGAACCACGCGTTGAAGCGGATTACGGAAATCTCGTAAAGCTCGTCCACGCCGTATTTGCGCTCCAGCCATGTGTAAATTCCCGCAGGCAGTTTCGCCAAGACGTCCGGAGCGTCCGCGCTCTGAATCGGCCTGCGTCCGTAAAGCCACCAGCCAACGCCCAAGCCGGCGAAGACAATCACGGTCGAAAGCCCGATCAACTTCCACACCTCACCACTAAATCCATCACCAAGATGCGCGCCGAGAAAAGTTTGAAACCACGGCCAGCCGGGTGTGCCAACGAATCCGAGCCCAATCGCGCAAGCCGCCAGAATAATGAGCGGCCAGGTCATGACGGCGGGGCTTTCGTGCGGCTCACCCTTCTTCTCGTAGCCGCCGACGTGAGTCGGCGGATTGCCTCGCGTGTGAGAGTGGTCCGCGCTTCCACAAGCGCGGCTACGATTCGGTCCAAAAAACACCAGCGCCACCTGCCTGGTCATGTAGAAGGCCGTGAGGAACGCGCCAAATATGCCGAGATAAAATGGCACTTGCGAAACCGGCCAACCGTGCGCCGCGTGGAGGATTTCGTCCTTGCTCCAGAAACCGGAGAACAGGAGAGGGAATCCGGCCAGCGCCAACATGCCGACCGCATACGTCGCAAACGTCACGGGCATGTACTTCTTCAGCCCGCCCATGCGTCGGATGTCCTGTTCGTCGTGGCAACCGTGAATCACCGACCCGGCGCCCATGAATAGCAGCGCCTTGAAGAACGCGTGCGTGATGAGATGAAACATCCCCACCGCCACCCCGCCCGTGCCCAAGCCCATCATCATGTAGCCGAGTTGGGAAACGGTGGAGTAAGCGAGGATGCGTTTGATGTCATTCTGCGCCACCGCGATGGACGCGGCGAAGACGGCAGTAATGGCGCCGATCCAGGTTATAGTTTGGAGTGCGGCGGTCTCAGCCGCTGCGCCCTCCGCATGCGCGCCCATCAATGGAAACACCCGCGCCACGAGGAACACGCCCGCCGCCACCATCGTCGCCGCGTGAATGAGCGCGCTGACGGGCGTCGGGCCTTCCATCGCGTCCGGCAACCACACATGCAGCGGCACCTGACCGGATTTACCGACGGCCCCCGCGAAAATCAGAAGGCCAATCGCCGTCGAAACCGCCATGCCGAGGCTGGTGATCTTGGCGACCATGGCCGCGAGCGCGCCCTGCTCCAGACACCCATTACCATCATCGTAAAACAACAGCGTGCCCGTCTCGTGATACAGCCACACCATGCCGAGCAACAACGCCACGTCGCCGATGCGTGTGGTGATGAACGCCTTCTTCGCCGCCGCCGCCGCGCTCGGTTTGTGATACCAGAACCCGATCAGCAGATACGACGTCAGTCCCACCAGTTCCCAGCAGATGAACAGCAGCAGCAGGCTGTTGGCGATGACCACGCCCAGCATTGCCCCGGCAAACAGCGACAAGAACGTGAAGAAGCGCGTGAAGTTTTCGTCGTGCGCCATGTAACCGACGCTGTAGATGAAAATCAGCAAGCCGACGAAGGTGACCATCACGAGCATCACGGCGGTGAGCGGATCGAGCACCCAGCCGAGCTCAAGAATACCCGCATTACCAGCAGCGAATTGCAGCCACTCGAAACTGTAGAAGTCCTTTGGCCCCTCCGGCCCCACTTGCAGCGCTCGCGCGAACGCACAGAGCGAAAGCAGCAACGCCAACCCCATCGAACCGATGGCCAGCGACGCCGAGAATTTGCGGCAACGCTGCGGCGCGAGCGCGCTCAATCCCGCCGCCAGCATTGGCAGCGCCGGAATCAGCCAGAGGTTTTTTACGATCCAGGGCGTCATGTTTAACGCAAAGACGCAAAGGCGCAAAGGCGCAAGAATGTTGGAGTGCGGTGGCAGAGCACAGCGGCGACACCGCATTGGGCGGCGCTATCATGGTTGAAATTCCTTTGCCGCAGGTTGCGCCAAAGCGGTGTGGCGCTCTGCTTCCCGCCGCAGTCCAAAAAGCGGCCGGCGGGCATTGCGTCTTTGCGCCTTTGCGTCTTTGCGTTCAAAAAGTTCATCCTTTGAGTTGATTCACTTCATCCACATTCGTGGTCTTGTAATGCCGGTAAATCGCAATGATGAGCGCCAGGCCCACTGCCGCCTCTGCCGCAGCGACACCGATGGAGAAAATCACGAACATGATGCCGGTAAGCGCCTCCGGGTTTTCGCCAAAGCGCCAGAACGCGATGAAGTTCAGGTTCGCCGCGTTGAGCATTAGTTCAATGCCGATGAGTACAATGATGGCGTTGCGCCGCGTCAATGCGCCGGCCAGGCCGATGCTGAAGAGCATGGCGCTGAGGAGGAGGTAGCTGGTCAGCGGGGTCATGCGGCACCTCCAGAGGATGGAGGATGGAGGGTGGAGGATGGTGCAGACGGTTTGTCCTTCTTCGATCCTCCATCCTCCATCCTCGTTCCAGGCGACTCGTCGCGCATCGCGATGATCACCGCGCCAATGAGCGCGGCGGTCAGCAGCAGGCCGATGACTTCCAGCGGCAGGACAAACTTGGTCATGAGGGCATCGCCAATTTGCTTCACGGAGGCCTGCACAGTTTCTGTCGGTTCGTGTTGGCTGGCGAAGCTGTTTTGGATTGCCCAGGCGAGAGTACTGAAAACGGCGAGAACCACCCCGAGGCCCCAGACCCACGATTTCGAGAAAACGTTCCTCTCCGCTGACTCACCCCCACGAGTCAGCAGGATGGCAAACACCAGCAGAATCGCCACGGCGCCGATGTAAACAAAGATCTGCGCGAAGCCGACAAACTGGGCGTCCAGTTGCAGATAGGCCGCTGCCAAACCGGCAAAGGCCACGGTCAGCGCCAGCGCGCAATGCACCAGATTGCGCAAAGTCATTGCCGCTACGGCGGCGGCGATGGTCAGTGCAGCGATAATGGTGAACGCCAGGGTCATTTGGATTTACGATTCATGATTGGATTAGTCCGCATAGCGATACGTACGGGTGCCCACGTTTTGATTTTGCATCAGTCCCCGTCCGAGCAGTAAATACGGGCCGACGACCAGTGCGCCGCCCACGAGCCAGCGCGGGAAACCCGGCGGCATGTAATGCCAGACGGCGGCCGCCACGAGATTGATGAGGGCCATGGGCAGCATGAATTTCCAGGCAAAGTTCATGAGCTGGTCAATGCGCAGGCGCGGCACTGTGCCGCGAATCCAGATGAACGTGAAAATGATGCCCATCAGTTTCAGGAAAAACCACGCCCAGGATGGAAGCCACGCCAGCGCCTCAAACGGCGCGTGCCAGCCGCCGAGAAACAACGTAATGGCCATGGCGCTGATGGCAAACATGCCGAAGTATTCACCGAGGAAAAACAGGGCGAACTTGAAGCCGGAGTATTCCACGAAATAGCCCGCGATGATTTCTGATTCGCCTTCCGGCATGTCGAACGGCGAGCGATTCGATTCCGCCGTGGCCGCAATCATAAACAGGACAAAGCCCGCCAAGCCCCACGGCGTGAAGACATGCCAATCCGGCAGCCAACCCGTGTAACCGCCCTGCGCCGCGACGATTTGCACAGTGGAAAGCGAGCCGACCATCATGATGACCGTCACGGCAGACAGGATCAGCGGCACTTCGTAACTGATCATCTGCGCGATGGCGCGCATGGCACCGAGCAGCGAGTATTTGTTACGACTGGACCAGCCCGCCATGAAGACAGCCACTTCCGCCGCCGCGCCGACCGCGAAGAAGAACAGCACGCCCGCGTCGAAGTCCACCGCCACCATGTTGCGGCCGAACGGCAACACCGCGAACGCCAGCACCACGGGCATCACGAGCACAATCGGCGCAAGGAAATGGATGACTTTGTCCGCCGCGCGCGGAACGATGTCCTCCTTGGTCAGCGCCTTGATGCCGTCGGCGGCAAATTGCAGAAAGCCCGCCGGGCCGACACGGTTTGGTCCGTAACGATTTTGGATGCGACCCAGGCCCTTGCGCTCGAGCACGGTGACGAGGGCGAACAGCAAGGCGAAAACGCCAATGATCGCCGCCGCCGAGAGGAGTGCGGAAACCCAAGGTTGCCAGACGGCGGGCGCAAAGCCCACCAGCCAGTGCTTGAGCGAGACAAAAAGTTGGTCCAAGGAGTTAAACATCCGTTAACGAATCCCAGAATTGCGGCTTAGATTTGCCAGCCGCCAGGCTAAAATCAAGCCCGCAGGCAAAAGCGCACAGTTCCCGCACAGCCGTTCCCCTGTTCACCCTATAGCCGTTCATTTGGTCACGGCCTCCGTCTCGGTGGCTTTGGTAGCCGGCTTGACCGCGGCCGCGGTTGCGGTCGCCCGGGCTTTGGCTTCGGCTTTGGCTTTCTCAGCCCCCAGCCGTGCGTCCACCTCGGCAGCCTCCGTGGGATGAATCTTGTGAAAATACTCGTTCGGCTTGGCGAGTTGCTGCTTGCGGACCAACAACCCACCAAAACGATCCGTGGTGCTCAACTCGTATTCCGTGTCCATCTTAATGGCTTCAAACGGGCAGACCTCGACGCAAATCTGGCAACTCATGCATACGGCCAGGTCAATGTTGAACACCGCCGGATAGAACTGCGGTTTGCCGACGTAATCAGGTTTCTTGTCCTTGCTTTTCTCGATGTAAATGCATTTGGGCGGACATTCCTTCTCGCAAATCTGACACGCCACGCAGCGCATCCCTTGGTGCCAGTCATCGCCGTCATGGACGAGGAACGGAAACTGGCGCGCGTTCTCGATCTGCGGAATGCGCTCCTCCGGGTACTGCACGGTGGTAAGCCGCTCGTCACTGACGTAGCTGCCGAGGAAATTCCTCGCCGTCTCCGCCATGCCTTTGATGATGCCTTCGCCTAACATGCCAGTCCTTTCGGTGTTGGTTGTTCGATATTGGATCTTGGATGTTCCACTCCCAAGAAGAGCGACAGGAAAACATCGAACTTCCAACCTCCAACCTCCAGCCTCCAATCGGTTTTCACCGGTCCACCTCCCCCAGCACAATGTCCACGCTGCCGAGAATGATCACCACATCCGCAATCAGATTCCCGAGGCACATGTCTTCCAGAATCGTGAGGTTGATGAAGCTCGGCGGGCGCACGCGATAGCGGTAGGGATTCGGCCCGCCATCGCTGATCAGGTAGAAACCCAGTTCGCCCTTGGGCGCTTCAATGCGGCCATACGCCTCACCGGCTTTCGGTCGGAAGCCGCGCAGTTTCGCCTTGGGATCAATAATCGGCCCGTCGGGAATCGTGGCCAGCGCCTGCCGGAGAATCTTCACCGACTCGCGCATTTCCAGCACGCGAATCATGTATCGGTCGTAGGTGTCGCCATGATCGCCCAAGGGAATTTTGAATTCGAACCGGTCGTAAATGCCGTAACGGTCCACCTTGCGCAGGTCGTAATTGACGCCCGCGGCGCGCAGCATCGGGCCGGTGATCCCGGCGTTGATGGCCAGTTCGCGCGGCAACACGCCCACGCCCTGCGTGCGCGCCATGAGGATTTCGTTCCCGGCGAGGAGTCGCTCAAACTCCTCCAGAAAGCGGGGTGTTTCCTCGACCACGCGTTGGGCCTGCTCCAGCCAGCCGGGCGGCAAATCGCAGCGACAGCCGCCAAAGCGCATGTAGTTGCACATCATCCGCGCGCCGGTCAACGACTCGAACAGATCGAGGATTCTTTCCCGCTCGCGGAACGCATACATGAGCGGGGTGCCGGAAGCGCCCATGTCCTGCAACAGAAAGCCTATCAGGCAGGCGTGGTTCTGCAGGCGCGTGAGTTCGGCGGTGATGACGCGGAGGTACTCGGCGCGTTCCGGCACGTGCAGACCGGCGAGTTTCTCCACGGCCAGCGCGTAAGCCCAGTTGTTCGTGAGCGAGCAAAAATAATCCAGCCGGTCAGTATAAGGCATTGAGCCAAGATAGGTCGTGCCTTCGGCGATCTTCTCGTGATTGCGATGCAGGTAGCCGAAAACGGGTTTCAACTTCACCACCCGCTCGCCATCAAGCACCACATCCATGCGAAACACGCCGTGGGTGGACGGGTGATGCGGCCCCATGGAGACTTCCAGCAATTCGCCGTCGCCAGAGTTGCCGGACTTGGGCAGCAGTTCGTAATTCGGTGCGGCGGCGCGACCGGTTTCATCCAGGGTTGGCGGGGAAACGGTTGATACGCTCATTTTCCGAAAGCCCACAAATGGTCCGCCGTGCGGACGTAAAGCTGGTTGTCCACAATGGCCGGCGTGGCGACCAATCGCTCTTTGAATTCGGTGCGCCCCAACACTTGCGGAGTTTCACCCGCGTCGAGCACGCTCAATACCCCGTTGACCGACGCCACATAGAGTCGCCCGTCGGCGGCGACCGGAGAAGCGTAGTAGTTACCAAGCGCGCCGATGCGTTCCTGCTGATAAACCGGCTCGCCGGTGCGGGCATTGAAACAGGAAACCATTCCGCCATCCTTCACCAGGTAAATGTTGCCCCGGTAAAGGAGCGGCGACGGCACGTAAGGCAAGCCACGCGTTTGCTTCCAGGCAATATGCGTTTGGGTGATGTCGCCCTGCCCGCCCGGACGGACGGCGAACACGGAATTCTCGCCGCGTGCGAGCGCCGCCGCGAATGACTCCCATTCTTCGCGCGTGATGCGTTTATCGTGGTTGCGGTCATAGCTGGAAAAAAAGTTTTTCATTCCCTGGCTGGCCTCTTCGTAGGTAATGACGCCGTCTTTGTCTGCGTCTTCCTTGGCGGCAATGCTGTCGAAGGTGGGCATCGGCGTATCCTTGCCGGGCGACCAACCCGCAAAGAAAAGCAAGCCCTCGCCCACCACCGGCGTGGTGCAAACGCCCGTCGGCAAACCGCGCACCCGCCAGCGTTCGGTTCCACTCTTCAATTCGTACGCGCGCAATTCCAAATAACCTGGCAGCACGACTTCTTCGATCCCCTTTTGTTTCCACACCGCCGGCGTCGAGAAGCTTGAATTCAAATCACTGCGATCCGCGCGCCATGCGATCTTTCCCGAGCGCACGTCCACCGCCAACAACTCCGAACCTTTGATTTGATCGCGATTGAGAAGCACGAGCCTGCCCGCCAGAATCGGCGATGTGCCGCTGCCGAAATCCGCAGCCTGCCGCGCGGTGGGCAGTTCGAGCCGCCATTTTTCCCGGCCGGAAAAGTCGTAGCAGATCAATCCGCACGACCCGAAATAGGAAACCACGTTCCGTCCGTCGGTCACGGGCGTTCCCGAGGCCGGGCTGCCTTCGGTCGGATGAAACTTCTCAATTTGTGTGGCCGGCGCGATCTGACGCCACTTGATCTCCCCGCGCTTGCGGTCAACACACAGGGTTTCGAGTTTTCCCTCACTGAACGCGGTCAGGAAAATGGAATTGCCCCAGACGCACGGTGAGGAGGCGCCCGGGGGCACGGCGACCCGCCACACTTCATTCGATCCAGGCCCAAAGTGAATTGGGGGTCTTTCCTTTTCGGCCACCCCCGATCCGCCCGGCCCACGAAACTGCGGCCACTGGGGTGTTGCGCCCGGCAATCCACACGCCGGGAGCAGCAGGCTGATGGCGAGTGCGGTTAAGGATTTGATTTTCATCGTCGTCATTTCAAATTTCAGGCACCGACTGCCGGATTTCTTCCATCAACGCCAGGGTGCCGTGTTGACGGCACCAGTTCTCAATATAGGGCCAGTCGAGTCGGTCGCGTTGAACCGACATTACATCTTTGACATCATCTTTATCCTTGCTCCGTGCCCATCGCAGTTTGCTGATGATCACATCCTCAGCCGAAAGCAACCACACCTTCCGGCCAAAAAGAAATTGCTCGCACCGTCGGGCAAATCGCTCCTGATCGTGGGCATCCTTGGAAAGCATGAACAATTCAATTTCAAAAGGACTGTTGCGGTGGCGAACGTACTGGCGATACGTGCCCGTTACGGTTTCAAAACCCAACTGAGGATCAAGTTCAAAATCATCTCCCAGTTTCGCGGCGAAATCGGCACCAACTCCACTCTCAAGCTGCAACACGAAGTCCGCATCGTTTGTCGAACGCGGAATTCCATAAAAGTTACTGGCAAAGGAACCCGCCAAAAGATAGCCGAATTCACAAGCCGCCAAAGCATCCGCCACCTGGAGGGTCAGGCTGTCTTGCGCGGTCATGATCGCCTCTCCATGCGTTCACGCAACTTAAGTCGCCGATTTAATTCCCGCCGACAATCATCCTCTGTGAACTCAGGGTTCTGGAATTGAATTCCCGCAAGCGTAATCGAGCAGGCATATTCAAACAACTCTTCGCCCGCCAGGAATTTATCTTCCGGCGATGTCGCGCGGGCGCGCAGCACCTTTCCTCGATATATCTCATCGGCCAACGACGAGTAAGGCGACTTGTATTCTTCCGCGCCGGGCGTCACCGGAGTGTCCTTCAGCGTGCCACTCACGGCTTCACCTCCTGTGTTTGATGCTTCTTCGCCTTCTCCAGCACCGCGTCATGCGGCGTTGGTTCGTATTCGTAATCGTCCGGCTCGACGTAATCCTTGCGCATGGGATGGTCTATGAATCCGTCCCACATGAGGATGCGCCGCAAATCCGGATGACCGTCGAAGACGACGCCGTAGAGATCAAAGATTTCGCGTTCCTGAAATTCGCAGCCGCGCCAGACAGGAGTGAGCGATGGCAGATGATTCCTGTCCGTGCGATTTTCGGTGCGCAGCCGGAGAATGACCGGCCCGTGCTTCTTTGCCATCGAGTAAAGGTGATACACCGCTTCGAGATAGCCGGAATGCAGCGAATCCACGGTTTCTTCCAACTCCCTCTCCACACCGTCCACGATCACCATTTTCTTGATCTTGGTCTTGCCAACGGATTCCAGCCAGTCAACGCCCGTCACATTCGAGCAGTAATCGAGGCGCAACTCCGAATCATCGCGCAGCCATTGTGCCACCGCTCGCGCATGCCCGGAGTCCAACAACAACGACTGCTGGCCCGATGGGCTTTCGTTCGTAATGATTTCCAGCCGCGCGCCCGGCAGCGCGTGGTTGATGCGGGATTTGATTTGGTCGAGCGTTTCCATCGGTTCAACTTCAAACCAGCCCCGGCGGGTGCCACACTTCCTGATTTCGTGGCGGCTCGAGATCATGTTCGCCAAACTGCGGCACGGTGAATTCACTCGGCGCGTCCGCATTCAGATGGCGCGGGCGTTGTGCGCCGGTCAGTTCCTGACTCGCAATCTGTTGTTGCAACGTCATGAACGCGTGAATCAATGCCTCCGGCCGCGGCGGACATCCGGGAATATGCACGTCCACGGGAAGGTAACGGTCAATGCCCTTGAGAACGTTGTAACCCTGCTTGAATGGCCCGCCAGAAATCGCGCACGCGCCCATGGCAATAACGTATTTCGGCTCGCCCATCTGATTGTAGAGGCGAACCACCTGCGGCGCCATTTTCTTGGTCACCGTGCCGGCTACGATCATCAAATCCGCCTGCCGCGGTGAGGGACGAAAAACTTCCGCGCCGAATCGGGCCAGATCGTAGCGAGCCATCGTCGTCGCGATCATTTCGATGGCACAACACGCCAGGCCGAAATTCAGTGGCCAGATCGAATTTTTCCGCCCCCAGTTGTAAACTTCACCGAGGGTCGTTGTGAAAATGCCCTGCTTCTGCAATTCGCTTTTTAGTCCTTCGTCCATTTCTTCGTCTGAATCCTAATCGTGATCTTTCTCTTACCCAGGCTCTGCCGTTTGTGAAGGGATTAAGATTACGATGAGGAGGGAAAACTCATTTCCAAGTCAAAATGCCTTTCATCCAGGCCCACACCAGTCCTTCCACCAGTAATGACAGGAAAACCATCATCGCGATGAAGGCACCAGCCGACAATCCGGTGAACGCCACCGCGAACGGCAACAGGAAAATCGTTTCCACGTCGAAGATGAGAAAGATGATCCCGTAAAGGTAGTATTCGGAGCGGAACTGCACCCAGGCGTTGCCTTTGGATTCCAGCCCGCACTCGTACGTCGCGCTCTTGTCCTGGCCGGGTTTGCGCGGCGAGAAGAACCTGGCCCACAACCAGGCCAGTCCCAGCGGCACCAAGGCGAACCCGACGGCGGCCGCCATCATTACAAGGATTACCAGATATGGATTGTTGTCAGTTGGCATGAAACAAACATTCGTCGCTTAAATCGGGGCGAACCGTACCAGTTGGCGCCAGCACCGTCAAGGAATGGCCAAATGCCGTTGTAAACAAGGCAAAATATGCACAGCGCAGCAACTCGCAACTTCCACGCGCGTTTGCGAGACCCACCTCTGACTGGACGAAGCGGTTTTTCCCGTTAAACCTTGGCGGGTGAACAACAATCCCCGCGTCGCCGCGCCGCCCGCCAAGCCATTGCTGGTGTATGACGGGGATTGCCGCTTCTGTTCGCTTTGGATCAAGCGCTGGGAGCAAACGACCGGTGACCGCGTGGAGTACCTGCCGTTTCAGGATGCCAGTGTCCCGGGACGGTTCCCGGAAATTCCGCGCACCCGTTTCGAAACCGCTGTCCAATTGATCGAAACTGACGGGCGCGTTTACAGCGCCGCCGAGGCTGCTTTGCGCGCACTCGCAAAAAACCCCGCGCGCCACTGGCCGTTACAATGGTACGAACGCTCGCCGCTCTTTGCTCGCGTGGCAGAACGCAGCTACCGCTTTGTCGCCGAGCACCGATCACTTTCGTCCGCGCTGACCCGCGTGGCTTACGGCGACCACGTTGAACGCCCGTCCCATTATCTCGTGCGCGGGACATTTCTGCGCGCATTGGGAATCATCTACCTGATCGCGTTCGTGTCGCTGTGGACCCAGATTGACGGCCTGATCGGCAGCAAGGGAATTTTGCCAACGGACCAATTCATGCAAAGTGTCCGCCGACAGGTGGAGCAGCAACAAATCGGCTTGGACCGCTATCGCCTTCTGCCGACGCTATGCTGGTGGAGCGCGAGCGACACCTCGCTTCGCGTTCAGTGCGCCGCCGGCACCGTGATCGCATTGCTGGTGGTGATCGGCATCGTGCCCGCGCCCTGCCTGTTTCTGCTCTGGCTCATCTACCTCTCGCTCGCCACGGTGTGCCGGGTGTTCCTCGGATTCCAATGGGACAATCTGCTGCTCGAAACCGGCTTGCTCGCCATGTTCCTTGCGTCACTGCAGTTCTGGCCATTTGGCAGGCCGGGACGCCAACCGCCACCCTCGCGGCTCGTGCTCTGGCTGCTGCGCCTGCTGCTGTTCAAGCTGATGTTTCAGTCCGGTTGCGTGAAATTGCTCAGCGGTGATTCCTCCTGGCGCGATCTGACTGCCCTCGCCGATCATTACGAAACGCAGCCGCTGCCGACGTGGATTGGGTGGTACGCGCATCAGCTCCCGCTGTGGGTTCAAAAGGCTTCCTGCCTGGGAATGTTCATCATTGAACTCGCAATTCCCTTTCTGTTCTTTGCGCCGCGACGCTTGCGAATCTTCGGCGCCGCCGTCACTGCGCTCCTGCAAATCGTGATCATCCTCACGGGCAATTACACTTTCTTCAACTGGCTCGCGCTGGCGCTGTGCCTGACGTTGCTCGATGATTTCGCCTTGGCGAGTTTCCTGCCTTTCCGCAGCCGCCGGCGTGAGATGGAGGATTCGCAACTTGACCCTGTCCGCCTCGCCACGTGGGCGGCTGCATTCCCCTGGCGCCGACTCGTCACCCTTCCACTGGCAATTGTGGTTCTCTCCATCACCTCCCTGCAACTGCTTGCGACACTTGACATCCGCCCGGCGTTGTTCAAACCGGTCGTAGCCGTGCATCAGTGGCTCGCACCGTTTCGCAGCTTGAACAGCTACGGCCTGTTCGCCGTGATGACCAAGACGCGCCCGGAGGTTGTTATTGAAGGCAGCCACGACGGCATCAACTGGCGGCCCTATGAATTCAAACACAAACCCGGCGCTGTGCAGCGGCGTCCGGGATTCGTCGCCCCACATCAACCGCGATTGGACTGGCAAATGTGGTTCGCAGCGTTGGGCAATTGGCAGCAAAATCCGTGGATCATCAATCTCACCACGCGCCTGTTGCATGGGTCGCCGGAAGTGCTCGCGTTGCTGGAGAAGAATCCTTTCCCGGACCAGCCGCCGCGTTTTATCCGCGCCACCCGCTACGATTACCGCTTCACGGATATTGCCGGGCGCAAGCAAACCGGCGCTTGGTGGCGGCGCACACCGACGGGTGAATACATTCCACCAATTTCATCACGACAACCTCGCGAGTAATCAATTGGTCATGGCAGCAGACTCCGTCGGTTTCTCCGCACTCCTGAAATTGCGCGGCGCATCGCTCAGGATTCCGGCAGCACCCGCCGTGCGGAAAGCAGCGTGCGGATGCGCCGCGCGTCACTGATGGGTGAATCGGGATCGAGACTGTTGATGCGCACCAGATCGGAAGAGTGGATGAATAATTTGTCGCCCAGATAAATCCCCACGTGCGTGACTCGTTCCGGTCTGCCTTGGCGGGCGCGCGTGCCGAAAAAGACCAGATCGCCCTTTCGCAACTGACTCAAATCCGCGTCCAACGGAACCGCGACACCCTGTTTGGCCTGATGACTGGCGTTGCGATCCAACGCCACGCCGTTGAGGAAGAAGGTCAACTTGGTAAAGCCCGAGCAATCGAGTCCTTTGGGTGAATTGCCACCCCAGATGTAGGGACGGCCAAGCAGCGTGCGCGCCGTGCGCTCAACAGCCTCCGCTGTGGGCTGGCGCGTGCGTTGCCATGCGGCGTAATCCACCGCGGCGCTTCTTGGCAGGTAGCCGGTGCGTTGGTCTGGCAGTTCGACCTTGAACCAGTCGCCCTCTTCACCCGTGCGTTTCACCAGGCAACCGGTCACGACATCGGAAACGGGCTGCGCCGCCGGCTGTGGAAGTTCCAGCACTCGCTCTTCAAAAGCCGTCACGACCAGCAGCGGCGAATTAGTCCACGCTGCCATTTGCGCCTGGGTGCCTCGGACCAATGAACCTCGCGTGGCCCAGGAGAGATAACGATCCGCCGACTGCACAAGATACCAGCCGTTGGTTTGCGTCCAAACGCGCACCACATGGCCCATGAGTACCTGCATACCGAGTTCCGCGCCGTGCGCCGGAAGCTCGCGAGCATTGGCCGTGCTCACGGATGCAATACCCCAAGTGGCATCGCCAAGTTCTGGCGAGGGAAGCACAGTAATGCGATTAACCACATCGAAGCCTGCCCGTTTAACCGCGAGCTCTGCTTCTGCTCTCGCCTCAGCACTGTCAACCATGCCGGTGAGCACGACGCGGTTGCCATCCTCCTGCACCTGAACATGAAAAACGGCCAAATAATGATCCGGCGCGAAACGGTTCTTCACCTCCTGAACGGCACACTCCGCTGCGCCGGCCTTCCCTCCTGGAACCGGCCTTGCCCCATGTTCAACGTGCGCGCAACCGATCAGCAACAACAGCAGCGCCGCCGCCACCATTGCGGCGACCCTTTCCCTTATCATGCGCCCAAAGACTCGAACCATGGTGGTAGAAAACAAATAATTGACCTCCAAGCCAATTCAAAAACAGCCGACGTTGGCACGCACATTTATCGTCGCAAAATCGAAGCTTGCCCGGTGGCATCTGCGCGGTAAGGTCCACCGCCACGGGAAACACCACCGCCTCAAAGCAAACAGATGTACGAACAGATGAATTCAATCCACAAAGACGGCGCACGCGAATTTGACCACGCTTTCAGCTTGATCGAGTTGCTGGTGGTCATCGCGGTGATTGCGATTCTCGCGGCTTTGTTGCTTCCGGCTCTGGGCCGGTCCAAGTCCAAGGCGGAGGGAATTACTTGTGCCAACAATCTCAAACAACTCTCCCTGGCGTGGCAAATGTATGCCGACGACAACGACGGTTATCTGGTCAACAATCACGGCACACCGGAAACATTGGCGCGTCGTCAGACCTGGGCCAACAATGTGCTGGACTGGGTGGATGGTGACGACAACACGAACCTGGTTTATCTGACGGATTCAAAACTTGGGCCTTACGCCAACCGCGCCACGCAGATTTACAAGTGTCCCTCGGATCGCGAGCCGGCGCTAAATGGCCAGCGCATCCGGACAATGGCCATGAACGCACAAGTGGGCAATCCGGGTGAGCTGACCAATCGGTTTAATCCCGGTTACCTCCAATTCTTCAAGACCGCCGAAATCTTGAATCCTTCGGGCATCTTTGTGTTCCTCGACGAGCATTGCGATACCCTGAACGATGGCTTCTTTGTGAATCGCCTCGACGACTATGAGTGGGGCAACTTGCCCGGTTCGTATCACAACGGCGCGGCCAACCTGGCATTCGCTGACGGACACGTGGAATCGCATCGCTGGCTGATTCGAGAAACCATGCCGCCAGCCCGCAAGAACGTGGTGCGCGGCAATAAGATTCCCGCAAACCCCGCCACTGATTTCGATTGGCTCAAGGCAAGGACAACCCAGATCAAACGTTGAGGCGGGCGCTCAACGCTTGGGCAGCACCCGCCGTGCGAGGAAGGCACTTCGTCCTTGAAAACAGTCCCCATCCTTTACCGCCGCACCCGCAGAGCCAGCCAGTCGTGACTCTGCACGCCATTGGAGGAAGTTCAAAAAACCGCCCCCCAAAAGCAGCGGATTGGATGCTGGCCATGCCAACATCCAATCCGAGTCCAATGAACCAACTGAAATCCGACTCAAGGATTATTCACCACCGTAGGACTGCCGGTATTCGGCAACTTGGTGGAATCTGTGTCGTCCGTGGCAGTGACAGTCTGCGTGCCGGGGATGCCGAAGTACACCTCAAACTCGCCCACGCCACCCACCAAAGCCGCCGACCCCGGCAGGCTTGCGGAGCCATCACTGCTCGTGATGCTGACCGTGTGGTTGATGGTGTTAATGAGATGCCACTCCGCATCCACCGCGCGAACCGTGACAACGCAGGGCAAGCCCAGCGATTGGGCCGTGGGGGTGCCGGTTTTACCCGTGGGCGTACCGGGCGCCGGACTTTCACCCGGCATCAACACCTGCAACTTCACAAACTCCCGCTTGACCAAGCGGAAAAATGCGGCGTTGCCCGCGGGCAGATCTGCTTGAGAAATCAGGCCTTTTATCTTACTGCCACTCTGAAACAGGCTGGAGAAAACCGTCTCCGTCCATGGCCCGGTGATCGCCGGAGCTGTTTGCGAGCTGTAGCCGGATGCCGGCAAAGTCCAGTCAACCACCCATGCGGTTCCGGGAGGAATGTATTGAACCGCTGTCGTAGAGGTTCGGCGCCAGGCATATTTCTCCGTAAGCGTGGACCCGGTGAAGTCATCGTCAAACGGGGACAATTGCCCCGTGAACTGAACACGACTAAAGGTTCCGTGGGCGCCGTTGTTATGTCCGTCGTTTGGTCCGTCGTTCTTGAAAATCCCGAATTGGAGGTACGAAGTTGCAGGGCTGAAGTTGTTCAGCACCGCATCTTCGGGCAGCGTGAAGTTCGTCGCCGTAATCCCAGGGCCGGTCAATGTGCCGTGGGTGGCGTCCGTGAAGGTCACAGTCCATGTGCCCAGCACGCTGGACGCCTCAACGGCCACCGGAATATTGGTTGCATTGGCGGCCGGATGATTGGTTTTCCACTGTATCTGGGCCAGCGCGCCGCCGGCAGCGGTGTTTTCCACTCGGAAAATCAAGAGGTCTGGCACATTCCAATCCGGGGAGCCGCTGGTAGCACTTCCTCCACCGGTGTCCCCATTGACGAGATACATGTGAGCCTCAAAACCATAATGGGTGGCGGCGTCCGGGAAGTCAGCGATCGTGCAGGAATACGAAACCGGATAGCTGCCTTGCGAAGTCCAGAGGTATGGTCCACCGTCCGCCGGGGTGCTAATGGCATCGCGCTGCCACTGGTTGGCGTCGCTATCCATGATAATCTGCACCCCGGATGGGCCGGCCTTCGTGATGGCCATTGTTGGCGGCGGAATGACGACCGGCTCCGTCGGTTGGGTGATCATGAAATTGTCCACATTGAAGATCAGGCTGTTGGTGTGCCCGCCGTCGGACCACATTTTGATGAAGAACCCAACGACTTTGTCGATGTTGGAGAGCGTCGGATTGAGTGGATAATCAAAACGCGTCCAGCCTGTGGCACTCAGCGGGATCGCACGACCCGGAAGATAGGTTTGCCCCCAATCGGTGACAAAGGTAACCAAACCGATTTCCAGCCAGCCATAGTCATTGGCATTTACCCGCTGGCCGGAACTGGGATCAATCTTGAGATCGAAGGACAAGTTGGTGTAGGTGGTGGCATCTAAAGTGTAGCCACCGTCCCAACCCCACCGATTCGCGATGGTGAAGAAGGTCATGAATTGTTCTCCGGCGTTCCCAATGAAGTTGACCTCATATCTCACCGAACCCGAGGTCGGATCGTTAGCGGCATCCATGGTCTCATCCCAGGTCATGGTGGCCCCGGCGCCGCCGCCACCCCACCACTGGACAAACGAAGCGGTGCTCGCAGCGGTGTCGAAGGTGTTTGTGGGATTGGTGTTTTGCGCGCGGCTGAAGCTGGCCGAAGCGGCCAAGGCCAAGGCGACCGCTGCCGTCGTAAGCCAACGCTGAAGGGTAGGTTGTTTTTTCATATTTGGGTTTGTTTGGAGTTGGGGCTGGGTGCAATTGCAGGAGACATCTGTCGCCACGGCAGGCCATGGCACAATGCCCATAGCAACAGTCCTACGGTTTGCAGATTCGTCATGACCAGATTTGTTGGGCGGAACCTATCACGTCTCCCAATGGCGTCATGTCACCAAAATTAACGACACGACCAAACCACCAAGTCTGCCCCCGGAAACCGGTTTAGCCCCGTGCGGGAGTGGAGCGGTCAGACGCCAGGGGAATGTGCGCGTATTTGGCCACCGCCTGCGCCCGGGAACGCACATGAAGCTTCTCGTAGATGCGCCGGATGTAGGTGTTTACCGTCGGCACGCTGATGCCCAGCGATTCGGCAATTTCCTTGTAGAGATAGCCGCGCGCCAGCAGGTTCAAAACCTCGTGTTCGCGCGGAGAAAGGTCCTCCCCCTCGCTGGAAGCGGGGCGGTATTGTTGAAAGGACTGGACGACTTTGCGAGCGATATTGCTGGTCATGGGCGAGCCGCCGGAGTGGACTTCCTTGAGCGCGGCCAGCAGTTCATTGAACGGCGTTTGCTTCAAAAGATAACCGCTGGCCCCCGCCGCCAGGGCGTCGAAGATATGATCGGCATCCTCATACACCGTCAGCATCACGAACTGCGTTTCCGGGAGCAAGGGCTTGAGTCGGCGCACACACTCAATGCCGTTCATGCCGGGCAGGTTGATGTCCATCAACACTACCGTGGGCCGCTTGGCCGGCACCTGCGCGAGCGCAATCTCCGCACTGCCGTGCTCGCTGACACATCGAAAACCCTCCGCACGCCGGATCCACTCCGCCAGGATCGCCCGCGCTGGCGCGTCGTCTTCGATGATGGAAACACCTATGCTCAAGTTGGTTTGATACTACACTGCGGTGAGGCCGGAGGATTGTCGTCAGTTTACACGACACATAATGAAACAGGCCAACATGTCACCCGGGCGATGACCACCCTTATCAGCGTCACACTCATGATTCGGCTCTTAGCTCGTCACAATGACCGTGCAGTCTGGTGCATGGATCTTTTTCCATCATGACGCAGCGACACTGACATCCACTGCAAACGCGATCGTCGTTCCCGTACCGGACCGACTCTGGATATCACAGTGGCCGCCGATTTCCACGAGGCGGCGGCGCATATTGGCCAACCCGTTGCCAGACGCAACGCGATCCCCTTCCGATGACGGTTCGCGGTTCAATGCCACGGGAGAGAAACCCCGCCCGTTGTCGGCCAAAGTAAGGACGAAGCCAAGTGGCTTGAGTGCCAGCGAAACGCGCACCTCCGAGGCGGCGGCATGTTTGACGGTGTTATGCAGGGCTTCCTTGAAGGCGAGGAATAAATTGTGCCGCACCTCGGCGGTCAATGGCCAGGACGGCAGACGCAAAGGCACGTCCAACCGGCAACGAATGCCGGCGACTTGCAGATAATCCTGCGCGAACCGGCCCAGGTAGGTGGCCAGACTGTCCAGCGTGTCATGCTGCGGATTCACGGCCCAAACAATTTCGTCCATGGCGCGGGTCAATTCACGGGCCGTGCCGTAAATACGGTCCAGGTCCAGCGCTGCTTGTTCCGGTTGGTCAAGCTCGCTGCGCGCCGTCTGGCTCAACATCGTAATGCGCGTGAGGCTCGCCCCCAGATCATCGTGAATGTCCTTGGCGATGCGCGTGCGCTCGCGTTCCACCGCGCGCTGACGTTCCGCGCGTTCCAGTTCATGGCGCATCCGGCGGCGGGTGTCGAACCAGACCATCGCGCTCACGGACGCCACCGCAGCCAGCCCGATGGCCGTGCGGAACCACCAAGTCTGCCAGAAATGCGGCAGAACAATAAAAGCGAGTTTCGCCCCCAATTCGTTCCAGACTTCGTCATTGTTGCAGGCAATAACATGGAATGTGTAATTGCCGGGCGGCACATAGCTGTAGTTGACCCGCCGCTCGTTGCCCGCGTCCTCCCATTCCGACTGCAAACCGTCGAGACGGTATTTGAACCGCACCTTCTCGGGAACCACGAAACTCAAGCCGGTGTAATGAATCTCCAGGCGATTCCGCCCGGGTGGAATCCGCAACGGCGTGTTGGTGGCGCCGCGAATGTCCGTCACCCGGCCATCCACGCGCAATTCTTCGATGATGACCGGTGGGGCCAGTTGATTGGTCTTTACATCGAGCGGATTGAGGACCGCCAATCCGCGGCTCGTTGCAAACCACAGGCGTCCGTCCGCCGTGCGGCAGCCCGCCGGTTGCGAGCCACCGGAAGATTCGAGGGTGGGCAGGCCGTCACCCGTGCCGTAGGTCAGCCAGCTCATTGTCGGAATCTGTCCATCCGCGCAACGCCGCAACTCCGCTTTGCTCGCCCGAATGATCCCCTGATGGGAACTCATCCAGAAATAACCCTGACCGTCGTCGGCAATGTGGCAGATGTGGGTGTTGGGCAGCCCCTGGCTGGTGCCGATGTTGGCGAAACGACCGTCCTTCAAGCGGCTCAAGCCGCCGCCCGCCGTACCAATCCACAGCGCTCCTTCCTCGTCCAGTTGCAGACACCAGACAAAATCACTCGCCAAGCCATCGGCTTTGCGAAATTGGCGGACCGCACCATTCTCCAACAAACCCAGCCCGCCGCCCGACATGCCAAACCACACGCGGCCCTGCTTGTCCTCCACCACTGCGCGAACATCCGGCAATGCCAAACCTTGCTCGCGCCCGTAGCGGATTATCGGCTTGCCCGACTCATAAAGGAGCAAACCCTCGCCTGAGCCGACCCAACAACTGCCGTCGGGTCGGTGCAGCAAAGCTGGAGTTGGCGCTGTGAAATCTTCCAGCCCGGTCGCGCGCTCGAACTGCGCGTCGCGCTTGATGAAAAGTCCTCCGCCCCATGTGCCCGCCCAGACTTGTCCGCGTGCATCTTCGGCCACACTCCAGACAAACAGATTGGCCAGCCCGCTGCTCTCCCCAAAATGGGTCCATTCCCCGGCACGCAGCCGATAAATCCCCGCGCCCTCGGTGGCAATCCAGAGCGCGTCATCTTTCCCGACGCTAACCGAAAGGACGGGGCGACCCTGCCAGGCGTCTGGCGCATTGACGGTGGCCGCTTTGCTGCCACGCACCACCGCCAGGCCACTGCCACCGGCGCCGACCCATAGATTTCCTTCGCGATCCTCCTGCAGGCAGCGCAACCAATCGCTCGGAAATCCATTCGTGCGATTGAAGTGGAGCACTGCAGCCTGCGGACTCACCAAGTACAACCCCTGCTCGGAGGTCGCCGCCGCCAGGAATCCATCCTGCGTTTCAATCAAGTCCACCAAGGCCGCCAATCCCCAGGGAGATTCGCCCAAGTCCTCCGCCCATTTTGTTCCCATCCAGCGGCGCAATCGCCCGTCGCTCGCCACCCACATGCCCCCACGGCGACTGGGTGCAAGACCTTGCACATAGATGTTCGTTGCGGCGCCATCAAAATTCATCGGTTTCAACTCGCCACGTTCCAGCACGGCAACCAGGCCTGCGGAAAGAACCCAGATCGAACCGCCCTCACCTTTGACAAGGTTGACCAACCCCGGGGCATTTCCGCTGGGTGGCGTCAGCATGAGGCCGTCCCTCACTCGCGCCAATGAACCATCGTCGCCCTGCAACCAGATGTCCTGAAGGTCGTCCGATTGAATGCCGACAATTTTTCGGCCCTGCCAGCCTCCGGGAAGGGACACCGTTTCAAAGCGCCCGGCTTGCAGCCGCGTTAGTTCGCCGGTTTCGTGACCAATCCACAAACTGGCATCATCGGCCTCAAACAAACTGGTCACGCGATTGTTGGGCAATTCGGCGGTGTTGCTGTGGTCGAAAACCGTGAACCGCACGCCGTCAAACCGCACCAGACCGTTGTAAGTTCCCACCCAGAGGTAACCGTCGCGGGCTTGGATCACGGCCGATACGGCGTTCTGCGGCAGGCCATCATCACTCTGCCAGACGCGCACAAAATAATTGGGAGCGGACCCGTCCTTCGTAGCAGAGCTACTGCGGAGGGTGGACGGCAGTTGCGCCTCCGCCATGCTGCCAGAAAATCCCAATGCCAGACCGAGGCTGATTCGTCCCAGCCTTAACCAAGCGGCCCGGAAGCGAAGGGTGTCTGACTCATGCGGGTGCATGCCGTGAATCATGGGTCTTGTCTGTGAAGCGCGCAAGCTCAAGGCTGGCAACCCGCGTCCGCCAATTCGGAGATATCAACCTCCACGGTGATTCAATGTGTGACTACGGCCTGCCCAGGGACAGAAGCCGGGTGCGGGTGCGGAACAGGAGATTGCCGTCTGCAATCGCAGGAGTTGACATGCAGGTTTCACCCAGTTCATTCGTCGCCGCCTTGGAAAATTGATCCGCCACCGGCACGACCAGCACCCGCCCGGTTTCGCCAGCGAAGTAAAGATGTCGTCCGTCGGAAACCGGTGATGCGGTGTAACCTTGCGGGCTGCCGCCCAGTCGCTCGCTGTAACGAATCTCACCGGTCCGCGCGTCGAAGCACGTCACCACGCCGCCATCCGTGCAGGCGTACAGCCAATTGCTGACGGCGATCGGCGTCTGCATGTAATTACCCTGCCGCGGATGCACCCAAGCAATGCCTGAATTGGTGCCGGCCGGATCGGTCGGCGTAATGTCGCCGAGGGCTTCGAGGCGGATGGCCCGCATGGGCCGCAGTTTGCCGTGCGCACTCGTCAAATAAACCAAGCCGTGCGCGAAGATGGGCGTCGGCACGGGAATGTCGCCGCCGCCTTTGAGCCGCCACAATTCCCGTCCGCTGCTGAAATCATATCCACCGGAGTGATGCCAGCCATTCACCAGAATCTGCGCGCGATCACCCGACTGGATCACCGTGGGAGAACCCCACGTGGGCACATCATCTCTCAACGTGCGCCACAGCTCACGGCCCGAACGGAGATCAAACACCGCCAGAAACGAATTGGTCTGCACATCGCAAAGCACCACCACTTTCCCGTCGTGGATCACTGGTGAACTGGCGAAACCCCATTGCGCTGACGGCACCGCGAAAAAACCGGAGTCCATCGGGCCAAGGTCTTTCCTCCAGAGCAGCTTCCCGTCGGTGTCAAAACAGAACAAACCTTCCGATCCAAAAATGGTGACGAGGTGGCGGCCGTCGGTTGCCGGAGTCGAATTGCAGTGCGTGGATTTCGGATGCCGCTTAACGCGCGGCACCGCCTCATGTCCGACGACATTCCAAATCACTTTTCCAGAAGAGCGTTCGAGCGCCAGCATTCGCCATTGATGAACGTCGCTTTCTTCCACCGGCGCAATGTCGCCGTAAAGCCCCACCCTGAGTTCCGCGTCACCCGGCCCGACAGCCGTCGCCACGTAGATGCGGTCGCCGGAGACAATCGGTGAGGCGTGTCCGAGACCGGGAATTGGCGTTTGCCAGCGGATGTTCAGGCCGGTTTCCACGCTCCACTCAGTAGGCAGCAGTTTACGGGCATCAACCCCGCTGGCTTGGGGGCCGCGGAATTGCGACCAGTCGGCCGCCGCGCGGTTGAGCAAGCTCAGTGCGAAGATCGAAACGACAATTACAGTCCGGGGTTTCATGGCGTTGCCTTACGACAACCATGAGACGTAACCGGCAGCGTTTTGGCAAGTCGCGTTCACAAGACTCGCACCTCAATTGATTGGAGCCGGAAATTCCGCGGTAAGTTTCATAATTCTGCCGGCGATCCCGGCAGGCAGAACCGCTGGCGCAACAAATCAGTGTGACGGTTCGCAACCATCTTTAAAATCGGTGCCGGCAAAACAGGATTCCAACTCAGCTTCTGCGGGCACTTCGCCGTAATGGAATCCCGTTTCATCCTCATAACCAACCGGCACCACATAATCAATCGCCGCCTCCCAGCGCGCCACGATGCGTTGCCAGCCGCCAGCGATTGCGTGGGAAACCGAGGTTCGCCGCAGCGGCGGATCCATTTTGCGCACGATATGACTGGCAGTTGCCATGCGCGTGAAGGTGACGTAATCCGGCGGTCTTCACCAACCCTATCTTGCCAACTAATCAGCCACGATTGGCCAGTTATCCGGGAGGTGATTTCCGACCTTCGAGAAAGGCCGGATGCTCAAACGGTAGAAGCCTATCGGTCTGGCCGCCAGTCAAGAACCTTCAACTGCACGGTGCGGCGACCGTTGTACTCATTGAGTTGCGGCGCGAAGGCGAGGTCGAACTTTCCGACGGGCAGAGATTCCTTGCCGGCGCCCCACCACACGGCTTCGTGCGTGGTCAAGCCGTCGGTAACCCATAATTTGACGTGTTGCTTTTCCGAACCCATCCGCTGAAGCGGACGCTGGTGGGTCAGTTTGCGCGCATAAAACTGGACGCCGGGATTCCCCTGCCCCGTCGGTTTGAGCCGGCTGAATTCTGCCAGCGAGGTCAGTGAAATCTCATCCAAACCAACTTCCGCATCGAGCCGTAACGGGGGCTGGAGGTCCTCGGGTTTAAGCGCGCGGCGGGCGAGCTCGTTCAGCCGTTGCCGGAACGCATCGAGGTGGTCCGGCTGAATTGTCAGGCCCGCCGCCATCGCATGGCCGCCATGACGCACCAGCAGGTCGTCACATTCGCGCAACGCAGCCGCCAGATCGAAACCCGGAATACTCCGACCAGAACCGCGCCAGTGTCCGCCATCGCCCCCCACGATGATGGTGGGACGGTAGAATTCCTGAAGCACGCGCGACGCGACAATGCCCACCACCCCGATGTGCCACAGTAGTTGCCCCTCAACGATGACGAAGTCCGTCTGCGGATTGAATTTCGCCCGCACCGCCCCGGCGACTTCCTCGTGAATCGAGCGCTCGATTTTTTGCCGTTCACGATTGCGGCTGTCGAGCGCGTGAGCCAGCGGCAGAGCTTCCTTCAGGTCGCGGGCCTGTAACAGATGCAATGCCTCCTCCGCGGTTTCCAGCCGGCCGGCGGCGTTCAGGCGCGGGCCGAGTTGAAAACCAACTTCATACGTTCCAATCTCGGGAGGCGTTTGGGCGACTTGCTTGAGCGCAACCAATCCCGGGCGCTGCGTCGTCTGCAACCGGCTCAAACCCGCGGAGACGAGAATACGGTTCTCGCCCACCAGCGGCACGATGTCGGCAATCGTGCCCAAGGCCACCAAATCCAACAGCGGGCGGAGGTCAAAATCCAATGCGCCGGGCAGCCCGTTCTCGCGGCCCTGCTTGACCAGCGCATGAGCCAGTTTGAAGGCCAGCCCGACGGAACACAGTTCGGTGAACGCCGCCGGCATGGGAGCGTTCAACGTCGAGAGTTGTGGATTCACCAAGGCGACTGCCGAGGGCGCCGGCTGCGAAACCTGGTGATGGTCCAGCACGATCACCTCCACGCCGCGTTCCTTGAGCCAGGCAATGGTGTTCACCGCCGTCGAACCGCAGTCCACAGCCAGCAGCAGTGTTGTGGGAAATTTCTTGAGGCAATTCTCCACGCCGTCCTGGCTCAAGCCGTAACCCTCATCCATCCGATGCGGCAGATAACACTCCGCCTGCCAGCCCAGGGTGGTGAACATTTCCACCAGCAACGTCGCGGAGGTGACGCCGTCCACATCATAATCGCCAAAGATCACGATGGGTTCGCCGGCCTCGCGGGCGCGGAACAAGCGTTCGACGGCGGCGCGCATGTTCGGAAGCAGAAAAGGATCGGCGAGTTGTCTGAGGCGCGGTTCGAGAAACTGTTCGAGACGCTCCGGTTCGCTGAGTCCACGGTTCAACAGGCATTGCGCGAGTAGCGGGGAAATCCTGAGCCGGGTGGCGAGTTGCTGTGCCAGCAAGGGTTGGGGCGGCGCGGGCGACCAGCGGTATTTCATGGCGCAAAGTCGGCGCGGATTAATCGGGGCTTCGCGGCTTGCGGGCGGCGAGTCGCTTCTCGCGCTGCGTCGCCGCAACCGACAAAACAATGGACGCCAGGATGATCACACCCACAACGATGAGCGAGACGTCCACCGGAATATCCAGTTGAAACCACTTCGGCGGGCCGTCGTGCGGATCCAGCAGCATCTTGACCCCCACGAAGATCAGGACGACGGACAGGCCCACTTTCAAGTAGCGGAAGTACTCGATCATGCCCGCGAGCACGAAATACAGCGACCGCAGTCCGAGAATGGCAAAAACATTCGAGGTGAAAACAATGAATGGCTGTTTCGTCACGGCGAAAATGGCGGGAATGGAATCCAGTGCGAAAATCAAATCCGTGGTTTCCACCATCAACAACACGAGCGCCAGCGGCGTGAGTGCAAACCGCCCGTGCAACTGCGTGGTGAATTTCTGGCCTTCAAACTCGTGCGATACGGGAAAGAACCTGCGCGCCAGGCGCAACACCGGGTTCTTCTCGGGATGCACGCCGTCGTCGCGAACGACGAGCATCTTGATGCCGGTGAAGACCAGGAACGCGCCGAACAGATAAAGCGTCCAGCTAAACCGATGGATGAGCGCCGCGCCGGCGGCGATCATCACCCCGCGCATGATCAATGCCCCCATTATGCCCCAGAACAACACCCGGTGCTGATACTGCGGCGGCACGCGAAAGTAGGTGAAGATGAGCGCAATCACGAACACGTTGTCCATGGACAACGAAAGTTCAATGATGTAGCCGGTGATGAACTCGGTGGTTTCCTGCTTCGTCCAGCCCTCCGCCATGGCGGGCGCGATGAACAAGCCGAAACAGAACGAGAGCGTCACCCACAGCGAGGTCCAGGCAATCGCCTCCTTGAATTTGACGACATGCGCCTTCCGATGGAACACGCCCAGATCGAGCGCGAGAAAAAACAGCACGCACAGGATGAACCCCGTCCAGTGCCACGTCGAAATCTCAAGTTGCGCAAGCATTTCAGGAAAACGAAACCAAACCGGAGTTCAGTCCAGGCGCTTCAGCAAATCGCACGCACCCACCAGCATCGCGGCGCAAGCCCGTCAACCCGGCTTCCCCCGGGGAAGCGAAGCGGATTGCGCGAGGCTGGAGGCATCGGGAATTGACCCCGGACAAGCCGCTTCATGCGAGGCCGAGGATGGCCCTCTCCCCCCTCTCCCGCAGGGCTAAAACCGCGAGAGGAGGGTGAGAGGGAGGGGGGAGAGGGCGACACTCCATACGTTGCCAGCGGAGATTATTTTGCCCGCACGACTTCGACCTCCTGAAGAGCCACTTGTGACCCCAGGTTGGGCCGCTGACCCTTGTGCCATTTCAAAACGATGAAGCACGCGATGTAAATACTCGAGTAGGTACCGGTGATAATACCGATCAGGAATATAAAGGCAAAATCGTTGATGACAGTGCCGCCAAAAATGTACAGCGCCAGCGTCGCCAACAGCGTCGTGCCGGAGGTAATGATCGTTCGGCTCAAACACTGATTCTGCGCCTTGTTCATGATGTCGCGGAAGGAGCCATGCATGCCCAACTTAAGATCCTCGCGGATGCGGTCGAAAATCACGATGGTGTCGTTGATGGAGAAACCGATGATTGTCAGAAAGGCAGCCACGGACGTGGCATTGAGCTGGTGGCCGGCGAGAAAGTACCAGCCCATGGTCATCAAAACGTCGTGAATGATGGCCACCACCGCGCCCACTGCGAAGGAGAATTCATAACGAAATGCCACATAAACCAGGATGCCAAACATCGCCAGCACCCCCGCCAGCATCGCCGTCCGCATGATTTCGCGGCCCATGACCGGACCGACCGTGTTCACGTCCAGCGAAACGAAGCTGGCGTCGCTGAAATCCGCCTGTAACTTTTGAAGCACTTTCTGGCTGGCGTTTTCACCCACCTCACCCGTGCCCACGGCGCGCACCGTGACGCGCAAAGAGCGTTCCCCCGTGGAGACATCTTTCTGATAGCCAATCATCGCGTCGCCCACCCCGGCGGCTGCGACCGAACTGCGGATCTGATCCACGCTGATGTCCTTGGCCTGATCGAAGCCCAGCGTGATCTCATCGCCCCCGGTAAACTCCACCCCCAGCACATCCGAGCCCCGGCCAAACACGCCATAACTAATGCCCACCACGATTAACAGCCATGAGGCCACACACGCCGGCCAAGCCCAGCGCATAAAATCCAACTTCGTGCCGCTGACCAACTGCAGCATCCGGATTTTCTTGAGCAGATTCCTGGCGAGCATCCAGTCAAAAATCAGCCGCGTCACGACCAGCGCGGTGAACATGCTGACGCTGATACCAATGGCGAGCGTAACGCCGAAGCCTTTGACCGGGCCCGTGCCCAGGTAGATCAGAATCGTCGCGGAAATCAGCGTGGTGATGTTCGAGTCGAAGATGGTGCTAAACGCCTTGTCGTAACCGGATGACACCGCGCCCCGGACGGATTTGCCGGCCGCCAGTTCCTCCCGGATACGTTCGAAGATGAGCACGTTGGCGTCCACCGCCATGCCGATGGTCAGCACAATGCCCGCGATGCCCGGCAGGGTCAGCGTCGTGCCGATGGAACACATCACCCCCAGCAGAATGACCATGTTCAACAGCAGGGCCACGTTGGCCACCAGACCCGAGAACAGGTAATAGACGAGCATGAAGAGCGAAACCACGATCACGCCGATGATCACCGCCTTCATGCCGCTCTGAATCGAATCCTGGCCCAGCGTGGGATCCACGTCGCGCGAATACACGATTTGCAGCGGTGCTTTGAGCGGATTCTCCAGCACGTTGGCCACTTCAAACGCCTCGCGCATGTCGTATTGTCCGGTGATCTGACCGCGACCGGTTTCGATGGGACTCCGAATTACTGGCGCCGTGCATAACTCACCGTCCAATATGATGGCCAGCCGTCGGCCCACGTTCAGCCGGGTGACTTCCCCGAACACGACGGTCCCTTCCGAGTTAAGTATGAAATCAATCTCCGGCTCGCCCATGGTGCCGCGCGTCACCATGGCCTTGCTGATGATGCTGCCGGTCAGCCCGCGCTCAGGCCGTTTCTTTACGATGACAGCCTCCACCGATTCCGCGCCGGTCTTGGAACGCTGTTTCCGCTTGAGCAATTCGTAACCCGGCGGAATTTCTCCCATCCGCACCAGTTCGTCGCTGTTCTCGTGGACGAGGCGGAACTCCAGAAAGGCCGCGCGCTGAATCTGCGTCTTGGCGCTTTCCCGTTCCGCCTGGGACAGTCCCGGCAACTGCACCAGAATCCGGTTGTTGCCGGCGGGCTGGATGATCGGTTCAGCCACACCAAACTTGTCCACGCGCTTGCGCAGCACCTCCACCGCGTGCGCCAGCGCGCCGGACACCGCCGCCTCATCCACGCGGTTGGTGACCATCTCCACCACGCCCAGGGCGTTGGTCACCTCGTCCACGGTGTCCAGCCGGGAGATGTCCATTTCCACCAGAAACGCCGTGCCGCCCCGCAAGTCCAGGCCCAGCTTGAGTTTGCCCGCCGCTTCACGCTGCAACCGGTTTAAAATGTGCGTCGTGGGCGCGAGTTCCTGTGAAACCTCGAAGAATGGAAAATACGGTCGGATGTCGTTCGTGCCGGTGGCCGTCAGCAAATGGGCAAAGGCGCGTTCCGGGTGATCCTTTTGGAGTTCGCGCGCCTGCGACACGATGTTGGAGAACGTCGCGTCCTGGCGGACGGCGCGTTCCACAAAATGCTGAACCAGGTCCCGGTCGCGCGGCGGATAAATTTCAATGGCCGCCCAGACCACGACCAAGACGACAAAGGCCAGCTTCCAATAAAAGTTTCGGCTCATGGGAAAAAATCAGGACTCCTTTTCGTCCCCGCTGCGTTCAATGATCTCGGCGATGGCGGACTTGGTGATCTCCAGCTTCGCGTCCGCCGAGCGGATCGAAACGGTTTTCTCCTTCACCGTGATGACCACGCCGACGACGCCGCCGGACGTGACCACCTTGTCACCGGGTTTGACCGCCTTGAGCAGTTCGGCGTGTTGCTTGGCGCGCTTCTGCTGGGGCCGGATCAAGGCAAAATAGAAAACCACCACCAATAACACCAACGGCACCATGCTGGTCCAGATGGGGGGCTGTGACTGGCCCGGTTGGGCCGCCGGGGCCATCGCGAGAATTGTGTGCGCGTTACTTAAATCCATATTTTCGATAAAGTGGGCGCTCAATTTATGGGAGCAGTCGCGTTTGGCAAGCGTTATGAGCAGGCATGTCGGCGGTAGTTCAAAAGGAGATTTCTGCGCGAGTTCAAAAGGAGACAGGTTTCAGAGTGAGTATTTTCCGAGGATTTCGGGCCAACTGTTAATGGGTGGACCTGGGGGTTGGGTGACCACCCAGAACTGTCTGAGGG
>JACZKP010000134.1 GCA_014860005.1 Verrucomicrobiota bacterium | reverse complement strand
CTCGACCAAGGGACAGCGGTTGGTTTGACTTGGGGCTATTAAAAAAACAACTCGCCAAACGCCTCACCAATCTGTTTCTCCAGCAAATCCTCCAGCAGTTCAATGATGGCTCGGTGGATGCCGATGATTGCGCCCACCACCTCCAAATCAGTCGCGCCCATCTTTACCGGCTCCGCACCCGCTTCCTCAAGGAACACGCCTCCTTCGTCGCCAAACTTTCCGGCGGCGACCATTGGCCGGACTGGCCCCCAGAAGCCCTGGTCTTTCTCAAGGCGTTCCTGCCGCTCCAAAAGCCCCCTAACTTCCAACTCGTGGCCGACGAACTGGCAACCCGTCTCGGCTTCAAGCGTCATCGCGAGTCGGTGGCCGCCTTCGCTCGAACCCATTTTCCGAATCTCCTCTGCCAGCCGGAACCTCGGCCCAAAGCCCGGCGGCGATGGGAACGCTCCCGCATCGATGAACTGTGGCAGCACGATTCGTCCATTCACCAGTGGTGGCCGGCCCCAGAAAAGCAAACCCTGCTCCTGACCGTGGATGACCATTCCCGCAAACTCCTAGGCGCGGTCTTTGTCCCCACCGACACCACTTGGAATCATTTCGAGCATTTTCGCCGCCTCTTTCTCCAGCACCGCCTGCCGCTGGTCGTCTACACCGACGGCCTCAGCCTCTTTGGCCATGATTCCATGGCCGATGATCGGGATCCTTGTTCGGAGTTTCAACGCGCCTTCGCCGCTTTGGGCGTGACCCATCTGGTCGCCCCAAGCCCGCAAGCCAAAGGCAAGATCGAACGCCGTTTTGGCACCTTGCAAAAACGGTTGGTGGCCATTCTGGCCTATGAAAAAGTCAGCACTTATGCCACCGCCCAGATCGTGCTCGACCGGGAGATCCAACGCCAGAACGCCACCGTTTGCCGCACCTCCGGCCTCAGCCCAAATGCGGCCTGGGAGAAGGCGCTGGCAGAAAAGCGCGCCGCCACGCGTCCCTGTCCGCCGGCAACCCTGCTGGACCTCCATCTGGCGCTCCACTTGAAACGACGGGTCAACGCCGATCACCAGATCGACTTTCTGGGTCAAAGCTGGCACATCGCTCCCACCAAACGATCTTCAATCACCCTGATCCATCACCCCCTCAGACAGTTCTGGGTGGTCACCCAACCCCCAGGTCCACCCATTAACAGTTGGCCCGAAATCCTCGGAAAATACTCACTCTGAAACCTGTCTCCTTTTGAACTCGCGCAGAAATCTCCTTTTGAACTACCGCCGACACTAATTCATTTAGATGTTGACCTGAAAACGCAACGAGTGCGAGGTCATCCAGCGCGAAGTCGTTGGGATATGTGGCCGTCTCCGTGTTAAAGATCGCAGCAAATGCCATCGAAGATGAAGCTGCCGTCCATGCGAAGCTACGCCGTTCCCACACACCTGCGGTGGTTGGAGCATAGAAGGTGGCTTGCGACAGCCCGTCTATCTGAATATCGAGAACAGCATTTCCTGAACCTGAAGTCGCCACCCAACTCGACAGCCACAGGCTAAAAACATACTGCTGGCCGACCGTCAGCCCGCTCAAGCTTTGTGCCCAGACTGTCATTCCGGGTACGGTTGCTCCATTGACGGCCATCATAAGTCCAGACTCGTCGCCGTAGGTATGGTCGAAATATGACGCCGCCCAAGGATTCTGATAGGGGGCCGGACCATGCGGATTGTTAAGGATTGCGTACGTGCCCTCGGTGAAGCCAATGCCCAGTGTGGAACTGTAGTCGCTGTTAAAGCCCGTGTCGCCGGATTGGAAGTCGCCATTCACGATGAGGTTTGCCGACGCCAGGTTGACCACCAAGGCACATCCCGCGACACAAGCACACAGAGGTAGGGTTTTCATATTCATTTGAACTGGTCCAGATTTGGATTGGCTTGGTCGACCCGCAGGTGACTTGACCCAAACCATCTTACGTTAAGATCACACTGGAGGAGGCGCGTTCTGTCTATCCCACTTTGGGCCAGGTGTAGACACTTTTGGGCCGCCTAAGTTTCCCAATCCAACGGCCAAGAAAGGGTGGGTTTGACCGGAGAATTATGAGCACCATACAAACCTCGAAAACTTGGGAAGATGACTAGCCGAAACATTGCGCCAAGCCCCCTGCAACAAATTGCTCGACCTTAATGCCTCGCTTTTCTTGCGCCGCCCTGTCTGCCGGAAATGATTCTCTCGATCACCCCGATGGTTTACACTCTGGCCCGAAATGGGTCGAAGCCAAAATGCAACCGCCACCAAGGCGGTCACCAATGAATCAGAACAGGCGAAGTATCGCAGGTTGCCGGTGGTTTCACACGGCGCGGAGCATCTTGTCATCGGCTACCTAATGCGCCGGAACATCCTTGCCTATAAAGCGCCGCCCAACCACGAAGGCTACGACCTCATCTGCATCCACCCTGACCCGAAGAAGGTCACGAGACAGGTGCGTGTACAGGTAAAAAGCCGCTACCAGACGGACTGTGACAGAGCGTTCCCAGTGAAGGAGCGAACGTTCAAAGCGTTCGATTATCCACCTGGGGTCACGATTCGATAATGTCCGTTCGTCCTTCCCTGTCACATCAAGCGGCTTGGGCCAGCGCAACGGGCGGCGCAAGTTGGAACACCGGTTGGCCAGCCTGGTCGGGGAAAAGGGCGAACCAGCGAACACCCTGAATTTCCTCCACCACCCGGCGATAATGTTTGAAGACCATCTGCCGTGAACTCCCCATGTCGTAGGCAACCTGATCAGGATTTTTCACAACGGCGAGGCGATGGCTGCCGAAACTGTGGCGCAAGCCGTTATGCACCGACTCCAGCGAGGCGCTTTGCAGCAGCTTGCCCAACTGATTGTTCACGTTGTCAAACGGCACCACCGGCCCGCTCGTGCAGCGGTGCGATTCCAGCCAGGCGGCGAGGTTGGGCAGAATGGGAACGAGTCGTTTCTCGCCGGGTTTGGAGATCGCCCCTTTCACGACGATATGGTCAGCCTTCACCTGTTCCCACTGCAACCGTCCGATCTCGGCCTGACGCAGGCCAGCGAAGGCCGCGATGGTGAGGTAAGGGATCATTTCCTTGCGAGCGTGCGCCAAAATCGTCTGGAGTTGTTCCGGCGTGTAGATGCCGACTTCCTGATCGCACTCCTTCGCCCAGGGCAGACCCGCCAGGGGATCGAAATCCTTGGCGACATGACCCCGAAGGCGAGCGTGGGAAAATAAATTGGAAATGGAGATGCGAAAATTATTGATCGTGCGGGGTCGTAGTTTGAGTGACGACAAAAAGTCCTGCACTTGGTCCGGGCGTACCAGGTGAATGTCACAATGGATCGCCTCGGCAAAACGCTCCAGCCGTGAACGCAAATCATCCAGGTGCCGTTTGCTGGCGTGGTTCGCCTTTCGGGTGCGGATCAGATCATCCACCAAGGCACGAACACTGATCGGCTGGATGTCCCCGCCCCGCACGGCGGCGAAATGGCGGGCGGCCTCCACCACCGAACCCCGCCCCTTGAGAATCGCCAGGGACTGGGCAAAATCGCTGATGGCCACATTGAGCGGTATCCCGTGCGGATGGAGAGTTTCGACGGCTTGGAGATAAACCATGCGTTCGGTGCCGGTGAGCACGAGCGTTTTGCTGTCACCACGGGCCAGACGTTCGGCCACATCTTCGGCACCTTTGCGAGCTTCCTTGAGCGTGCCGAAGGAAGGCCGCTGACGTTTCCCATCCTCGTGGTAATCGAGGGTGAACAGGAAATGGTCGGGATATTTTTTGGAGGGGCAGACACGGCGGATTCGGACGGTGACGCTGCCACGCTTCACTTCAATCGGAAATTCTTGAGGCTTCATCGACATGCCTCCAAGAACAAGATTTCCCAATTTTTTTCGGGGGGTCGTGTCAAGAAACTGTCAAGGAACCCGGTGCCCCCAGAGGGGTTGGGTCGCAAGACACTGATAATCAGTCGTGGGAGATGGCGGGAGCGGCGGGGCTCGAACCCGTAACCTCTGCCGTGACAGGGCAGCGCTCTAACCAATTGAGCTACGCCCCCGCAATGGGGAGGGCAAAAGTAGGGAACTCACTTCGGTGCGTCAAGCTGAAGTCCGGGAAAATTCGGGCAGCAGACGCCAAGGAGGTGGGGGTGGGGAACCCCGCTGAAGAAACGTACTGCTACCCGAATAGCTGAATCTTAGGAAGACGGCACGATTTGTCAATAAGCGAAGTGCGCAAAATTTACACAGCTTTGCCCAGTCTTGGGACACAATCGGCGACCAATCACCGCTCCGCTCGGTCAGAGCGCCGACCAGCAACCCCAACTCGACAATCCGTAGAATTGCTCCCATGCTGACGCCAATGGCAATTGAATCCGATGCGCCGTTGGACCGGCTGTGGAAAGAATACAGTCTGGCGTTCAAGGATTTTGATGATTTGACGCTTGCTCGCTGGCTGGCCCAGACACTGGGGCAACTGGAGGGCAAGACTTGGCGGCTGACACATCCGCTGATGGGAGCATACCGACTCGCCGCCCAACTGGCCCATGAGCGGCAGATCTGGCTCAAGCGTCTGGCCCGCCCTCCAGCGGCCTACCCGGAGTCGCCCTGTTGCCGCGCGCCGCAATTGCCCTTGCTGACCCGGGAAGTGCGTGAGTCCGGCCTGATATGCCAGCATTGCAGCGATTGCTTGGTGCCGTTTGACGAAATTCCCGCCGAAGTCCGGGCGGATTTGGAGAAATGGGCCACGGAATACGAACCAGTCCACGCGGTCGCTCATTGGGACGACCGCCAGCGCAAGTCCGTTGGCGAGTATAATCGCGCCTACGAAAACGCGGCGAAGGAGTCGGAACGATTGCTCGCGCGCGCCGGCCAGCAACTCGCGCCTGAACTGCTGGCCTACTATCCGGCCGTCATCTGGGAAGACCAGGACGAGTGCCTGGAAGTGCGGCCGGAGGACGTGACGCCGTGATTCGTTGTCCGACAAAATAGAAGCAGCGGCGGCACGCCAAACCGCGCGGGCTTCCGGGTGGCCAGGTTGGGGGAAGCGAAGATTGGTTGTGCCTGTTCCGCGCCCGGCGTATAACCCTTTCGATGAAATGGCTGTTCAAATGGTTTTTCCGGATCACGTTTCTGTTGCTCGTGCTGGTGATCGCGCTGGTGGTGGCAAAGGACGCGATTCTGAAGGCGGCGGTTGAGCGACAGATTCGCGCCCAGACCGGCATGGACGTGAAAATCCGCCGGTTTTCCCTGGGGCTGCTTTCGTCCGTGGTATCCATCGAGGATTTCAAACTCTACAATCCGCCGGAATTTGGCGGCACCGCTTTCATTGACATCCCGGAACTGCACGTGGAATACGACCGCCTGGCGCTGGCCGAACGCCGGCTGCACATCACCCTCATGCGCTTCAATCTCGCGGAACTGAACATCGTCAAGAACGAGGTGGGGCATACTAATATCGTCAGCATGATCGGCGCGAGTGATGCCCGCCGAGCGCGCGACCCGAAAGGCGTGCGCCCGGAGGATTTTGAGTTCGTGGGCATCGAGGTGTTGAATCTCTCGCTGGGCAAGGTGCGCTTCATTGACCTGAAAGAGCCGGCCCGCAGTCGCGAGTTGCGACTGGACGTGCGCGACCGCGTGCTGAAAAACGTGAAATCGGAGTCGGATTTCCTCGGCGTTCTGCTGCTGATCTGGTTGCGCAACGGAGGAAGCCTCTCTGGAAAGGCGATGGATTCGCCCCCCGAAATCATCAATGTGCCCGATCTCCTGCGCGCACTTCCTCCCAGCCAACCCGTCGCAGCGCCGGCGCCGAAGAGATAGGAACGCACCGCACCCGGCGCGATTCAGATTCTGACCTTGAAGGCTTCACCGGCCGTCAACGACTGCGCGAAGGCCGCCAGCAATTGCGGAATCAGTTCGAGGTCCTTGAGGCTTACCACTTCCACTGGCGAGTGCATATAGCGGTTGGGCAGACTGATCAACGCGCTGGCGATGCCGCCTCGTGTCCAGAAGATCGCGTCGGTGTCCGTGCCGCTGGTCGCGGACATGGCTTCGTGCTGGAGTGTAATCTTCTTCGCCGCCGCGACACTTTCAATGCGGGCAACGACTTCGGGATGGTTGCAGCCGCCGTGAGTGATCGTTGGCCCGCCACCAATCTTTACGTCGCCGTGCTGGGCTTTGTTAACGGTGGGATAATCCGTCGCGTGTGTCACATCCACCACCAGCGCGACGTCGGGCTTCAATGAATAAGCAATCTGCCGCGCGCCGAGCAGGCCGACCTCCTCCTGCACGTTCGAGACAGCGCAAACTTCCGCCTGCAACCGGCCTTTGGATTCCTTGAGCAATCGCAGCGCCTCGGCCACGGCAAACGTGCCGACGCGGTTGTCGAACGCACGCGCCACTGCCAAATCGCCGCGCAAAAGGTCGAACTCGTCCACCAATGTGATCGGATCGCCAACCCGCACCAACTTCCCGGCGGCCTTGCGGCTGGCGGCGCCGACGTCAATGAACAATTCGTGGATCTTCGGCGGCTTGGGATTGTCATCCTGCTTGGTGAGGTGCGGGGCGACGTTGCCGACGACGCCTTTCACCGGCCCCGTGCGCGTGTGGATGATCACCCGCTGAGCCTTCGTGATCGCGGCATCCACGCCTCCCATCCGGCGCACGTAGATAAAGCCATTATCGTCAATGAAATTCACCGCCATCGCGATTTCATCTGCGTGAGCCGCCAGCATCAGGCGCGGTGAACCGCCCTTGTTGAGCACGGCCACACAATTGCCATAAGCATCGGAAAAGGTTTCGTCCGCAAACTGTTTGGCGTAATCGAGCCACACCCGCTGGCCGCGAACTTCGTGGCCGACGGGGCTGGGAGTATTGACAAGCGTGCGTAGAAATTCCAGTGATGCAGTTCGCATGGGCAGAATATGTCAGTTCGCCGATCCGTTCTTAAAGTTCAAAAACGTGCTACGCAAAAGCAACCGCTGCGAAATCATCACCAGCCCGGTCTCAACTCGCGAGCAATTTCTCCAATTCTTCACGGAACTTCGCGGGGTCAGCCTCCTTCACCGCTGCTTTGGCTTTCTGGTTCACTTCCGCCGTGATGGCCGCGTAGTCGGGACGCTTGTCCGCCGCTTTTGCTTCGACCAGACGTGGAATCAGGTGCAAGGCGACTCAGCCGCTGAATCTCCGCCGTATAACCGCTCTGGTAGTTTGGGAACTTGAACCCATAGCCCAATTCGGTTCTCAACTTCCGGTTGGAGATCCGTTTGTTCGTCAGCCCGCGCTTGCGCGGCGCTGCGGCATCTTCCGGCACGGCGGGCGGCAATGGCCGGTTCAGTTGCGCCGCGAGCCAGGTGAAAAATTCAAGCTGGCTCACCGGTTGGTCACCCACCGCGTTGTAAATTCCGCCGGGTTGCCCGGTCCGGAGCGCCGCGATGATGACGCCGGTCAGGTCGTCGCGATGAATCATGTTCAGCCACCGCCCACCGCTACCTTCGAGGCGCGCCTCATTCCGCAGGAACTGCTTGAGCAGATAACCGCGCTCCGGTCCATAAATGCCGGCCACGCGCAGGATCACCGCGGGAAAACTCCGTTGCCGCGCCGCATCCAGCAGCACCTGCTCCGCTTGCACGAGCACCTTCGCGGTCTCCGACTCTGGTTCGGTGGGACTGTCTTCCGTGACCACCGATCCGTCGTTTTGCCCGTAAACGCCCGTGCTGCTGGTGTAAACAAACTTCCTCGGCGGCGCGGCTGCGAAGTGTTCGCGCAAGTGCCGGTTGCCGTCCACGTAAAGCTGCCGATACTCGTCCGGGCCACCGCCCCCGGACGCTGCGCAGTTCACCACCCAGTCAATGCCTGCGGGCAGAGCGGCAAGGCTTTGTGGGTTTGTGACGTCGGCGTGAATGGGCGTGATCCCGGCCGCCTGAAGTTCGGCATCGCCCGTGTTTGACCGGCGCACCCCGAAGACTTCATGCCCCTGCCGGGCGAGTTCCGCTCCCAGCGGCCGCCCAACGTAACCACAGCCAACAATCAACACACGCATGGCTAAAGGCTGGCCTCATCCGCTGGGCGGCGGGCTTCGCGGTCATCGGTTGGTCTGTGTGCGATCATGCTTGCCGGCGGTCGTGAAAGCTCTGGGTTTGGCGGCGAGCCCACTTCCGCCCACTGCGGGCAAGTTCGCCGCCCGACGATTACAGATAAATCTCTCGCAAAGTCCCGTGCGTTTGTCGAACCCAAAGAATTCCCCGTCGCACCACCAGGAAGTATCGGCGCTGCCTGTGCAAACATTCACTCCTGCCTTGTATATGTGATCGCGGCGCGGCAAGGTGCGAAGGTTCGTTCGGCAGAATTACTCGCCCAAGGATGGGGCGGGTGTCGAGCCGGACGACGTTTGGTTGATGGAAACTGAGTTGTTGCATCGTTCGCACCATGAAAACAATGACCTGCCTGCTGGTGTTGATTCTCGGAGTTTCGCCGTTAGTGGCGGCGGATCCGGCCAGAATCCTCCTCGTCACCGGCGTGGATTATCCCGGCCACAAATGGCGCGAAACTGCGCCCGCGCTGAAGCGCATCCTCGAAGCCGACCAGCGACTGGATGTGCGCCTGGTGGAAGATGAGCACTTCCTGGATTCCGCCACGCTTACGAATTACGCCGCGGTGTTGCTGCATTTCCAAAACTGGGAAGTGCCCGGCCCCGGCGTTGCGGCGCGGGAAAATCTGCGGCGCTTCGTCGAGAACGGCGGCGGTTTGATGAGTGTGCATTTTGCGTGCGGCGCGTGGCATGGTGAATGGCCGGAATTCCAGAATCTCGTGGGGCGCGTCTGGCACGGACTGAACGGTCCGCAGCACGACCGGCGCGGGCCCTTCACGGTGAAGATTGTGGATCACGCGCATCCGGTGACGCGAGGGTTGAGCGACTTTGAAACCGATGACGAGCTGTACACCTGTCTGACGGGCACCGCGCCGATTCACCTTCTGGCACAGGCCAAATCCAACGTGGATCAGAAGGATCACCCGATGGCGTTCGTCCGCGAATACGGCAATGGTCGCGTGTTCCTGACCACGCTGGGCCACGACGTGAAGGCCTTCACGAACTCCGCCGTGCCGCAACTGCTGCGGCAGGGTGGCGCCTGGATCGCGAAGCTGCCCCCGGCGGAGGTCAAGTGATCTGAATTGTAATCCTGCCGCTGCTTAAATGAACTCGTTGATCAGGTTTTCCAGGAATTCCTGCCGGCCACTGGTGTTCGCGGCCACGTCACCTTTCTCGAGCATATAGGCCTCGAGGTCCTTGAAGCTGGCTTTCCCCGCTTCGATCTTCGCGCCAATGCCACTGTTCCAGGAGCTGTAGCGTTCTTGCACGAATTCCTCGAGCCGTCCGTCCTTGCGGATGGCGGCGGCGATCTTCAATCCGCGCGCAAACGCGTCCATGCCGCCAATGTGGGCGTGGAACAAATCCACCGGCTCGAAGCTCTCGCGGCGCACCTTGGCGTCGAAATTCGTGCCGCCGGTCTTGAAGCCGCCCATCTTGAGAATCGGGAGCATGATCTCCGTGGTGAGATAGATGTTCGTCGGGAATTGATCCGTGTCCCAGCCCAGCAGCAGATCGCCCGTGTTGGCGTCAATCGAGCCAAGCGCGCCGGCGGCAATGGCCACCTCGAGCTCATGCTGCATCGTATGGCCGGCCAGGGTGGCGTGATTGGTTTCCAGGTTCAGTTTGAAATCCTTTAACAGGTCGAACTCCCGCAGAAAATTCAAACAGGCGGCGGCATCCGAATCATACTGATGCTTGGTCGGCTCTTTTGGTTTCGGCTCGATGTAGAACTGGCCTTTAAAGCCGATGGCTTTCTTGTGCTTTGCCGCCAGATGCAAAAACGCACCCAGATGTTCCACTTCCCGCTTGAGATCGGTGTTTAGCAATGTGCTGTAGCCTTCGCGTCCGCCCCAGAAAACGTAGCCCGCGCCGTCCAATTCGTGCGTGACCTCGATGGCCTTCTTCACCTGCGCCGCGGCGTAGGCGAACACGTCGGCGTTGCAGCTTGTGGCCGCGCCATGCGCGAAACGCGGATGCACGAACAGGCAGGCCGTGCCCCACAGTAGCCCGATGCCCGTGCGCTGCTGCTCCTGCTTGAGCAACTTCACGATGCGGTCAAGATTACGATTGGTCTCGCGCAGGTTGCGGCCTTCGGGAGCCACATCCCGGTCGTGAAACGCGTAGAACGGCACGCCGAGCTTCTCCATGAATTCGAAAGCCACGCGGACGCGGGTCTCGGCCATCGCCAGCGAATTGGTGCCGTCCTCCCATGGCCGGAGGGCCGTGCCCACGCCAAACATGTCCGCCAACTGGCCGCGGATGGTGTGCCAGTAGGTGACCGAGAACCGCAGTTGCTCGCGCATGGTCCTGCCCGCGACGACTTCGTCGGGGTTGTAGTGCTTGAAAGCGAGCGGGTTCTTGGAACGCGGGCCCTCGTATTGGATTTTTGAAATGCCAGGGAAGAATTCTTTATTTTGCTTTTTCATGGTTGTCCAGAGTTTGCAGGCGAAGACTAACGATACGGCTGGAGTGGGGCAAGCGAGGACAACAACGCTGTCGGGCCTTGGCCTTGGCGGCACAGAGGTCGGGTTCGTGGCGCAAAGCCCGCCGCGCTGCATCACGGATTGGAAGCCACAATCGGCTGGGTGCGGTCTGAATGGCTGCCGACTGGGACTCGCAGAAACGACCGACTGAAAACCTCTGCCACGTGACTGCGGCTGGGTCTTTGATTTTTCTCATGTTTTTCCTTGCCACAAATCGCAGACCGGGTGTAAAAACGATTCAAATTAGCTTGCTTATGAAACTCAGGAACCTACTCCCTCTGGCTTGTGGTATGGCTGTCGTCCTCGGCTTTTCCGCCTCCGCCCAACTCTTCCGAGATCAGATGAAAGATGGGACCGGTTGGGGGGTCAACGCGAACAGCACTGATTATCTGTACACCTTTAACTACGATTATAGTGCCAATGGCGTACCTGAAGCGCCGAACAGTCTGGGTGGCGACGATGCCACGCGCGGCGTCAAGCTCGAGGCGAATCTTACAACTGGCACCGGCCAGTTCTTCACGCTTTATCCGCTGGGTCAGAACTTCACCGGCTCGTACCAGTTGAGGTTTGATGCCTGGATGAATTATGCGGGCTCGGCGACCACGGAGTTTATGGGCGGCGGCATCGGTTATGACAACGTAACCGCCGATGTAGCCAGCGGCGCCCAGTTCATTGTCACCGGCGATGGCGGGTCTGCTTCCGACTGGCGCGCTCTCAAGGATGGTTTTTACGTGGCCACGGGTGCCTCTTACCCGGCAGGAAGTCTCAACAACACGGCCACCTACTACGCTGATTTTCTGCCCTCGGTAAACGGCAGCATCGCCGGAGCTCCTGGTTTTCAGTGGATCACTTGGGAGTTCAACGTGGCTGGTAACGAGGTGAGCATTTATATCGAGAAGCCCAACACCGACCGTTTGCTGCTCATCAGCTACGATAAGACGACCCCGAATGTTGCAACCACCGATGGAAACATCTCGCTCTTCTATGCTGACTTTTTCACATCGCTGTCCGACTCGCCCGCTTCGCAGTTCGGTCTGGTTGACAATGTGATCGTGACCGCCATACCGGAGCCGACGAGTGTGGCGCTGGTGTTGTTAGGAGGACTGGGAATGTTCTTAATGGTCCGTCGCCGGAACTGACCTCCGCTTTTCTCGCGAAGCCGCCTGTCAACGGGCGGCTTTTTGTTTCTGCCAAATCAGTTCGCTTGGCCACGATTAGCCACGAGTTGGAAGATTGGCCGGCTTGCGAGTTTTTTCCGGTGTTTTCACACATTTTGCTTGCCACAAATCGCAGACCGGGTGTAAAAAACGATTCACATTAGCTTACTTATGAAACTCAGAAACCTCCTTCCTCTTGCGTGTGGCAGTTTAGCGGCTGGCCTCTCTATCACGGCGTCGGCGCAAATACTGTTTCAAGACGACTTCAACACCGCCGGATCTTCCGCCAATTACACCTCAGGCACAATTGGCGTGACTGCGCTCACGTATGCCTTTGACTACAGCACGTTGGGGATTCCATCCGCTCCAAATACCACTGACAGCTCAACGTTGGGGGTGAAATTCGAGGCGAACATGACCGGCGGCGCTGCCTCTGGTATAACCTTGCACACAATTCAACAGTTCACGGGAACCTATATCGTACGGTTCGACGCTTGGATCAATGCCAATGGGCCGTTTCCCGGCGGCGGGACTGGTTCAACGGAGTTTCTGACTGCGGGCGTGGGAGGAGATGGCTCAACCGTAAACCGCGTTGGCGTTGCTGGCATCGGGGGCTATGTCGCGATGGATGGCGAGGGTGGTTCGGGTGTTGACTATCGTATGTACAAGGGAACTACCTTGCAGGATCCGGCCAGTCTCCAGTACGCGGCGGGCAGTCACACCACCGCGCGGGCAGCCACGGATTCGTATTACGTGAACGCTGGATTCGGCAGCATTGACACCGGAAATCTCCCCGTCCAAGGCGCAAACAACGGTGGCCCTGCGCAACAGAATGGAACCACACTCGGCGGTTCGTTTGGATTTGAATGGCACGAGGTCGAACTTCGGGTAAACGCTACAGGCGGCACCGGCGGGGCAGCCGCTGTTGCATGGTACATTGATGGTCTTTTGATTGGCACGTTGGACGCCGGCATTGGCGCTTCGTTTCCCGCTACCGGAAGTGTCACCATCGGTTATGCCGACCCGTTTGCGTCACTTTCAGACAATGCCACACTAAGTTTCGGTGTGATCGACAACCTAGTCGTGGTCCCCGAGCCTTCAACCTATGCGCTGGGCTTGCTCGGTTTTGGAGCATTGTTGTTCGCCCGCCGACGAAAGAAGTAAGCCACATAACGAATTCACCGAGCCGCCCTGAGAGGGGCGGCTTTTTTTCTATCTTTGATCAGTTCGGCCAAATGAAATGATCCGTCTGAAAAGCTCCGGCGGAGATTCAAACAGTGCCAAACACCTGCAGAACTTCCGTGGCCATCGCTCCGGCGCTGTATTTCTCGAACACGGCCTGGCGACCAGCTTCTCCGAGCTTGCGCGCCTGTGCCGAGTCCACAAGCAATAGTCCGATGGCATTCGCCAGCGCCACTGGATCGCCGGGTTCGCACAAGACGCCACCGCCCGTAGCTTCGATCAGCTCAGGAAAGGCCGCTGCGCGCGGTTGCACCACGGGCACACCCGCCGCCATGGCTTCAATCACATACAAGCCGAACGCTTCACCGTAACCGGCGGGCACGGAGAACACCGACAAACCGCGCAGGAATTCCAGCTTTTCCGCACGGCTCAGATTCGGAAAGAAGGCCACCTCACCGATGAAGCCCGCCGCCGCCAGCCGTTTGCGCAGCGATTTAACAAACGGTTCGTCGCCCGGCCCGCAACTGCCGCCAATGTAGAGCTTCAAGCGCGGCACTTCGCCGCGGTTCTTGAGATGGATGTAAGCCTCGACGAGCGTGTCCAGTCCCTTCTCCGGACACATCCGCGCGAAAAAACCGAGCACCGGAGCGCGTTGGCTTTCTTTGCGGGTGACACGGGGTTCAACCTCGAAACCGTCGAGCTTGATTCCCGTGGGCACCACCCACATCCGTTCCGCGGGAAAGTTCAGCCGGGCGCGCATTAAGTCGCCGAAATAGCGGCTCGGCGGTAAAAACCAGTCCACGTCCGTGGCGCGTTCCGCAATTGTCTCCCAGCAAGCCGCGCGATGCGATTCCGGGAGCGCATCCAGAAAGCTGTCTTCGCCGGACAACATGCAGGCGACGCGGCAGCCAAGGTCGTGCTTGAGCCGGCGGGCCAGTCCGATGAGCAATGCGTTGGAGAGACAGACCACGTCGGGTTTGTTGTGGCGCGCCAGCCAATGGATCAATTCATCCAGTTCGCGCGCCTGGTTGCCCGCTTCGCCGCGCAGCATGGAGAGAGTCAACTCGCCCAGTTCGTCGGCGCGCGTTTTGGCCGCGCGGCCCGCCGCCCAGGCCAGCAGTCGCGGCGAGTTCAGCCAGCGATGCAACCACCCGGGCGCGCGACGGAAGAATGCGAATTTCTGGTCCAGGTAAACGTTCACGCCGCCAAAGAAAATGGGCGTGCCGGCGCTTTGATCCTCTTCGTCCAGAGTGAGCGGCAGGTAGAGCGGCACCATGAGCGCCTCGTGACCCATGCGGCGCAATTCGGCCACCAAGGCGTTGTCGCGAAGACAATTCCCGCAATACATCCGGCCCGCGCCGGGGGTGATTTGAACAATGGTCATTCTGGGAATCCGTGATGCGTAATGCGTAATGCGTGAGGAGATTTCAGCGATTCATCATTGTTGGCGACGCCTCACGCCGCTTCCACCACTGGAGACCTGGCCAGTGGCCCGCCGACTGGCAACTCCTCCGGCAAAGGCGCAAACTCGCGAATCTTGTTCCACAACGAGGTGAAATCCTTGTTCACATCCCCGGAAAGACAGTCGGTGATTTCATCTGCAGCTTCCGGATATTTGTCAATCACCTGCTTGAACGAGAAGTTCGGATCGTAAAACGCATAGACCAGCTTGCGCATGTTCTCCACCCCTTCGCGCATGAAGCGCGCGTAATCGCCAAAGCGCGCCGGGGAAAAGTCCCGCGCCACAGTGGCTTCGTGAACCGCGTCGCCGGCCATTACCCCGCTCTTGAGCGCGAGCATCAGGCCGCTGCTGAACACCGGATCGAGAAAGGCAAAGGCATCACCCACCAGCAACAGCCCTTCGCATCCGCAATGCCGCGAATGAAAACTGTATTCGCTGGTGATGAAATAATCACCGACCTGTTTGCCGACGGAGAGATGATCCTTGATCCAGAGGTTCTCCTCGACTTCGCGATGAAAGATCGTCTTCGGATCTTTGACTCCACCACGGGTGAGATACTTGCCCTCGGCCACCACGCCCACGCTCACCATGTCGTTGTGTTGCGGGATGTGCCAGAACCAGCCTTTCTCGGGAATCATCGCCACCGTGGTCTGGCCCTCGTCCAGGCCCGGCTCGCGTTTCGAACCTTGGTAGTAAGTCCACACGGCCACCTTGTTCAAACACGGGTCTTTGGCCCGCCAGTTGTTGCGCACGGCCGTGAAACTTTCCTTGCCCGTGCAGTCCAACGTAATGGGCGCGCGAAACTCAACGAGTTCGCCGGCTTTCGTTTGGGCACGGACGCCAACCACGCGTTGACCGGAATTTCCCTTTTCCCAGAGGAGTTCCTTCACCGTGATTTCCTCAACCACCTCGGCTCCTTTGGTCCGTGCGTGATTGAGCAGGATTTCGTCAAATTCACTCCGCAGAATCTGCCAGGTCTGCGCGATGGTGTCCCGGTCGTAGCGGTTGAAGAAGTAAAACGGCTGGCTGGCCCTGCCGTTGGGCGCCACGAACTGGACGCTGTATTTCTTCTGAAACGCAGATTGTTTCATCATGGGAATCAATCCCAGCCGCTCCATCGGTCCGTAGGTAAACGGGATCATGGATTCGCCAATGTGGTAACGCGGGAACTTCTCGCGTTCGAGCACGAGCACGCGATGACCGTGCTCGGCGAGAATGGCGGCGGCGGAAGCCCCCGCCGGCCCACCGCCAATGCTTATGGCGTCCCAATCAAGTTTTATAGTCATGTTCGTGCCTAAGATAGCGGCTGCCGTTTGAACCGCAAACTCTGTTGAGGCGCCTTCGTAAGACAGCCTGTGTTTCGCTCAACGACGCCTGCTTCGGCAGCCCAGACCGCCGGAACGATTCAATCCCGCCCGGTTCGCCTTTTAGTCCCTTTATGAGAAAATGTCGTGCAAAGTGCGCAACATTTTCAGGCGGCAGCCAACGCCGGCAGCAGCAAATGTTCTTTGAGTTTCAAGCCCGCCAACAGTAGGCGTTGACCGAAACTCGTGGCGTAATATTTGTAG
>JACZKP010000012.1 GCA_014860005.1 Verrucomicrobiota bacterium | reverse complement strand
TGACTCCGCCGGTAAGCCGCCAGCATCTTATCCTTCTGCGCCCCACTCCAGCGTCGGCGCACACGCGTTGATTGCTTCATGCGCCCAGCCTGCCTCTTCCCAGCACTCTCGCCTAGACGGGTTTAGTAATACGGATACGTTGAAAATACCGGTGACGGCGATTTTGGGGGTGGCGAAATCACACTGCGCCGGGTGTGATTGAAATCAAAGGGACACACATGAATTCAAAGATCGTTATCAGGAGCGAAGCCGCTGCCGATGTGAGTGCGATCACCGAGGTGACCATCGCTGCGTTCAAGACCCTGGATATCAGCAATCACACGGAGCAGTTCATCATCGAGGCACTACGTGCGGCCAAGTCGCTCACGGCCTCTCTCGTGGCAGAGGTGGACGTTCGAGTGGTAGGTCACATTGCCTTCACTGCCACGATGACGGTCGGCACGCGGATCGCACCGCGAGCGGTACGCACGGCGTGATCACTTTCGCGCACCGGCAGCGTGATCCATTCGTCCCACGTCACGGGACGAATGTGACTCTCACCTTTGATGTCCAACGCCGTGGCCACGTTCGTTGCCATCTGGCAAAACGCGTCCTGCGGCGTGCGAATGTTGATCGCCTGCCAGTTGCGGTTCAGCACCAGCACAATCGTCCTATTCAATATGTCACTCATAAGAATTCACACACCGCGACTGCTCCGCGCGTTGAGGTGTTTGTTCTTCATTAAAATGGCGAGAGTGGCTGCCGCTGCTGGTAATGCTCCAGCTCTCCCTGTTTCAGAGACAGGTGTGCAGACTTCCACACTCAGCGGCAAAAGTGGTAGCCCGTGTTGGTAACTCTCCAACGTCCGCAGTTTGTAAGACTGCCGCTCTGATTTTGAGCTAACGGGCTGTGATTGGCTGCCGGGGCTGGATTCGCACCAGCACAGCCGCCTTCAAAGGGCGGTGTCCTACGAATTAGACGACCCGGCAATGATTTGGTGGCCCGCCAGGGTAACGCGCCCTGTTCTACGGATTAAAAGTCCGTTGCATCACTTTAATGCTTGCAGGCCAAAACTGGTGCTCGCGGCAGGAGTTGCACCTGCACTGGCGACGTTCTCGACGTCGTGCCTGTGCATTGGGCTACGCGAGCAAATGGAATGGAGCCTCCAGCCGGTGATGCTCCGGCGGGAATTCTTTACAAAAGAAATCCGCAGGCTGCTGCATGGAGGCGGAAATGGTCGCAATCCCGAGTGCTGCCCTCGGCGGGGCTGGCTTATGATGCCTGCCTGAACGCTGGCTCGATTGCGGAGCCCTCACTCGGAGTTGCACCGAGCTAAATCGCTTACCGAGCGAACGCATCGCTAATAATGCTTTGAGGGCAGTTAAAGATTGGAGTCCCTGACCGGCTTCGCTCCGGTGATCTTCTACATGAGAGGCAGGCATGTTGACTGAACTACACCACAGGGAAAAATCGTTGAACTCGGTCTCACAACTTCCGAGGTAATCTGATTTACGCTTTCCAACCATGGTCGGCTTGAATGAAAATGTGCCGACAAACATGAAAACTACAGTCACTGATGCTGCGGTGGATGACTATGTGGCTCGGATTCGCGCTGGTGGACCTCTGGGCAAAGTCTTTCCAGGCAAATTGTCAGAATGTGATTTCACCCCCACCCAGCGTGAGACAATCAGGAAGGCAAGGGCTGACAAACGGACGTCGCAGAAGAACGCTAAATCCACCGTCACCCCAACTGAAACCAAGCCAAATGCCAAGTCTCCTCACCAATCGGAATCAAAGACGCCAAAGGCTCTGACGAAGCTGAGGAAGATGCTATATCTTCAGGGTGGCAGTTGTTTCTTTTGCGGAAAGCCGCTACCGGAAGCCGATGCGAGTGTCGAACACCTCAACGCCAAATCTCGTGGCGGGACCAATTCAGAAGACAACGAAGTGGTTTGCCACAAAACCTTGAATCAAGTCTTCGGGAATATGGACCTGAAACGGAAGTTCGAGTTTGTGCTTAAGACCAAAGGCGTTTTTCACTGTCCCGGAACATAAGATTCGCTGGCTTGGACAACAGGATGGCGTCCTCGGGAAAATGGTGGGAGCGAAGAGTGCTGCCCTCTTTGCCTCTCGCATGTCAAACGAGCGCTCTGCTGATGAGCTACGCCCCCGGTAATTGGAGCGGGTGAACGGAGTCGCACCGTCGTCTCGGCCTTGGCAAGGCCGCATTCTGCTGTTGAACCACACCCGCGTGGTGTCCCCAGTCGGATTCTCACCAACAACCTGACGCTTAGGACGCGGACGCTCTGTATTTTGAGCTATGGGGACGAAATGGTACGCGCGTCCGGTAACGCTCCGGATCCAGGCACTCATCTAGTGCGACTCAGTTTATAAAACTGACGGTTCGACTTTGAACTACGCGCGCATGAATGGCGGAATGCCGTGGACTTGCACCACTTGCCCAAAGGCACGCACTGTTTAGCAAACAGGCCCGGCGCGCTTGACCGGAGGACATTCCAAAATTGGTGCTGCCGTTCGGAGCGGCGAACATGCGGTCGAACCGCGAGCCAGCTGATCGCCTGACCAGAACCACTAGCGCTCGATTCCGATTCAGGCCCATTGGTCCGCGTGGCAGGACTTGCACCTGCAACCTTTCCGTCTTGAGCGGAACGCCTCTGCATTGGGCTACACGCGGTTGGTGCCCACGGTCGGATTCGCACCGACACTGTGCGCGTTTTAAGGGCGCCGTCTCTGCCTTGGACTACGTAGGCGAAATGGTGCCGCGTGAGGGATTTCCACCCCCAACCTCTCCGGTCTGAACGGAGCGTCTCTTGTAGTTGGACTAACGCGGCGTAAATTGGTGCATCCGGCAGGACTCCCACCTGCAGACTCTCCGTTCGAAGCGGAGGATGATAATAATTTCACCACGGATGCGGAAATGGTGGGTTGCCTCGGAGTCGCACCGAGTTCTCGCCGGTTAAGAGCCGGGACTTCACTGTCAAAGTTTGCAACCCGAGCGAACGCGAAGGCGGAGTTGAACCACCGCGGCCAGATCTGTGAAGTCCTGACTGACACCGGGATTTCGCGTCGCGTAAAAAGGAATCCCAAGCGCACCGAATAGGGTGTTCGGCAATTACTTCGACCGTGCGGGGTCTCTGCCGACGCACCCGATTCGCTTGGGAAATGGACAGGCATGTCGGAAGTGCGCCGACTACTCCGGTTTGGAAGACCGGCGTGTGTCTCTCAACACCTATGCCCGATAAATTGGAATCCCGTGCTGGAATCGCACCAGCCTCTGCGGCTTTGCAGGCCGCCGCCTGAACTGCTCGGCCAACGGGATGTGAAAATGAAGTGCGGGCGGAAGCCTTCGCCTCCGCCCGCGCTGTTTGCCTCTTGGCGTCCTTTAACCGTTCGCTATTCGCGAACAAAGTCCGCGATGACCGCCGGGGCGGTCGTGTCGAAGCCCACTACATCGAGCATGCCGCGGTCGTTCGGGTCAGCGAGGGTGAAGCCATTGGAGGTCATGCCCACAACGACTGCCTTCGCGTCCCCGACAAACTCGCTGCGATACTGACGCAGTGCCTGCGTCGGGTGGATATTACCTGCCCACGTTTCGCTGTCCGTGTAGGTGATGAAGCCTGAGACGTTCAGCTTGTTACGAGCAGCCCACAGCATCGGCAGCGCGCAGTCCGTGCCGCCCATCGGGATGGCTTCGATGCGCTTGATGACTTCGGCCAGTCTCATGCGCGGCGAGATGGTTAGGCGGGTGATGCCCGGTTCACCGCCGCCATGCATGCCGCCGTAACCACCGCGCGGCGGAGCAGAGAACCCGATGATTTCGTGTTCCGGTTCCGTTGCTGCCGTGATGAGTGCCATCGCTGCGCTGCCCTCACGAGCACTGATGCACGAACCGGCGATGTTCGATGCAGCCATCGAACCGCTCACGTCCAGCGCGAGCAGCACTGGCTTGCCACACGGTTCAACGTTCTGGAACGTTGCATAGAACGCTTCGTCCAGCGCATCAACCACAGCCGAGACTGGCGACCACTTCAGCGAACCCTTGTCGCCGTGACCCTGAGCGTAGATCTTCTGCGCCACAAGGACCGCGAGTGGATGGATGCGCGCCCGCTTCAGCGCTGTCTCGTCGCGCAGCTTGCGGACAATGAGACGCTTTGCATCGCTAAACGGCGCGAGCAGGCCAAGGCTCGTCATTTTGCCAAGGTTGCGGATCATCGCCGTCATCGGCATGCGCTGGAGCAACGCTTCCCACACCTTGACTTCGTTGAGCCACTGCGTCGGGATGGCTTCACGCGGCAGGTCGAACTCATCGATGAGCTTCACAACCTGGATGACGTTCGTGGCGCGCTTCACCTGCTCGAAGGCTTCGATGAGCTTCGGCAGTTCAGCGACTGCGGCATACTTTGCCACACGGTCTTCACCGCGAACCTTGCGCTTCACTTCACGTTCACCCAACGAATCCGAGCCAGTCAGCATCCAGCGGAACAATGCATCGTGCTGAGCCGACGGCGCCTTCGGGTGAGCGAGGCGGAGCAGGTCAGCGTGCGACCAGCCACCGCGCTGCTGATACTTCACAGCCTGGTGAGCCAGGTCATCAGCCTCGCGGCTGACATACCAGCGACCAACGGCATTGCGCAGACCGCGACCCCAACCGCGCAGAGCATTCACATACTCCGCGAAGTGGAACAGGTGCGTGCCGATGCGGCAGACCTTGTTCAGGCTCTGGAAAGCCAGCGCCTTGGCTTCGGCATTTCCGTGCGTTGCCACGAGTGCCATCGCGAAGATGGCTGGATCGTTCTTCGGCGCGCGACCGCTGTCGCTGATTTCAACGATGCGGTTCACGGCGCGAACACCGTCAGCCTTAATGCAGCGGACCAACGCGTCGTGGTTCTGCTTTATGAGCGTCGCGGCGATTTATCGCCGGACGGGAAGCATTTTATTTACTTCGCCATGAACGGTCGTTGGGAAACTGAAACCAAAGGCGCATGGACGGCCATCTCGCGTGTTCCATATCTGAAAGCCATTGATCTGTTTGCCAAAGGCGATTGCTGGCATGGTGGCGGATTGTTTCTGTCAGACCGCGAGTTCTGGCTGAACGACGGTCACGGACACACTGAGCTGAAGAAGTCGAGCCTGTTGCGGCGTAATCCAAACGGTCATCCAAAAGAAAATTTTGGCGGAGAATGCCTGAACGTTTATTACAACCGCCTGAAGCGTGATGGTTGGGTGATGCAAAGTGAAGAATTGCAGGAAACGACTGTGTTTGAAAAGAAGCTGCCGAAGTCGTGGTTGCTGAGAAAATTTGCGTTCTCCGAACTCAATGCACCAACGGGTCGTGGCTGCTATTGGAATGCGTATGAGTTGCGGCAGGAATCTACAAACACAGTGCTGGCCTTTCCCGAATGGGAATGGGCGGATTATGTGGATGGTCGTTTGGTTTTCGCGGTTGAAGGAAAGTTGAAGGCAGCGCAGTTGGGTCGAGGGAAGCTTTCCCACGCGAAGTTGTTGCACGATTTCAATGACATGAAATTTGAGGCGATTACTGCGCCGTATTGATAGGAATGAACACCAAAGATTTTCTCCGGCTCGGCGTGCCGTTGGGTGAAGCCACGCGGCGGGCAACAGATTTTGTCGCCAAGTACATTCTCAGCGGAGGCGACAAGTCGCGGTTGCGCGAGGAGGTTGCGGCTATTGTGGCGAATCCGTCGGCGTTTCTGGCGGATGATTTGCGCAAGGAGTTTGCCAAAGCATTGCTCAATGCACCGCCACCTCCGCGTGCGGAGCCGGTGAAATATCATCAGTGGGGCGAGGGGCTCGAACACGAGGCGGTGATGCAGATGGAGAAGGCGTGTCTGTTGCCGGTGTCGGTGGCGGGCGCGTTGATGCCGGACGCGCATGTGGGCTATGGCCTGCCCATTGGCGGCGTGCTGGCCACGGACAACGCGGTGATTCCATACGCCGTAGGTGTGGACATCGCGTGTCGCATGAAGATGACGGTGCTGGATATTCCCGTGCGCGATCTGGAGCAGAAGCAAGATCGACTCACGCGCGCCATCGAAGCCGAGACACGCTTCGGCGTGGGCGCGAATTTCAAGAAGCGCCGCGCGCATGACGTGCTGGATGCGGATTGGTCGGTCAGCCCGATCACGAAACAGAACAAGGACAAGGCGTGGTCGCAACTGGGCACGAGCGGGAGCGGAAATCATTTCGTGGAGTTCGGCTTGTTCACTGCGCACTCGAAGATCAATGACCTTGAGGCGGGAACTTACGTGGCGTTGTTGTCGCACAGCGGCAGTCGCGGCACGGGCGCGGCAGTCTGCGATCATTACAGCAAGATCGCATTTAATCGGTTTCCGGATTTGCCGAGCGAATTAAAACGGCTCGCGTGGCTGTCGCTGGATTCGCAGGAGGGCCAGGAATACTGGAACGCAATGGAATTAATGGGACAATACGCGGCGGCGAACCACGCGTGCATTCACCAGCACATCGTGGAGAATCTCGGCGCGCAGGTGCTGCTCGATCTGGAGAACCATCACAACTTCGCGTGGAAAGAGAAGCACGTCATTGCTGGCGTGGAGCACGAAGTCATCGTCCATCGCAAGGGTGCAACCCCAGCGGGCGCAGGTGTGCTCGGCATCATTCCCGGCTCGATGGCGACGCCGGGATTTGTCGTCAGCGGCAAGGGCAACGCGGAATCGTTGAACTCGGCTTCGCACGGTGCGGGCCGCGCGATGAGCCGCAAGGCCGCGAATGAGAAGTTCAATTGGAAAGATGTAAACCGGCTCCTCCGCGAACGCGGGGTGACGCTCATCAGTTCCGGGCTGGACGAAGTGCCGATGGCTTACAAAGACATCCGAGAAGTCATGGAAGCGCAGCGCGATCTCGTCACCGTGCTGGGGCAGTTCGATCCCAAGCTGGTGAAGATGGCGCCGGCGGGCGAGCGCCCGGAGGATTGAATGGAGTCACACGAGATCATTGATATCGGAGTGAATCTGGCCCACCGATCGTTCCACAGCGACCGGAAGGAGGTGATCGCGCGAGCAATCGCTGCCGGCGTCCGGACGATGATCATCACGGGGACAAGCCTAGCGGCCACCGAAGCGGCAGTAAGAATTGCGCAGGAATCTCCAAATCACCTGTTTGCCACCGCTGGCATCCACCCGCATGACAGCCGGAACTGCACGGATGAAACCGTTACGGAATTGCGCCGCCTCGCGGAGAGTGATGAAGTGGTCGCCATCGGAGAATGTGGCTTGGATTTCAACCGGGATTTCTCGCCGCGGCCTCTGCAAGAGAAGTGGTTTGAGGCACAAATTGCGCTGGCCGAGGAATTGCAGATGCCACTCTTCATGCACGAACGCGATGCACACCAACGCTTTTGCGAAATCCTGGAGTGTACTCGCAAGAGTGTGCCAGCCGTGATCCACTGCTTTACCGGAACGCGCGATGAACTGATGGCGTATCTGGAACAGGGGTTGCATATTGGCATCACGGGTTGGATTTGCGATGAACGACGCGGCTTGCACCTGCGTGAGCTCGTTAAAGAGATTCCCCTGGATCGGCTGATGATCGAAACCGATGCGCCATTCCTCACGCCGCGAAACATGCCAACGAAACCGAAGGACGGCCGAAACGAGCCCAGCTTTCTACCCCATGTTTTGGCCAGTGTCGCAGAATGCCTCGGCAAGCCGGTCGCGGAGGTGGCGGAAAAGACCACTCGGACAGCCAGAACCTTCTTTCGAGTTTCCAACGCCAATTCTGAGCGAAGTGGTTGAGCATCATTCCCTGAGCGCCGACCAATTCGAAATCGCCGAACGGTTATTAGAGCAGCACTCCTTTCTCCTGCGATAACGACAATCCAACACTTTGGCCTCACACGCTGCAGGTCCTTGGAAAATGAAACTGCCGGGCAGAATCGATCCTGCCCGGCAGCCGTGGTACCCATTGCCACTCTGAAGCCCGCAACGCTTCCCGCAATGGCCCGGGGAGAGGCATCGCATGCGGGTGCGGTTTGCAGCCTACGTGCCCACGGACAGCGTCCGTCACATTTCAGCCCAATTTTCGCTTCAGTCACCCGGCCGCACTGCCGGTTTTGTCAAGCCGCGCCTTCCGACAGGACAACGATCTGCTTTGCAGACTTCCCGAACTGCGCTGTCCGGCTCGTCCACGCATACAGTCTGAGAATATTATAGTGCGCGGTGGGGTGTGGTGATGGAAAATATTTGCAGGAAATTATTCGGTTTGTGTGCAACCCAAACGTGAATGGCTCTCTCGCCAAAATCACCCCTCTCTATTAGGCTGGGCGCGTGCCATTCGACCGTGAACAGATCAAAACCAAGGCGGCGGAACTCGCTGCGCAGGGCGTCTATATCGGCACATCAAGCTGGAAGTACGAAGGTTGGTTGAATCAACTCTACACGCCCGGGCGCTATGAATATCGCGGCAAGGTGGCGACGAAACGGTTCGAGCGGGATTGCCTGAGTGAATACAGCGAGGTGTTCAAGACGGTGTGCGTGGATGCGGCGTATTACACGTTCCCGCGGGTGGAATACCTTCAAGGGTTGGCCGATCAGGTGCCGGATGATTTTCGCTTTGGATTCAAGGTCACCGACAACATCACCATCAAGAAATTCCCGAACCACGCGAGACACGGCGTGAAGGCAGGTCAGGCCAACCCGGATTTCCTGAATGCGGACCTTTTCGCCAGGGCCTTTCTAAAACCGTGTGAGGAAATTCGAACCAAGATTGGCGTGTTGATGTTCGAATTCTCCCGGTTCTGGCCAAGCGATTATGAACATGGCCGTGATTTCGTGGCTGATCTCGATAAATTTCTTGGGGAGTTACCAAAGGGTTGGCCGTACGCCATCGAGATGCGGAATAAGGGGTGGTTGAGGGAAGAATACTTCGCATGTCTCGCCAAGCATGGCGTCACGCATGTGTTCAACAGTTGGGATGCGATGTTGCCCGTGAGCGAGCAGATGGCGTTGCCTGGCAGTCAGACCAATCCTGAACTCGTTGCCGCACGGTTTTTGTTAAGACCCGGTCGGAAGTATGACGATGCCGTTAAAACCTTTCAACCTTACGACCAGACGAAGGAAGTAAACGAAGAGGCGCGCAAAGCAGGTTCGGAGCTCATCAAAGCCGGTAGGACCTCCGACACCAAGAAGAAGACGCTGATCTTCGTGAACAATCGTTTGGAAGGCAATGCGCTCAATACGATCGCCGCGATGATTGAGGGATCGTCGTGAACCTCGGCCACGGAGCTGGCTGACAGCTTCGTGCCGCCTCAAACTCCAAACCATCCCGAACCGCCCGCCTGAACAAAGAAAGCGCAAACTGCCATCAATGGTCTATGGTGGTCCTGCCACTTGAAATCGACCAATGCCATTCTTCCCTCCGTGTCCGGGGCAACTGCGGACATCATCGCGTACCACGAACGCACCAAGCATCAGCCCGAGCGTTATGCCGCCGGTCCGCACGGCTTGGACTGGGCGACTCAGCCAAACCCATTCCGTCGCTTCGCCGACGCTCCGCTGGTCCGGCTGCCCTTGACCGGTCGGGACGAAACTCCGCCTGCGGCTTCCTTGTTCGGGGCAGTGCCCGTGACCCCGCGAGCCCTCACGCTAGAAGCTTTGAGTTTATTTTTTGAATTGTCTCTGGGGCTTTCTGCGCGCAAGCAGATAGCCGATTCGAGCTGGTATCTGCGAATGAACCCGTCCAGCGGCAACCTGCACCCAACCGAAGCTTATGCGGTGCTGCCCGGGCTCGATCAGCTTCCAGGTGGCGCGGGGGTCTATCACTACGCGCCCTTGGAGCACGCCTTGGAACAACGGGCATGCTGGCCGCAGGTCGCTGCGTCCGCACTGGACGAATTTCATGTGGGGTTGACCTCCATTACATGGCGCGAGGCTTGGAAGTATGGAGAACGGGCGTTCCGCTATTGTCAGCATGACGTGGGGCATGCGCTGGCCGCACTTCGTTTCGCTGCCAGCACTTTGGGCTGGCGCGTGCAACTCCTGCCGGAGTGGGATGACGCGCGCCTTTCGCAGTTGCTGGGTTTGGATCGTCCGCAAGATTTTCACGACGCGGAACCGGAAACTCCGGAACTGCTCGTCCGGGTGAGTGTCCACGAAGTCGCCGCGAAGCCCCTGTCGCTCCCGGCGGACCCGGAAATCGAATGGTACGGTAGCGCCAACCGGTTGAGCGATTCCCATGTCGAGTGGCCAGCGATTGATGAAGCCATTAAAGCCTCGGAACGAAAGACTCCGAGAGCGGCGCGATTGAAGGACGATGACTGGCCGGCGTGGTCTCCTCCATCGCCTCCCAACTGTGCCCACACCGCAGATCAGTTGATTCGCCAGCGACGGAGCGCGGTCGATTTCGATGGAGTCACCCACCTCTCGAGGGATCACTTCCTGGCCATACTCAATACGACGCTGCCCCGCACGACTGCGCCGCCCTTCGATGGCTGGCCCTTTGCGCCGCGTTTGAATCTAGTGCTGTTCGTGCATCGCGTCACCGGACTGGAACCTGGTTTTTATCTATGGCTGCGTGCGCCGGCGGATGCGGAAGCTTTGCGCCAGAATCTCCACGCCAAACTCAAATGGGAGCCGGTGGTAGATTCGGTCACCTCGATTCCGCTTTATCGATTGGCTGCAGGCGATGTGGCTGATTTCGCGCGAACCCTCTCCTGCCATCAGGATATCGCCGCCGATGGAGCCTTCAGCCTGGGAATGCTGGCGCGGTTCGAACCGGTCTTGCGGGAACACGGCGCGGCCGCTTACCGGGAACTATTCTGGGAAGCCGGCATGATTGGTCAGGCTCTTTATCTGGCTGCCGAAGCTGCCGGGGTTCGCGGCACGGGCATCGGTTGTTACTTCGACGACGTGCTGCACCAAGCCCTCGGTCTGACGGGATACGACTGGCAAAGCCTTTACCATTTTACCATCGGCGTTCCCGTGGAGGATTTGCGATTGCGCACTGCTCCACCATATGCGCACCTCGCGGGAAACGTTTAGGGAAAAGCGCAACTACACTGAAAATGTTTTCCAGAAACCCCCGAGTGCTTCCCGCAACCCGTCCGCGTGTCGCACTCGCAAGTATTTCCACCAGCCCGGGAAAAGGCGGCGATAGCGGACTTCATTGAACCGGGCGTCGATTAGCAGCACCACCCCGCGGTCGGTTTCCGAGCGGATGACTCTCCCGATGGCTTGAAGCACGCGGTTCATGCCGGGATAAGTGTAGGCATATTCAAATCCCACCGAGTTCTGTTGCTGAAAATAATTCCGGATCAGATCACGTTCGACACACAGTTGGGGCAGGCCCACGCCGACAATCACGGCTCCGATCAAACGCTCGCCGACCAGATCAATGCCTTCGCCGAAGATTCCGCCCAGTACAGCGAAGCCGACGAGGGTTTCGCCATGTTCGACCGAAAAGGCGGCGAGGAATTCATCGCGTTCTGGCTCAGTCATGCCAGGGCGCTGGACCAGCACTGGGATGTTCGGATGGGAGACCTGAAATTCCCGGAGCACATCGTTGAGATATTGATACGAGGGAAAATAGACGAGGTAGTTTCCGCGGCGTCCGCTCACCAATGTTCCAATAGCTGCGACCACGTCCCCAATCGATTCGGCCCGCCCCTTGAAATGGGTTTGAATCCGATCGTGAATCAACACCGCCAAATTCTCGGGTGGGAACGGTGACGCCAACTGCAGCACGGGATCTTCCGCTTCACCGCCAAGCAGGGTCCTGTAATAGTCCATCGGCGTGAGCGTGGCAGAGAAAAAGATCGCAGCCTTGCCACGGGCCAGGGCCTTTCGAAGCAACAACGATGGATCCAGGCAGAACAGGCGGATCTTTATGGCCGGACCGCTTTCGATGATGGTCACGAAGCGTTCATCATAAACCTCAGCCGTGCGGCGGAATGAATGCAGTCGGAAATACAGTGCGAGCAGCGCTTCACGGAATTCGGCGGGCTGATTTTTGACGAGCCATTTCTCGGCCTCGTCCAGCGCGGCCTCCAGTGGTTCAATAATGGTCTCCGGAAATTCGCGACTCGTAATTACGTCGTCGTGCCGCTGGCGAACGGTCGCCGCTTTTGCTGGAAACAGATTGAGCTCAGCAGATGGATCTGAAGCCTCGGTTGTTGAGTCGTCCGCATCGGTGGGGCCGCTCAGTTTCCGCAGGGCCGTATGCAATTGCGCCAGCGCTTTGGCGCAACGAGGGGCCGCCTTCTTGATGGCGCGCTTTACATCCAAAAGCTCCCGACCTTCGAGGTCGGCGGAGAACATGTCGCGACCCCGGTCCACCAGATTGTGCGCTTCATCCACCAGGAAAGCGTAGTCGCCGCCATCTTCGGCGAAGTGACGATGCAAATATACCTGGGGATCGAACACGTAGTTGTAGTCGCAGATGATGGCATCCACCCAAATGGACACGTCCAAGGAAAGTTTGAAGGGACATACCTGATGTTTCTGGCCCACCGCTTCGAGAACCGGGTGGGTGATTTCTTCCTGTTCCAAGGCTTCGCGAATCGCCGGTTTGACGCGGTCAAAATAACCTCGGGCCAAGGGACACGTCAGCGGATCACAAGGATGCCCTTCCCGCACACATACCTTTCCCTTTGCCGTGAGCGTCACGGCGCGCAGCTTCAATCCCGCCCGACGCAGATCAACCAATGCTTTCTCGGCGATGGCGCGTCCGACGGTGCGCGCCGTCAGATAAAAGATGCGTTCGAGTTTTCCTTCCTTCAACGCTTTGACCGCCGGGAATAGGGTGGAGATGGTTTTCCCGATACCGGTGGGAGCGGCAAGGAACAATCGCCCGCCATTGTCCAGGACGCGATAAGCGGCCACGGCCAGTTCCCGCTGGCCGGGACGATATTGCGGAAAAGGGAAAGGCAATGCTGCGATGGAGGCATCCCGGGCGAGACACCAGTGATGACGTTCCTGCAGCCAGGCCACGTATTCGGCAGTAGTGGTGGCGAAGAACTCAGACAGTTCGGCGAAGGAAACCGTCTCACGAAATTCCGTGACTTTGCCGCCGGGCAACTCCAGATAAACGAGTTGAACGACGAGTTCCTTCAAGGCGTTCTCGTGCGCATGCATGAAGCCGTAGAATTTCGCCTGCGCCCAGTGCAGCGGATCGGCCTCGTGCTTCCAATTTGCCGAAACGGTTTTGATTTCCTCCAACAAGACGCGTTCGGACGTGATGAGCAAACCATCAATCCGGCCGCGGACCAGCAGCGTGAATTCCTCCACCTCCACCCGATGTTCCACCGGCAGTTCGATGAGATAACCACTCGGGCGGGAGCGTTGAATTTTCTGGTGGCCGCGAATGCCGGCAAGCGCCCGGTCAGAGCCGACAAACTCCCGTTCGCCACCGAGATCACCTCGCCGCAGGACAAACTCCACCAGTTCGCGCACCGAAACCGTGTGGATTGGTTTTGCCACAGCCTCGCTCACGGCTCGTTCCATTCATGCTCTGGAAAGAACCAGGCGGCATCCGCATCCTGTGGTTTCGCTGTGATACCTTGATCCGGCGCTTGGAATGATGAGGTCCGCCGCAACTTGGCTTGGATCAAAGTGACCACGGTCTCCAAGTCGGCGTCCCGGGTCTCCCGATCGTAAGCGTAGGCCAACGATTGTGTTCGTTCGCCGATCCAAAGAACAAAGCCGTCCGTGTCTCCGGCCAGCAACTTCGTCAACATCGACTCCACTTCTTCGGAAACGCCGTTGAGCGTTGCGATCGCCGCCAGTCGTCCGTGCCACCAACCGGCAGGCATGCTGATTGATCCCACCGACGGGTTCAGCGCATACCACAACAACCGAACCAACGCGGCCCTCAGGTAAACCACCCCGCTGCCGCACGGGCCGAACTCTTGCCACCCGGGCTGGGGTGACTTCGTGATCGCCAACTGCAACATCGCTTCCGTGCTGCGCCAGACCAAATAACGTGGCGGTCCGGCCCAAACCCCAGCGCGATTGAACTTGGGTTTCAAGGTTCGCAACAGTTCCGCTTCCTTGGCCAGCGCGGCGGCTTCATCTGGGCATTCCAAAAGTTCAATACGCACGACCTGCCGCAACAAACGCAGATGCCTTCGCCCCATCCGGTCGGGGTTGGCCACGCGATAACTGCTGAGGCGATGCCGCAAGCTCTTGGCTTTGCCCACGTAAAGCACCACCTCCACAGCATCCCGCATCAAGTAGACGCCAGGCCGCTCGGGAAGTTGCCGAAAAAAGTCCGATCCGAGCCGCTCGATGAGCGGTCGGGGATCAGGAATCAGCAATGTTTGGGACGCCGGCACGAGACAATTTAACGCCAACGACTTGGACGGCGAAAGTCCTACCAACCGGATTACACTTCCCGGGAAATCGTTGACACAGACGGAAACAGTAATAGTGTGTCTTTGCACAGTATGCAACCATTGACTGCCAAACAACAAGCTCTCGCCGACTTCATTGAAAGCCATCGCCGGCAGCACGGCAGCGCGCCCACATATCAGGAAATTGCCCGTCATTTTGGCTTTCGGAGCGAGAATGCAGTGACCGGTCATCTGCGATTGATGCGACAGAAAGGCTATCTGGCGTCGGATTCCGGCAAGACGCGGTCGCTCCGGGTGGTTTCGCCGCTCACCAAACTACGTCGACGCACCGTGGACATCCCGGTTCTGGGAGATATTCCCGCGGGTTTTCCTGAGAACACCGAGACCACCGCAGAGGGTTGTGTCTCGGTGGACATTGGAAGCATCGGCTTTAACCCAACCCGGAACACGTTTGCGGTGCGGGTCCGGGGCGTTTCCATGATTGGCCGCCATATTCTTGACGGCGATCTTGTGGTTTTGGAGCGCGGACCGGATCCCCGCCACGGCCAGGTGGTGGCCGCGTTGGTGGACGGTGAACGCACGCTGAAAACCTATGTGGTCAAGAACGGTAAACCGTATCTGAAGGCGGAGAACCCGAAATATCCCGACCTCATTCCCGCACAGGAATTGGTCATCCAGGGCGTTTTCAAGGCCCTGATTCGAAAGGCGGATTGAACCATGTCAGCGAATGTCGCCACCGTTCTGGCTGATCTGCAGCGCCTCGCCAATCCCACCAATGTGGCGGGCATGGCCCGGTTCGGCATTGTCGGCAAGAAACTGCTGGGCATCACGACAGTTCAGTTGCGAACGACTGCAAAACGGATCGGTCACGATCACGAACTGGCGGAACAACTCCGGTATTCAGGAATTCTTGAAGCGCGCATTCTCGCCGCGTTCATCGCCGACCCGAAGCGACTGACCCGCCGCCAGGCCAATGCCTGGGCGAAGGATTTTGAGTGCTGGGCCGATTGTGATGGCCTGTGCATTCACCTCTTTCGCAAAACTCCTTTCGCTCACGAATTGGCAGTAGTTTGGAGCAAACGCCGCGAAGAATTTGTGAAGCGCGCAGGCTTCACGATGATGGCCACGCTGGCAGTGCATGATAAAGCTGCCGGCAACGAAGTCTTTCGTTCATATCTGAAACGTGTTGCGGAGGAAGCCGTCGACGAACGCCACAACGTCAAGAAAGGCGTGAACTGGGCGCTCCGTCAGATCGGGAAACGAAACCTGATCTTAAATCGCGACGCCATTCGCACCGCCAAACGAATTCAGAAACTGGACTCTAAAGCCGCACGCTGGATTGCTGCTGACGCTCTGCGGGAACTGCAAAGATGGAAACCGAGGTGATGCATCATGTCGCGATCCATCGTGCATCTGGATGCCGACGCTTTCTATGCGTCGGTGGAGCAAGCCGCCGACACCCGGTTGCGGGGTAAACCGGTTGCCGTCGGCGGCATGACCCGGGGCATCGTTGCCTCCGCCTCCTACGAAGCCCGAAAGTTTGGCATCTACACTCCCATGCCGACGGCGATGGCCCGGAAACTCTGTCCCAAACTCATCGTGCTGCCGGGGCACTATGATCTTTACGAGGAATTCTCCACGGCGATGTTCGCCTACGCGTATGATTTCACTCCGGATGTGGAACGCACCTCGATTGACGAAGGGTATTTTGATCTCACCGCCAATCGCAAAAAGCCGGCGGTGGAGATTGCCCTCACCATCAGCACGGCCATCCGCCAGTCGTTGAAGATCACGGTCAGCGAAGGCGTCGCTTCCAACAAACTCATCAGCCAGATCGCTTCCAAGCTGAACAAGCCGGCGGCGTTTAAGAGCGTGCCCGCCGGCCAGGAGAAACAATTCATTCAACCGTTGCCGAATCGTTGGCTGCCCGGCATCGGCCCCAAGACCAGTGCCCGTTTGAATGCAGCAGGGCTGGCGCAGATCCTCCACGTGGCGGCGACACCGATTGAGATGCTGGAACTTGTTCTGGGACGACAGGCGGTGATCACCCGGCAATTCGCGCACGGGATTGATGATCGTCCGCTCGTGCCCGCACGCGAGCCGCAAAAGACCTTCAGCCAGCAAGAAACTTTTTCCGGGGATCTCACCGACGAGGAATACATCGCCGCCACCCTGCGCCGGATGGCGGATGACCTCTTTGCTAAGGTACGGGCCGAACAGCGGACGATCCGCACTTTGACAGTGACAGTGCGCTACAACGACCGCGCAGAAGACCAGGTCAGTGAAAGTTTGTTGGAGCCCACCGATCTGGAGACCGAAGTCTATGGCCGGCTGCAGGCCATGCTGAAGAAAGCCTGGAAACGGCGAGTGAGCCTGCGGTTGGTGTCGTTGAAATTATCGAACTTGTATGACAGTCGCTTTCGCAGTGATCTCCGGCTGACCGTGCCCATGCAGCGCCTCGATGCCCAATCCCGATTGGCGGTCGTGGTGGATCAACTCCGGCAATTGCATGGTCGCAAGGTCATTTTGCGAGGTCATGATTTTCGGTTGTTAAGTCCGCCGACCGAAACCATCACGGCGAAGCCGAATCATCCGCTGGGTCGCCGACCGAACCTCCTGGCAAAACCAGCAGTCACCACTTACGTCCCGTTACGCGTCCATAGCCACTATTCATTTCTTGATTCCACCCTCTCGCCGCAGGACATCGTAAGCCTGGCGAAGCAGCATGGCATGTCTGCGGTGGCACTGACCGACACCGGCAACCTTCACGGTGCAGTTGAATTTGTTCAGGCGGCACAGGAGGCGGGCATCAAACCGATCCTTGGGGTCGAATTGTCAGTCGGCGATAAGCCGCTGCTTCTTTACGTCGAATCGTCACGTGGCTATGCCAATCTCTGCCGGCTGCTTTCCCAGCATGCGGAACGTGCCAAGCAAAATGCCGATGAAGCTTCCGTCGCCGATCAACAGCGGCGGCCCTACCGAATTGAGGAACTCACTGGGTTCACCGCGGGATTGATCGCGGTCAGTCCGGACGAACGCCTGGCCGAACTGTTTCGGGGGCGTTTCTACCGCTTGGTGACGGCGGCGGATTCCGATTCACAGGCCGTGGCCTGTCCGGCGATTCACTATGCCGCTCCCGCCGACCGTCAAAAATACGACATTGTCCAAAGCATTCGCACGCTGACATTGCTGCGGGAGGAACATGCGGAGAAGCGAGCGAACGGACGGCTGCACTTTCGTTCCCCGGCGGACATGGCCGGGGCCTGCAAGGACAACCCCGATTGGTTGCGGCTCACAAACGAAATCGCTGACCGATGTAATTTTGAAATACCCTTCGGCAAACCCCAGTTTCCAGCCTTCACGCCACCGGACGGCTCTCCACCGAGCGAATTCTTGCGCCAGTTGGTGTTGAAAGGTCTGCAGGAGCGCTACGGTTTCCGGGCCGGACAGTTTCAAGCGCAGGCGATGGAGGAACTCGGCATCATCAACGACGTCGGTTACGAGGAATACTTCCTGATCACGTGGGATTTTCTCCAGGAGTGTCGCCGGCAAAACATTCACTGGATCACGCGCGGCAGTGCGGCGGACAGTCTGGTCTGTTATTGCCTTGGGATCAGTGGTGTTTGTCCGATTCGGTTTGATCTCTATTTCCGCCGTTTCCTCAACAAGGAACGCATGGCTCTGCACAAGCTGCCGGACATCGACATTGATTTCGCGCACGACGTCAAAGACGACGTGGTGAAAATCATCTTCGAGAAATACGGCCGTGATCATTGTGCGGTGGTGGGTGGTTTTTCCACGTTCCAAGCCCGCAGTGCTTTTGCGGAAGTGGCCAAAGTGCTCGGCGTATCGGAACGCGACGTGCGCAAGTTCACCGAACACTTCCCCTGGGGTTTCGGCGGTGGGTGGGTGCCGGACGGACCCGCGCCCAAAGGCGGGGCGGGTTTGATTGAGTTGCTGCGGGCTGGCCCAGAAACTCGCAGCCTGCCGCTGGATGAAGAACCCTACCGGACCGCAATTGAGATGGCAGAGTTTTTGGACGGCATGCCCCGTTATCCCAAAATGCATCCGTGCGGGCTGGTGCTGTCGCGCCAGGCGTTGCATGAATTGACGCCGACCTTCATTGCCAACAAGGGTTATGCGACCACCCACTTCGACATGGATTCGGTCGAGCCCATTGGGCTGGTGAAGATGGACATCCTTGCCCAAGGCGGACTGGCCGTCATGCGGGACGTGAAAGCGAGGTTGGAGGCGCGCGGTATTGATGTGAATCTGGAACGTTGCGTAGCCCGTGAGAAGGCTGACGGCAGATTGTTATTGGGTGATCCGCAGGCAGTCGAGCCATGGTGCGATCCGGAAGTTTGGCAAATGATCGCGAGCGGTCACGGGCGAGCGGTGCATCACATTGAAAGCCCGGCGATGACGAGCCTGTGTCGCATGTGCAACGTGAACGAAATCGACGGACTGGTCGCCATTGTCAGCGTCATCCGCCCGGGAGCGGCAAACGAGGGAAAGAAAATGTCGTTCACGCGCCGGTATCAAGGAATGGAGCTGATTGCGTATCCGCATCCATCACTGGAAGCGTGTCTGCGCAGTACCTACGGGCTAGTGGTATACGAAGAGCACATCCTGCAAATTTGCGAGGCCTTTGCCGGTCTGCCACCCGGCCGGGCGGATGTGTTAAGGCGGGCATTGAACAAACAGAAGCGCGCGGTCATCGCGGAAATCCAGAAGGAATTTTACACCGCCGCACTGTTGCGCGGGCACTCCCTGGAAAAGACCGACGAGGTGTGGGGATTGGTTACCGGTTTTGCGGGTTATGCTTTCTGCAAAGCACACAGCACCGCGTACGGGGTCGAGGCGTATCAATCTGCCTGGCTCAAGCGATACTATTCTGCAGAATTCATGGCGGCGGTGTTGACGAATGGCAAAGGGTTTTATCACCCGCTGGTTTATGTCCTCGAAAGTCATCGCCTCGGATTGAAGTTCCTGCCGCCGTCGGTGAATGAACCCGGACCGGCTTTTGTGCCTCACGACAATTCGATCCGCGTGCCGGTGACCCAAGTGAAGGGACTCACGAATCGCACCACCCAGGCAATGCTTCAAGCGCGCGAACGTGGCGAGTTCACTTCGTTGGCCGATTTCTTTCACCGGGTTGATCCCGCCGCGGAGGAGTTGGAGGCAATGATTCGGGCTGGGGCATTTGATGAATTTGGGGAGACACGGACGCGGCAGTTCTGGCAGGCCCAGCACCTCGTCAAAACCTACTCCTGCAATACCCAACCCGATCAAGGCTGGCTCATCGCCCCTCCCGGACTGGAACAACTCGTGTCCGTCCCGCTGACGGAGCCCACGCGGCTGGAAAAGCTGCAGGCCGAGACGGAGTTGTTCGGCTACGCGGTGAGTGGTCATCCGCTCGAGTTGTTTCCTGATGTGGCCTGGGACAGTTACTGCCCGGTGAATCGCCTCGGTGAATTCGTTGGCGAAACCGTTACCACCTGCGGCCTGGTCGTCGAGCAGCGCACGCATCACCAGATCACCGGCGAGCCGATGAAGTTCCTGTCGCTGGCCGACTGGACCGGCATTGTGGAAACCGAATTGTTCGCGCAGACCTACAAGAATTACGCGCTGGCGACCATTCGTTACCCGGTGCTGGAGGTGGAGGCAAAAGTCGAGCCGTTTGAAAACGGAAAAGGATTCAGTCTGCGCGTCATACGCGCCGGCAAACCTCGAACCAAGCCCTTTAGAACTGCGGAACCAGACTGCGGTTGAAGGCTGGAGTTGATCGGGGCGCTTGCGCTAGAACGCAGACCAAGCGCAAATACTCCGAGGAAACTACGTTATCGCTCAAGCTTGTCTCCGAGTTTCTCCGACAAAGTCTTTGTGAACAGGAACCGATATTGTCCTGACGAAGTGCAACGTTTCGTCGATGCGACGCAGCTCGGCTTCAAGGGAGCGCTGCTCTTCAAGCAACAACAAGGCGACCTCGAGAAAACGAACAATCAGCATATCGGTCGGAATTTGTTTCCGACGGTTGCTTTTTGCGGGTGCGGCCGCCGACCTAATCGCATCCGCATGCTCAGTCGCAGGAGCCCTCACAGTTTGCGGTGCCGTGGTCGGTTTCGACGGCAAGGCATCGGCCATAATCGCAGCCACCCCACGACCAAGCTGCGGCTTGGGTGTCTGCACCTTTTTGTCGGATTCGATGGGGGCTGGCTTCGGATTGGCGAAGCTCTCGATTTGAGGAGATGCGCCGCTTGGTTTTGTTGGGGGAGTTGGCATTGGTGGTGTGATTGGCTCTTCCGGTGATGTCGCCATTCCCAGAAGAGCGTTCCAACCCCGTCCGTGGTTGGGTTTACTCATGGAATTAATGCAGCAATGATCACAGCATGACTAGGTGAGGAAATCACCTTGGCTGCCGTTGATGATCTCCCTGATATCTTCGACATTGCAATACCCTCTACTAAAGCTGCCTAGCCATATGACAACCAACAAATCGAAACCCGCAGACATCTCAACATCAAGGGTGCTGCGTACAAAACAATCTTCGTTGCTTCCTCAGTTTGGCGGGTCCCAGACCCGGCCTGAGGAATTCCATAAACTCCTGAGATTCGCTGATCGAGAGTGGGAAGGCATAATGAGGCTTGGGCGATACTGTGGAATGGGGTTATCGGACATTGCACGCCTTAGGTTTCAGCATTTATCTCAGGACCGACGGACACTTCGATTGGCAAGGAGGGGCAAGGTTGCCTTACAAGAATTCCCGCTCGGCCCGAAGTTATCGGAGTACCTGCTGTCGCTACCTTCCCCGGCTTCGTTAGAGGCTCCATTATTTGAACGGGCGTTTGGGATGAACGTTGATGAACTGAAGGCAGAGTTCTCAACTCTGTGTGCAAGGATCATTGGACTCAAGACGCACCACCCAATGCCCTTTGACGCCCTTCACTTCGATATCCGACGCACCCATCGCCCAAGCTAACAACAAAGATTAATACTCATGAAAATACAACACACAGTTAAAGCTGTCCGTACGCCTGCTCAACTTCGCCGGCGACCATTCAGAGACACCGAACTGCATAGATTATTCAATACCGCTGACGGAGAGTGGCGTGGGATGAGTCTGATATCTCTCTACACGGGACTCCGTCTGGGAGATATTGTTTTCTTAACGCATTGTGATGTTGATTTGGACGCCCGGCTTGTCCGCGTCAACGTGAATGGAGGTTACGTAATCGCGCGGCCCATTCCTCCCCCACTCTGGCGATACCTCGATTCATTTCCGAAACTTCAAAATCCGAGGCAGCCAATGTTCCCGAGGGCATTTGCCCTGGCCAGTGCGGGGAGGTTTTCCCAATTACGTGCCGAGTTCTCGCAATTACTAGTAAAAGCGGGACTGCGGAATCCGGAGGAGCAATATATCGGTAGGACGCATAGCGAAGGTGAAAAATATTTACGGTTGTCGTTTTCATCTCTGCGCCACAGTCATGTGACGATGTTGAAGCGCACTGGCATTCCTAAAACAATTGCCGCCCAAATCTGCGGTCACAAATCAAGTGTGGTATCTTTGGTATACAGAAAGACCAACTTGCATGACGCCGTCCAAGGGCTGCCGGAACTTCCTGGTGATGGCACGCTCGGCTAGAAAACCTCGTGGCGTGCGAAAGTTGCGATCATTGGAGCTGCGCGGTGTTGTGTGAAGTTGGAGTCAGTTCGATTTGCATCGCTGTTTTTGCAGGTCTTTGCGAAAGAATATCTCCCAGTCAACCACATGACGCTGACACAATACCAATCGCTGGTGGGGCTGATTCCTTTTGGGAAAAGGCTGCCGAATGCCGTCTATGTGCTTTGGGAGACGGGGGCGGAACTTGGGAAGGAACTGAACCTGCTGGTCGCTACGCTGGCGGCGCGGCATGAGCTGGGGCCGGAATACAACATCATTAAGTTCCGAACGGATGAGCTGAAGATTTCATTCCTGAGTTACCCAAAGTTCATGGACGACGCGCACCCCGCCCTGCGTCACGCGCTGACGGTGGATTTGGCAACGGCAAAAGCCCGGCATACCGATTACGCGGACAATCACAATCCTCCCATTTTGCACCGGAAGGAAACTTTGTTGCCCGGGAGCCACCCACGGCACCGGGAATTTGCGACCCTGACGAGCGCAGAGGAAACGAGTGGACTGTATGAGCACACGGCGACAATTGGGTTCAGGTTAAACTGGGAAAAGTTGCTTGTGGAAAAAGGGCTGCGAATAGCAGGGCACAGTCTAATGAACGCGGAGCACGGAGTGCCGAGTGCAGAACAAGGGGATGAGTGTGAACCGGTGGTGGACAGGCACAAGACGGCGCTGATGCGCTACGATTTGTCGAAGCCAGTGAAGACCTTGTTGGAATATGGGCTGCTGAAGTTGAACACGACATTTTTTGATTACGGCTGCGGGCAAGGCAGTGACATGCGCGGGTTGCAAGCGCTGGGCCATCAGGCTGAGGGCTGGGATCCGGCGCATCGAGCAGACGGACAGAAGCGCGGAGCCGACATTGTGAACCTGGGCTATGTGCTGAATGTGATCGAAGACCCGGCGGAGCGCTTGGAGGCGCTCGTGGACGCGTACCGGCACGCGAGGCGGGTGCTGGTGGTTTCGGGGTTGATCAATGAAACGGTGGATACAGCGAGGGCTAGACAATTTTCCGATGGGGTGCTGACCCGGGCGAACACTTTTCAAAAATTCTTTGAGCAACAGGAACTCCAACAATACATCGAAGATGCGTTGGACAGTACCGCGGTGCCGGTGGCCCTCGGCGTCTTTTACGTTTTCCGCAATCCGGCGGAGCAGCAGGATTTTCTCTCGGCCCGGAGTCGTCGGACAATTGACTGGACGCAGATCAGTGCGCGGCTCGGTTTGGGCGGTCCGCGAACGATGTGGAAGGCGCTGTATGACGAACACAAGGAATTGTTGGATGAGTTTGGAAAACTGACGCTGGGCCTGGGGCGATTTCCCGAGCGGACCGAATTCACGGCCCTGGCCGAAGTCACTGATCGACTGGGTTCCGTCAAGCGGGCGCTGCGGGCGTTTGTGCAAGGTGGTGGCGGCGCTAGCGTGGACTGGAATGACGTGCGGGTACGGTTTGGCATCGGGCAGCCGTCGAAGCGACGGTGGGAGTTGCTATACGAGGAACACCGGGAGTTGTTGGAGACGTTCTGGAACCTGATGCTGCAACTCGGCCGGTTGCCGGAGCCGGAGGAATTTTCGCAGACCGGCGAGCTGCGCGAGAAGATTGGTTCGCCGAAGCGGGCATTGCGTCTGTTCATTCAAAAGGGTGGTGGGGAGGAAATGAAGCGCGCGGCAGAGGACCGGCGGCGCGACCTGCTGGTTTACGTGGCGATGGCGAACCTGCGGAAGCGCGTGCCGTTCGGGCATTTGTCGCAGACGCTGAGATGGGATATAAGCGCGCGCCACCTGCATGTTCGTGCCCATCAGAATGGGGGCCTCGTTTTTCGCGTTCAGGAGTCGCGTGGCCTCGGTCTTGTCAGATGTGTGCAAACTCTCCTGCTGCCCAGTTTCGTTGTTCTGGGCGTAATAGCGGCGACCCCGGCGGTAGAGTCGAAACGTCAGTTTCATCGCGGACCCCATTCGCAGAAGAGTTTAGCTGCCTGATATGCACGATCGCAGCGAGTTCGCCAGTGGTACAACGAAAGTTCGAGCGAGTTCGAGGGTGGTAAAACCGTTTGCTGGCAGTTTTGCTGGCAGTTGACACCCGCGGACAGGGTTTGGAGGAGAAATCCCTTGTATTCCTTAGGAAATCGGATTGGAGGCGAGGGTCGGAATCGAACCGACGAATGAGGCTTTTGCAGAGCCCTGCCTTACCACTTGGCTACCCCGCCACTGAGCATGCGAAGCTTAGTGCGCTCGCAGCCCGACGCAAGCGCAAGTTTGCTGCACGGACAATCGCCTTTTGCGATTTGTTGTCACGGTTCTGGGCGGCGCCCGGGTTGTGAGGTCCACTCCGTATAGCGACGTTCGCGATGCGGCAGATAGCCGGCGACCTCCGTGGCGTCGCTGCCTGGCTGGTCTTCGCAACCAGCCAGGTATGTGAATCAGGGTCGGCGGAAACAAGGTGACTTGGCCTCTGGAGCACACAGAGTCCAGCCAGGCAGCACGCCCACTTCCGGCAGTTTGCGGTTGAGGGGGGGATGGAATGCCCCGCAGTTAGAGGGTCATTACCCGCCCGTGTTTGATGGATGCTTCCTCCGCTTCGCAGATTTCCACCGCGCTCAAGCCGTCCTGGGCGGTCACGATGGTTGGTGGTTGGCCGGTCAAGATTGTTTGGATCATGTGGCTCAGTTCGCCGCCGTATCCGTCCGGCCCTTCGCATTTGACGGTGCGCGAGGGTTGGCCTTCCTCGTCCACGCGCAAAGCTTCCGCGCCGCGGGCGCTGTCGAAGTCGAGGGTCGCACGCTCGAACATCACCGTGTAAGACATGTTGAAACCCTGAGTCAGAAGCCAACTGCCTTCGGCATAAACCGTCGCGCCACCGGGCACCTGGTATTGGGTGACCACGTGATCAATGGCGCCGCTGAACCGGCTCAAACCGGTGGAGAACACACTGGTGGGCCGGCCAAACAGGAACTGTACGAAGTCTGTGTCATGAATGTGCAGGTCCAGCAATGCGCCGCCGGAATCATTTCCTTTGAAGTAGCTGTCGCGACTCCAGCCGGGCGGCGCGGAAACGCGGCGGAAGCGCGCGGCCAGGATATTGCCGTAGGTGCCGTTGGCGGCGAGTTCCTTGAGCCAAGCCCAGCCCGGCCAGAATCGCATGCACATGGCCGGCATGAAAAAGGTTTTGGCCGACTGCGCCGCGCTCACGATTTCCCGCGCAATGGCGGAGGTGCGCGCCAGCGGCTTCTCGCAAATCACATGTTTGCCGGCCTGCAACGCCGCCAGCGACTGTGGTGCGTGGAGTGGCGTGGGCACGCAAAGGTCCACCAGTTCCACAGCCGGGTCCGCAAGGGCGTCTTCAAGTTTCTGGTAAACCTTGATGTCCTTGCCCAGATCAATGGCGTCCGAGCCGCTGATATTCCCGCTCACGCCGGCGAGCACGCCGTTGACCGGGAGGCGCGCGGCGTCACAGACGGCGACGATGCGCGCCTGCGCGATTTGTTGATAAGCCTTGAGGTGGGTCAGCCCCATGAAGCCGAGACCCACGACGGCAACGTTGACTTTGCGATCTGCGTTTGCAGCTTTGCCAGTTTGCATAAATTGAAAAGGTGGTTGTGGAAAAAGAGGATTTACGCGGAGATTCGTTCGATCAATTCACGGGCGGCGCGAATGTCTTCCACCCGCTGCATTCCGGCCTCACGTTCGACGCACAAGTCCCCTTGGAAGCCGGTCTGGTCGAGAGTGGCAAAGAATGCCGGCCAGTCCACTTCGCCCGTGCCGGCCATGACTTCCTCGCCCCAAGTGCCGGGAGTTTTCGTGCGATTTGCGTCCTTGATATGGACCTGCCGGATCCACGGACCGAGCGTGCGCAGGGCTTCGAGGGGATTGCCCTTGTCGTAAAGGATCATGTTCGCGGGGTCGAAATTCACACCCACGTTCGGGCGCGCGAGGTTCTCCAGAAACTCGACCAGCACGGCAGCAGTTTCCTGTCCGGTTTCCAAGGCCAGCCCGATGTTGCGCGCGGCAAACACATCCGCCACGCGGAGCAGCCGGTCCCGGAGCTTCGCGAAGTTGGGATTCGTTGCGTCGTGCGGCAGAAATCCGGCGTGGAACGTGACCAATTTCAATTCCAGCCGCTTGGCGATGGCGGCGATGGTCTGGATATTTCGCCAGTTCTGTTCCCACGTCCGGTCGGGAGCGATGCCGCCCGTGAGGCGGATGGTGTCGAGGGTGGTGTAATCCTCGCCCCCGCAGCCGAACATGCCGGACACGATGGCGATGTCGTTTTGCCGGAGTAACGCAGCGGTTGCACCCCAGACTTCGGGCGTTTCGCGCAAGGGATCGAGTGCCAGTTGCACGCGCCGAATGCCAGTGGCTTGCAGGCGCGTGATCAATTCATTGGGAGTTGCCGGTTGCAACGACCAACTGCAAACGGCCAGGCGAGATGTTAGAATTACTGAGGGATTTTGCATTCTAAGATATAGTATGACTGCGGCGTTGTTATGACTATTTTATGACCGCATGGCAAGCCCACACAAAGACCGCGTGGCAAGTCGCCTTATTTCTAAGGTGCGTTCCTAAATGGTGATGGCCGGCGTTCATTCAAATCCACAAAGCAAACAGATCGTGACAAAGCCCTGGAGATTTGTCGAGGCTGGGCACGCGCCGCGAGGCAGGGTCGGGCCGGCAGCTTGACGGAGGTTCAGGTTCGCAAAGTCCTGGGTGAGATTTACGAGCACACCACAGGCGAAACCATCAAGTTCCCCACCGTCACGGATTATCTCAACGGCTGGGTGGAGTCCAAGACAACCACCAAATCAAAAAGCACTGCGCGAATCTACGGAGACGCCGTGAACGCCAATCTCACCCATCTTGGGAATCGTTCCGCCTTGAGCATTGCCAGCATCACTGCCCGGGACATTGAAACCTTTCGCGATGAACAGGTGAACGCCGGCAAAGCCAACAAGACGGCCAATCTGGCCATGGGGGGCATCCGCTCGGCCTTCACCACAGCGCGCAAGCAACAGTTGATGCTGTCCAATCCCGCTGACGCTGTGGAGACGCTTCCCGAAAACTCCGCCACGCGCAGCCCGTTCACGCGCCAGCAAATATCCGATCTGCTCAAAGTCGCCGACACGGAATGGCAGGGCATGATTCTGATTGGCGTCTGTGACGGGCTCCGGCTGGGCGATGCGGCCAAGCTGACTTGGGCGGACGTTGATCTTGGGCGGAAGTCCATTTCCTTCTTTCCTCAAAAAGTCAGGCGTGGGGCCAAGCCGGTGAAAACGGAAATCCCCATGCATACGGACGTTGAAAACTACCTGCTCAATCTGCCCGTAAAAAGCAAACGCCCGGACGCCCCCTTGTTCCCCGCCCTGAGCAAATTGAAAATCTCCGGCTTCTACGGTCTGAGCACCACGTTCACCCGGCTGATGGAACAGGCCGGAATTCAACGCGAGGCAGGCACCGAAAAAACCAAGGGCAAGGGCCGGCAGGTGTTCACGCTGGGCTTTCACTCATTCCGGCACACGGCCATTTCCGAAATGGCGAACAGCGGCGTCAGCAAAGAACGACGCATGAAACTCTCCGGCCATAAAAGCAACGTGCATGAGCGTTACACCCATCACGAATTGGAAACCTTGCGGAAAGACGTGGAGAGCGTTCCGTCGTTCGTGAATCCGCAGCCGCCTCACCAATGAACCGATTGCCAAGCTGCCGCGCGTGCTCGCCTGACTTCTAAGGATTTCGGGATTATTGCCTGCCAGCCAACGCCATTCCGTCGTCACTTCACGCCCGGATTACGGCGCACTTTTCGGCGATGAATCTGCGGTAGCCCGGCGGCTATTGTTGGCGCTTACTTGTCCAGCTTCTTCTCATAGAAACCTGGATGTATTCCTGTAAAACCCGGTTCGGTGGCGTTTGCACCCCACGTTTGGCCGGTTGCGGTATCCGTGATCATAAAGAAACCCGCAGCACCGGTAACTTGGTATCTTCCAACCGGTGAAGGTGAATCTGCTGTTCCAAGGGCGAACTTGTCCACCCTCTTCTCAAAAAAATCTGCCGGTATTCCCCTTAATTGTTGAGCGGAGACGTTTGCAAGCCAAGCTTGGCCGGTTGCGGTATCAACGGTCATAAAGAAACCGAACCCGGCTGCCGTTTGGTATCTTCCGACCGGGTTTGAGGGTTCTCCTGCACCGATAGCGAGCATGGCGAGAACGCCAACTGCCAGTCCGCATAAGGCGCTTTTGAAGTCTATTTTCGAGTTCATGGTTTGATGATTTGAGGGTTGCGTGCTAACGCCAGGAATGGAAGAAAACCTGCCCCCGTTTATCAAGCACCATCACTGCCCGGCTTCCTTCTCCGTCTCCGGCCCCATCGGCTCTGGCTGCGATGGCACCGGCGCAGAGTAGGGCCGGCGCGGCTCGTCGCGCCTGCCCCCTTTGCGGATGCCCGGCCTGGCTTCGCCGGTCACAAGATGAAACGTCTCGCGCAGGTTGCGCAAAGCTTGGGCGAGGCTGGCGCGGTCCTTCGCAACCTTGCACGCGCGTAATTCAGCAAGCGTTTCCTCAATCGCGCGTGTGAGTTCACGAGCTAAAGGACCGTCGCTACTGTGCGGGCGTTGCGGGACAAACGTGCCCGCAGCCTCCCCGCTGTGGCGTGGCATCCTTCTCGCAGCGTGAGAACGTGCGGCCATTTCGCGGGCGTTTGCGGAAGTGAATCGTGGCATAACTTGAACTTCTTTCTAGTGTGTGATGCTCATGGCCGACTCGGAACCAAGTCCACGATCAAGATTTTCTGCCCTGTCTTGGCCGCGAAGTCCGCCACGAACGATTGCCGCCAACGGAGATATTCCGGGATCAATTCCTTCGGCGGGGGAAACTGACTCCACTCGACGCGAAACTCCGGTTGCCTCACTGTGCTGTCAACCGTGGCGGTTGCCGTAATTCCGCCGGGGAAATGATGAATGTACGTTTCTTTCATCGGTGATTGTGTCCGCCAACCGTTCGCGGAAGTTCGCGGAATGATTCGCGGAAGATTTTCCGTTCCGCCAAAACACTAGGGGATTTCGCGGACGGAAAGCATTTAAGGTTTGAATTCAATCAGTCCCTCATGCTCGCTAAGGTGATTGGCGAATTTGCCGTCCAGCTTCAAAGCGGTATAACACGCGGTCTTGGCCAACTTGGTCAACTCCATGAGTTCGGCAACGGCAGTGTTCTTTGCCATCCGCCGCTTGCTGCCGTCAAAGAGCGTGTCCAAGTCGTCCAGACCCACCGTGCGCCGCTTCTCGCTGCCCTCATCGAAAGTTGTCCAGTCGAAATCTTGAACCGGCACAAACAAACCGTTGCCCCGCTCCCATGCGGAGCGTTTGCCAAGCTCACCGTCATTGTTTTTACAGCACGTCCAGACCACCCGCTTGTCTTCCGTGTCATCGCTTGCCGCCTGCATCACGAAAACCGTCCGGGGCACGCTGCCGATCACGTAACTGCCCGCCAGCAGATTGAGCAACGCCCGCCCGTTGGCCCGTTCCTCGGCTCGCGGCTTTCGCGTGTGCGCCACGATACCCAATGCCGGGGCGTCGTCGCCCGTGGGCAGCACCGCCAGCAAATCCTCAAACGCTTTCCGCGTAGTCCCTCGCCTTGTCATCCCGCGCCAGCCGGTTGAACGGATCAAGTATGAACACGTCGGGTTGAAACTTTTCAATCTCGCGCCGGAGTTCATCGCAAAACACCCGCTGGTCAAAGGCGAAACCATACGGCGGCGGCTCCGCGCCAGGAACTGGCGGGCCACTTCCACGCCGAGCACTTGTTCAAACGAGCCGCGGAAAGGCCACCACCTCCGCCTCTTGGTCGGTGGCATAACTGCGCATGTTAAGCAAGGGAGCAGAGTCGGCGCAGATTGGCATTGGGCTGGGACCATAAAGCGAATTGTTCCTCGACCGCGTTGAGCACCAGTTCCAACTTCGAGAAGTACTGGTTGTGCAAGCAAGTCCGCCGGGT
>JACZKP010000133.1 GCA_014860005.1 Verrucomicrobiota bacterium | reverse complement strand
CCCTCAGACAGTTCTGGGTGGTCACCCAACCCCCAGGTCCACCCATTAACAGTTGGCCCGAAATCCTCGGAAAATACTCACTCTGAAACCTGTCTCCTTTTGAACTCGCGCAGAAATCTCCTTTTGAACTACCGCCGACATTGCGCTGTAATTTCCTTGCCAATTGATTCCGCGCGGACCTCGTAATGGACAACCGGAGTGCAATTCGTATCCTTGGCCTGAGATTTATGGCAATGACCGAACACTCGATTCACCTCACACCCGCCGAACTGGGCTATTCGATGCCGGCGGAATGGGAAAAACACGAAGCCACCTGGCTGGGCTGGCCGCACAACGCCACAGACTGGCCGGACAAATTGGACACCATTCGCTGGGTCTATGGTGAAATGGTGCGCAAGCTTGCGCCCGGTGAGTTTATCCGAATCCTCGTGCGGCATCGCGCGGAGGAAAAGCTCGCGCGTCGTTATCTGGCGCGGGCGGGCGCCGATTTACAGCAGGTTCAATTCATCGCGCATTCCACGAATCGCGGCTGGACGCGCGACAGCGGACCGATCTTCGTGCGGCGCCGCCGAGGCGGCAAATCGGAGACGGTGATCGTGCATTTTCACTTCAACGCCTGGGCCAAGTATCCCGACTGGCAGAAGGACCGCAAAGTGCCGGACACCGCCGCGCGGCGCCTGCGGAAGAAACTGTTCCACGCGAAGCACAACGGCAAACCATTCGTCATCGAAGGCGGCGGCATTGAAGTAAACGGTCGCGGCACGTTGCTTACCACTGAGGAATGTTACCTTGATCCCAAGGTGCAGGTGCGCAATCCGGGTTTGGGCCGCGCGGAAATCGAAACGACGCTGAGACAATTCCTGGGTGTAACCAACGTGCTCTGGCTGCGTAACGGCCCGGTGGGCGACGACACGCACGGGCACATTGACGATATATGCCGCTTCGTGAACCGAAAAACTCTGGTTTTGATCAAGGAAACGAACCGGAAGGACATCAATTATCGTCCTCTGGCAGAAAACTGGGAGCGCATCCAGGACTTGCGGCTCGAAGACGGCACCAAACCGGAAGTGATTCCGCTGCCCATGCCCGCGCCGCTTTATTTTAACGGTGAACGCCTCCCCGCAAGCTACGCGAATTTTTACATCGGCAATGCGGCGGTGATCGTGCCAACGTTCAACGACCCAAACGACCGCATTGCGCTGGGCACGCTGGCCGGACTTTTCCCCGATCGGCCGGTGGTGGGCATTCATGCGGTGGACCTCGTACTGGGATTTGGCTCCTTGCATTGCCTCACCCAGCAGCAGCCGGCATGAACCGCAGGATCGAAATCCACGAACTTATCCGTAATCACCATGCTTGCTTGAAGCGGATTATGGTGTTACAAACAGCACGGCGCAGCGACCCATGCGGAAACAGATTGTGAAACGATGAGCGCAGCAAAAAAGAAAGCTTCGGAAAAAATCAAGGTCCTGATCGTGGACGACCATCCGGTCGTGCGCAAAGGGCTGTGGTCGTGCCTGTCCGCCAAGAGTAATGTCCAGGTAGTGGGCGAGGCTTGCGACGGCAACGATGCGATCCGCAAGGTCAAGGAACTGCAGCCGGACATCGTGTTGATGGACGTGCAAATGCCGCAGATGGACGGCTTGCAGGTGACCGAATCCCTGCGCAAAGAAGCGCCCAAGGTAAAGGTCCTCATCCTCTCCATGCAAAGCAACCGCGAGTCGGTCCTGCGCATCATCAAGGCGGGCGCGCGCGGCTACGTGCTCAAGGACGCCCCGACGGATGACTTGATGCGCGCCATCGAGGCAGTCAATTCGGGCGAAGCCTTCTTCAGTCCCCACGTGGCGCAGATCGCGCTCAATCAGTACGTCAATGAAACGGACAAGGAAAGCCCCCTGGCCAAACTCAGCGAGCGCGAGCGCGAAGTGCTGGCGCTGATTGCGGAGGGCAAGAGCAACAAGGAAATCGCCATGCATTTGGGCATCGGGGTGCGCACCATCGAAACCCACCGCGAACGCATCATGCGCAAGCTCGACGTCCACAGCATCGCCGGCCTGACGAAGTTCGCCATCGCCAACGGCATCGTTTCACTCGAGGAGGATGCCAACGGTGGGCTGAAATGATCCGTCAAATCAGGGGATCGCGGTTGGTGCCACGCATTTTGAGCTATTCGACGAGCACACGATAAAAGCGGCTCGCGCTGGTTGCGGCAGAGTCCTGGATCGTTATGAGTTCGCCGGTGCCGAGGAGTTTGGACGCACCCACGACTCGCATCCAGCCGGTTTCGGCCAGGTTGGTTGAGTACTCCACGGTGTACCGCAGGCCGACTACGGTCGGGAAGCTTAACTCGAAGATGTCGCCGTTCCAACCAGGGTGGCTGAATATGGTCGGCAGGATAACCCGCAATACGGCCGGTTGGCTCGCGCTGGCTCCAAACGCATTGGTTGCGACCGCGTGATAAGACCCGCCCTGAGCCAACGTGACATTGGTCAGCAGCAAGGTCGCGCCGCTGGTGCTCGAAACCAGATTGGTGCCCTCGAAATACCAATGATAGTCGAGGGGCTGGCTGCTTGAGGCCAGGACGTTGAAAGCCGCGGTTTGCCCAATGCAAACCGTGAGATTCTGCGGCTGCGCAACGATGCTGGGCGGATCATCCACCCAGAGCATTGCGACACTGCTTGTGACGACCCCCAAGGCATTGCTGACTTGCACGTGGTACGAACCGACATCCACCGCCTGTGCGTTCGTGCGGACCAACACCGCATTGGTTTCATTCTGCAGTAGATTCGTAACGGCAAAAAACCACTGGTAACCCGGGGACGGAAGAGCCGCCACAGTCACCGCGAACTCAGCGGTCGCACCTCGTGGCACGGCAAGCTCCTGAGGTTGAGCATGAATCTGGGGTGGAAAAAGCACCGTCACCTGGGCGTCGCGGCTGCGCACGCTCCCCACGGCATTGCTCACTGCCACCGCATACGCTCCCGCCTGCGCCGGCGTAATCGCCGCCAGCTCCAGCACCGGCCCGGTCGCCCCCGCCAGTTCATTGGTTTCCTGATGCCACCATTGATACGTGAGCGGTTCGCTGCCGCTGGCCTCCACTTCCAGGCGCGCCACCTCGCCGTTGGTCACCACCAAATCCACCGGCTCGACCGCAATCCCCGGGCCCACCAGCACCGTCAACAT
>JACZKP010000132.1 GCA_014860005.1 Verrucomicrobiota bacterium | reverse complement strand
CGAAAATCCCGGTATTCCTCGGGCCGCAACTGGCGCAACGCGGGGATTGCCAGGTCCACCAACGGCAGGCGGGCGCGGGCAGCCACCGGCACGACCTCGGGAAACAAGCTGGCGGTTTGCTCTTGAATCGCGGTGCCGGCTTGCGATGCCACTTCCTTGAGTTGCTTAGCGCGCAAGTTTTCTTCCGTGCTCACGAGCAGCGCATAGACCAGCGCCACGGCGGAGCGCGGCTCGCGCGTGGCGGCTTGAACGGTCGCGGGAAATGACGCGCGCAATTCCTCGGCGTAGCGCAGATGCAAGGGCGTGGGCCGGCCCAGACTCGGCATGACGGTCTGCGCCTGAATGACAGTGCCAGTGAGTCCGGCCACATTGGCCTGACCGCGCGGCAGTCCGGGAATGGGCGGGAACGGAATCGGAATCAGAGGCGGCTTGGCGCCGGCGCGCGGCGGGGGTGGCTCGGCGGCAGCCGGTGCGGCGGAGGCGCGCGGGAACTTGCCGTCCCAACCGGGATCAATGGCGCGGATGCGTTTTTCCAGCGGCGGGTGCGTGGCGAACGCGCTCGTGAACGAGGAACGCATGGCGCTGCCAAAAAACATGTGCCTGGCTTCCTCGGCGTGCGGCGATTCAAGCCGCGAACCGTAAGCCAGGCCGCCAATCCTTTGCAGCGCGCCTGACAGTCCGCCGGGATTGCGCGTGAACTGCACCGCGGCGGCGTCCGCGAGATATTCGCGCTGCCGGCTGACAGCGGCCTGGATCAACCGGCCAAAGAAAACACCGACCCAGCCGATGAGAATCAACACCAGGCCGAGGAGCGGGAGCGGATTCCGGTCCCGGCTGCTCCCGCGTGCGTACAGAAGAATCCGACCGATCACGGTCAGGCAGAGGATGCCGAAGAGGATACCCATGAGGCGCAGGTTGAGGCGCATGTCGCCATTGAGAATGTGGCTGAACTCGTGAGCGATGACCCCCTGGAGTTCGTCGCGCTTGAGCATTTGCATGCACCCGCGCGTAACGCCAATGGCGGCATCATTCGGGGTGTGGCCGGCGGCGAAGGCGTTGATGCCCATTTCCCGATCCATCACGTACACCTTCGGCACGGCCACGCCCGAAGCGAGAGCCATTTCCTCGACCACGTTGAGCAGTTTGCGTTCGTCAGGCTCGCTGGTGTTGGGCGAGAGCAGCCGGCCCCCCAGCGATTCCGCCACGGCACTGCCGCCCGCGGCGAGTTGCATGGTCTTGAACACGCTGCCGCAGACGATCACGCCGAGCGTTCCGGTCGCCACCCAAAGCAGCAGTTCGGGACGCCACAACAAGAACTCCGGCGGAGCGTCGCGTTGCGTGGCTGCCGCGCCCTGAAACAACAGCGCCGCCGCCAGATACACCGCCGCAATGATCGAGAGCACCGCCAGCACGAAGTAGAACACCAGCAACTTCGTGTTGCGCCGGGCTTTGTCTTGATGTTCAAAAAAGTCCATTCAAATCAGGGTTTCCGGCACGTAACCGGTAGATTTTATCCGGCCTTGGTGTGTCGTCCACACTCCAAGCATCGTGCATACGAGATCAGCGACCGCCGGAACAGCGAAGATGGAGCGCATAGTCGGCGCTGCAAATCCTGAGCGGTGGAGCGGACCGCGCCCTCGGCGCTTAGGCGCTGCAGCGCCCTGATTAGGCTTTAGGCAACTTGATTGAGCTTGGAGAGTCAGCATGGAACTCGACGTAACCACAGGCAGCACACACCCAAGCGGACACTTTGGTCTCCTGCTTCTCTTTGAAAATAAGCGCCTCAGGTCGCCGAAACGTCGCAACGGACATTTCGTGCTGCAAGTTACCGTCGCCGCGATCAACCGCCTTCGCATCGGCGACTACTTCCGTCCCCCCACACTTCGGACATTTTCCAGTCTTCTTCATATAATGCGCAGGCCGAAGCTTGAAGTCCATTCTGCCGGCAAGATGCCGGCAGCACGCTAGAACGACACCTTCGGCGCTTCGCGTTCCTCGGCCTTTTCCACCACGAACAATTCAGCAGGGCCGAAGTTGAACATGCCGGCAATGATGTTGCTCGGGAACACCTCGCGCTGCGTGTTGTAGGTCATCACCGAATCGTTGTACGCCTGGCGGGCGAACGCGACCTTGTTTTCCGTCGAGGTCAGTTCCTCCATGAGATTGTTCATGGTGGTGTTGGCCTTGAGGTCGGGATACGCCTCGGACAACGCGAACAAGCGGCCCAGCGCGCCGGTGAGCGTGCCTTCCGCGGCGACCAGTTGCTTCATCGCAGCCGGATCACTGGGATCGGCGGCAACCTTGGTGTTGGCGGACGACGCGGCGTTGCGCGCGGCAATCACGGCTTCGAGCGTACCGCGTTCGTGTTTGAGATAACCCTTGGCGGTCTCGACCAGATTGGGAATCAGGTCGTAGCGCCGCTTGAGTTGCACGTCAATTTGCGCCCACGCGTTCTTGAAGCGGTTGCGGAGCGTGACGAGTTTGTTGTAGCCGCCGATCACAAAGATGACGGCGAACAGCGCCAGCGCACCCAGAACAATTACAATCAGCAATAGCGGTCCCATAACCATAACAAGCCTTTCGTTAAATGTTGCCTGACAAGTAGGGTAATGCGCCGGATCGGGCAATTACAATCTCGCGGGCTGAGTGGAGCAGCCACCGCGCCGCCGTGGTCGAGAAACGTGGCGCTCGCCGGCGCCAACCCTCCCGCGATCCATCACTCCGTTGCTGTCTTCACTTCGCGAATCCGCGCTGCTTCAGCCAATACTCGCAATCACGCGTCCACGGATGCCGTTCGCCCTGGCCGTATTGCCGCGTGCCCAAACCAATCCCATGCGGGCCGCGCTCATAGATGTGCAGATCGAAGGGCACGCCGTTTTTCTGCAATGCCTCGGCGAACGAGAGCGAGTTCTCAATCGGCACACCTTTGTCCTCCCAAGTGTGCCAGACGAAGCAAGGCGGGGTTTCCTTGGTGACTTGCAGTTCACTCGACAGTTTACGCGCCAGGTCCGGGGAAGGCTCCGGCCCGAGAAGATTTCTCTTGGAGCCTTGATGCGTGAACGGACTGGTCAGACTGATGACCGGATAACAAAGAATGCCCAAGTCCGGACGCGAGCTCTGACGCTCGATGGGGTCCGCGGCGTCGGAGTTGCCCGCATCAAAATGCGTCAGCAATGTCGAGGCCAGATGACCGCCGGCGGAAGAACCCATGATGCCGACGCGCTTCGAGTCCAGCTTCCATTCCGCCGCCCGGGCGCGCACCGTTCGCACCGCGCGGGCGGCATCCTGCAACATGGCCGGATGCCGATAGCCGCCCGAACCGAGACGATACTTGAGCACAAATCCGGCAATGCCTTGTTCATTGAGCCAGCGCGCATAGTGACTGCCTTCGTGATCGGCCAACCCGCCGTATCCGCCGCCGGGACAAATCACGATGGCCGCGCCCGTGGCGTCTTCCGGCGCCGGCAAAAACGGTGTCAGCGTCGGGACATCTTTGTCTTCCGTGCCCAACGCGCCGGGCGCGCCATCCAGCCAGAGGGGAAAGGAACTGGGGGTCTGCGCACACACCAGGGCAGCAAAGGAGAACAGGCAGAAGAGGAACGGAATACGATTTCTCATGCGCGCAGATTACGACGCGTCTTCTCGTGCGCCAGCACAAACGTGCAATCCAATCGCCGCTCTTGAAGAGGGCTAAATCTGAATGTGCGGAGAGGGCAATTCTCTGAGCGTTTGAGGGAGCCTTCCAAGTCCCGCTGGAACTTCCGGCACAGCTTGATGGCGTGCGTCCGTGGTGTCAGCCGTTGTGGTGGAATTCGGGCACCAGCACTTTCAGCCCCTGCGGGAAGACGTCCAACTGTGCCGGCGTGTGCCCGATGATCTCGCCGTCTGCCTGCACGTCAGTCGGCGGGTCCGCGTCCACCCCGACGGAGCGCGCGGTGAAAAAGCGCAGTTGGGGATGCGACAAGTGTCGTCCCCGACACATTCGCCAGAGCAGGGCAATGGCCCGCCATCGTCCCACCGGTTCGCACAGGTTCACGTCCAGCAAGCCGTCCTCCATCTTCGCCCCGGGCGCGAGCCGCATGCCGCCGCCTGCGTATTCGCTGTTGCTCACACTGACCAGCAGGAAGGGCTTCTCCGAGGTCTGCCCGTCACAAACCACGCGCATTTTTGCCGCTTGATAAGACCAGATGGCGCGAAGGGCGCCCACGGGGTAGGCCAGCCGCCGGCCAAACAGGCGCTTCACCCGGGTAGTGGTTTGCTTGAGCACCTGGCCGATGATGCCTACGGAACCGTAAAGCAAGGCATGACGGGTAACGTTGGTTCCTTGCGCGCGGCAACGAATCCGGATCGTGTCCAACGCCCGCGTGTGGTCGCCGCGAAGCGCCGCTTGTGCCTGCGCGACATCATTGATGCCGCAGAGCCGGGCGGTGTCGTTTCCCGTACCGAGCGGCACCATGCCCATGAGAGTCCGAGAATTTGCCGCCAGCAAGATGCCACTGGCCACTTCGAAGATCGTGCCATCGCCGCCCACTGCTACAACGATGTCACATTCGGTGGCCAATGCTTGCGCGAAACCCACGGCGTCGCCGGGACGCGATGTGAACAAGACTTTCTCCGTACTGCCGGTTTGGTGAAATGTTCTCTGCAGATCGGTCCACTGCGCCCGGCAGCGACCCACGCCGGCGTTCGGATTGACGATGAATCCGGCTCGCCTGGAGTTCATGAGTGCTTGGCCCGCCTGGCGCCGGCTGCTTGCTTCCGATAACAAATCGCAATCAAACGGATGGGGAGACTGCTCGGCTGCGCACCGGCGATCATCCTCTGCAGATGCTCGAAGTTGCCGCGCCCCACCGCCGCCTTGAGTTCCAAACCAATCACCGAGGTAGTCATTTCGGTATCGAGTATTGATTCCGACCGGGCCGAGTTCAACGCTCAAGAAGGGTTCTTAAGAATCGAATGCGCTTTCAGCTTTTCGTCTGAAGTCGCCAGGACCGCTGCCGTCGAGCAACCGTGAAATCGGCGCAAGCCAGCATTGCCAGTTGCATCGTCGGTCCCGCAGGCACGGCGATAACCCGATGGCGGCGAAGTTGATGGCGAAACCGGCTAAAAACCGCAATTTGACTCGACGTTGTGGAGTAAAGGGTGTTACAGGATTGACGGGTTATGTCAGAGCAGTCTTTCCAGCTACGACGGGGTGATGATGCCACGTTGCCTTTTCTTTCGACCCGCCGCATGCGGAATGCTCCGTCAACGCAGGCACTCAATCTGCCCAGCCACGGTGACCCTCAAGGAGTTGAGCTTCAAATGAACACCACAAGTTGCACCAAAACAAAAAGCGACGACACTCCCACCTCCCGGCGTCTCCGTGCGTGGAGATGCCCAGGGTTGTTCGCATGGCTCTTTGTGGCTGGCTGCCTGCTGATTCCGGGTGCGCAGGAATCGTTGGCGCAATTGACACTGTTGCTGCCGAACTCAGTCCTCGAAGGCAGCGGGGTGGTGACCAATGCGGGGAGCTTCAGGCTGAGCCTGAGCGTTTCTTCCAATGTCGTTGTGGCACTCAGCTCAAGCAACCCGGCACTGGTGATCGTGCCGGAAACGGTGACTGTCCTGGCGGGCCAAACCAACGTAACGTTCAACCTCACCGTGGAGGACAATGCCACGGTGGCGACTGCTCAACGGGTCACGATTCTGGCGAACACCCCGGGTTTTGGCTCCGTTAGCAACAGTCTGGAGATCCTGGAGAACGATGCCCACCACATCCGGTTTTCCAGTGTCGGTTGGCTGCAAACCACAGGCAGCGCGTTCGGCATCCTGCTCACGGCTCATGCGGCGGACGGGAATCGGCTGACGAACTTCCATGGCAGCGCGGCGCTCACCGCCGACGGACTGGAAGGCGCATTGCCGATGGACATCACCGATTCCGGGAGCTTCGCCGGCGGACAGCGATACCTGTCAGTAACCGTCCTGGCACCGGGCCGGGCAGTTCGTCTGCGTTCATCTCCGCCGCCGGGCGAGAGTGATGCGTTTAATGTCGGTCTGCCACCCTTTATGGCGGTCAGCCAGAGGGTTATGGACATTGCCTGGCACGAACCCTCCCAAACCCTGTTTGCAACCGTGCCGGCCAATGGTGGCGTTTATTCCAATCAACTCGTGGCGATAGACCCGGCGACCGGCGACGTGACAAACTCCTACTCGATGGGGATTGATCCTGGACAAATCGAATTGGCCTCCAGCGGCAACTGGCTTTATGTGGCGATCAGCAATGCTGCCGCGCTCCGGCGATTTGACATCACCACCCGACAAGCCGGCCTTCAGTACGCGCTCGGTACGAGCGCAGAACCAGTTCGTTTCGCTTATGACTTCTGCGTGGCGCCAGGCATGGCTGACTCCGTCGTCGTCGAGACGCGCGACCGGGATTTTATCGGCAACACCTACCGCACGGGCATCAAACGTTACGACGGCGGCATGCCGGTTTCGCTGCCCAATTTTGACGCCAGTGGCGGCTGGTTGTTGGAACCCATGTCGAGCGGAGCACAAGTGCTTTTGTCACCTCCGCTGGCCAAAGGCAACGCCACGACGGGCGTTATTCTGGCCACCGCCACTGACTCAGCGCGCAACTTGATGACGTATCGGGACGGTGTGATCTATGACGACGCCGGCAATTTCTTTTCCGCCGTGAATCTTGGTTTGCTGGGCAGTTATCCCGGCGTGCTCGAACAGTTATACCACACAGCCCTGACCGAGGTGAGTCCGGCGGCGCGGCGTGTTTTCTATCTGGCGGGCTACTTCAACTATGGGGCCAGCTTTTATAAACTGCGGGTTTATGATCGGGACCTCCTTCACCCTCTGTTTCAACTGCCGGTGCCCAGTTCTCCCGGCACGCCCTCCCGATTCATTCGCTGGGGCACAAACGGCCTGGCCTACGCGACCGGCAACGGCGAGTTGTGGTTCATTCGACCCGACTTGATTCAACCGGACCATCCACCCGCCGACCTGCATCTTTCGCTGACCTCTTCCACGCCTGTCGCGGTGGTCGGCAACGATTACCATTTCACCCTCACTGTGTCCAACGCCGGGCCGGGCGTGGCCTCGTTGGTGCGGGTTACCAATGCACTCCCGGCCAATGCCCTGGCGGTGCAAACGCTGGCTTCCAACGGCAGCGTAACGCTGACCGATGCCGCATTCACTTGGAAGCTCTCCGCACTGGGAACGGGTTCCAATGCCACCCTTGAAGTGACGTTGCGATTTGGCAATGCGGGCTGGCAAACCAACTTCACCTGCGCCTTGGGTTTCGAAGTGGACTCGATGCCGGCAAACAATACCGCCACCCTTCCGTTATACGTCGAACTTCCGCCGGAAGGTTTCGGGGTCTTTCCCGTAAATGCAGCCACGGAAAATCTCCTCTATGATCCGGTGCGCGACCGCCTCGTGCTGAGCGTCGGAAACAATCCAGCCGGACCCGACAATGGTATTGCTGTGTTCGACCCCTATCGCGGTTTGAGCGATTCCTTCACCCCGCTCGACCAACGGCCGGCCCGAATGGCACGGTCCTTGGACGGGCAGTTTTTGTACGTATCCCTGCCCGACGTTGCGTTGGTGCGCCGCCTGTCAATGAGCAGCCTTTCCCAAAACCTTGAATTCACCCTGGGTGGCGAGGATATCAATGGCACTTGGTATCCGTTCTATGCAGCGGACATGGCCGTCGTGCCTGGCCGTCCAGACGCCTTGGTGGCGTGGCGCGTTCGGAGAGCAGGACCGATGGCTGGCGAATATGGCTGGGGCATCGGTGTGTTTGATGACGGTGTGATGCGATCCAATGTCACCGCCGCCGGTGGTAATTGGCGGGTCGAGTTCGACACCGACGCAGGCACCTTGTTCGGATACAATAACGGCGACTTGCGCCGCTGTGCAGTAGACGCCAATGGTGTCACCTTCGCCGAGACATTCCCATCGTTCTATTCGGCTGGGGACGACGTGGAGTATGCCGCGGGCCAGCTTTTCAGCACGGCCGGGCGAGTCCTTGAAACCCAGCCATTCAAAGTGGCGTGGGTGGTAGCCGGCGCGGAATCCGCCGGCCTCGTGGAACCCGATGCGGCGGCCAACCGGTTTTACTACCTGATCCAAACCAACGGCTGGCAGATCAAGGTTCATGAACTTGCGAGTCGCCGCTGGTTGGGCAGCATTGCCGTGCCCAACGTTGCCGGCACCCCGACGAGCTTGATTCGATGGGGCACGAACGGCCTTGCTTTTCGCACGACCAGCAATCAACTGTTTGTGATCCGTTCGCCGCTGATCCAACCGCAAGCCAGCGCCGATGTGGTTCTGCAAATCAGTGGTCCGACGGTTCCGGTCGAGGCTGGCGGCGAAGCGAACTTCATCCTGATTGTGACCAACCGGGGACCGGCTTCGGCAGCGGCCATGCAAATCACGAACCAGTTTTCGCCGGTCACAACCATTGTGTCGGCTGACGGCAGCAGCGGCTCGTGGAGCACGAACGGCGGTATGATTATTTGGTCGCTCTCCGCCTTGGAGGCGGGCGCCCAAGCCACCTTGACTTATACGATGCGTGCCGGTTCGGCCGGAGTGGTCACCGTTACTGCGAGCGCCGTGACCGCGACGCCCGATCCGGTGCCGGGCAACAACCACGCGGTCTTCGCGCTCCAAGTGGGGGACATCTCTAAACTGGAAAGTGTGGCACAACTGAAACTCGCGGCGAATGACCTGGTGTGGTCGCCCTCGCTGGGCCGGTTGCTGGTCACCGCAAGCAACAGCGCGCCGCACTGGGCCGGGGCTTTGCTCTCCATTGATCCCCTGGCGCGCACGGTGCGCTTTGAGTCCACCTTGGGTGGGAATGCCGGGCGACTCGCGCACGCACGCGACGACAGCCTACTTTACGCCGGGGTGGATTACGGACTGAACGCGCTGACGTTGCCGGCATTGGCCATCACCAACCGGTTTCTGATCAATCCCGCCGAACCCCGCGCACAGGCTCATGCCCTGGAGGTCGTGCCCGGCGACAACTTAACGGTGTTGGCCGGCAGCCGGAGTGTGAACAACAATTCCACCTGGCTGGGTATCTATGAGGATGGCGCCCAGCGAACCAACGTGCAGAGCTTCAACTCGACCGGTTTCAGTCTCGAATTCGGCGATGATCCGGCGCTCTTCTACTATCAGGACCACACGTCTGGCGGCTTCCGTCGGTACGCCGTTCAGACCAACGGGATTTCGTTGCTCGACACACACGCGACGTTGCTGCCTTCCTCCACGCCAATCACTCTCGCTTGGGCGGACGGTTATTTGTTCACGTCGGTGGGCATTTTGATTGATCCGTTCACTCGTACCCGGTTGGGCAATGTGAAGGCGATCACGAACAATTCAGCACTTTGTTATGATGCTGCGGCTGGGCGGGCTTATTACATTTCGAGCGCCGGGGCCTTTGCCTATCTGCACGCGATTGACAAAGCCACGCTCGTTGCCGTTGGCTCGCGCCTGGTTCCCGGGGTCTCCGGAACGCCCGGCAGCCTCACACGGTGGGGCACAAACGGACTGGCGTTCCGCACCGGCGGCGGACAAGTGTTCATCCTGCACACGCAATTGATCCCCAACGGTCCGCCGGCTGACCTCGCATTGGACATCACGGCTTTGGAGCCGCTGGCCACCGTGGGCAGCAACTTCGTTTACTCCATCAGCGTCACCAATTCCGGTCCCAACGCCGCCCCGGACAGCCAGGTGTTGTTCCGGGTTTCAACCAACGCGATCGTCACTACCGCCACAACGTCCGCCGGCTCGATTGTGATTCATGGTTCGGAACTGGTGGTGAACCTTGGCTTGCTGGCGGTGGATGCGGCGGCGTCAGTGAACGTCACAGTCGTGCCCGCACAACCGGGTAGTTTATACGCAGTGGCCGGCGCCACCTCCGGCACGCCTGATCCTGACCAGGCGAACAACGTCCAGGCGTTGACAAATTCCGCGGCCTTGGTGCTCGCGCCCGGTGCGACCACCATTCTCAGTCAAACGGCCAACGACCTCGCCTACAATCCGCTCGAGGGCCGGCTCTACGTTAGCGGCGCGGCGGGCGGCGTCAGCGTCATCAATCCCGCCTATGCCTTGGTGGAAACCAACTGGCCGATGCCCAGTGTGCCGGGCCGGCTCGCGCTTTCGGACGACGCGCGCTTCCTTTACGCCGCCTTGGACGCCGGCCGTCGCGTGGGCCGCATCAACACCACCAACGGCGCGCTGGAACTGGATTTCTCCCTCGGCACGAACGTTTCAACACCCTTTGTCCTGTTGGACATGGCCGTGGTGCCAGGTTTCGCGGCGTCGCTGGCGGTGAGCAAGCAGGGAGGCGGCTTGCGGTCCGTGCAGGTTCTGGACGACGGCGTGTTGCGTCCCGGGGTGCAACTTTCGACGGTGGTGAATCACCTCGAATTTGGCCGCGACCCCAATGTGCTTTATGGGACCGGCCTGCGGAAATTCCTCATCGGCAGCACCAATCTGACGGAGCAAGGTGCCGCCCTATCGTCCGTGGCCAATGAGAACCTGGAATTCGCAGGCGATCATTTCTACACCACTGGCGGCAAGCGCGCCGAAGCCACCAGTCGCGTCATCCTGGGCAGCTACGCGGGACTGGGCGCCGGCACGCTGGTCGAACCCGATCTCGCCAACGGACGGATTTACTTCCTGACGCGCGTTGCCAATATCTGGCAGGTGCGCAGTTACGAGCCGGCGACCCTGGCGTTCCTGGGTTCTGCCATGGTCACCAATGTGCTGGGCAATCCCACCAACCTGGTTCGCTGGGGCGCGGATGGTCTGGCTTTCTGCACCACCAGCAACCAGCTCTTTCTGCTGCGGTCCCCGCTGGCACCGGCGGGGCCGACAGCCGACCTCAACCTCACGCAATCGGTGAGCAGCGGGCCGCATTTCGTCGGCAGCAACCTTACGTTCACCTTGACCCTGACGAACGCCGGGCCCAACCCAGCGACCAATGTCGTGCTCCTGAATCGCTTCCCTACCAACGCGGTTGTGGTGAGTGTGACCAGCTCCCAAGGCTCGATTACCCAGGCCGCCGGACTGGTCAGTTGTCTGCTGGGCACGCTGACCAACGGCGGCAGGGCTGAAGTCCAACTCACGCTTCAGCCTCTGCGCGCCGGTAACTTCAGCCTGCTGGGTGTGGCAACCAGTGACAGCCACGATCCGGCGATTGAAGACAACTCGGTCACGCTGACCTTGCCCGTGCGACTCAACCTTGGCTCGGATGCGGTTGGCGTGGTGGATTTGCGGACGGCGGATCTCGCCTATGACCCGGTTTCCGGCCTGCTCTATGCAACCCCGACAAATCATCCGGGCGATTTCTCCGGTAGCATCGTGAAGATTGATCCGGCGACCGGCTTGATTGGAACGCCCATACCGGTCGGGCCGGACTTGTCGCAATTGACCATCAGCGATGACGGTTCGAACCTGACGGTGCTGGCTGACCGGGGCCGGGAGTTTCGTCGCATACAACTGCCCGGTGGCACCATGGAATTGCGGGTGCCATTCAGTATCGCCACCGGGCAAAGCGAGAGTATGGCCGACGAGATCAAACGCATTCCGCAGCAGTCGGAGGCGCTGGCCGTCGTTCTCAAGTTTCCGGGTGCGCTGGGTGGAGGCAGCCCGTCCTTGGTCGTTTACGACAATGCCACGCCTCGGCCCGCTCTGGCGATCTGGCAAAACACTTTCGAGTTCTTTTCAACCAACCTTGGGCTCGGGCTCTATTGGAACAGCGTCCCCCAAAAGACCACCCGGATTGAATTGAACTCCACGGGTTTTGTGGAGCGTGCCAGCGCCAACGATCTCCTGGATGGCATTCCGATCGCTGGTGATGGCGGCATGATCTACTCCACTGGTGGAACAGTGTTCGACCCGATGACGCTCACCAAGATCGGCAGCTTCTACATCTCGGGATTGGTCGCTCCGGATCCAATGGTTGGCCGCGTTTATTTCCTCTCCTCCAGCGGCACCACACGCCAACTTCGCTGCTTTGACCCGCGGACCCGCATCGAGCTTGGCTCGCTGACAATAACGAATGTGCTGGGCGAGGCAACGCGGCTGCTTCGCTGCGGAGAGGACCGGTTTGCCTTCCGCACCAGCAGCGGGCAGGTGTTTATCCTGCGGACATCACTTGTCCCTGACGGTCCGCCGGCCGATCTTACCCTAGTTCAAAATGCGCACCCGAATCCGGTGTTCGTGGGCAGCAATTTGCTCTACACGCTTGTGGTCACAAACAACGGCCCGCACGCCGCCACGAACATTCTCATCACCGACGCTCTGCCGCCAAGCGTCGCCTTCGTTTCCGCCAGCGCTAGCAGTGGTGTAGTGTCGAACTCCGCCAACACGGTAACGTGGCGCCTCAGTTTGCTGGCAAACGGCGAGTCGGCAAACTTGGGCATCACCGTCACCCCAAGCCAGATGATTATCCTGACCAACACGGCCAGTGTCACCTCGAGTTCGATGGACCCATCGTTCACCAACAATTTCAGCGTGCTGACCACGCCCGTGGCTTACTTGGCCGCTCCGGATGGCGTGCAGGAAATCAAGCTCGCCGCGCGTGATCTGGTGTACGACCCGGTTACCGCAAGAATCTATGCAAGTGGCATCGGCGTTTCCGGCGGGGCGGGCAGTTCGATCTTTCCGGTCAATCCCGAGAATGGCGTGATTGAGCCACCCATCTTTGTGGGCGACAACCCGGGGCGACTCGCCGTTTCTGAGGATGGCCGATACCTCCACGTGGGTCTGAACGGGGCCTCCGCCATCCGTCGCGTGGATATGCAAACCCGGACCGCCGATTTGTTGTTTTCGATTGGCGAGTTGATGGACGTGCAGGACATGGTGGCTTTGCCTGACAGCCCGGCCTCGGTGGCTGTATCGCGGCGCTGGCTGGGAGGCTCGCCCCTGTTCCGCGGGGTTGTAATCTATGACCACGGTATTGCCCGCTCCAACACCCTTTCGAGTCACACCGGCCCCAACGCGATTGAACCGGGCCCGACCGGGTCTGTCCTGTACGGATTCAACCTCGAAGACAGTGAAGGAGGCTTCTATCGGATGAATGTGGATGCCGGGGGCGTGTCGCTGCTCGACATGCGGGTTGGGCTTGTGCCTGCCTTCACGGGAAACATTCTGTACAGCGGCGGCCGCATTTACACAACAGACGGATTGGCGATCAACCCCCAAACCCTCACCTCCATTGGATTATTTGCGGGCGTGACCCACGCCTCTCCAGTGACCGCGAATCCCGATTCCCAACACGTCTTCTATCTGATGCCGACCAATTCCGACTGGGCACTGCGGGCCTTCCATTCCGACACCTTCGCACCGGTGGCAACCATTCCTGTCACCAATGTTTCCGGGGGCCCGATGTGCTTGATACGCTGCGGGGCCGACCGGCTCGCCTTTGTCACCACGGGCGGTCAGCTTTTCCTGACTCGAACTTCGCTCATGCCTGCCGCCGACGTGATGGTACTCGGATCGTTTACCACGAATCAAGTCATGGTGGGCGATGTGGTGGACCTGCAACTCGTCGTCAGCAATGCCGGGCCCCATGCGGCTTCCGGCGTCTTGCTGACCAACCGACTGCCGGACGGGCTAAACCTGATTTCCATGACCGCCTCGCAAGGAACCGTGATCACGAACGATCAAGAGCAAATCGCCTTCATCGGCAACCTCGTTGCCAACGCCGCCGCCACGGTGAACCTCTTGGTCTCTCCCGGTGGACAGTCGCAGGGCCGGTTGATCAACTCGGTGAAAGCAGCCGGCACTCCCGTTCCGGACCCGCTGCTCTTCAATAATCATCTCACGGTCGAACTTTTCGTCCTGCCGCGAGATCGCGATGGCGACGGCCTGCCTGATGACTGGGAGTTGACGTACGGTCTGGATCCTGACAACCCCTTGGATGCGCAGTTCGATTCGGACTGCGACGGCTTGACCAATTTGGAGGAATACCTCGCTGGTCGGAATCCACGCTTGTACGAGGACATCCACCTCCTGTCCCCCCGGCTGAACGCGCAGCAACAGTTCCAAGCGACACTTCAAGCTCCGGTCGGGAAGGAATTCACCCTTGAAGCCTCTACCAACCTGATTCACTGGCAACCGATTGACGTCCTCTGGACCACTGTGGAGCACCAGGAAGTTCGGATTCCGATTTCGTCCGCACTTCACAACTCATTTTTCCGCCTTCGAACCGACATCAGCGCGCCGCGCCCGGTGTTGAGCCTGATGAGCGCCCCGCTTCCGGCCGCAAACGCACCGCTGATTCGAGTCGTCGCACCGCCCGGGTACTACTATTCACTCGAAACTTCCAGCAACCTTGTTTATTGGACGACCGTCACCAACTACTTCGGCTTGGAGTGCGTGACGGTCATAGCCAATCCAGTGACCAATCTGGTAGGCACACTTTTCTATCGCGTATCGGTTCCGTGAGTCGCCTTGGATAGCGATGTGACGCTGGGTTGCACACTGCCGGCAGGAAGCTCTGTTCAAAAAGGCTCGCTCGCGCCCGTGCGACCAGACGTTGTCTTGCGCGCGGAACTGCCACGCGCGGTTCGTTTCCGGCCCGTGGACTTGGGATAGCGGGTCGGAATGTTTGTCGCTGACTTGATTGGTTGCGAACCATCAATGGCCCGTTTCAACTCTTTGATCTGATCGCGCATCAGCGCCGCCTTCTCGAACTCCAGATTGTTGGCGGCGGCGAGCATCTCGGTTTCGAGTTCGTTGATCGTCTCGGTGAGGTCCACGTCCATGCCCGCGTCGCGCAATACGCCGGCGGCCTGCTCGCGGGTTTCCTCACGCACGACCAGACTGTCTTCCACCGCGCGCTTCACGCTGCGGGGCGTGATATTGTGTTCCTTGTTGTAGGCAACCTGCCTGGTGCGGCGATACTCGGTGACGGCGAGAAATTTCTTGATGCTGTCGGTCATCACGTCGGCGTAGAGAATGACTTCACCGTTGAGATGGCGCGCGGCGCGACCGGCGGTCTGGATCAAACTCGTCTCACTGCGCAGGAAACCCTCCTTGTCCGCGTCGAGAATGGCCACAAGTGAAACTTCCGGCAGATCCAGACCCTCGCGCAGCAGGTTGATGCCGATAAGCACGTCGAACTCGCCTTTACGCAGGGCGCGCAAAATCTCCACGCGCTCAATGGCGTCAATCTCGCTGTGCAAGTAACGCACGTTCACCCCGATGTCCCGTAGGTAATCCGTGAGTTCCTCCGCGGTGCGCTTGGTCAGTGTGGTGACGAGCACACGCTCCTTGGAATCCGCCCGCTTGCGGCATTCCTCAATGAGATCGTCAATCTGCCCTCTGAGCGGCTTGAGCGTGACCTTGGGGTCAATGAGACCAGTGGGACGCACGACGAGTTCGACCACCCCCGTAGGACAGGCGTCGCGCCTGTCTCCATCTGAAAACGAGTCAGAGACAGGCGCGACGCCTGTGCTACGCGCCCACTCAATCTCCCTTCGCGCCGGCGTGGCGCTCACGTAAATGGTCTGGTTCTGCATCGTCTGGAATTCGTCGAAGCGCAGCGGACGATTGTCCAGCGCGCTCGGCAGGCGGAAGCCGTAATCCACCAGCACCGTCTTCCGCGATTTGTCGCCCTCATACATGCCGCCGATCTGCGGCACGCTGACGTGCGATTCATCCATGACCAGCAGAAAATCCTTTGGCAGAAAATCCAGCAACGTGCAGGGCCGCGAGCCGGGCGGTCGCCCCCCGATGTGCCGCGAATAATTCTCGATGCCGGAGCAAAAGCCCATCTCCTCCATCATTTCGAGATCGTATTCGGTGCGCATCTTGATGCGCTGGGCTTCCAGCAGCTTGCCTTGCTTCTCAAACTCGGCGATGCGTAAACCCAGTTCCTCGCGAATCGTAAGAATGGCGCTGCGCAGTTTCTCGTTGGTGGTGACAAACTGTTTCCCGGGAAACACGGTCACGTGTTCAAGCTGCGCGATTTTGTTTCCCGTCAACGGCTCGAACCGCGTGATGCGTTCCACCGTGTCGCCGAAGAACTCGATGCGCAATCCGTCCTCCGTGTAAGCGGGACAAAGCTCGATCGTGTCGCCGCGCACGCGAAACTGGCCGCGCTCGAACGTGATGTCGTTGCGGTTGTATTGCAGGGCGATGAGCTTTTCGAGCAGTTGTTCGCGCGTGAACGATTGCCCGACGTGCAGGTGAATCAGCATCGCCTCGTAATCCTCGCGGCTGCCGATGCCGTAAATGCACGACACGCTCGCCACGACGATCACGTCGCGCCGCGCGAACAGGCTGCTCATCGCCGAGAGCCGCAGCCGCTCAATATCGTCGTTGGTCGAGGAATCTTTCTCGATGAACGTGTCCGTGCGCGGGATGTAAGCCTCCGGCTGGTAGTAATCAAAATAGCTGACGAAGTATTCGACGGCGTTGCGCGGAAAAAAACTTTTGAACTCCGCGTAAAGCTGGGCCGCGAGCGTTTTGTTGTGCGAGATGACCAGCGCGGGCTTGTTCACGTTCCTGATCACGTTCGCAATCGTGAACGTCTTGCCCGAACCCGTCACGCCGAGCAGCACCTGATGCTTCGCACCGGACAAAATGCCTTCGGTCAGCTTCGCAATCGCTTGCGGCTGATCCCCGGCGGGTTCGTAATCGGAGACGAGGTCGAACATCCGGGACAGATTGTAGAATGGAGGATGATACAGTCAACGAGGCGTCCGTTTGTCAACCCAAGCAGGATGTGCGGGACAAGTCGCGGAGCAGGGTTACAAGATTCTGGAGATTGTAGAATTGAGCGGGTCTGCGTCCGCCGTTAGTCTCGCGCCATGCCAGCGTGCCCAAATTGCGCGCGTCCGCTCCGCACGATCCGCCAGCGCGAGGGATTGTTCTTCCTTTGCGACCATTGCTCCGGGCGGGCGGTCGCACTGCCGCAGATTCGCCGCGTGGCGGGGGATCGGTTTACCACACAGTTGCTGCGCCAGATCAATGCCAACTCGAATATCGCGGACAAAGCCTGCCCATTTTGCACCCGCCCCATGCGCGTTTTTTCCTCGCCGGACCCGCCAATGGAACTCGACGCGTGCAAACCCTGCGGCATGGTCTGGTTCGATCCGCGGGAATTTGAAACGGTACCGGAAGGGGTGGTGGTGCCGCCGGCGCAACTGGACCAGCAAACCCGCGAAGCCATCGCGTTGCACAAGGTAACACAGATCGCCGAGCAGGCGCGGGCCAGCGATCCGACGCCCGACGCGACCTGGAAAGCCATTCCCGCGCTGTTTGGATTTCCGGTGGAATCGGAGACCAATCCGATCACGCGCTGGCCGTGGGCCACATGGTCACTGGCAGCGATGATTGTAACGCTCAGCCTCTGGGCGTTCTCGGATTTGGAGAACGCAGTGGCGCGGTTCGGCTTGATTCCAGACGAATTCTGGCGGTACGGCGGGCTGACCTCATTGACGTCCTTCTTTCTGCACGCCGGCGTGTTTCACCTGATCGGCAATCTCTACTTTCTGCTGATCTTCGGCGACAACGTGGAGGATTACCTGGGCCGCTGGCGTTATCTCGGGTTAATTTTGGCGGCCACGGTGGGCGGGGACTTGCTGCACGTGCTGCTGGACCCGCGCGCCACGGTGCCGTGCATTGGGGCCAGTGGAGGGATTTCGGGCATCATCGCATTCTATGCGCTGCAATTTCCGCGCGCCCGGTTGGGTTTTCTCTTCCGGACTTATTTCTGGCGCTGGCACTGGCTGCAAATTCCAGCCTGGGGCGCGCTCGTGTTGTGGTTGTTATTGCAGGTCTGGATCAGTGTGGAGCAAAAGCTCGGCATCAGCAATGTGTCGGGGGCCGCGCATCTGGGCGGCGCCGTGGTTGGCTTTCTGGCGTGGTGGTTCTGGCGCCGGATTGAGGCGAGGCCAGCTTGAACAAAGGGTCATCCGCGCAAGGCCTGCTTGTGCGATCCAGATGGGTCGGCAGTGAACTCAAGCCAGCCCATATTCGCGGACTGCATCCGCGCCTAATTGCGCCGCCACCAGTTGTGGCAGGTCCACGCTCGTGCCGAGCGTTGCGCCGCCGGCGAGCCGTTTGCCTTCCGCCAGACTCTTTTCCGCTGCTTCGAGCACAAGGGTCGTGTGGAAGCCCAACGCAATTGAATTGAACGCCGCGTCGCGTTCGGCGGCGGACATTTTTCCATTCCGCAACGCGAGCGCCTGTTGATACAACCGGCCCGGACTGCTGATGCCGTAGCCGGTCACGGTGTTGTCCTTCTCGAAATTCCGGAAGAGCGGATTCACTTCAAAGATTCCTTCGCGGTGGATTTCGCGCAGGCCCGGGGTGTCGAGGCCCAGATCAATCAGGCCATCCGAGCAAATCAACCGGCTCGATTGCACGGTGGTGGACCACGCGGTGTCCGGCAACGCCCAACCGGTGAGAATGTGCGCCGTGGCGCCGGTGTTGAAGAGAATTTCCGTGTCCACCAGGTCGTAACCTTTCACGGCGATGGGTTTGAGCGACGGCAGTTTCTGCGAGTAACCCGTGGCGCGCACCTGCACCGGCACGAGGTTCACGATCTTCATCAAAGCGTCCGCCATGTGAACCGTGAGAAACGACACCGGTGTGTTCTTTTGCGCGAAATCCGGCGACGCGAAGAAGCGTGGCGTGTGGTTCGGGTCGGCTACGAACAGCTTGTCCAGCATGTAAAAGACGGCGACTTGCAGCGTGCCGTAGCGTCCGCTTTGAAAGCGTGCCTCGGCTTCCTTGATGCGCGGGTCCTCGCGCTTGTGGAAATCAATGCCCAAAAAACGTCCGGTCTTCTTCGCCGCCTGAATCATCGCATGGGCGTCCTTCACTGTCGCCGCGGTGGGTTTCGGAACAATGACATCCAGGCCTGCGTTCAGTGCATCCACCGTTGGGCCGCAGTGCAAGTGGTCCGGCGTGTTGACCTGGACGGCGTCCAGTTCCACCTGCGCGAACATATCTTTGTAGCTCGCGAACCGCCGGTTGGCCGGCAGACCGGCGAGGTCGCTGAACCAGTTGCGGTATTCCTCATTGGGATCGGCCACCGCGCAGATTTCGAGGAGGTCCGAGTAATGACTGCGGAAATAAAGATGCTGATATATCTCGCGGACGACCGCGCCCACGCCGATGACGCCAAGACGAAGTTTGGTTTTCATTTCAAAAAGTCTGATGGATTGACCGGCTGCTAATTCGCGTCACGGTGTTCACCCGATCTTTGCCGTCCCCGTTTGCTGCAAGAGGAACAGCGCCAGGAACTCCGTGGCGGCCCGGATTTCCTCAATGGAAATCTGCTCCTGATCGGAATGTGCGAAGGCCAACTGACCCGGGCCAAACGTCAACACCGGCATGCCCGGATATTCGGTGGCGAACAATCGCGCGTCGCACGAAACCGTCCAGCCCAGCACCGGTTCGTCGCGCCAGATGCCGCACGTCCTGGCGGCGGCGATGGCATTGCGCATGGCGGGCGAGTTGGGGTCGCCGTCGAACGCCACGTTGTGCAACTTCTCGTAGGCAACTTTCACCACCTTGCTGCCGCGCTCCCCGCGACCAATTCGCCGCAGATAATTTTCCGCGCCGCGCTGCGCTGCCTCCCGCATCCGCTGCATCACTTCGGTGATGTCGTGGGTGGGAATGAAGCCCTGCCCGCCTTCGAGGATCAACGTGTCGCCGGAAGGTTCACCGGCGAGGACCAGTTTCAACGCACAGCCGGCGAGCGCTTCAATCCGGGACCTGGATAGCACGAGACTGCGCACGAGATGTGCCGTCTTGGTGATGGCGCCGTCGCGCTCGCGAATCGCGCCCATGTGGCCGGTCGCGCCATGCACGGTGACGGCCAATTCGTTGCCGCGGCGGCGAATAGCAAAGTGACATGCGACCATTGGCTTGCCCGTTGCGGGATCGGTGACTTTGGTTTTGTCGCCATAAAGGCCGATGTAATTCGCCAGGCCCGCGTCGAGACAATCGCGAATGAGTTGCCCGGTTTTCGCATCCGGCTTGCCCGCGAATTGAATCGTGAAAACAACCTGGCCGCAGATGCGGCTGGGATGCTCGCCAAACGGACCAATGATGCCGTGGCAGGTTTGCACGGGACGTTGCGGGAAGAGCGCATGACGGCTCTCCGCGCGAATCGCCGCGCCTTCCTGCTCCATCTCCTCATTCACGAAGGCGAACATCTCGAAGAGCGACGCGCCTGCCACGCGTTCCAGTTCCGCGCGATACCAGACTGCGCCACGATTGGCCGGATAAATCTTCAGCCCGGTACATTCGCCCACCAGAATGCTGGCGTAGAGTTTCTTCAGGTCACGATCCAGCGCGAGCGAGAGCGAACCGTTGCCGCCGGTTTCCTCCTCGATCACGAACATCGCGACGATGTTGCGATTCAAACGCAGGCCGGCCTCGCGCATGACTTCCGCCAGCACCTTGAGCGCGGCCACGATGCTGACCACCGGGCCTTTGTCATCGCACGCCCCGCGGCCATGCACCACCTTGCCCTTCACGCGCGGCGGAAAATACGGCGCCACCACGTCCACGTGCGCGTTGAGCGCGACTGATTGGCCCTGACGCGCGGTGTTCGCGCCCGGCACCACGCACAGCAAGTTACTGCGGCCCGCGTAAGTTTCCTCCGGCGTCAATCCCTCCGGGCGCTTGGGCGTCTTGGTGAAGTGCAGCAGCGAATAGTGCGGATGGTGCTGGATGGCCGGATTGATGGAGCGACGTTCGGTTCGAGCCTTGGCGAAATTCAGTGCGCCCAGTTCGCGCTCCAGAATGCGGAAGCAACCATCCTCCGCCGCGCGCATCACACTGACATCAGGATTCGGCGTCGTGTTGATGCGGCAAAGCTCGACCAGCAGGCTGGTCACATATTGCGCAAACGCCGGGGTGCGGGTGCGGGCAAGGATTTGGCTGACCAGCGGAAGGCTGGCGGCGGCTACTGGTTGCGTGGCGGCGCGGACTTCTTTCACGATGATTGTGTTGTACGAGAGTTCCCATTTCCCGGTTACTGAAACGGGTTTGCAAGCTAACAAGGCAGGGCAGTGTGTCAAGATTCTGCCGGAGCTGTCTCGCTTGGTGGCTGCCGATGTTGTTGTACTCGGTCAAGCCAGCGCCTAACGTTTCCTGCTCCTGGGCATAAACTCCTGGCGAATCCGCCGCGCGCCGGCATAGATATTCATCGTATCGCCGCGCAGGAATCCCACCAGGGTCTGCCCGCTCTCCCGCGCGAACTGCACCGCCAGCGACGACGGCGCGGACACGGCGCAGACGATGGGAATCCGCGCCGCGAGCGCCTTCTGCATGATCTCGAAGGACGCCCGCCCGCTGACAAGCAGGATGTGCGAATCGAACGGCCATTTCTCTTCCAGGAAACCGTGGCCTACTACTTTGTCCACCGCGTTGTGCCGACCCACGTCTTCGCGGAGCACAATTAACTCGCCCGCGGTGTCGAACACGGCGGCGGCATGCAGCCCGCCAGTCTGGTCGAAAGTCGCCTGCGCTTGCCGCATCAACTTCGGCAGTTGCCGGAGGGTTTGGGCCGTCACCGTGACACGGGATCTCACGGGCGGAAAATGCTGATGCACGGACTCGATGGAAGCTTTCCCACACAAGCCACAACTCGACGTAGCGAACACATGGCGGGTGAGTTGGGCGAAGTCCACTTTGAGCGATGGCGCAAGAAATACATTCATCGTGTTGTCCGGCGCGGCGGCGGCGCGGCAATGCAGGATTTCGATCACGTCCCGACGGTTACGGATGATGCCTTCGGTGATCAGGAAGCCGGCGGCGAGTTCGCGGTCGTGGCCCGGCGTGCGCATCGTCACCGCCACGCTGCGGCCTTGCACGCGGATTTCGAGGGGTTCTTCGACCGCGAGTGAATCACTTTCGGATTTGGGCTTGGCGTGCCGGTTGGCGCGCAACACTTCAACCTGCGCAACCGCTCCATCGGAGCTGTGATTTTGGACTGCGGTGGCAGAGCGCAGCGGCGACACCGCTTTCCATCCCGCATCGCCCTCACCAATAGCGGCGTGGCGCTGCGCTTCCCGCCGCACTCCAAACTGCACACTTATTCTTTGCGCTCTTTTTGTTCTTTCGAGGCTCATAAAATTCTCTCCACTTTCACGCGCGCGTTGTAATCCGGCGCCCCGCCGGCTTTGTCCACCACCCCGCGGCGGATGATGACGTTGCCTTCCGGCCAGTGGATTTGCAGGTTGCCGCGCGCCATCGGCGCGAGCCACACGCGGCCTTCATAGCGACCAATGTCGTTCACGAGCGCGATGCGGTCTTGATTCATCAAATGCAAGACCGCTGCGTCGTCCGGGTTCATCAACACCGCGTCGCGCGGCGCATCATTGAGGGGATCAATCTCGGCATACACAAGCGAGTTGAACTGCTTGCCGCGCCGGGTGGAGACGATGAATTTCCGCTCCGCCGGGTTGGCGGCAGTCGCCTCAGGAGCGGATGGGCGCGAGGGCAAAGACACAGTGCGAAAATGCGCCTTGCCGTCCGGCGTGGGAAACTTCCAATCCGCGCACAAGTGCGGCCCGCCGTATTGCACGGCGTCACCCGTGTTCCGCAGATTCTGGATGCCCTCATAGAACGGCACCACCCGCGCGATTTCCTCCCGCATTTGCCAGCCGGTTTCACAACCGAGCAAAGGTGCGCGTTGCGGGTCAGCCGCTGTGGCGAGGTCGCGCAGGATTTTCCATTCAGCCCACGCCTCGCCGACCTGGCGCGGAATTTCGGGACTGAACGCAATGCGCCGTTCGGTGGTGGTTTCCGTGCCGCCATCGTCCTGTTCGTAACGGGTCTTGGCGGGGAGCAGAATGACCTCCTCCCGCGCCGGGATGAACATTTGATCCGTGAGAATGATGTCCTGATGCACGCGCATGGGCACATTGGCCAGCGCGGCGCGGACGTATTCCGGCTCGGGCAATGTGCGCAGAAAATTTCCGCCGAGGCAGTAAAGCAGATCCAGTTCGCCACGGGCGCCCGCCTCGATCATTTCGGGGGCGCTCAATCCGTTCCAATCAGGCACCGCGAAACCGTATTGGGCGGAAAGCTGCGCAGTCGTCTCGGCATTGATGGGGTTGCCGCCGGGGAAAGCGGTGGCGTAAGCGCCCATCTCCGCGCCGCCTTGCACGGAGGAATGTCCACGAATCGGCATCAGCCCGCACTTATCACGACCCACCCAGCCGCGCAACAGGCCGAGATTCAGAATCATCGAAACGGCGTCGCTGCCGGTCGCGTGTTGCGTGATGCCCATGCTCCAGACTAGCACGCCGGTCTTGGCGTTGTGGATGAGTTCAGCGAATTCCTGCATCGCCTCGTGGCTCAAACCCGATTGCGCTTCGAGTTCCTGGAATCTGAGATTTGAGATTTGAGATTTCAAATCCTCGAATCCGGCGGTGTGATGGCGAATGAAGTCTTCGTCCACCCAGCCGCGCTCAATCAAAACCTTGAGCACGCCGTAAAGGAAGGCGATGTCCCCGCCGGTTGAAATGGGAAACCAGTAATCCGCGATATCGGTGCCGAAGACCGCACTCTTCCAATTCGACGGCACCCAATAGCGTTCCATGCCCGGTTCGCGATACGGATTCACCATCACCACCTTCGTGCCGAGTTGCTTGGCTTCGTGCAGATACTTGGTGGCAACCGGCTGATCGTTCGCGGGGTTCGCACCGAAGAAAACGATCAGGTCCGTGCCGTACCAATCCGCGTAGCTGCACGTCGTTGCGGCCACGCCGATGGCGTGTTTCATCGCGGCGGTGCTCGGCGCGTGGCAGAGGCGCGCGGCGTTGTCCACGTTGTTCGTGCCGAGGAAGCACGCCACTTTTTGCGCCATGTAATAAACCTCATTGGTCACGCCCCGCGCGGTGACAAACATCGCCCAGCGCCGCGGCGTGGTCGCGCGAATGCGGCGGGCGATGCGTTGCAGCGCCTCGCCCCACGAGATGCGCCGGAAGCCGGGCGCGTCTTTTTCGCGCAACATCGGATACGGCAACCGGCCCAGTTCGCGCAACTCCGCATTGGAAAGTGATTCCAACTTTGAAATGTCACCCAGCCGGTTCACATCCAGCGCAGGCATCGTGTTCAACCGAAGCAGATTCAGCCGCGTCATGCAGAGGTGGACGCCTTTGATCGTCCAGTCGTGGAAGCCGGCCACGCCCAGCGCGCAGCCATCGCAAACGCCGCGGCGGAGAACTTGCCAGGCGTAGCCGAGATTGTCGCGGTTCTGCCACGCCACGCGCGCCATGTCGCGGAAATGCTTCGGCTTGGCCTGGCCCAGCCCGAAGGGCACGGCGGTCTTCAATTTGCCTTCCCAGTTCTTTTGAATCCGGTGAGCTGACATGCGCTGAAGGTGCGGGCGGAAAATCAATTTGACTGCGGCAGGGCCAGCGGCTGAAACGCGACGCTCGCAGCCGCGTGCTCGCGAACCGCGGATTCCGTTTCGGTTTCCATCTCCCCCGCCCGGCGGGGCCAGATATGGAAACCGCCGTGATCGAACGGGGTGATTTCCCAGGTGCCCCAGATGCCTTTGCCCTCCCGAAAGCCGCGGTAAAACACCTCGTGGCTGCCGGGGTAGGTTTTGGTCCACCAACATTCAAGCGACTGAATGTCGAATTGACCGCGCACCGCGAACGCGCCGACATCGTCGTTGCCCTCGCCGGTCAGCCTGCCATTCGTGAAGGCGAGCTGCAGTTCCATGCGGTGTTTGTCCTGCGGGCGATAGTTGTAGAACCCAGTCCATGGCCCGGAGGGAAAGAGATCGTGGTTCACAGGGCGACAGTAGTAACGGCGCAGCGCGCCGCTGTCAAAAGGAACGGCAGATCAAAGACATCCCGGCTTCCGCGGTGGCGGCGTTGCGCCGTTCATCCTTTCGGCGACCGGTAGATCAAATACATGGCGAGCGCAAAAATTCCCGACACAAGCAGCCCCACGAACAGCGACCACTTTAGAATGAGCAGTTGCTTCCGGTGATAAGCGCGCCCGCCCTGGCCTGGCAACAGGTAAAAGCGTTTTTGCTCGCGAGGATCTCTAGGATCTCTGGAACGGGGCCGGCGCGGCATGGCTGGATTCAATCAAATAGGTTGCGGTTGCGGCACGACTTGGCGGGGACGAACAAGTACCTGCGCCGCCGCTTTGCGACTGAGGCGGAGCTTGGTGTCGGAACGATTAAAGTTCGTATGCGATCCTGGAACGTTTGGAGCGAATTCATCTCAATTTCATTATGGCGTCTGCTCGTGAAGCCCTTCCGCCAATGCTCATCCTTGGAGCAGATTACGGTGCTCTCCCGGAAAGGCGAGCGAGAAATTGAAGCGGATCGCTAAGTGGGTGTGGTTGAATCCGGCTGACGGTTGTTTTCAGCCGAGCCTCACCCGGAATACGGATTCTGCGCGGTGATTGAGACTCCCTGAAAATTGAAGGTTTCCTGATTTGCGGCGCTGACAATCGGCATGTTAGCCTTCCAGCGCAGGACGTTACCTGACGCGGATAGTTGAGCGCGGATGATTGTATTCGGATATGAACCTCTCGCCAATTGATTGGGGCATCATTCTGGTTTACCTGGCCGGCTGCATGATGGCCGGCATCTGGATGCGGCGCTACGTGCGCGGGGTGGAGGATTTTGCGATTGCCGGACGCGAGATGAACGTGAATCTCGGCATCGCCTCACTGGCCGCCACCGAGATGGGCATCATCACAGTGATGTATGCCGCGCAGGCGGGTTATCAAAAAGGCTTTGCCGGCGCGACGGTGGGCGTGCTGATGGCGCTGGCGATGTTCACGGTTGGAAGAACCGGTTTCATCATCCAACCGCTGCGCGCGGCGGGCGTGATGACCATTCCCGAGTTGTTTGAAAAGCGCTTCAACCAGAAGGTCCGCTGGCTGGCGGGCCTGGTGGTGATTCTGGGCGGGCTGTTGAACATGGGCATCTTCCTCAAGATTGGCGGCCAATTCCTCGTTCACGTCACCGGCCTGCCAGAAATGCATCTCAAATGGGTGATGACCGCGCTGTTGGGAATCATCCTGCTCTACACGACGCTGGGCGGCATGTTGTCCGTGCTGGTGACGGATTATCTGCAATTCCTCGTGATGGGGCTGGGCATCGTGGTGATTTCGGTGCTGGTGATTGCGCAATGGGGCTGGACCGGGCTGCTGACGCAACTGTGGATTTGCTGGGACGGTTCGCGCGCCGAGGTGGGCCAGACACTCACTTCGCATCCGTTCAATCCGTTGCATCCGACGAGTTGGGGCTGGGCGTTCGTGCTGTGGCAGGCGTTGTTTCAAGTGGCCGCAGTGACCACCTGGCAACCGAACGTCTCCCGGGTGCTGGCAGCCAAGGATGCGGCCACCGCGCGGAAAGTTTATATGCGGTCGTCATTCTATTTTGTCGGCCGCTGGCTGTTGCCGGTGTTGTGGGGCGTGGGCGCGCTGGTTTACTTCAGCCAGAAAGGCGGCGCTCCGGCGGACAGCATCAATGCCATGCCGGCTTATCTGGCGCAGTTGCTGCCCATTGGCCTCATCGGCATTGTCATTGCCGCCATGCTCGCCGCCGAGATGTCCACCGACAGTGGTTATCTGCTCACTTGGGCGACCGTGATTTACAACGACCTCATCATGCCGTGCGTGAAGAAACCGTTGTCGCAGAAAGCGCGCTTGCTCATCACGCGGATGATGGTGCTGGCGATTGGTGTCTTTCTGGTGTTCTGGGGCCTGTGGTATGAGCTGCCCGGCGATGCGTGGAGCTATCTCGCAGTGACAGGCAACATCTATCTGGCCAGCGTGTTCACGTTGCTGGTGGCCGGACTGTATTGGCGCCGCGCAACCTCCACCGGCGCTTACGCCGCCATTATTTTCGGCGCGATTGGGCCGGTGCTGTTCCTCGTGATGAATCTGCTGGTGACCAAAGGCGTGCTGCCGGCGTCCATGAAAATCTCGGCGGAACTGGCCGGCGTGTCGTCATTCGGGATGGCGTTTGCCGGAATGATTGTCGGTTCCTGGCTGGCCCCGGACGTGAAAAGTAATACCCCAACGGAGGTTCCCAAATGAGCGGCTTTGATCCTTTCATCATTCTCTGGACCATTCTGGTGTTCGCCTCAATCGCCTGGTACGGTTTCCTGCTGTTCTACATCGGGGTGAAAGGCGGAATCGAAATCCGGCAGATGACCCGAACGCTCGAAAACCGCCCCAAGGACGAGAAAAAGAGTTGAGCGGATTGGCCATCGGGTTCAACCTTGCGGCATCGCCTCTGAACCACGCCAGACTGGAACCGGTTTCAGGGGTTGAATCAGTTTTGCCCGCGGTTGCCTGGTCGCCGCTGAAGCAATGGAACAGGTCAGCCTTTGCGGGCGGGGCGGATCAATCTAAACGCAACCTCAATACGAAAGGAAACATGTCAGAGAAAATTGGATTCGTCGGAGTCGGTCGCATGGGCGCCAACATGGCCCGCCGGCTGAAGGAATGTGGCTACCCCATCGCCGCTGTCTATGATGTGAACGCTGCCGCCGCGCAATCGCTCGCCCAGGAACTCGGGTGCGTGGCCGCTGACCAGTTGAAGGTCGTTACCGCGCTGTCGGACGTCATCATCACCGTCGTCACGGATGACAAGGCGATGAAGAAGATTTTTGGCGGCGGATTGTTGTCGCGCGCCAAGGGCAAGCTCTTCATCAACTGCGCCACAATTTCGCCAGCCGTTCACGTTTGGGTCGAACAGAAATGCGAAGCCAAGGGCGCGAGTTCGCTCGAAGCTTGCATGGCTTCCAGCATCACGCAGGCGCGACAGGGCACGCTCTACTTGATGATCGGCGGCAAACCGGAAGTCGTTGAGCGGGCCAAACCGTTGCTGGAGAAGATCAGCGACGAGGGCAAATTGCTCCGCTACATCGGCCCGGCCGGTCAGGCCGCCCAGGTCAAGGCGCTCGTCAACATGGTCATGAACATCAACACCGCCGGCCTCGCGGAAGGCTTGGGCCTCGGGGCCGCGCTCGGACTTGATCTCGCCGTGCTCCGCGAAGTCTTCTCCCAAACCGGCGCGAATTCGCGCGTGCTTCAGACCGATGGCGAGGACATGCAGAATCGCGACCACGCCTGTTTCTTCTCCGCTGCGCACGCGGCGAAGGATTCCGGCATCGCGCTCAAACTGGCGAAGGATCAGGGCTTGAACCTGCCGCTCGCCGCCGCGACGAAGAAGCAATACGACTGCATGGTGAAGGAAGGCTTTGGGGAACTGGACAAGTCGGGGATTGCGGAGTTGACGTTCAAAGGAAGGGGCAAGGTGCAGTAGCCTTCATCGTTTTGTATTCGACCCAACCCAACTTCTGGAGGATCCGCTTATCTTTAAGGTTCCCGATGACCTAGCGTGCGTGTTCGTATTCCAGAGAGCTATCGCAAAGGTTTAGCAAGGTTGCCGAGAGGATGTGCGGTAGAGGCTGGTAGTCTTGATTCTTATGAAGGAAGAGAAGAAAAAAGACTTCTGGAAGGTTGCTGCGGAAATTTTTCCAGAGTCACGTGGTTTAATCGCGAAAACCAAGCGGCAGTTGGAGAGCCAGGCGATTCGTGACGCACCCACAACCCTGAAGAAGTGCCGGACTTGGGGCCAAGCATGGTTATACATCTTCCAGCACGTTGATCTGGATAATTCGCAGTTCCTCGCGTGGAAGCAAAACGAGGTTGTTCGGGTTGTGTTCGAGGGCAAGGAATTCAATGATGAAATAATTGAAATTCTCAAGAGAACTGAGGATCAGCTAGGAATCGACTCAAACTTACGTGAACTGCGGTTGATTGGCGACGGCTTTGGCAAGGGTGGTTTGGAATGGCTTGTTAAGCATTTTCCAAGAGCCTCCGTTCGACGTTACTCTGAGGCAGAGGCAAATCTAGCCCCGAACTTGTTCTACGCAAACCCTGATGCGAGTCCCTTCAAGAAAATCAGGTAGATTGTCTGTCGGCACCATCGTACACAAACGGGTCACCCATAAAGGCGGACGGTCAGTTCTTGGTATTGGCAACCGGGCTCGAAGGGCGACATGTTTTACCATTACGATCCTATCGGCGACCTGACCAACGTGGATTAAGCGGGCACAGTGCTGGACATCGTGTTGCAATACGACGGGGTGAACCGGCTGACCAACGTGCTGGACGCAGTGGGCAAACGCGATTCACCTACACCGACGGCGACCAGTTGCTGAGTGAGGATGGCCCGTGGGCGGACGACACCGTCAGCTACAGTCACAGCGCCCGCCGCCGGACAGGGTTTTCCGTGGTGCAGCCCAATGCTGGCATCGCAACGCTGTGACGCCAGCGAACCGATTAGGTAAGTTCCCGTCATCTGGCGCATGGCGTCGTCATGGCATTGCAATGGCAAAACCCAACATGTGACTCTGGTGTTGGATTGAGTGGTGGCAAGCAGCCAGAGCGGACTGTGCGCTGCTCAAGATGATGCACCTCGGCGGCGGTTGGAGGAGACTGGTTTCGTTCCAATAATCCGAATCGGCAGGATGAAATGCCCATTCTGCGGCCAATTGCGCCTGACTCAGGTCCAATATCAGCCGTTTGGCCCGCAGCCAATCGCCGAATGTTTTCAGAGTTGTCGGGAACGGCTTCCTGCATCTACGCTTCATCGGAATATGAGCTTGTGAACCATGTATTGTACGTTGTGCAAAACCCAAGAGTCGTATCCCGCCGGGAGAGGGGGAATCATCCGCCGGCTTTTCCAGTGTCGTGAGTCGGCACTGGCCGAGTGGCTTTCCGCAAACCAAGGGAATGACGAATGCTGTCTCCCTCTCCCAGCGGGAGAGGGATCAAGGGTGAGGGAGAACCGCACGACAAAGTACCGCGTCCGCCTCGCGGAGCGTGGAGAGAGGAGAACCGCACGCTCAAGCACTGTGTCCGCATTGCGGAGTGCGGGGAGAGATTTCTCCCAACGAAGGGTTTGCGCTTTGAACCCCGGAACCGGCGTGGCTGTAGTGGCACGGGCGTCTCGCCCGTGCGTCTCGATTCGAACGGGCCAGAGGCCCGTGCCACTACCCGGTTCACGGAGAGGAAAACGCCTTCCCCCTCACCCCGGCCCTCTCCCGCTGGGAAAGAGGGAAACGCTCTCGGTGTCTCAACCCATCATCCGGCTCGCTGGTTGCGGCGGCAACCGCGCTGGTGTCATCGCGTTTCAATGGTTGAATCGGTTTATGAAGTATGTTGGCGGCACGGCACGGTGTCAGGAGAGAACAGCGCAATAGCGCAAAGGCAGATTATGATTTTCGTTTCTCAACCAGGTCTTTTCGCCGCCGCGACTTTGCCTTAAGAAATGCTCTCCGCGCTCAAAAAATGGCTCTCGTTTGTGCGGTTCTCGCACACGGTTTTCGCCCTGCCGTTCGCGCTCGCGGCGATGGCGGTGGCGGCGCGTGATAATCGCGGCTGGCCGGGTTTGCGTGTCTTCGCCCTGATTCTGGTGGCCATGGTGTGCGCTCGAACCTGCGCCATGGCTTTCAATCGAATCATGGACCGCCAGTTCGACGCGGAGAATCCCCGTACCGCCAACCGTCACTTGCCGGCCGGAGAGGTTTCCCTGATTGGGGCGTGGATTCTCTGGGGACTGAGTGCCGCCGGTTTGGTGGCGACAACCTGGTTCATCAATCTGCTGTGCTTCGTCCTTTCGCCGATCGCCTTGTTCGTGGTTTGCTTTTATACACTGACAAAAAGGTTCACGGATTACACGCACGTTTTCCTGGGCGTCGCGCTCGCACTGGCGCCCATCGGCGCGTGGCTGGCGGTGAAGGGGTCGAATGTCAGTCCGTTGGAAATCGTGCAAATGGTGGTGCTGGCCGCGGCCGTCGTGTTGTGGCTGGTGGGCTTTGACATTATTTACGCATTGCAGGATTACGAATTCGACAAGTCGCGCGGACTCCACTCACTGGTCGTGGCGTGGGGACCGAAGAATGCTTTGCAGGCGGCGTTCCTCGCTCACATGTTCATGTGTGGATTATTGGCGGGTTTCGGACTGCTGTGTCGGTTTCGGATCGCTTATCTGATCGGCTGGCTGGTCATTCTGGCCTGCCTGATTCTTGAACACTGGATCGCGCGGCGACGCAGCCTCAACTGGATTAACAATGCGTTCTTCCGGTTGAACGCGGTGGTCAGCGCGGTGTTCCTCGTGGTCACGGTGGCGGAAGTGGTTTTCGAGGGCGGCTTCCGGATTCGTTTTCCCCTCGAATAAGATCGTTATGAAAAACCTTAACCATTGTGGAACTGTCAAAGTCTGGCTCTTCTGCCTTGTGGCGTCAGGTTTGAGCCTGTCCGCCATTCAGGCCGCGCCCCAGGCTGGTGACGGCATTTTTCAAAGTGACTTTGGCAACAGCGAGGCCCTCCGCGTCTGGCAAATCTCCGACTCGCAACATGTGCGACTCACGCGGACGGAAGACCAATTGCCGGTCCTGTTTATCGAAGCGCCGCCCGGCGGGAGCAGCAACGTCCTCGCCCGGTTGAATCTGCCGTTGGAATCCCTCCGCGGTGCCCGGTTGAAATTCTCAGCCCGGGTCAAAGCCGCCGGAGTCACGTCACCGCCCAAACCGTGGAACGGCGTGAAGTTCATGCTGCACGCGACCGGCCCGCAGGGAGATCAATGGCCGCAGGCCTCTGCCGGTGTCGGCACTTTCGATTGGACCCACCTCCAGTTCACCGCCCGCGTGCCTCGCGACGCTACGAGCGCGGCGCTGGTCCTTGGATTGGAAGCCGTGCTTGGCCAGGTGTGGTTCGATCATGTGGAGATCACCGTGTTGAATCCACCGCGCGCAAGACCTACCGCCCCGCCCGCCGGGCCGCCTTTCAAAGGGCACGATTTGCCGCGCTTGCGCGGCGCGATGATCGGTCAGGTTTCCGCGGAAGACTTGCGCGAATTCGGGGAAAACTGGCGCGCGAACCATGTCCGTTGGCAACTCATCTGGGGCGGGTTTCCGGCCAGTCCGGCGGACAACGCCAACCTGACCGCGTATGACGCGTGGCTTGAAGGCGAGTTGAAGCGGCTGGACGATTTGCTCCCCGTCTGCGAGCAAGCCGGCCTCAAGGTTTTGATAGATTTACACACTCCGCCCGGTGGTCGCGCCGCCGACAACACCTGCCGCATTTTCACGGATCCCGCCTGTCAGGCGAAATTCATCGAATGGTGGGACAAAATCTCGCGCCGCTATCGGGGGAACAGGACGGTGTGGGGTTATGACTTGGTGAACGAACCAGTGGAAGGCAACGTGCCCGCCGGTTTGATGGACTGGCAGGCGCTGGCAACAGCCACGGCTCGCGTGGTCCGCAAGAACGATCCCGACCACGCCATCATCATTGAACCGGCGCCGTGGGGCGGACCGGAAGCCATTGAGAATCTCGAACCCATTCCGGTCCCCGGTGTGGTTTATAGCGTTCATGTTTACGTGCCGCATCAATTCACGCATCAAGGCATCCACGGAAACCCGGCGGGCGTCCGTTATCCGGGAATGGTGGCGGGGCAACAGTGGGACCGGGAACGCCTGCGGCGGGCGTTGTTGCCGGTGGTGGAGTTCCAGCGGGACCACGGCGTCCATATTTACATCGGGGAATTCAGTGCCATTCGCTGGGCGCCCGACGACAGCGCCTGGCGCTATCTCCGCGATTGCATCGAGCTGTTTGAGGAGAACGGTTGGGATTGGGCTTACCACGCCTTTCGCGAATGGGACGGTTGGAGCGTTGAGCACGGCCCGGATCAAAAAGATCGGAAACGTAGTCCTACCCCGACGAACCGCGAGCAATTGCTCCGAGCATGGTTCGCTAAAAACGCGGAGAAGCCGTCGCGTTAGTCCGGCCTGGTGACGCACCGACGCTCTGGCACAACAAACAAGTTGAGACGGACTACGCGGCGCCACCAACGGGCGGAATGACGCGGCAGTTCTCATGTTGGTCCGGAGCGCGGTTGTGTCCGCAGGACCAGCCGCAGCAGATCCATAAACCCAGTGCAGTCTCGACGCGCTGCGGCTGGTGCTTCGCACACAGCCGCGCTCCGCAAATTGAGAATTGCTCTGAATGAGATTGCTTCCCTGCCGTGCCGCCGCGAATAATCCGGCCATGATTCACCCGCGCCATCTCCTTCGACCGAAACTGATACTATCCCTGCTGCCAACGGCATTGGTGGCGATCTTGTCGCCGCAAACTCTGGCGGCAGAGTTGAAGCCCGCGCCCCAGGAGTTCCGGCAGGAAATGTCCCAACAATGGCTCATGCCTGCGGGGGCGGCGGCCAGCGGTTTTTCACTGGCGGACGTGCTCCCGGATGGAAGCCTGCGGGTGGCTGATGGCCGCCACTGGTATGAGTTGCGCGAAGGCAAACTCCAAGTGTTGGCAGCGCCGCCGGGGATTACCGAGGGTGCGGGATGGATTCTGGTGGGCGGCGTGGCGCGGGCATTGCCGATGCCGCTTTCCGCCATACGCCAAATTCAGCGGCAAGGCGACGCCGCATGGGTGGCTACGACCAACGGCGTCTTGCAGGTGTCACCGACCGGACAGATAAGCGCGGAACTGCCGGACTTTGATGTGCGTCAGGTTGCCATCGGCGCCAACAATCTCGTAGTCGCTGCCACCGCCCGCGGGCTTTGGCGGCGGGCGGCATCCGGCGATTGGACACGCGTTCGGGCGGTGGACGAGGTCTCCCGCGGCTGGGCCGGCGGCGACGTGCGCGGCGTGGCGATTGACGGTCGGGGCCACTGGTGGGTCGCCACGCCAGCGGGAGTGATTCACCGCCAAGGCAGGCAATGGAGCTTTCACAGCGGCAACGAAGGTGTGCCGTATGCAGATTTCACCTGTGTCGCGGCCGTGGGTTCTGAGGTTTGGTTTGGCACCAAACGCGGTGCGGTTCGGTTCGATGGACAAAACTGGGCTTATCGCGAAGGCCAGCGCTGGCTGCCCGGCAACGAGGTTCGATCCATTGGTATCGCGGCCGACGGTGCCGTTTGGTTTGCCACGGACAAGGGTCTGGGTCGGAACGAGTGGCGGAAAATGACCCTGGCGGAAAAGGCTGCCCATTACGAAGACGAAGTGGAGCGTTACATCAAACGCACACCATTCGGCTACCTCTCGGAAGTCGGTCTTGGCGCACCCGGTGATCGCACCAAGATCATTTACTCGGACAGCGACAATGACGGTCTGTGGACGGCCATGTACGGCGCGGGCGAGTGTTTCGCCTATGGCGCAACCATGCAACCTGAGTTCAAAAAGCGTGCGCAGCAGGCGTTCGAGGCATTGCGCTTTTTGCAGAAGGTCACCCAAGGCGGTCCACACAGTCCGCCGAAAGGCTATGTCGCGCGCACCATCCGTCCCGTGGAATGGCCCGACCCGAATGTCGGGCGGATTGAGTCGGACCGCGAAGCGCAGAAGAGCGACCGGTTGTGGAAGGCCTATGAACCGCGCTGGCCCAAGAGCGCCGATGGCAAGTGGTATTGGAAGAGTGACACCAGTTCCGACGAACTGGACGGGCACTTCTTCTTTTATCCGGCCTACTACGATCTGGTGGCGGACACCGAGGCCGAGCGTGAACGCGTGCGGGAAGTGGTGCGCGACCTGACGGACCATCTGATGGCGCACGATTTCACACTGGTGGATCACGATGGCAAGCCCACCCGCTGGGCGGTGTTTGGTCCGCGTTACTTGAACCATCATCCCTATTGGATGGTGGAGCGCGGCTTGAATTCCCTGAGCATGCTGTCGTACCTGGCGGTGGCGGAACACATCACCGGCGATGTCAAATATGGCCAGGCCGCGCGTGAATTGATCGAGCAACACGGCTACGGCGCGAACGTCATGCATCCAAAAATGCAACTCGGCGTCGGGTCCGGTAACCAGTCCGACGACGAGATGGCCTTCATGTGTTTCTACAATCTGATGCGTTACTCCAAGGCGAAGGACTGGCTGGAACGCTGGCGATTTGCCTTCTACGCCTACTGGGCGTTGGAACAACCGGAGATGAATCCCTTCTTCAACTTCGCCTACGCGGCGTATGGGCGGGGACAGACTTTCGCGGACGCCTTTGGCCCAACGCCCGTGGACCCGTGGTCCGGCTGGTTCGAGGATTCGATGGGCACACTCCGCGGCTTCCCGTTGGATCGCGCCAACTGGGCGCATCTCAACAGTCACCGCCTGGACCTGCAAGCCTTGGGTCGCCAGCAGGTGGTGGACTTTACATCTGACGACCGCACCCGCCGTGCCAGTCGCGTCAACGGCAAGGTGTTGCCGGTGGAGGAACGCCATTTCAACCACTGGAACACCGATCCGTGGCGGCTCGACTACGGGGGTGATGGGCGGCAACTGGCCAGCGGGACGGTTTTTCTCCTGCCCTACTACATGGGTTTGTATCACGGATTCATTGAGAAGCCGCGGTGAGCCACGTAGGACAGCGCTTCCCGCCTGCCTCCATCTCCAATTCCGCCTTGAGGCGATGCAGATTTCAGTTTGAGACAGGCGCGACGCCTGTCCTACATTGTGCGGAATGAATTTCTTCGTCCAACGCAGCGGATTACGCGACCTCTACGACAAGGTCGCGGCCGGCGACCGCATTTCCGAAGCCGACGCGCTGCGGTTGTTTGAATCCAAAGACCTCAACGCCCTCGGCGCCATCGCCGATCTCGAGCGGCAGAAGAAAGTCGGCAACCGCGCCAGCTACATCGTCAACCGCTACATCAACTACTCGAACTACTGCATCCTGAGCTGCCAGTTCTGCTCGTTCGCGCGCAAGAAACGCGACGCGGACGGATTCGAGCTGATCATTCCGCAAATGGTCGAGAAGGCGCGCGAAGCATTGAAGCTCGGCATCACGGAACTGCACATCGTCGGCGGACTGCATCCCTCCCTGCCGTTCAGTTACTACACTGACATGCTCAAAGCGTTGAGCGCGCTGAATGATGAAATGGGGAGCGCAGGCGGCCCGCCTGCTCCGTCGGGCGGCGCGCCCGATGGAACGCGTGAAGCCATGCCTAGCAGCGAGGGCGATTCATGCTCACATCGGTGTTCAACGGTTATTCCGGGCAGCGGGCCGCTGACCGGAGCAGGCGGGCCGCCTGCGCTCCCCAAGCCCCGCCTCCAGCTCAAATGCTTCACCGCCATTGAAATCCTGCACCTCGCCTGGCTCGCGAAAAAATCCGTGGAGCAGACGTTGATTGAATTGAAGGAAGCCGGACTCGAATCGCTCACCGGCGGCGGCGCGGAGATTTTCAACAAGGAAGTCCGCAGCGCCATCGCCAAGGGCAAGGAATCCGCCGAGGAATATCTGGACGTTCATCGCACCTGGCACAAGCTCGGCGGACGCAGCACCTGCACGATGCTGTTCGGCCACGTCGAATCGCTCGCCGACCGCGTGGATCATCTGCGGCAATTGCGCGCGTTGCAGGACGAGACGAAGGGCTTCGTCGGCTTCGTGCCTTTGCCGTATCAGCCGGAGAACAACGACATCCCGGTGCAGACGCCGCCCACTGGCTTCGACGCGTTGCGCACGATCGCCGTGAGCCGCATCTATCTCGACAACTTCGATCACATCACCGCGTACTGGGTGGGGATGGGCATGAAGCTGGCGCAAGTGGCGTTGAGCTACGGCGCGGACGATCTGCACGGGACGATCATCGAGGAACACATCTTCCACATGGCCGGCGCAACCTCGCCGCAATTGCAGACGGAAATGGAGATGGTGAAAGCCATTCGCGAAACTCGGCGCACGCCGGTGCAACGAAACACGTTCTACGAACCGATCAAAGTCTGGGACGCAGCGCCGACGGCGATTGAAGCTGAATCCCCACTGGTCGGGAACAAACCGAATGGGTTGGAAGACAATCTGGCGACGGCGTGAGAACAGAAGACGATGATTTGCTTCGGCTTCAAAAGCGGTCTGCGCCTGTTTCAGCCTTTCTTCAAAATCCAAGTGGCGTGACTCAAGATGAACGCGAAATTCGAGTAATGCACGCCTCACGGCTTCTGGCGTGCAATTCTTCTCCCAGGGTTCATGAGGGTGCATGGCTTTTGCCTGCCGTTTGAGCAGCGCATTAAAGACCTCAAGCGAAGTTGGTAGCTTCTTGGCAAGGCGCGTTAAGACACGCTGGGTATAGTATTGAGCCCGCCCTTCGACCACTGGTTTTTCAGTTTTAAGAAAGGCGACTGACGGCCACCGATTCCCGTTAATGTCAGCCCCCAAGTGGGTATACGCATGGGAGAACAAACCCTGCCGCAGATGCGCGAACAACTCCACTCCCACCCCGCTCGTTGCCTGACACTCCTCACTGAAGCATGAACTCAAACCAAAAGACCCTGACGAATTCACGGGGCAGAACAAGACCGACCCACATCATACAAAGAATTTGATTTGAAAAATCCCCAATGAAATAAGGGCTCTCGGAGGCGCACACGGTCTTCCTGTCACTTTCCGCCACTTCGAACCGCGTGGAACGAAAGGAATTCCGTTCTACGCCGGTATGAGAATAATCGAAGTTACCCACAAAGGTGACGACCACAAAAGACGGTGTGGGGAGGCATCTGCGCCGACGCAGTCAACGGGGCTGGCGTGCCCGCGCGGGAGTCAGCCTTTATTCACACTTGGACCATCTGGGACTGGTGAACTTGTGAATGCTTTCTGGAAGAGGCGACGTGGGCGAGAGCCGGATGGGGGAAATCTCCATTTACGGTTCGAGGAGGGAGAGGAACTCCTGCGGAGACTGACAATTGCGGTCGGTTCAACTCCTGCATGGACTCCTCTCTACTCTACTGGTTTCGGTTCTGCCTTTGAAATCCAACTGAGGTTCTCAGGTTCAAACTGACGAATGAATCCTCGCTCTGGAATGCTAGCCGAAATTTCACGGTTGAGGCGGGGGCTGGAGCATAAAGCGTTGGTTTGCAGGACAACGATCCAAAAGGTCTCCACTACATTTTTGACTTCGTCTCTTTTTGTTTTGTGGTCTCAGGGACCTGTGGCTGGCGGATGCGCGG
>JACZKP010000131.1 GCA_014860005.1 Verrucomicrobiota bacterium | reverse complement strand
CAGATCACAGGGCAGAAACATCGGCGTCTGGCGATCCACATTCACAAAACGTGCAGGCATGACCTTTGGAACCGTACCGCCCCTTTTTTGTTCAAACTATTTTCAGAAATCTCTTCGCGCTAAGTCCGACAGGCTGCTAGGAAGAAAATAACAAAATCAAATCGGCGGATTTACCACGTATTCAGACCGCCGCTGTCAAGCCTGGCGGAGTTTGGCCGGATGCTGACGACCTACGCGGGATGGGGCATGAGGATCGAGTTTGTGCCGGAGGATCAGTTGCACCGGCGGCCGGCGCTGGAGGTGCGTCAACCCGATCCGGAAAACGAGTCGGCGGAAGGGTGATCAGGGTTTCAAGGGTATTTCTTGCGCATTGGGGGGAGGTTTTTAAGGCATGGGAGGGCTCTGAAACATGGTCTGGCCCATTTGCCGGGGAGGTTTTTGGCCTCCCCGGCGTTGCCGACGACGTTTCGTCGCCCTCATCCAGTTATCCCTCGGCAGGTTGCTCCTCAGCAGAGCCTGCTTCTGTTTCACTGGACAAAATCGCAACGTTTCCCGTTTCCCTTTCCTTGGGGGTCTATAGGGCGGGAAACGGGCAATGGGAGTTTGAGTTGGTAGCCGCGGGCGTCATGAATGACCTCACCCGTGGTGGCGAGTTGGGCCAGGACGGAGCAGAGGGTGGCGGTGCGCATGCCGCAGAGTTTTTGCAGTTGCTGAACGGCGATCGGTTTCTGGAGTTGGGCCAACGCCTGACGCACCCGCTCCGCCGGAGTGGGAGCGACCTGGGGTTCAGCGGGGGAGAGTTCCACCACCCTCAAAGCCACGACCGAGCCCGATTCGGTGAGTTGAAGGGGGATGTGATCGCGGGAAGGTGCGGCGCGATGTTCGGTGGACAAGGTCAGTTGGGAGCCTTTGCGGCGCATGTAGAGATTGGAGTCGCCCCAGCCGTGGAGTTCGCTGGAGCCTCGCAGGGCCTGGCCGGGGCGGGAGCCGTTGGAGTCTTTGCGGGCGTGATGCACGAGCAGGACGGCCAGTTGAAACTGTCGTTGGAGTTCGCGCAGGTATGACAGCAGCGCGGCGATTTGAGTGGCGTCGTTTTCGTCCACGCGGTGCAATCGGATGAGCGGGTCCAGGATGAGCAGGACGGGACGTTGCTGTTGGACTGTTTGCCAGAGGCTCTCCCGGTCGGAGGCACGATCCAATCGGAGGGATGGGGCGGTAATGACTTGAACCGGCAGGGAGTCGAAGGGGACTTGGGCGGCAGCGGCGATGCCCTCCAAACGCTGGCGCACGACGGTCAGCGAGTCCTCGGCCGGAAAGAGTAATACTGGCCCGCGGCGGCGCACGGGGAACTGGCGCAGACAAGCAGCGCCAGAAGCGACGCTGACGGCCACATCCAAAGCCAGGAAGCTTTTGCAGCATTTGGGTTCGCCCCCCAGGATGCCGACGGCTTGTTCGGCCCAGAGCTCTTCGATGAGCCACTGGGTTTGGGGGCCGTTGCTCTCCAGTTGACTGGCGCGTTGGACCGGGAGCGGATCGACCCCGTGAGATGTCGGCGGAGAAGCGGGCGGCTGTTGCGCTGGAGGGTAGCTCACGGGGTTCACGATTTTTTGGCGGGCTTGGGGTCCAGGGCGAAGACTTCGAAGTGGAGTTTTTCGTCCAGGGTCTCGCGTTCCTGGTGCGAGGCGGCGACCAACGCAAAATCAAGGGAGTTCAGCCCGCCTCCCTCATCAACCAAGAAAATATCAGCCGCTACAGGACTCGATTTTCAAGTCAGTGCTCATAGAAGTCAATTACTTTGATTCCATCCCGTGTTACCTTGGCAAATCCTTTGGACGTTGAGGGCAGCATCCACTTGATGAAGTCCTCGGTGTATTCAAAACGGCGGTTCAGCCGGTCGCCATGTACCGTATTGCCCACCTTAAACTTGGCGTTGGGCGAGCAGTTCAAGCTGGAGTGGTCCGCCCCATTGTAAATGGCGTCGCAGTATTCCGACAGCGTCTCATGCAAGATTTCCAGCGTGCATGCTGCCAGTTCTGACGGGTCAACTGCTTTGGTAACCTGCCGCACGTTGCAAATGACCTTGGTGTTGCCCAACAACTGATGGAATAATTGGGTGTTGGCGGTCCCAAACCAGCGTTCAATCTGCGCCCCGAATCGAGGTCGGCGCGGCGGACGATATTCCGAGATGATGAGGCATTTTGACATCAACGATTTAAACGACGATTTAAAGTAGTTGCTCTTGAATTCCTTGCCGCCATCCATGACCAGCATTTTGGGCAGATGCCGATGCTTCCGCACGCATTCACGCAGCAAAAGCATGCAGCTTTTGTTGCTGGGCGGGTTGAAATCCAAAACGAAGGCCAGGACTTTTCGGCTGAAGCCATCAATCATGACGGACAACCAAGCCCGCAGGGTTTCGGGCTTGCTCCCGTCCAAGGGTACGCCGTCATCCAGCAATAATCGGAGGTCTATTTTGGTGTGGTCAATGCAGGCCCGTTCCCACGGCCACCGTCCGTGTGGCGTTGTTCCTGGGACCTGCTTCATGCGCGGGGCTACGGATTTGGCCACGGTCGCGCCTTCCCGAGCTTCCACCGTCTTCAACGTGATATGCGCATCCAACCACCGTTTCGCTACGGTCTTTCCACAAAGCTGGCTCAAGACCTGACGCTCACTCGCAACAGCTTGCAAACGGCACCAAAATGCAGGGAAAGTTATGGCATTGTTTTTCTCATACTCGGAGAATACCGCAGCCAAAACATCCTCCACGGACTGCGGCAACAATACCTGCTTCCTCCCGCAGTTAAATCGCCGGGGAATCAAACCGACCCAGCCAAATTGCTCACCAAACTCCGCCTCTGCTGAACGAACATGCGAGCGCCAATGCTCCCGAGTCCGTTCCGGCAGCAAGCCGAATTGTTTGGGATCACTATAGATGGCAAAACGTTGGTGACCTTCTTCCAATGCGGCCTGCGGACAGCGCGACAAGAACTCAGTGATTTGTGATTCGGTTGACGCCACTGGCGGCGATGTGATTTGCATTTCTCCGCTCGTTAGAAGATTCCCGATCGTTTGTTCCTGCATCCGGACATCTTCATCTCCCGTAAGCAGGACCTCCCCGTTATGCCAGTGAGCTACGGTCAAAACACGCTTGCCCCATTTTACCGTGGCGCCCTCGTAGATTTGCGGAATCGTAGCGCGCGTTGACTCGGCGTGTTGATCTACAAATTAACCTTCAGCAAGTACCGCCTCGCGCCAATGATGATGCGAAGATTATTGGCGGCGGTGTTGGTGGTTGCGGGCGTGAAGATGTTGTCGGTGGCTTGGACAAATCCCCTTTTCAATTACAGAAAACTTTGACAGTTCGACTTCTGACCATTTTCCAAGCATCCGGGTCTCAGTGCGCGACGCAGCGGTGAGTGCAGCACTCAAGAGTCGCCACGGCTTTGACGGTCAGAGCGGGCAGCGTTGCTTGGGGCGGGTTGATACCTGTTGAGCCAACTCCCGTCCTGCGTCGTAACAAAAAAGCGCCCGTTCGCACGGGCGCTTGATGGTCCAGATTCGGAAGGTTTACTGCCTGCGCAGGCGGTAGAATTGCTGGTTGCCGCTCACGGCCCGCACGGCGCGGAATGAGCCGGGCGCGAGTTGCGTAATGTTGGCGGTTACGTCGCTGTAGCCGGATTGCACCGTGCCCGAGGCTTGCAGCACAAACGACGCGGGCGTGTCGGCGGATTCGCCGGCGAAGTCAATTTGCACCTCGCTGCCTCCACTGACCAATTGGATATCACTGATGTCCGGCGGCAAGGCCACGGTGGCCAGCGTTTCCACCCGCACATTGTCAATCAATCCGAACAACAAGGCCGGCCCGTTGAAATCCGCGGTGGCCGTGGCGTTGATGTCGAAATGATTGAACAGAATGTTGTCGCCGCCCAGGACGAGGTCTGCCGTGGACACGGTGGCGATCAATTTGCCATCCATGTGCCAGGTGACGGTATTCCCCTGCTTGGTGATGACCATGTCGCGCCAGAGCATTCCGGGGACACCGATGGAACTGAGGCCCGTTTGCTCGGGGTATAGCGCCAATTGCGCTTCCGTCGCCGCCTCGCGCCCGAATTCGGCGTAGTAGGGATGGGTGTTGTTTCGGACACCAGCCCCAGTGCCGGCGGCAAATACCCCGCTGTCGTCGAGATAACCTGTCCCAGTCCCAGCCGCTGACGAGTAGGCGCGATAATCCACACTGGTACCGCCCTCGCCCGTGACCCCAAACCAGACGCTGTCCTGCGTGCCGCCTGCCCATTGCGGTGTGGTGCCGGCGGTGCCGGCGCCCGCTCCGGTGACTTGCGTTGAGCCGTTGCCGCCCGCGGGCAGCGGGCCGTTGTAATTGAGCCACGCATCGAAGCGTACCCGGAAATCCCCGGTGAAGCTTTGGCCGGTGGGCGAAACGCTGATCCCGCCAAAGGCTGGATTGAACGAATTGGTGTTCGCCGCCAGTCGCAGGCCGCGCGTGGTGCCACCGGTGGAGTTTGGCGCTGACGGAATCCCGACGGTACTATAGTCGAAGAAAACATCCGCCCCGTGCTCGCCCGCAGGGGAGGCGTTCACCGTCCAGTTCGCTGTGTCGTCCGTGTCAAAATTCGCACTGAAGGCCAGTGTGCCGGCTGGGAGGTCGTCGTCCCGGATCGTTACCGTGCCGGTGACGGTTGCGCCGAGGGTGTAACCAGTTCCGCTGCTTACGGTCAACGTCACGTCGCGATTGCCATCCATGAGGTTGTTGTTGATGGGCCGAATTCGCACCAGAGCATTAGTTTCACCTGCCGGAATGGTCGCCGAGGCCGGCACGCTTGAGTAGTCAACGCCCGCCACCGCCGTGCCACTGAGGGTATAACCAATGGTGGTTGGGGTCAGGCTGGGGTTCGACATCAGGATATTGAACCGGCCTTCGTTATCCGGGTTCAGTTCGTAAGCGTGGGTCTTGACGGTGTTCACCGTTACGATGGGCACATCGCCGTCGTCCTCGATGTACACGGTGGCAGAGATGCCTTCGCGAATGTCATAAACTCCCGGGTTGCCGACGAGCATCATGATCACGTCTTCCAGCGGTTCGCCCAAGCCGTCGTCCAGCACTTTGATGGTCACATTGACCGAGGCTGCTCCGGCAGGGATTACCACGGAATCCTCAGTGAAAGTTACGCCGTTGGTTTGGGTAACATAATCCACACCCCGGGTGGCTGTGCCGCCGAGACGGAAGCTGACAACTGCCGCACCAGCCGTGTCGCCCGTGCGAGCGACGGTGATGATTCCGTCGGTGGCCGGCTCGGCGGCATTCGTGACAGTGCCGGAAGCGCTCATCACCGGCGCCTGTGGCGCGCCGGTCAAATCCACCACGCGGAGATTGTCGTAAATCACGAAGTTCTCGGCGCGCGGATTGGCGATGGAAGCGAAGGTGTCCATGGTCCCCAGCATCACGTTGCCGGCGGTCATCCCCAGTTGGACCCCGATGGAGTGTTCGGAAATCACGTAGCCGTTGATCAGCCAGGTGACGGTGTGACTGCCAAGTTCATTTGTCCGCTGGCGCACTTCCAACTGCACCCACTGCTTGCTCGGCATGCCGGCCGTTTCAAATTCCGGCTTGGGGAACATCAGTTTAAGCGGATAGGTCGGTGGCTGACTGTTGTCTATGAGGATGTCAAACTCGACTGAGCCATCACCATCGCGATCGAGGAAACCCGCGTTTGCTGCATCCAGCTCCAGCGCCGGTGAAGAACCGTCGCCGACATAAGCGCGGTAGTCGCGCGCGGCGCCACCCTCACCCGTAACCGCAAACCAGACGCCATCAGCCGCGAAACCTTCCACCCAATTGACCTTGTCGCCGACAGTGTTGATGCCAAAGTGGGCGAACTCGGTCGAGCCTTGTGGGCCACCGAACTCCTCGCCGTTGTAGTTGAGCCACATGTCCACGCGCAGGGCGTAGTTGTCGGCAAAGGACTGACCGGTTGGATACAGGCTTACACCGGAGGTGGCTGCGGTTTCGTCATTGTTATTGACGGTGAGTTTAAGCCCCTTGCCTCCGCCATTCGGCGCCGGCGGGATCGTGCCGGTCACGCCATTGCGAACAAACTGGTTTGTGCTGTAATCAAAGGCGAATTCGGCGGTGTAGTCCGGGGTGAAGTTTCCCGATCCTTCAAATACAGTCCAGTTCGCTGAGGTATCAGTGTCAAAATTGTCCGAGTAGAGGAGGCCTTGGGCGAAGGCCCTGTGGCTCAGAATTCCGGCACAGAGTATGACACACAAGAGAAGTTTCGCTGGCAGGTTTTTCATGGTGGTGAGTTTAGGAGCGAGGGGTGTTTCTTCAATCAAAAATCTGGAAAAACGTCAGCCAGCCATTATGTGCGCGCAGTGGGTTGTGGCGGCTCCCCCCTTGCAGCGTGCCCGTTAGTTCCGCTGGCCGGAAACCTCCGCCGCGCCTTTCCTGGCGGCGCCCCAGGTCTGGAGTTCTTTCTCACGGGGAATGCTCAAAGCGCTCGTGGACTTGCCGCATTTCTCACAGGCGCGAAATCCCGGTCCGCGCGGAGCGAGGGTCACATGCCCATCTTCGGAGCAGACAAATCCCACCACCTGCCGGATGTCCCCGTTTTTGCAGTTCGGACAGAAGTCCGCGAACAGCTCGCGCCCGGTGTAGAACTTGGTCTTGCAAGCCTGGCACAAGTAACCGTTGGCATCCGAATCGAGGGCCTGATTCACCTCGCTCTTGCCACAACCGGCAAGCAGGACTGGAAGCAAGAGCACCGCTACGGCGGCAAAAGATCGCCAATGGCTCTGGAGTTGTCGGGACATGATTTAGGTGGCTGGCGCGATTGGTGAACCGGTAAAAACTGCCCGTCATGGGCTGGCGCGGTTCTCATCCTGGGACAGTTCCCAAGCGATCAGATACTTATTGCCGCGCACCGACACCCACTCGGCGTGGCCATCGGCGAAGTTTACGTTGTGTCCCTCGCGACCATGCGCATCCCCGGGGTCCGGATAGTTATTGATGGCGCCGGGATAACCTGCGAACAGCGAGTCCGCATCCACTTGCAGCCAGATGCCCGACGGACCGGGACGCATACCGCGCAGATTCAAGGCAAAGTTGCGGTGCGAATAACTGGCCACCGCGCGCTCAGTCTTCTGCGTTCCCCGGCGGGCGCGCCCCTCGGTCGGATGCGTCTGGCCCGGAAATTCATCCGGGGTCCGCCACCAGGTGAAATTTTCGTAGCTGTGGCCCGGATTGCGCAGCTTCGTGAGGGCGAAGTTCTGAAGGTCCCTCAACTCCAAAACGCCGGGGCTCGGGTAGATGCCGGAAACGAGATTGGTGGAAATAAAATTCTGCGTCCCCGGGCAGATAAACGAATCAATGTTCCGGGCATAGTCGCGATACAGCCAGTTCAAGTTGTCGCTGAAATGATCCCAAGTGCCGGTAAGACGGCCATTGTTGTCGTGGCCGTACATCAGATGACCCAAGCCGAGCTGTTTGAGATTGTTCAGGCAGTTGAGCCGCTTGGCCCGCTCCTTGGCCTTGCTCAACGCCGGCAGAAGCATTGCTGCCAGAATCGCGATGATCGCAATCACCACCAGCAACTCAATAAGGGTAAACGCGCGCCGCGCACCACGGGAAGGGAGATTCAAACTTCGCATCTTTAAACATTAAAAGTTCACCAAGGAACGATTCTTTCGCCATCCGAACCTGCTCATCGTCGCCGGGTGCCGGGCCACCATGGTTTCTGCCTTTTGAGTCCTCAAAAGTCAACCCGGGATTTGGCACAATCGCGTTGTGAACTGGTCGGTGAAGATGACGGCACTCGGATTCACCATCGGCGCACGCGATAGAATCGCTGCGAGCCGGTTGCGGAGGGATCGGTGAAGGTGACGATGCCACCGGTCCCGGCGACCAGTGGGTGGGCAATCCAGTTTTCGTCCGAGAGGCGGTTCTTATGTTCCAATCGGTAAACCCGTCCGCTCTGCGTCGGCAGGGAAACGGTGAAGCCTTCGGGGCTCAGGCTGGCGCTTGCCAGACCGAGGCCGGGTGACGGCAGTTCCTCACCGAGCAAAGCTGCGATATGGAAGTTGCCCCCGGCGATGGCCATGACATTTACGAGGCCGTTGGGAACGTTGGTCTGGCTGTAGTCGTTTCTTCCCCACACGACCACCCGGTTATCTTCCGTGAGCGCGAGGCTGTTCCAGGTGCCCGCTGCAATGGATACGGCATTGGTCAGATCCGGGAGGGTGTTGGTTTGCCCGTAAGTATCATCTCCCCACGTGAATAATTTGCCATCGGAGCGAAGCGCCAATCCATGCCGGTAGCCGGCGGCAATGCTCACGACATGGCTCAAGCCGACGGGCACATTTGTCTGGCCGAAGTCATTTGCGCCCCAAGCGACCATGGTTCCGTCGTCCGTCAGGGCGAGGCTGTAGGTTCCTTTGGCTGAGATGGCAACCACATTTGACAAGCCAGCCGGAACGATGGATTGACCAAGGTGCGGCCACGCTCCCGAATTGGTCTTGCCCGCACCCCAAGCAACCACAGTTCCATCAGTTCTCAGCGCCAGACTGTGAAACTCGCCGCCCGCAACCGCCACGACGTTCGAGAGGCCTGGCGGGACAGCCGCTGAATCGTAGAATCCCGACCCCCAGCAAGCGACGGATCCATCGCTCTGCAAACCCAGATTGTGAAATCCTCCGGCAGCTATCGCGACGATGTTGGTGACACCTGGTGGCGTGTTCGTCTGGGCGAAGGACGAACCCCACGCCAGCACCGTGCCGTCATACCGCAACGCCAGCGTATGGTAGTAACCTGCGGCAATCGCCTTCACATTGGTGAGGCCGATGTGAAACTGGGCTTGTCGCGAAGCCGTGTCGCCCCACACCGCCACCTGCCGGAGCGACAAGGTTGCCGGAGCGCTCGAAGTGCTGCCATACACATTGCTGACCACCACGGAATACGATCCGGCCCGCGCTGTCTGAACATTGGTCAACACAAGCGGATTATCGGTTGCCCCCTCGAGATCCGTGCCGTTGAACCGCCATTGATAACTGAACGGCCCTTCGCCTGCGGCCGAGACGTTGAAAGTCGCGGGCGACCACAGCAGCGCCAGAACGTTGCTTGGGTGCGAGGTGATGGTCAGTGGTTGCACATTCAGTGTGGCGCTGGCGCTCACGTCGCCACCGTAGGCGTTCGACACAATGACGGAGTAAGTTCCCGCCTGGCCGGGTTCCACATTGGAGAGGGTGAGTGAGGACTCGGTGGCGCCGCTCAAATCAGCCCCGCCGAAACGCCACTGGTAAGCAAACGGAGGGGTGCCGGCCAATGTCACACTGAACGTGACATTCGTGCCCGCGAGCACCGACCCATTTTGCGGTTGTCCGGTAATCCGCAACGGCAGCACGGTCAAGGTGGCCTCCTGACTGGTCATGCCGCCGAGCAAATTGCTTGCGACCACGGAGTACCTGCCCGCATGTGTCAGGCTCACAGTTGTCAGCGTCAGGCTGCCGTTCGTTGCGCTCGGCAAATCTTCACCGTCATACTTCCATTGATAGGTGAACGGACCTTGGCCCACTGTGGCCGCCGTAAAAGTCGCGTTGCTTCCGGCCAGCACCGTCTGAAAGCCGGGTTGCACCGTGACCTCCAGCGGCTCCACGCTCAGCATCATTGCGTCACTGATCGCCACACCCAGTGAGTTGCTGACGGTTAAGATGTAGGGTCCGGTCTTGCTCAATTGGACATTCGTGACCACCAGCACCTGATTGGTTGCGCCCGGCAGGTTCGTCCCGTAAAGACTCCACTGGTAACTCCTTGGTAAGGCTCCCACTGCTTGCAGTCGAAAGTACGCATTCTGCCCGGCGGCTGCCGTGCGCCGAACGGCTGGCAAGGGAAATATCGGCGGGCCAACAGCTTTTACGGCCATGTAAGCACCCCCGCTTGCACCGATGGCCATGATGTTTGTCACACTCATCGACAATACTGAGGAAACCACCCTCCCGTTCTGCATCAGCGCCATGCCGGTGCCTCCGGCGCCCGCCACTTCAACGATGTTGGTCATAGATACCTGATTGGGATTGTATGGGTAAGATGCCCACGTCAGCAATCTGCCGTCAGCTCTCAGCGCGATGTTGCCGTGCCATGTCGTGGCGATGGCCACGATGTTCGTCGCGCTCGCCGGCACACTCGTCTCGCCGTAAAAGTTGTGGCCCCAAGCAACCACTCTTCCATCCGAGCGCAAGGCCAGACTGTGCCCTGCGCCGGCGGCGACACTGATAATGTTGAAGGCTTCGGGCGGAATGTTGGTGGTGGCGGTAAGGCCCCAGTCCACAACTGTTCCGTCCGCTCGTAACACCAGAGCGTGTTGAGCCCCCGGTCCGACCCCCAACGCTACCACATTGGTCGCTTCGGGCGAAACCTGGGTCGTAAAGTTGCCAATGATTCTGCCCCACAATGCAACCGTGCCGTCGCTTTTGAGGGCTAGCGCATGACTGCTACCCGAGGCAATTCCGACGATATTTGTAGCATCTGCGGGCGGCACAATGGATCCCCCAACAGCAAACCGACCCCAAGTCCGCACGGAGCGATCCGCCAGCAAAGCTATGCCATGCATGTCTCCGCCTGCGACTGCGATCGCATTGGTCGGGAAGTCGGGAATGCTTGTTACCTCGCCACTACCCCACACGATTATGTTTGTGTCCGCCCCAAGAGCAGTAAACAGGCAGGTTGATGTCAGGAAAATTGCCAGGATCGCTGTCGGCAGCCGATTTTTTGAGCGAAGCACATTCATAGAACCCTCGGTTAAATCCCTCAGTTGAGTCGGACCATGGCAGTTTATGCAATGGCGAAGGCGCTGGGTCAAGTTCTGCTTTCCCAGTCTTGTTTTCCCATACATGGAGCGCATTTTGCAGTGGGGAGCGCACGCGCCTCGCGTGCGTCCCGGTTGCGCCTCCGCAGCCGGGACGACGCGCGCCACCGCGCGTTGATTCAGGCGCGGAGGCGCGCCCGTGCGGTTGACGAGGGCGTCAACCGCCGCACGCGAGGGCGCGTACGCTCCCCAAGGCGAAGGCGCACGGGAAGGTGCGGCAAAGGCACGATGATCGTGAGTGATTTCCGCCGGCCTGGTCCAATCTCTGGACGTGCTGCACTATTGCGGGTGGCCAAGCGCGAATTCAATAGACAAAACCGCAAGCGCGGCGCGTCATGGAGATGGAAACGATGCCGCATGATCGCCAGCTTGAACGGTTGTACGATGACCACGCTCAGGCGTTGTTCACCTACTTGTTGAACTTCACCCGCGATGAATCGGACACGCGGGACTTGCTCCAGGAGGTGTTCGTCAAACTGGCCCGCCAGCCGGAGTTACTCGAACCGGTGCGGGAGGAGCGCGCGTTCCTGATCCGTTTGGCGCACAACGCCGCGATTGACCTCATGCGCCGGCGCGGCAGCCGGACGAAATACCACGATCAATTCGCCGAAGAAGCCGTGACGCCGTTTGCGTCCACGGATGACCCGGATGAACAGGTGTTCCGCAATGAGCTTGCCGCCGCGCTCGCGGACCTGCCGCCTGAGCAGCGTGCCGTGGTTCACCTGAAACTCTGGGAGGGCTTGACCTTTGAGCACATCGCCGCGGCGCTCGACATCCCGCTCAACACGGCGGCCAGCCGGTATCGCTATGGGTTAGACAAATTGCGCGAGCGCCTGCGTCCCATCTACGGAGAGATCAAATGAACGACGACTTTGAAATCAAACTTCAGCGCCAGCCGCTGCGTCGGATTCCTGCCGAGTGGCGCGCCGAGATTCTGGCCGCGGCGGAGGCGGGGCGGCGGCCAACAACGGTTGCCGGCGTGACGCTGGCGTCAGTCATCAAATCGCGTTTGCGTGATCTTTTTTGGCCGGCGCCGCAGGCGTGGGCGGGTCTGGCTGCCCTGTGGCTGGTGGTGCTGGTCCTAAACTTCGCAACGCGTGAAACCTCGCCGGAACTGGAAGCCCGGCACGCGCCGCCCTCGCCCGAAATGTTGCTACTGTTGAAACAGCAGGAGCAATTACTGGCGGAATTAGTGGGCCAGCCCGACATGTCCGCCCTTATCCGGCCCAAAGCGGCGCCACTGGGGCCGCGCAGTGGACGACGTGAAGAAACCCTCAACGCCTGAAAAGTTATGAATGAATCACCCAAGAGCATCTGGCGCCGACCGTGGCGCGGGCCGGTCAAATTTCTGGTCTGGTTCGCACTGTTGGCTGGCGTGGTTTTTGTAATCCTCCTCGGGTTTGACCGGCTCACGGAGCCGCAGAGGCCCTTCCCGGAAGCAATGCTCGCGGCCTTGATTTTCTCCTTGATCGCCGCGCCGGTGGGAATACTAGCCATGCTGTTCATCAAGTGGCTCTGCTCGTGGCGCAACTTGCGGCGGTTTCTGTTCGGGGTCGCTTGTTTTGCGACCTTGATTGCGTTGTTCTACGCGGTGGAAAACTGGCGCGGCAAGCGCGCGTGGGAACAGCACAAACGTGAGTGGGAAGCCAAAGGAGAGAAATTCACGGTCGCCGGCGTGGCCCCGGCGCGGGTGCCGGAGGATCAGAACTTTGCCCTCACGCCGTTGCTCAAGCCGGTCTATGATTTCACCCGCGTCAATGGCCAGGTGGTGTGGGCCGATACCAACGGGTTGAACCGGCTTCAGCAAATCCGCGCCGATTTGCGTCCGGATCGGGAGAGCAAGGATCGCCTGGTTTTGGGCAGCTTGGACAAAGGCACGTTCGCGGACCTCGAATCGTGGCGGGAGTTTTATCGCGGCAATACCAATTATCCACAACCGGCCGTTTCGGGGACAGCGGCGGAAGACATCCTGGTGGCGCTGGGCAAGTTCGATGCCGAGTTCAAGGAATTGCAGGAGGCCAGGGCTTCCCGGCCATACGCACGGTTTCCCATTCCATACGAAGATGAGCCGGCGTGGGAGATTCTGCTGCCACACCTTGCACATATAAGGGGCCTTTGCATGCTCACCCACGTGCGGGCGGTCGCCCGACTTGGACTGGGTCAGTCCGCAGCGGCACTCGACGATCTGCACCTGGGTTTTCGTATTTCCGACATCATCCGCAATGAGCCTTTGTTGATTGATCATCTCGTGCGAATTGCCGCACTCAACGTAAGCTTGCAAACTGTGCGCGAAGGCTTGGCCAGGCGGGCATGGAACGACGCGCAACTGGCCGAACTTGAGAAGTATCTGAGTTCACTCAACCTGCTCGCGGAGTACAAGGCTGCGATGCGTGGCGAGCGGGCGTTGGGCACCAGCGGACTGGACTTTCTGCGGCGACAGGGCTGGCGGTCGCGCCACTTGGGATACATTGCTGATGATGATGGAAGCGGCGGGGCGGCTCCGAGTCTCAACTTGATGCCGGGCGGCTGGTTCTATCAAAACATGCTGGCGATTTCCAAAATGCACCAGACTCATTTCCTCGCGTCGGTGGACGAGGACAAACATCGGATCTTTCCTGATGCGAGCAATACCTTCGGGAAGGAGATTGCCGCCATGCCGCTTCGGCCTTACACGGTCTTTGCCAAACTGCTGATGCCGGCCCTGGATAACGCGGTGCGCCGTTCCGCCCGGGCGCAGGTTTCGGTGGATGCAGCCCGCCTGGCCTGCGCGCTCGAACGACAACGTCTGGCCAAGGGTGAGTATCCTGAAACCATCGAAGCGCTCGTTCCGCAGTTCCTCGAGAAAATCCCGAACGACGTTATTGACGGCAATCCGCTGCGCTATCGTCGCACTGCCGACGGCGGCTACACGCTGTATTCCATCGGTTGGAATCAAAGGGATGACAATGGAGAGATCGCCTGGCGAAAGGATAAGAGGGATTCAACCGTGGATCTCAATGAGGGCGACTGGGTCTGGCAAATGCCGGGAAAGCCATTCCGTCCGTCCGCTGGCGGAGCGGCAAGCGGTGAATGAAGATTCTTGGTGGCTGGTTGTTGGTCTTGGGAGATGGGATGTAACGGCGAGTGTTAGCGGCCCGTCAAAAATGTAGGAGACGACGTCAGGAGTCTCTCGCAGGCCGCTCCGAAATCGCGAAAAATGCAGACTCGTTACCTCGTCTCCTACAAAGGAAGGAGTTCTTTGACGGGCTGTTAGCGGCGGGAATTGCCTTGTGACGATTCAAGGCTGCGGGTTCAATTCCGCCATGCGAGCGTTTCAACTCATTACCCACGGCGCACCCGGACAATTTCAATTACGCAATCTGCCCGAGCCGCAACCCGGCCCGCAAGAGGCCGTCGTGCAGGTTGCAGCCTGCGGTCTGAATCGCCTCGATCTCTGGCTGGAGGAGGCGGGCTTGCCCATTCCCCTGAAACTGCCGCGCACGCCGGGTGGTGAAATTGCCGGGCGCGTGGCAATTGTCGGTAGCGAGGTTCAGGATTGGAAACCCGGCGAGGCAGTCGCGATCCAATCCAATCTGTTCTGCGGGGAATGTGAATTCTGTCAGCGCGGAGAGGAGTCGCTTTGTTTGCGCGGAGAAATTCTGGGCGTGCAGCGCGACGGCGGTTTCGCGGAAAAGGTTCTGGTGCCGGCACGGGCGCTGATGCGATTGCCAGCCGGGGTGAGGTTTGAGACTTCGGCCGCGCTCACGCTGGCCGGCAGCACCGCCATGCACATGCTCACGAACCGCGCCTCGGTTCGCGAAGGCGACTGGGTGCTCGTCATCGGCGGCGCGAGCGGGGTGGGTTCGGCGGCGATTCAGATTGCGAAACAACTCGGCGCAAAGGTCATCAGCACCGGTTCGACAGAAGTTAAGCGTGCGCTCGCCTTGCAACTCGGCGCGGACTCTGCGGTGGATTCAACCCGGATTGACTGGCCGGCTGAAGTGCGCAAGTTCACCAACAAACGGGGGGTGGACCTGGTGGTGGAACACGTCGGTGGGGAGGTGTTGCGCAAGTGCTTCGAGTGCCTCGCGCGCGGCGGGACGATTGTGACCTGCGGCGCCACGGCGGGCCGTGAAGTGCCGCTCAACCTGTGGCCAATTTTCGTGAAGCAGCAACGGTTGATTGGCAGTTACGGGCGCAATCGCGCCGCGATTCACGCGACGTTGGAATGGGCGGCTGCGAGCCGGCTGAAACCAGTGATTGACTCGGTGTTTCCGCTGGATCAAGCCCAAGCCGCTTTCGCGAAACTGCGCTCCCGAAGCGTGCTGGGCAAGGTCTTGATCAAGCCTGCTGCCGCCGAAACAACAGCAGGCTGACTGAAAGCGGACCTCCCCGACCACGCAGTTATTGCTTCGGCTGTTCCTGCTGCTGTTTCTGAAGCTTCTCGACGTCTTCCGCCTTGATGGTTTCGATCTTCGCGCCCTTCTTCATTTCCTCCACGGACGGCACTTTGATGATGTCGCTCGTGAGCGGTTTGGGTTGGGCAGGCGGCGGCGCGGGTTGCACGGAGAGCAATTCCACGTCAAAAATCAGGGTGGACTCCGGTCCAATGTTGGGGCCGCTGCCGCGTTCGCCGTAAGCGAGGTCCGGCGGAATGACCAGTTGCCATTTGGAGCCGACTTTCATTTGCGTGAGGGCTTCGGTCCAGCCGCGAATGACGCCGTTGACGCGGAAGGTGGCCGTGCCATTGGGAGCTTTCTCGGAACTGTCGAATTCAGTTCCATCAATCAGCGTGCCGCGATACTTGACGGTGACCGTATCCTCGCGCTTGGGAATGTCGCCCGAGCCTTCGGTGATGACCTTGTACTGCAAACCGTTCTCGAGTGTTTTCACGCCCGGCTTGCTCTTGTTCTCCGCGAGGAACGCCGCGCCCGCCTGCTTGTTCTTCTCGCCCTGCACGCGGCGTTTTTCCTGTTGCGCGGCCATGATCTGCTGCTGGAACTTGGTCAGCACCTCGCGTGCTTCTTCTTCCGTCAGCAAGGGTTGGGCGTCCGGGCGGGTGTCCTTCAGACCACGGAGTACCTGGTCGAAGTCCAGATCAATGTCCTGGCGCTTCCAGTTGCTGCCGAGGTTGAGGCCGACGGCGTAGCTCGCCTTCTCCTTCTCGTCCTTGAAGGGTTTGCTGTCCTGGGCCTGAAGGTTTGCGGTGACCGCCAAACCGGCCAAAATCGCTAGTGTTGTCGCTGTCTTGTTCATGGGTAGAGAATATTGGGAAAGTGCCCGCCGAATTCAACTTGTTTTTATCGTGCCGCCGCCCGGCCGGGCCAAAAGCGGTCTCACTGAAATTGCCTGTTTCCATTCCTGAACAAATCCGCGTATAGTCAGTCAAACCTGTGCTATTTTGCATCGCTTGAAAATGAATCTACCTCGATCTGGCGTTAGGGGGATGCTGTTGCTGACGTGCTTCGTGTCCCTGGTATGGCTGCTGCGCGCGGCCAAAACTGATGTTTCACTGGCAACGCCCAATGAACTGCCGGCCAGCACTTCCACCGTCAAAGTCCTGACTCCCGGTCCCAATGACGGGCGCATTGCGTACGTGGCCGCGCGGATGCTTGAACAAAACCATTATCTGCGAAAATCGTTCGACGATGATGTGTCGGAGAAGTTTTTTGACCGCTACTTCGAAACGCTGGATCCGCAGCGCATCCACTTCACGCAGGCGGACCGCGCGGAATTCGATTCGTATCGGACCACATTGGATGATCTTACTGTCACCCGGCAAGGCGTGGCCGACACCAGCCCGGCGCATAAAATCTTCACCCGGTTCCTCGAACGGCTCGAACAGCGTGTTGTGTATGCGCGGGAGATGCTGAAGGACGAGTTCGTGTTCGATACGGACGAGCGCATAGCCATCAACCGGCGCGAGGCGCCGTATCCGCAGGATCTTGAAGCAGCCAAAGTCCTGTGGCGGCAGCGCGTGCGCTACGAGTATTTGCAGGAGAAACTCGCCCAGGTGGAGAAGCAGAAGCAGTCTGCCGAGGCTGCCGCCAAGCAGAAAAGCCCGGAGGTCACCGAGTCGGATCGCCCGGTCAAAGAAACGCCGGTCGCCAAGTTGGAGACCGATTCGGAAAAGAAGAAAACGCCGCACGAAGAAATCACGGAGACGCTCACCAAGCGGTACAACCGTATTCTGCACACCTTCCAGGAATGGGAGAGTTCCGATGTTTTGCAGGAATACCTGAGCGCGCTGGCCCGCGTGTATGATCCGCATTCGGGATATCTCAACGCGAGCGCCACGGAGAATTTTTCCATCAACATGAACCTGGCGTTGTTCGGCATTGGCGCGGTGCTGACGACCGATCTGGACGGTTACTGCAAAGTCCAGGAGGTCAAACCCGGTCCCGCCATGCGCAGCGGCCAGGTCAAGGCCAGCGACCGCATTGTGGCCGTAGCGCAGGGCGACGAAGCGCCAGTGGACGTGGTGGGGATGAATTTGAACAAAGTGGTGCAGTTGATTCGCGGCCCGAAAGGCACGGAAGTGCGGCTGACCATCCTGCCGGCGGATGATTCCGGCCGGAAGGTGGTTTCGATCATTCGCGATGAAATCACGCTGGATGATCAGGCGGCCAAGGCAAAGTTGATCGAACTTCCCGGCAACGGCGGCAAGCCCGTCCGCCTGGGCATCATTGATCTTCCGTCTTTCTACGCCAGCCTCAATCTGCCAGGCAGCCGCGGCAAGGCCGAAACCAAGAGCACGACCGCGGATGTCAAACGGCTGCTCAAGAAGCTGACGCAGGAGAACATCAATGGCGTGATCCTCGACTTGCGCCGCAATGGCGGCGGTTCGCTGGAAGAAGCCATCCGGCTCACTGGATTGTTCATCAAGGAAGGCCCTGTGGTCCAGGTGGTGGACACGTTTGGTCGCAAGATGGTGGACGAGGACGAGGATCCTTCGGTGGCTTATGAGGGGCCGTTGATCGTGCTCACCAGCCGGTTCAGCGCGTCAGCTTCGGAGATTCTGGCGGGCGCGTTGCAGGATTATGGCCGCGCCCTGATTGTGGGCGATGTTGCCACTCACGGCAAAGGCACGGTGCAAAACCTCAATCCACTGCGACCCTGGGTTAAGCCGGCTACGGAAACGGCCACCAACGACCCCGGCACGCTCAAGGTCACGATCCGCAAATTTTACCGGGCCGGTGGCTCCTCGACACAATTGAAAGGCGTGATGCCGGACATCGTGCTGCCTTCGGTACTGAATCATTCCAAGGAGATTGGCGAAGTGGCCCACCAGAATCCGTTGGAGTGGGACACCATCGAAAGCGCCCGGTATGACAAACTGAATCTGGTGGATCCCTATTTGCAGGAACTGCTCCGCCGTTCCAGCGAGCGCGTGGCCACTGACCAGGACTTTGCCTACATCCGCGAGGACATTGACCTCTTTAAGAAACGGCAGGCGGACCGGACGATCTCCCTGAATGAACAGGAACGACTCCGGGAAATGGCGGAAGACGAGGCCCGCAAGAAAGCCCGTGAAACCGAACGCGCGGCCCGTGCCGACGACCATCGGCAGATTTACGAAATCAAACTCAGCCAGGTGGATTTGCCCGGCCTCCCGCCACCCGTTGAAAAAACCAATACCGCCACCGCCAAAGTGGCGGGCGCTTCGATTGGTGCGAGCACCAACTCCGCCGCCATTGCCGCGAAACCCGCGGACTTGCCGGATGAACTCGACGGCGAACACGGCGAGGACAAGGCAACGAAGGTGGACCCCACGCTGGATGAAGCCACCCGCATTCTCATGGATTACATTGGCCTGTTGTCCAAGAAGGGCATGATTACCGCCAAAGACTAAATTTCTGAAGCGGCATGACTACGGAGAACTCGTGACCCAAGCATTCAAAGCATGAAATCGCTTCTCCTTACTGTTGTGGCCTTGGTGTTGTTTGTTCAACAGTCCTTTGCGCAGGGTGCGCAGGCTGACCAGATCAAACGGCGCGCCAAGGACCTGAACCAGCAGAACAACGTCCGTCAGGGCGTTGCCCCTCCGGCGCAAGCCCCCGCAAAACCCGTGACCGTGCCCGCGCCTGCTGCCGCCCGAACCGCGGTGCCGGCCACTCCGGCCACCCTTCAGCAACAACACGTCGCCAGACTCAAAACTGATCTCGCCGCCTTGAAACCCGGCATCCCCATGACAGCGGGGCAGAAGCAGCAGTTCATCAATAACCTGCAGGCGGCGGCGCGCGGACCAAAGAAGCCATCAGGCGCCACAGTTGGCAAGTTTGTGAACAATTTCGCGACCGCGCTGGCCGGTAAAACTCTTGATCCAGCCCAGCAATCGCGCCTGGCGCAGAATCTCGAAGCCGTGGTGAACAGCGCGGCCATGCCCGTTACGCAGACGGATGCCATTGCCAGCGACGTGCAGGCCATCCTTGAGGTCGGCGGCGCCAAACGCAACGACGCCGTCACCGTTGCCAAGGACCTCAAAGCACTGGCGGCGGAATTGCGGAAGCCGGCGGGCAAGTAGCCCACTGCGACACCCGCCACGCGTATGAGTCGTAAGTCACGATTCAGGTGTCCGACGTGCCGAAAGGAAGGCGATTGGTTCGCTGGGGCATATGCTCCGTTTTGTTCGCACCGGTGCAAACTGTTGGACTTGGGCAAATGGCTGGGCGAGGAACATGTCCTGTCCGAGCCGCTGCGGCCGGAGCACTTGGAACAGTTCGCCGAATTGCCGCCGGGGCCGAACTTGGATCGTCCCGAGACGGCCTGACCACCGGACGGTGCCAGGCCTGTAAGCGCAAACTGACCCATCAACCACGACCAATTGCCGAGCAACATGAACCGAGCCGTTTATCTCTTATTGGCGCTGGGCGCGCTGACCCTGCGTGCCGCGGAACCAACCAAACCCATCATGACTACAACCGGAACCAACCAGACGGAACTGGCGACCCTTGGCGGCGGCTGTTTCTGGTGCCTTGAAGCCGCATTTGAACTCCTGCCCGGCGTCAAAGCTGTCGTCAACGGCTATGCGGGTGGACATACCACGAATCCCACCTACCACGAAGTTTGCGCCGAAACCACCGGCCACGCGGAGGTGGTGCAGATCGAATTTGACCCGCAACTCGTCTCCTTTGAAAAACTGCTGGAAACCTTCTGGCTGATTCACGACCCGACCACGCTCAACCGGCAGGGCAACGACGTGGGTGCGCGATATCGGTCCGTGATCCTTTACCACAACGACGCCCAGAAACAGGCGGCGAAGCAGTCCATTGCCGCAGTGGGCAAACAGTATTCCAAACCCGTGGTCACGCAATTGGTCGAACTGAAGAAATTTTATCGCGCTGAGGAATACCACCAGGATTACTTCCGCAAGAATCCCAGCCAGGCCTACTGCCAGGCCGTCGTCCGCCCCAAGGTGGAAAAGGTGAAGAAGATGCTGAAGGAGCAGAAGCGCTGAAAGAGGAACCTGCCTCGGGTCTGCTGGTGTTCTGGCCAACTTGGGTTCACGGGTTGAGCGGAGTGAAAGTCTCCACTAGCATCCTTGCGTGATTTACCTGGACCACAACGCCACGACACCCATCGCCCCAGAAGTGCTGGAGGTGATGATGCCTTACCTGACTTCCGAATGGGGCAATCCGTCCAGCAGCTACAAATTCGGGGCGAAGCTCAAGGGCGTGATCGAAACGGCGCGGGCACAGGTGGCGGAATTGATTGGGGCGCAGTCACGCGAGGTAATCTTCACTTCGTGCGCCACAGAGAGCAACAACGCGGCAATTCATTCGGCGCTCAAGGCCAATCCCGGCAAGCGACACATTATCACCTCGGGGGTGGAGCATTCATCAGTGCTGAATTTATGCCGGGCGCTGGAAAGGAACCGCGAATGGACCCGAATGCACGCGAATCCAGCCCCGAAAAAGCGCGAAGTGATACAGGCCGCAGCAAACAATCCCCTCTCCCGTCCTGCGGACACCCTCTCCCCATCCGATGGGGAGAGGGACGGGGTGAGGGGCTACCGCGTGACGTATCTGCCGGTGGATCGCGACGGGTTGCTCAAACTGGCGGATTTGGAAAATGCGATTACGGATGACACTGCGGTCGTGTCGTTGATGTGGGCGAACAATGAAACGGGCGTGTTGTTTCCGGTGAAAGAAATCGCCGAGATATGCCGCGCGCGAGGCGTGCTTTATCACTGCGACGCGGTGCAGGCGGCGGGCAAGATGGAGATTGACGTTCGGAAGGTGCCTGCCGATTACCTTTCGCTCGCGGGTCACAAGTTTCATGCCCCAAAAGGTATCGGCGCACTTTACGTACGACGGAAAGCACCGTTCTCGCCATTGATCCACGGCGGGCATCAGGAGCGGAATCTACGCGGCGGAACAGAGTGCGTGCCGCTGATTGTCGGTTTGGGCAAGGCGGCGGAACTGGCGCGCAAACATCAGCCGAGCTACGAAAATAAAGTCGGCCCCCTGCGCGATGCGCTCGAGCAGGGAATTCTGAACTCAATTCCCAATACCGAATTGAACGGCCACCCAATCCATCGCCTCGCCAACACTACCAACATCACCTTCCCCGGCATTGAATCCGAAGCGCTGCTCATCCTGCTGGATCAGGAAGGCATCTGTGCCTCGTCTGGTTCTGCCTGCCTGGCTGATTCCGATGAACCATCTCATGTCGTCAAAGCGATGAAGCCCGATTCCACCGCGTCACGGCAGATGATTCGCTTCTCGCTCGACTTGGCGAACACGGCCGCCGAAGTGAAAGCCGCCTTGCCCGCCATCGAGCGCGCAGTCAAAATGCTGCGCGGATAAACCATGGAAACCGTTTACATCGAAACCAGCATTGTCAGCTTCCTGGTGGCAAATCCCAGCCGCGACCCGATTCTGGCGGCGCACCAGCAACTGACCCGGCAATGGTGGCAGGACCAACGTTCGGCTTATCATTGCCTGGTTTCGGATGAAGTTCTCCGGGAAGCAGCGCGGGGCGATGCCGACCAAGCGCGCCTGCGTCTGCAACTCCAGTTCCAATGACGTGAAATCCGGCTCCGCCAGTCGCTGGTAGCAATCGCTGATGTTGCGCTCCTGCTTTGCGCCGAGTTGCGGCGCGAAGCAACGAATCAAGTTCGCGATTTCGTAGGCGATCTGGGCGTTCTCGGTCGGGTTCTGGTGGCGGATGAGCGGGTTGATGGGCAAATCCTCCTGAATCAACCGCACGTAACACGCGCCGGTGTGTTTCCGGAATTGGCTGCGGTTCTCTTATGAACCCTACCCGCCGTCGAGCTGGACAGGGCTCGGCGAATCCGGATCAACAAGCGCAACTCCTTTCTCCGAACCAATTCATGTTCCCAGATACGCAGCACCCGCCAACCTGTGTGTCGCAATGCGCGCGTCACCAGCCGGTCACGAGCCTGATTCGTTTTGAGTTTTATCCGCCAATAATTCCCGCTTTTTGCGGCGTGGCGAGAGTGCTTTGGGCAGCCATGCCAGAAACAACCGTCCACAAAAACTGCAAGTCGGGCGCCCCGGAAAACGAAATCGGGCTTGCCAATCAACTGCTGGTTACGCCGCCAACCTGTGATGCGTTGTAGTCGCAGCAATTTCACCAACGCCAGTTCCGTGTTCTTGTTGCCGCGACTTCGAATGAGCGACATCCGCTCCGATCTTTGCGATCTGGTGAGAAAATCGGCCATGCGTTCAGCCAATTCGAGGCGGGCTCAAAAAGTTTTCAGTATCTCGTCGAGATTATCCATGTGTTTGATCAGATCCTTTCGCGCCTTGATACACCAGTCGTGGTCAACACAGATTGGACGATGGCCTTTTACACGGGACCTCAAAATGCACTTGCCGTTCTCATCCCACTGTTTTTCAACGTGGGCCATTGTGTTTCTTGGCTGAATCACCTCGGTGGGGAAAAGCTTGTACACCGCTTTCAGTTCCTTCAGCACCGCCACAGTTTTCTTCGCCTGTTCGCCCCCTTTACCAGCGGCGATTTGCTTGTTTAGTTCCGTTATCCTGTCTTTCAAAATCCCTTGCAAAAGCATGTCTTTCTTGCCGAAATCGAACAGCGGCACTTCCGAATCAAGCAAACGCTCTCGAAACAAACCCCCGCTATCCCCAAAACACTGAACGAGCACGTCCCCGAGCTTCGCCTCAATATCAATCGTCTCAGCAATCACCAACCCGCGAATGTTGTTTATGTCTTGTGCTTTCTTCAGCGTGAGATCAATGACTGCGGTGATGCGCTCCTCGGCGTCCTCCCTGGACGTGAAATACACGCCGTCTGGCGGAGTTTCGAACTTGTCCTTCGGATTACCTTCTTGGGAGTAGAAGACGATTTCGACAAGAACGTGCTTCTTCCTGATCGTTTCGATCAAGTCCTTCCCGGTGACCTTGGGCAACTGGAAATCCACGATGATCAAATCCAACTCGGGATTCTTTATTGCCTCCACAATGTTCGCCCCGTTCTTCTCCAGCGTGATCTTCAGTCGGTAGCCAAGTTCGTCGAAATGTTCCTTGAGCGGCGATTTTATTGATTCCACCCACTTCGGGGTGTCGTCAATCCAGAGGATGTTGTAGTCCAGTTTCATTTTCTGAATGTGAGGATGAACTCGGCTCCGTGTTCGTTTTGCGAGTTCAACTCGATGTCTCCGTTCATTCCACGAATTATCTCTGCAACGTGATACAGGCCCAAGCCGGACCCGTTCGTCGTGGAAAATCCCATTTCAAAAATCTTCTTCGCGTTTTTTCGCGGAACGCCCACCCCGTCATCCTTGACGCTTACCTTGAGCCCACTGCTGCTGGCTTCAAGCACCGCAACCGCGATGTTCTTGACCTTGTGCTTACGCGAATTGCTGAACAGGTTGTCCAGCACGATGCTCAACTCGATTGGGGTGAAAGTGGAAACAAACTCGGCTGCTTTCGGGGCGGTAAAGCGTATGCTGATTTCTTCGTTGTCCGGCGTTCGGATGACCCCGGCGCATACGTTCAGCACATATTCCCGAATGAATGAAACCATGTCGGCGTTGATTTCAACCGCATCCATGACGAAGTTGGCCTTCGTGGCAAAGCGCACGATGGTTGAAATCTTTTTTGCCTCGTAACTAATCCGTTCAAGCGTCACCCCGACGACTTCCGGCGTCAGCGGTTTCCCCTGCTGTATTCTGCGGTTCAAATCCTTCACATGATTTTCAATGGTGCCCGCCGAGATGCCGACGTAATGGTGCAAGTTGACCACATGCGTCAAGTCGCTTGAAATGACTGACTTTAGAAAAAGGTTCTGGGTCGTGGTTTGCCGGGATTCCTTTTTGGCTTCCTCCTCGGCAGCGCGGGCACGGCGGGCTTCTTCCTCGGCGGCTCGAGCTTTTTCGGCGGCTTCCTTCGCCTCTTGTTCCGCGCTCTTGGCTTTTTCCCGCGCCGCGTCCGCCTCTTGTTCGGCTTCCTCTCTGGCTCGCGCCAGGACCTTGAGATGTTTTTCGGCCTTGGCCGCCTCGCCGGTCAAAATCTTGTTGTTCGATTCGGCGGCAATCCGTTTGAAGTTTTTCAGAAGGGAGGAAACGCTGCTCTCCGAGCGGTTCTCCAAGATGTCCAGCAAATTGGGGTCGTAGGAAAAGTCCAACACATGCTCTGACTTGGTGAGCCGAACAATCAGGTCAAAAATGTGCGCCTTGGTTTCCTCCGGCGACAGCCCCTCTTGATCCAGCAGGTCGCCATCGTTTCCAAATTTGATGATGCCAACAGCAAACGCCTCCAATCGCTTCAAGGCGAACTCGACGAAGAAGTCTCGCAAGTCGTTAAACGATTCGTTGTCCACCAGTCCCCCGTCCCTGCTGCTGGTTTCGCGGAATTCAGGGTTGTTTCCGTTGATTTCAATCCTTCCCGTTATGTCACGAGTTCCAAGAAAGCGAGATTGACCTTGCTGTTTTCGCCGCAAGATGCCGAGCCGATCTTCGTGCTCGTCGCCAAACGGATGAATTCTGAATCCATTCTTGTAGAGAAAAACCGAGCCGTATGCAACGGGACGAAGTCCCATGCGTTTTGAAAACAGAAGCTTTGCCGATTGGTTTAAGACAAAAAGATAAATTGAGATGTTCTTGAGGGATTTTTCGTAGGGATTTCTCTCCCGGATTTTGTAAATCAGTGTGCCACGATCCATCAACTCGGTGCTGATTTCCTTTCCGTCAGGCGTAACTTTGACTTCGATTTGCGTTGTCTTGAGTCGCAGATTCTCGAACAAAAAATTACGGACACGCCCATTTACGATGTTCCAAGACTCCTCACCTGGAATCTCTCTGTCCGCCAACTTTTCTTCTGGCGCATGGAGATAAATCGCAAAGTCGGCAACGTCATTTTCCTGATTCGGATTGACGAGCCTCTCCAACGAACGCTTCAGACCCAAGAGCTTGTCCCGCGTCCAGTCGTTGCTCCTCAATCCGCTGATTTCAAGGATTGTTCCCTGCCGCAAATTGTGAGGAACGGACCGCGCCGTCTTGTATTCCACTGGCACGTCAACGAATTCCTTTTTGGAATCCACCTCAAAGTCGTTCCAATCAACCCGCAAAACATTGAACGGAGTTCCCGACGATTTCTTCCGCGTGTAAAGCGCGAGCTTGCTGCCGAGCCGGTCACAGGAAAACCGGCCGATGCCCTTTGCGCCGGCGTAAATTCGGGTTGATTTGATTTTGTCGCGGTAGTCATCCGCGCCTTCCTTCTTCGAGGAATACGCAACGAACAACCACTTCTCGAACAGATCGGCTTCGTCCATTCCGTGCCCGTTGTCTTGGATGATAATCCGAGCGTTTTTGGAATTCAGCGCCTTAAATGTGATGTCAACGCGCGTTGCGTTTGCGTCGAAGGAATTCTTTACCAACTCAAAAACCGCTATGAAATCATTCGTGATTAGTTCCTTGCCGATGATTGTTTTCAGCGCCGAACTGACACGAAAAACTGGAGTGGATTTAGCCATTGTTCGCCAGTTGTTTCAGCACGCCGCCGGCGAGTTCTGCGAACAATGGCGGGATCGCATTGCCGACCTGGGTGTAACGAGGAACTTCCTTGGCACGCCGGTCGCCGCCAGACGTGTATTTCCCGCGGAACTCAAATTCATCTGGAAAGGATTGGATACGCGCGCACTCGCGAACAGTCAGCACTCGTGGTTCGGCATAATGAATATAATCGTCCGGCAGGCTTGTGATCGTTGGGCACACCAAATCCTCGTCGAGTGGAGTGATGGAGCGTTTCTTCAACTCGTATTTGGAACGCAAACCACCTGCAAGTTGCTTGTTACGGGGAGCGGTTTTCAAGATTTCCTGAAAACGCGCCACAATGTCGTCCCGATGGTTTGGAAAGCGGTGGCTGTCGGGAATTGTCCTCGCGCAACCCGCCCGCATCATTTTCTGGTATTGGTTCTTGGCGGGCGCGTATCGCCCCGATCGAAAGCTCTTGGAATCCGGGCAATCTGTTTCGCCGTGTTGTCTTTCCAGGTCGGAAATCGCCTGGGCCACGCTGCGTTTTGCTCGCAGCCCTTTCTCTCTCAGAAAGGCGTCTTTGTCGTCCCGCAAGTGCTCAAAGAACTCCCACGCCTTCCCATTCAATCTGCCGACGAGAATAAAGCGCAATCTCCTTTGGGGAACGCCATAATCTCCGAAGTTAACGATCTCCGAATGAACATCGTAGCCGAGCTTCTTGAGTCGTCGCGTTACTTGATCCGAATAAACCATGCCTGATCCATTTTTTACAAACTCCATGTCAAACCCACGGACATTTTCAAAAAAAAGTAGCTTGGGTTTGACCAGTTCAACGAACGAGACGTAGGAGTCAACGAGTCCGTTCCGCTTGTCGCTTTCGTCACGCTTGCCGTTGACAGAAAATCCCTGGCAAGGAGGACCGCCAACGATCAAGTCAACCTTCGCGGCCAATTTGCGGAGATTGGTTTTGTGGTTCGAAAGCACCTCGTCAATGTCATGTGCGCCAACCGGAAACCATTCTGGCCACTGAAAATGTTTTTTCCGATCAATAAGGTTATGCCGGAGCGTCTCGAAAGCGAAGGCATCCTTTTCAACCGCACAAATTCCTTTCCACCCAGAGCGCATTAGCCCCCAGGACAGGCCGCCGCAACCGGCAAAAAGGTCAATGTATTTCAAGTTGGAAGCCATTCTAGTTCATGCCGGGTTTGCCAAGGTCGAATTCATCCCACTTGCCCAGCAGCCGGCGCAGGGTGTCGGGGCGAATGCCTTTTTCCGCGGCGATTTGTTCCTGGAGTTCGCGCAGCCGGTTGGTTTCTTTCCAGTCGCTCATAATGATGCCTTTCTGACGGGTGACAATGCGCGCCACGCCGCCGCCATCGTCGGGTCGCCGCGCGCTTTTCCAGAGTTGTTGGATGAGAAAGAGTTCGTCGTCGCTGATGAGGGTGAGGCCGGTTTCCTCCTGCAATTTCAACAGGCGGGCGAGCAGTTCGCGCCGGGCTTCGATGGTTAGCGGGCCCGGGCCGTCCGAGCCGTTCTTGCGCTTCATATCGCGTTTGCCATTGGCCGGGTCCTGGAACTCCAGCAAGGTTTCGCGGAACGCAATCAGGTGTTCCATGCGTTCGTCGCCGCTGGCGAGCAGGCCCTCGCTGGCCTTGTCGCGCTCAACGACGGTGCAGGTCCAGCAACCGAAGCGGGAGTTGCCGCAACTGGGCGTGCTGGTGTCAATCTGGATGGGACATTCGCCATTGGAGGCGCTGGCGTAGAGTTTGTAGAGCGGGCGGTTGTCGCCACCCCACGGATTCGATTTTTGCAACAGATAGGCCCAGACTTCCTCGGTGGTGAGGAATTCGATGGGATTGGAAACCCAGACGCGCGGGAGGTCGGGATGGCGGTTGAGTCCGTTGCGCTTTTCGCGCCCTGCCATCGTTTGCGCGCGAGTGGAGCTTTCGGCGCGGCGGGCGCCGAGGTGCAGGATGGCTTCACTCCAGTGTCCGTTTTGCAGGCGTTGTTGGACGAATGTGGTGACGGGGTCAATTTTGAGCCGTTGCGTACACCAGCGGAAGATCCGATTGGGCGGCGGATAACCGCGCCCGATGATGTTGACCCAAAAGGATTGCTCGGGCGGCGGTTTGAGCAGGTGGGCTTCAATGTTCAGCCCCTCGCGCTCGGAAAAGCGGCGCATGCGGTCAAGGGCGCTTTCGACGCCCTCGGCAATGGCCGGTATTTCAACTCGCGTATCCGTGCAGAGGACGGTGATAGGCTTGGTGCGTTGTTCCGGCGGGAGGGACATGACGGCATCAAACACGAGCGCGGCGACCAGCGTGCTGTCTTTGCCCCCGCTGAAGCCAACCAGCCAGGGACGTGGATCGTCCACGTAAAGTTGCTGTAACGATTCTCTAATCTGCTGGTAAGTCGTAGCCGCCATTGGAGGCGATTATGGGCAGCGTTCGTTTAACGGCAAGGGGGAATAATGGCGAAATCACAAAAAACGGCGGCCCGTTGCCGGACCGCCGTTGGCGAATTTAGTTCGTGAGTGTGCTTACAGGCCCTTCGCGAGCATGACCTTGATCAGGTCGCCCACGCGGCAACTGTAACCCCACTCGTTGTCATACCAGCTCACGAGCTTGAAGAACTTCTTGTTCAGTTCGATGCCCGAACCAGCGTCGAAGATCGAGGAGAGTTCGCAGTGGATGAAATCCGAACTGACGACTTCGTCGGTCGTGTAGCCGAGAATCCCCTTGAGGTAGGTCTCGCTGGCTTTCTTCATCGCGGCGCTGATTTCGGCGTAGCTGGTTTCCTTCACGGTCTTGACCGTGAGGTCCACGACCGAGACGGTCGGCACGGGCACGCGGAATGCCATGCCGGTGAGTTTGCCTTTCACTTCGGGCAACACCAGGCCCACGGCCTTGGCCGCGCCGGTGGTTGAAGGAATCAGGTTTTGCGCTGCCGTGCGGCCACCCTTCCAATCCTTCTTGCTCGGACCGTCCACGGTCTTCTGCGTGGCGGTATAGGCATGAACCGTCGTCATCAAACCTTCGTCAATGCCGAAGCCTTCCTTGAGGAGGACATAGCAAACGGGCGCGAGGCAGTTTGTGGTGCAGGAGGCGTTCGAGACGATGTGATGCTTGGCCGGGTCATACTTGTCATCGTTCACGCCCATGACCACCGTGAGGCAATCCCCTTTGGCCGGCGCGGAAATGATGACCTTCTTTGCGCCCGCCGTGATGTGGCCTTGCGATTTCTCGACATCCGTGAACAAGCCGGTGGATTCGATCACCAGGTCCACGCCCAGCGCCTTCCACGGAAGTTCCGCTGGCGACTTGGCGCTGACGACCTTGATGTCCTTGCCGTTGACCACCAGCACGTCGTCTTCGGCCTTGTCGGCGGCGGATTTCTTTGAGCCGACTTCGCCCTTGAAACGGCCCTGGATGGAGTCGTATTTGAGGAGATACGCGAGATTATCAGCGGGAACGATGTCGCCGACCGCGACGACTTCGATGTCTTTGCCCACCATGCCCTGTTCGACCAGCGCCCGGAAGACCAGGCGTCCAATGCGGCCGAACCCATTAATTGCAACTTTCACTGCCATAGTTCGATTTCAGTTTTAGGTTAAAAAATCAGCCCGCGCATCTTACCGGCGGCTTGCGGGCGGTCAATGATGAACTCTACGCCAGACGGGCCGAAGACACTGGCCAGTTATTGAGAAATGCTGTGCGTTTTTTGACCGACGGTTACAACTCCGGGAATATCGGGCAGTTGCGGATGACCAGGGGCTGGGAAGCGGACACGACGACGGCGCGGTTGCAGGAACAGTATGGGTATGCGTAGGTTGCGGCTTGGAACTTAAATTGCCAGACCATCAACGTGCTTGCGGAGGCATTGCGTCGGCGGGAGTGGAGGGAGCAACATCTGGAGCACCGCGCCAAAGGGGACAAGCAGAGAATGGTGATAGCAGCGCGAGTCAGCGGTGCTGGTGAGTTGGATCGCAGAGCAGTTGCGGATGGACACCCCGGGCCATGTGAACCAGTTGCTGTATTTGGAACAGCGGACGCGAAGAATGGAAATCTGCGCTACGAATATCCGGCGTCGGGCTTGCCGGGGCCGCCAGCTTTCCTCATGCTGTGCGCCTATGTACAAAACCTTCATACTGGGACTGGCGGCGTGTTTCCTGCCGCTGACGGGCGGGGCGCAGAGCGATGTCGTTGGGCTCTACCTGACTTGGCAAAGGGATCCGGCGCGCACGATGACGATCAACTGGGTCAACCTTTACGAACACACCACCACCAATGTTTTTTATCGTCGCGCTGGTACCACCAATTGGCTGGCGGCCCGCGGAACGCGTACCGTAGCAACTCCTTCAGTGCTCCAAGTGCGGCGCGTGGAACTGACCGAACTCGCGCCGGCGGCGGATTACGAGTTCATCGTCGCCGACAATGCGCCAGCGGATGACAGGAATCTCCAGCGGTTTCGTACCATGCCCGTGCGATTGGATCGTCCCGTGCGCTTCGTGACCGGCGGCGACATGATGCACAGCCGGGAAATGGTGGACGCCATGAATCGCCGGGCAAGTCGGTTAGACCCGGACTTTGCGTTAATCGGCGGTGATCTCGCCTATGCGGACGGGCGTAATGCCACACGCTGGATTGACTGGCTGCAATCGTGGACGCAACTCGCGCGGGGCGAGAAAGGCCGGCTCATTCCGCTGGTTGTGGGCATCGGTAATCACGAGGTGCGCGGCGGTTACGGCGGGAAGATTCCCGACGATGCGCCCTATTTCCACGGTTTCTTCGCGTTGCCCGAGGGGCGCTCCTATCATGCACTGGATTTCGGAACGTATTTGTCCCTGTTGATCCTGGATACCGGCCACACCCAACCGATTGTCGGCGCACAGGCCGAGTGGCTGGAGCGCAGTCTGGCGGCACGAACGGAGCAGCAGTTTGTTTTTGCGTGTTACCACTGGCCGGCGTACGGCACCACCAAGGCGCCCAAAGATCTGCTGCCTTGCGAGCATCCGCGCTCAAAAGAAATTCAGCAGCATTGGATTCCGCATTTCGAGCGGTACGGTGTCACCGCGGTATTCGAGAACGATCATCACAACTACAAGCGCACGCATCCCCTGCGCAACCACCAGCGCGATGACGAAGCCGGCATCGTGTATCTGGGCGACGGGGCGTGGGGTGTGGGCACGCGCGAGGTGCCCAAACCGGGCGTGGCCTGGTATCTCGCCCACGCCGAACCCCGCCGGCATTTATTTCACGTGACGCTGCATCCCGAGGGCCGCGCCGATATTCAAGCAGTGGATGTGGCCGGTGAAATCTTTGACCGGTTGGACCTGACCGAGCCTCGCACCCGCCCCGCAACACCCTGAACGCCCCAGCACTCAACTTGTCATGAAATCTCCGTTGAATAACCAAAACACCACCCAAACGTTATCCAGCCGCGGCGCACTGGCCAGGGTCGGTTTCACCCGCCGTCACTTTCTGCGGACAACGCTGGCCAGCGGCGTTGGATTCTTACTGACTCCACACGTCTGGGTACGCGCCGCACAACCTGCGCACGCACAAGGCACGGTGTTCCACGATCGGCGTGGCGACGGGCAACGGCGTGCCGGCGATCCGGGCCTCGCGGGGGTGGCGGTTTCCAATGGCCGTGCGGTCACGCTGACGGATGAGCAAGGTCGCTGGCGGTTGCCGGTTGAGGATGACACAACCAGCTTTTTCGTGACCAAGCCGCGCGGCTGGCGCACACGCCTGAGCGCCCACAATCTGCCGCGGGGTTTTTATCATCATCAACCCGCGGGTTCGCCCCAGCAGCGGTTTCCGGGCGTGGCGCCGACGGGACCACTGCCGGAGTCCATTGACTTCGCGCTGACGCCGCAGGTGGAGGACGACCGTTTCAAAGCGATCATCTGCGGTGACCCGCAGCCGCGCAACGCGCTCGAAGTGGATTACCTTGCGCAAACCGTGGTGCCCGAATTGCGTGGAACCGACGCCGCGTTCGGTGTGAGTCTCGGCGACATTGCCTTCGACAACCTGCGCACCTTGGAGCCATTGAGCGAAGCCTTCGGGCTGATTGGCGTGCCGTGGCACAATGTGCTGGGCAATCACGACCTGAACTTCGACGCGCCGGACAACCGTCATGCGAACGAAACGTTCCGCCGCGTCTTTGGCCCGACGTGGTATGCGTTCAATCACGGTCCGGTGCATTTCATCGTGCTCAACAACGTGGAATGGCTGGGACGCGAGCCGGAGCAGCCGCAATCCGGCGCCAACTACCGCGGCGGCTTGGGCGAACGCCAAATCGAGTTCGTCGCCCAGGACCTCAAGCTTGTGCCGGCTGAACAGTTGGTTGTGCTGTTCATGCACATTCCGCTGCAACGCGGTTTCGATGCGATTCCGCGCGGGCAGACGCGCGACCGGCACGCGCTCTATCGCCTGCTCGAAAACCGTCCGCACACACTTTCGTTCTCCGCGCACACCCACTGGCACGGCCACCGCTTTTGTGGCACCGAAGACGGCTGGCGCGGCGCCCAACCGCATCATCACATCGTCACCGGCACCCTGTGCGGCAGTTGGTTTGGCGGCGCGCCCGATGAACGCGGCATCCCGCACGCAACCATGTCGGACGGCACGCCGCGCGGCTATCTGGAGCTGGAATTCGACGGCCACCGCTACTCCATGGATGGCTACAAATCCCTGGGCCGTCCGCGCGAATACCAGATGCACATTGAAGCGCCGACGGAAGTTTCCAGTGCTGAAGTCGCGCACACAGCCGTGACGGTGAATGTGTTCAACGGCTCGGAACGCTCCACGGTGCGGTGGCGCTGCGGTACTGGCGACTCGTGGCGTCCACTGCAAAAAGTGGAGGACGCTGACCCGCGCTTCGTGCGTCTGCGCGAACGGGATCAGAATTTGCAGCCGCCTTACCGCGCCCTCCCGCAGCCGATGGCCAACTGCCTGCACTTGTGGCGCGGCACGTTGCCCGAAAATCTGCCGGCGGGCACACACCTGCTGGAAGTTGTGTCCGAGGACATGTTTGGGCGAACTCACCGTGGCAGCCGGCCCTTGCGCGTGACCGCCTGAATTTCAGTGACACTAACCTGAATCGGACGCGGTAAAGTCTCGACCGTGGGTTGGCCAAAAAAAGTTGTCGTTTTGCCAAAATTGCCAAAGCCGGGAACTCAACCGGAGTTAATTTTAACGGCAGGTTGGGGTTTCGGATTCGACTGGCGCGGTAAGCGCCGGACAACCGTGGACGGAAGTTATTCGCGCACGGGTTCAAGCCGGACGAAAACCTTCAGGCAACGACAACATGAAAAACCATTCGACCATGAAGAAACTGCTGACACTGACGGTGGTGCTGCTCGCAGGGATGTCCCTGAGCGCCCAAACCATAGACGCCAAAGCGCTCTACACCAAGCAATGCGCCAAATGCCACGGCGCCGACGGCAAAGGCAACACCAAGATGGGCAAGAAGGAGGGCGTCAAGGATTACACCAATCCCAAGGTCCACGCCGAAATGAGCGACGAACGCGCGTTCAAATCCATCAAGGAAGGCATCAAGGACGGTAACAAGGTTGTAAAAAAGCCCGCCGAGAAACTGACAGATGCCGAGATCAAGGCGCTCGTGAAATACATGCGGACCTTGAAGCAATAGTCCGATTTCATCCGCACTGGTGACCAAAAGCTTTTCGGGCCAGTGCGGAGGTGCAGTTGATGCCGTTCGTTGTCACGCGCAACCGGACAGCGCGGCGCGTCTGGCTCATGGCTGATTCTTCCTGATGCGGATGTGCGGCTTCAACCGTTCCAGCGTCACGGTGCCAATGCCGGGGACGCGCTGGAGATCTTCAACGATGTGGTAGGGCCGGTGTGCGATGATGCGCTCGGCCAGTTTCGGCCCGATGCCGGGCAGCTCCTGCAACTCCTCGTAACTGGCGCTGTTGAGGTCCACAGCCAATGTGTCCGGGGCACTGTTGGTGGTCGCTGCACGCTCGACACCGTCGCCCTTGTCGCGCGGAAAACGGGTTTCGTTCCAGACGCCGCGCTTCTTTTCGCGCGCGGTCAATTCCAGGTTCTTGAGTTTGTTGATGAAGGTGGTGGAGCGCGGGCCATCCGGCCAGTTGGCGCGCAGACCGTAAATGCGCGCGTGACCATGCATGACGAGTTCCTCGGCCAGATTTTTACCGTTGACCAGCACCACGGCGTAGAAGCGCGCGAGGCTGCTGCGGCCCATCGCATTCTGCCAGCGGGTGATGATGGTGAATTCCCCGCCGAACAGCAGTTCGCGGGTGAATTTCGCCGCGTCGTTCCCAGCGTGCGGAATGTCACGGGACTGGATGCCGAAATAGACGGCCTGATCTTTGACTCGTTCGGGGAGCGACGTATCGTTCTCCGGCGCGTCCACAAAGTAGAGCCGGAAGATGTATTCGCGTCCCTGGTGCAGCACCTTGAAGCTGTCACCATCCACGACAGAATTGGTCACCAAGCGGCAACGGTCCAGGACTTCCCACTTGGATGCGGGGCTGCCCTCGGTGCGTTGTTGGGCGGGAACCACCCCGGCCAGCAGCAAGGTCAAACCCACTAAGCCGGCCAGCACAAGACGCCGCCGCCGTGCGGCCAGACGCGTCATGCACGGCTCTCCCGGCCATCCGCGGACGGCCCGGCAGGGTGCCGAGGCGTCCAGAATCGTTCTGTCCATGCCCGCAATATGCCACGCACGCGGGCGATTGCAGCCGGAATTTCAGGTTTGGACTGAGGGATCGCTGGATTGCGAAGCTGACGCCGCTTACATCCGCCGCCGCATGTGACCGAGGCTCGTGTCGTTCTCCCCCATCAACTTCCGGGCGGTGCCGATGATGTAATCCCAATCCAATGCCGGGCCGGGATCCACCTTGTTGGTCTGAATGTGAAGATGGCCGATGATGCCCTTGAATTTCTCCAGTTCATCATCCGGCAGTTTGCGGGTGAGCAGTTTGCCTTCGGCGTCTCGCGGGTAATCGCATTTGATCTGCGGAAACACCTTGCACAACGCCGCCGTCAGATGCGCGAGGGCCTTGTATTGTTCGGGCGTGAAATCGTACTGAGTCAACTCGCGACCCTGAGCAACGCCCTTCACCGGCTCGTTCCGCGCGGGGCGGCCAACGAAATTGGGCGTGCGGATGCCGCCGTCGCCAAACCGTTCGGGAATCGTGATGCGCGTCTGGCCGTCGGCGTCCGTTTGATACCAGTCACCCAGCGGGCTGCGCTCCGTGTTGCCGTAGGCGCCCATGTTGGCGATCTCGATGCCGACGGAGCGGCTGTTGGAGGTGGTGGCGTGCCAGGCGCGTTCCTTGAGATCAAGCGTCTGGTAGATCGTGCCGTCGAGATCGAGCATGAAATGCACGCTCAACCCACGCAGATCGTGCAGCACCTTGAAACATTGCCGGCTCGTGCCGCACACGTCGTAATGCAAAACGAACTGGTCCACGGCCTTTTGCAGCGTCGGCAGGTCCCAGCCACCGCCGCGCACCCGCTCGATTTCCTCCGGCGTCAATCCGCCGCGGCGCATATTGTAACGATTCGGCGTGGTCAGGTATTTGACTTCCTCCTGCGAAGTTTTCCAGTCCGCTTTGTCCAGCGGACTGAAACGGCGTTCCACGCGGTAGGCGTCGTAACCGCCCGGATCAGTCCACAGCACGACCGGCGTGCCGGTGTGGATGTAGTGGCCGGCCACGACAATTTCATCACCCTTGCGCGGCGCGAAGGCGCCGACTTTGGGCGCGGTGGCGCAACCGTTGAGGAACAACGCCAGGCCGAAACCGACAGCAATAGGGAGACAAAACCGGATGGATGATTTCTTTGATGACATAGACATTTCTCGTTGCGCCTATTGGCGACTTAAACGGGGATTCAGTCAAGCGCAAGCCGTCTTCCTGCGCCCAACAAAATGGGCGGCGCTGTTCACGCCGCCCATGGAGAAATACACCGTCAGGTATCAAGCACCCGCCACCATCGGCGGATCCTTGAACACGTCGTGCTGGCTGGGCATCGGCGGTTTCAAAGTGCGGAACGGTCCCCACTGCATCTTGGACGCATCCGTGTAGAGCAGGTCCGGACCATAGGTGAACTTCGAGTTCAGCATGGTGTCCCAGTCCACCGCGGCGCCGCCGTAAGCCGCTTCGCGGCCCATGATGGCGGTCAGCGTGCTGTCGGTAACGTTCTTGGTTTCGTTGAGATCGGTATCCTTGGCGATGGCGTTGATCAAGTTCACGTGTTCCTGGGTGTAAGCATCCACGTTCTCCCCGCGGAAGCGCCAGCGTTCGCCACTGGTGGGCGTGATGGTACCGCTCGGATTGGACGTGCCTTTGGCGCCGACGACGGCTTCGCTCACCGACGACCACTCGCGCTTAATCTGACCGCAGTAGCTGTGCATCCGCACGCCGTTGGCGTACTCGAATTCAACAGCAAAGTTGTCCCAGATTTCGCCGCCTTTGTCTCCGAGCATCTGCCGCGCACCCATGCCCCAGGCCTTGACCGGGTGCTGGTTGTTCATCACCCAGTTGCAGACATCAATGTTGTGAACGTGCTGTTCGCAAATGTGGTCGCCGCACAGCCAGATGTAATGATACCAGTTGTTGACCTGTTTTTCGAGGTCGCTGCCCCCACGTTCACCGCGATGCCAGATGGGGCCGCCGTTGACCCAGTAGGCCCGTAATGCGGTTACATCACCAATCGCGCCGTCCTGGATGCGTTTGATCGTATCCTGGTAAGCCGGAGCATGGCGGCGTTGCGTGCCGGCGGCAACTTTCAGATTCTTCTGTTTGGCCATCTCGCCGGCCGCATACATGATCCGGCAGGTGGGACCATCCACGGCCACGGGTTTTTCCATGAACACGTGCTTGCCCATCTCGATGCAGGCCTTGAAGTGCGCGGCGCGGAATCCAGGCGGTGCGGCCAGAATGGCGTAGTTGACCCCTGGCACTTGCAGCGCCTTCACATAGCCATCGAAGCCGCTGAAACACTTGTCCGCGGACAGGCCGAAGTGTTGCTGGCCGCGATTGGATTGGCCGGGGAAAATATCCGCCACGGCCACCACTTTGCCTTCCACGCCGGCCTGCTTGGCCGCGTCGAGGAAATTCTTGCCCGCGCCACCGCCGCGCCCGCCCACGCCAATGATCACGGCGTTGAGTTTAAGTGAGGATTGCCCGTGAAGAATCGCGGGGAAGTTCACTGCCGCCGCCGCCGTGGCTGCGGCGAGCGAGGAGTTCTTCAGGAATTGACGGCGCGAGACCGTCGTTGGGGAGGTGTTTGGTTCAGTTTGCATAATTACTCCGTTACTCCGATGGGGGTTTTGTCCGTTACAGTTTTACAGTTGAATCTCAGATTGGTTTCAACGTTCGCCCGGAATCGAAAATCCCGACATCACGGGCATGACTTTAATCCTTTTCCACGCCGCTCGTCCAGTACTTCGCCAATTCTTCCGGCGACGGCACTTTGAGCGGTCGGACGAGGCGGAAACCCACGACTTGCGCGTCCGAAAGATACCAGACGCTCTTGGGCAGTTGCGGATCCTGCATTTTCCAAGTGCGATCCGAACCCCGCCGCGCCGCGCTGCGCAATGCCGGCGGGTCGTCATCCCACGAGCCACCGCGCACCGAATGGGGATAAGGCTTGCTGGCAACCACCCACGGGTCCACGACCTGGCCCTTGGCAGCATGCGCCTCGTACGCCGTCGCCATGTATTGATCGAGCACCCACTCGGTTACGTTGCCGTGCATGTCGTGCAACCCCCACGGATTGGGCTTCTTAAGCCCAACCTTCTGGTACTTGGAATTGCTGTTGTCAAAGAACCAGCCGTAATTCTCCAACTGGTCCACGTTGTCCCCGAACGAATACAGGGTGGTGGTGCCGGCGCGGCAGGCGTATTCCCACTCTGCCTCGGAGGGCAGCCGGTAGAAATGACCCGTCTTGGCGCTGAGCCAGTGGCAGTACTTGTTGGCCGCGTGCTGCGTCATGGCGATGGCCGGGAAACCGTTTTTGCCCATGCCAAAACTCATGTCCACATACGGCTTCGAGGGCCGCGTCACCGCATCCGAAACGCGGTTGATCTCCTCATCGGTCGGATGCGTGTCGCGGAGCTTGCGCTCGTCGTCGGGATACATGAACAGGAGGAACTCGTCCCACGTGACTTCGAACTGGCCCATCCAGAACGGGGAGATTTTCACCTTGTGCTGCGGACCTTCGTCGGGCTTGCGGTCCTTCTCGGTTGCGGGACTGCCCATGACAAATTCGCCGCCAGGGATCTTCAGCATCACGTAGGGTACATCCGTGCCGGGAATCGTGTTCGTGTACGGCTTCATTTCGGTTTCGGTCTTCTCCTTGATATTGGCCACGATGCGCTTGTGGATGATGGGCACGGTGGTGTCATCCCGGTCCGCCAGTGACGCCAGCGCTCCGTAAGCCCCGATCTCGTAGCTGTCGCCTTTCAGCAGGTGGACTTGGTAATAAGTGGCGGAACGCGGCCGGTCGTTGGTCACGGTGGAGAGCAGCACCACGGCATCGGGCAGCGCCACGGCCACACTGAGGAAGTGCTCGGGCGCACCGGGGAGCTTGTGTTTGCTGACCGGGGGATTCGCACCGTCAAAATCCAGCACCTCAGCCGGTTCTTGATCGCCAAAAATGGCCAGCAACCGGCTCTTCGTCTCGCCCTCCAGCACAACCAACTGTTTCACGGGCCGGTCCAGCGTCACAGTTTTAGCTGGCCCAACCTGGTACTTTCCGCCCGTTTCGCTCAATGGCCGGACCATCAACTCCGGTTCGCCGCTCTTGTAGAAAACAAATTCCTTCGAAGCTTCGCCGCGAAAATTTCCGATCACATAATCCGCCCGGCGGGGCAACTCGCCAAAGCTCAACACCACTTCCGGTTTGCCGCTGTCCAGACGTTCAACGCGCATCACTTCGCCGTCCTCTTCGTCCACAATGGAAGCTACAAACTCCGGCCCGCCGCGCTTGAGCGACACCCGTTTCGCATACGCGCCCGAGCCCAGGGCATTCATCTCGGCAATCTGTTTGAGCGTCTTGCCATCATTGCGAAACCACGTCAGCCGGTTGGGCGTCGGTTCGCTGTTGTAAATGCTGCCTATGTAGAGATCGTGCAACGGCGTGTTGCCGGCGCCGCCCACGTCAATGGCCACCACCGTGTTTGGCCCCAGGGCGATATTGGGGACTGGAACCGGCGCGGCGGGTACCGCCGGATCAGCCGCGTCCAGCACCGCAACCATGTTCGCATCCGCCGAGGTCACGCCCAGCGCATCCCGCTTCAGATCGGTCAATTTGCCGACCGTTACACCCGTCACGTCCTTGGCGCCGGAGGCGCGCCAGTCCACCCAGTTGTAGAAACCGGGCGAGAGTTGATAACCAAGCCGCACGCGGCCCGAGTAACGGTCCACAATCGCAATGTCGGTCTTGCCGTCACCGTTGAAATCGCCCGTGGCCAGAAAGTCCTGTTCGGTTTCGTAAACCAGCGCCCGCGTTTGCGCCGGCAGCAGCAGGAGCGCGGCGGAAGCGGCCAGCAGGGGGAATCGTTTCAAGTTGCCAAGGATGCTCCGTTTCATGTTCTCAAGTCTCATAATCACGACTGCGTGTAGTTTGGCGATGCGCCCTTCGCATCGCACCCGGGGGCACAGTGAACCACGCGCTCCGCCAAAGTCCAGTCCCAATCCCGCACGATGATCCGACGCCCTCGACGCAAGCCACATTCGAGTTTCGGCAGCTTTGCGCAGTCAGGTTTTCTCTGTAGATAAAATTTGCAGAACACAACTTCGCGGGTGTTTGGGGTTGGTGTCACGATTCGGAGGCGACAATTGTCCTTCCTGGAATTCGCGCGGAATTCCCGCAGCTTCGCCCGCTGCGCCAGTCACGCAAACGGGATTCGCTTGAGAATCCTGCCGCCGGGCCGTATTGGAAAACGCGATGACGAATTACGAAGCACGGTTCGGCGGAATCCGCCGCTTGTTCGGCGCGGACGGGCAGGAGCGTCTGGGTCGGGCGCACGTCTGTGTCGTGGGGATTGGCGGCGTGGGTTCGTGGGCGGTGGAGGCGCTGGCCCGCACCGGCGTCGGCGGACTCACGCTCGTGGACCTCGATGACGTTTGCATCAGCAACGTGAACCGCCAGCTTCACGCCGTCACCGGCGAGTTCGGCAAACCCAAGGTCGAGGTGATGGCGGAGCGCGTGCGCGCCATCAATCCCGACTGTGCCGTACATCCGCTCCATTGTCTGTTCACCGCTAAAACGGGGGAACAGATTCTCGCCCCGAAGTATGATGCCGTCCTGGATGCGATTGACAGTCCATCATTGAAAGCCCTGCTGATTGCGCGCTGCCATGCACGCGAGATCCCCATCGTGACGATCGGCGGTGCCGGCGGACGGCGCGATCCATGTGCGTTGCGCGTCGAAGACCTGGCGCGGACCACGCATGATGCATTGCTGCAAGCCACACGGAAAATCCTGCGGGCGGAACACGGTTTCCCGCGCGGCGAAACGAAGTTCGGTGTCTCGTGCGTTTATTCGCCCGAGGCCCTGGTCTTTCCCGCGAGCGACGGCACCGTCTGTGCGAAGCCCGAATCCGGCAGCAATCTGCGCCTGGATTGCCGTAGTGGCTATGGCACGGCGTGCTTCGTCACGGGCGCTTTCGGGTTTGCCGCGGCGGCGCAGGTGGTAAAAAGAATCGTTGGGGCGGTGTGAAGCTACGCACCCTATAATCATCCGAGGTTGGGCTTGTTAGGTTTGCCACGAAGCTCAAGGGCGTGCAACGCGGCGGTTACCGCTGCCGCCGCGAACGAGTTCATCTCAGAAACTCATCCACTGTCAGTCCCGTCTGCTCAATGATGGCGCGCAAGGTGCCACGCGGAATATCGCCCGGGTGGCAAGCAACCATGGTCACTTTTTCGGTCTGGCGGTTGATCCAGAATTCGTGGCTTCCCTTGCCAGGTCGCAGATGATCGAAACGTCAACGACGCAGACACGCCACTACATCCCAGTATTTGAGTGCCGGCAGACGACTCATGCAGGAACGGGCAGCGAAACCGGCAGCGGCAGGTTGAACACTCTGTTCTTCCGCTTGAAGACCCGGCGCAGTGCCACTGGCAGCGGTAGATTCTCCGACAGATAAACCTCCATAAGAATGCGGGCATTGGCTTGCGCCAGTTCCATGACTTCGGCGCGGGTCCGCCCTTGAACCACCAAGGCGGGCAGATCGGAGCTGGTTGCCAGAAACCCGCCCTCATCCAACGCTTCCACCTTCAAGTTCAACACAATCTTGGTTTCCATGCTGGCAAGCTACCGCTTGCTTTGCGGTCATTCAATCAGGATTGTCGAGCCGAAGCTCCTTCCACGATCCGGTGCGGGCGGTTCGGATAATCGTGGATGGGTGAACGAAGTTTTGTAACCGCCGACGTAAGGAGGCGGATGATCCTTGTTGCGTTGGATGAAATTCCGCCTTCTTACGTCGTCGGCTACTGATCACTGTCTGTCATCAAAGACCTCCGAAGAGCCGCGAGAAATTCTCCTCCACCTGCGCCGCCAACGTTTCGACAGGCTGCTCCAATAACTCCGCCGCGAACGCATACACCGCTCCGAGATTCGCAGGATGGTTGATGGCCTTGTCGCTGGCGGCGTCCTCAAGGGGAAATCGGTTCCGCGAATCGGGAAGGCATTGATCCGGTGCGTCCGTCTCAATGAGGAAGCGCTCCAGCGGCACGTGCCGGAACGCTTCGAGATGGCGCTGCTTGCGTTCGTGCGCGTAGTAACCGGGCAGGGAAAAATAGCCGCCCAGATCGGCAAACGTTTTCACCATTTCCTTCGGCCCGCCGTAACTGTGCAGGAGGAAACCGCGTGCCGGGCGCGACTCGGATTTCAGAATCTCCAGCATCCGGCCCCACGCTTGCAGACAATGAATGCTCGCGGGCAGATTGCGCTCCGCTGCCAGACGCAGTTGCGCAACGAACACTTCCTCCTGTCCTTCGTAAGGCAAATCCGGTTTCCAGCGATCCAGTCCGATCTCGCCGATGGCCGACGGAACTTGATCAAGAACGCAGATGAGATTGGCCTGCCAGTTCGGCGTGCGTTCGTGGATGTACCACGGATGATAGCCAAAGCTGGGAATGATGCGGAGCGCGGGCCCATGACCCGCAGCAGCCTCCGGAAGCGTAGGGCCGTAGGAGGATTGTGGCGCATCTCCACATTCCAACTTGCGGCGGCCCGTGGATCCGCGCGCCGTGTTCACCGCGGAGAAACCACGCGCCAACGCCAGCACCTGCGGCCAGTCCGCTTCGCACGAACCGTTCACTACCATGCGCACCACGCCCCCGCGCGCGCACGCCGCCAGTAACTCCGCCTGGCGACCGCCGAAGCGGTCGTCGTGCAAGTGATTGTGCGCGTCGTAGAGTTGGAGGTTCATACCACCATGTCTCCGGTTATTGCCCGTGTGGAAAGTTCAAACACGGCTGATCGTACAGTACTGGGTTTGCGCATACGGCATCCTGAAGGCAATTCCCGCTTGAATGCGAACTTCTCCAGGTGCAAATTCTGTTTACGGTACACAGGCGGGCGCGATGGCTTAACACTAATTCCACACGATCATGAATCCAATCCGAGCATACTTCAAATGGAATGATTCCAAATACATTGCGCGGACTCAAGATCCCCGCAAGAATCAATTTGACCTGCAATGGTTGATTGTATTGCGGCCTTTGCTGTTGGTCACCACAGGCATTGGCTGGCTGTTCATTGTTTTGATTCTTTTGTCTCCGAGTCTTTTCCCCGATTACGCTTTGGCTCTCACTACTATCTTATTCTCATATAGTGCTTTCTGCTACTTTTGGGTGACCGAGGCGTTCTTGTTTCGCCGATACATAGAGGACCATCGAAGTCTTTGAGTTTTCCCTTTGCACCTTTCGCCTCACACCTACACTGCGCGCGTGACGGTGCTTGAGGTCATTCAGAAGAGCGCGGAGTTTCTCACCCGGAAAGGCGTGGAGTCACCGCGCCTGCAAACGGAACTGCTCCTCGCCCATGTGCTCAAGCTGCCGCGCATGAAGCTGTATCTCAACTTCGAGCGGCAACTCACTCCGGCGGAGGCGGACACTTTGCGCGAGATGGTCAAGCGCCGCGGCCAGCGCGAGCCGTTGCAACACCTCGTCGGCTCAACGTCGTTTTGCGGATTGGAAATCGCCGTGAACCGCCACGTACTCGTGCCGCGGCCGGAGACGGAATTGCTCGCGGAAGCCGGGTGGCAGTTCCTGGGGGAACAGCCAACGGCCAACAGCCAACAACCAACAGCCAATGCAGGGAAGGCCGGTCTGGAGACCGGCGCTCCGGCTGCGCTGGACTTCGGCACGGGCAGCGGGTGCATTGCCATTGCGCTGGCGGCGAAATGTCCGGCGGCGCGGATTGTGGCCACGGATGTGTCGCGCGAAGCCATCGCGCTTGCCGAACAGAACGCGGCCCGCAACGGCGTGGGCGGGAAGGTTCAGTTTTCCTGCGGTGACGGCTTCACTGCGTTGCCGGAGGGTGCGCGCTTTGACCTCATCATCAGCAATCCGCCGTACATTCCGAGCGCGGAGATCGCGTCGCTCCAACCCGAGGTGCGCGACTTTGATCCGCGCGGCGCACTGGACGGAGGCGCGGATGGATTGGATTTTTACCGATTGCTCGCCGCGCAGGCTGGGAGCTACCTCAATCGGGGCGGGAAATTGATGCTGGAATTCGGCGACGGGCAGGCGTCCGCGCTGCGAAAGATCTTTGAAGCGGAAATGTGGATTGTCGAGGCGGTGCGGGAGGACTACACTCAGCGCCAGAGAATCCTGATTGTCCGGCGGGACTGAAGATACGACCCTCATTCATGACCCGGAGCGCCGGCTTGCAGCCGGCTTTGGCCGGACGAACCTTCAAAGCCCGGTTACGAACCGGCGCTCCAGGTCGTGAGAACGTTCGGCATCGGGCCGGCTTCGGTTTTTGCGGTGCGGGCAAGGTTCGCAGTTTAACGCGGTTTTAATTTTTACATGGACAGCTTTCTCATCAAGGGCGGGGTGCCGTTGCACGGCGAGGTGACGATCAGCGGCGCGAAGAACGCCGTGCTGCCGATCATGGCAGCGACGTTGTTGACCTCCGAACCGTGCGTGATCCGGCGCGTGCCGAAGCTCAGCGACGTGACGTTCATGGGACAAATTCTCGCCTGGCTGGGCGCGAAGGTAGCCATCGAAGGCGACACCGTGCGCATCGAAAATCGGAAAATCAAAGGCCAGGCCGATTACGATCTGGTGCGTAAGATGCGCGGTTCGATCTGCATCATGGGCCCGCTGCTGGGGCGTTTGAAAAAAGCGCGAGTTTCGTTGCCGGGCGGGTGCATCATTGGCGCGCGGCCCATTAATCTGCATTTGAAAGGCTTTGAGGCGCTGGGCGCCAAAATCACCATCACGGGCGGTTATGTGGAGGCGGCGGCCAAGCGTCTGAGCGGGTCGGCAATGTTTTTGGGCGGGCGTTCGGGTTCGACGGTGTTGGGCACGGCCAACGTGATGATGGCCGCGACGCTGGCGGAAGGGGTGACGGTGATTGAAAGCGCCGCGTGCGAGCCGGAGGTGATGGACCTGGCGAACTTCCTCAACGCGATGGGCGCGAAGATTTCCGGCGCGGGCAGTCCGACCCTTACAATCACCGGCGTCAAGGAATTGCACGGTGCGGAGCACGAAGTGATTCCCGATCGGATCGAGGCGGCGACCTACGCGATTGCCGCTGCCGCTACGAACGGTGAAGTGACGCTCAAAGGCGCGCGGGCCGACCATCTGCACGCCATCGTGGACAAGTTGCGCGAGTCGGGCGTGCTCGTGGAGCGTTGCGGGCCGGACCTGAAAGTGCGCCGCAATGGCCGGTTGAAATCCGCCGACGTGACCACGCTGCCGTATTCGGGTTTTCCGACGGACGTGCAGGCGCAGATGATGGCGTTGATGACGCTCTCGCCGGGCATCAGCATCATCACGGAACGGATTTTTGAATCGCGCTTCATGCACGTGAGCGAACTCGCGCGGCTGGGGGCGGACATTGAGATCGAAGGGCCGAGCGCGATTGTGAAGGGCGGCAAGCCGTTGAGCGGCGCGCCGGTGATGGCCAGTGATCTGCGCGCCTCGGCGGCGCTGGTGATTGCGGGCCTGGCGGCCAAGGGCACCACGCAGGTGAATCGCGTGTATCACATTGATCGGGGTTATGAAAACATTGACGGGAAGTTGCGGCAATTGGGCGCACGCATCCAACGCATCGAAGAATCGTGACCAGACTCATCAGCGTACTCATTGTCGTTGTGGTGATTTTTTGCGGTTACCACATCTTCCGCTACTGGCAACAGGTTGAGAACGAACGAAATGGCAAGCAACAGGCCGAGGCGTCCACCACCGTAAATCCAGCGCTGCTTGCCGGAATGCCGCATCAACTGGAAACCAGCCTGCACGCGGCCAAACAGGAAGGCAACGCGGCCTTTCGCGCGTGGCTCAAGAACTATGACTCGGTGCTCCAGGACCCGCGCCGGGCGTGGATTGAACTGGAATTCTGTGTGGCCATCGTCCGCGAGAATCCTGCCGAGGCCCGCCGAATCTTTGCGGATGTCAAGAGCCGCACGCCCCCCGCTTCCCCCGTCTGGCCCTGGATGAAGTCGCTCGAACGGTCCTTTGAATAGCCGCAGCCGCCGGGGGTGGTTGTGCCCCAGTCAACCGCGCGGAAATTTTTTTGGTTTTTTCTGGTCATGCTGGGCCGAGGGTTTTAATGTCCGGTTGCGGTTAGCAAAAAACCTTTCAGCTTATGGACATCATCTTCAACTGCCCCAAATGCGATCAGGAACTGGCCGTGGACAGTTCCGGTGGCGGCTCCGAAATCAGTTGCCCGTCCTGCGGTGAGAAAATCGTGATCCCGCAATCGCCACCCCGGCCCCCAAGCACGCCGCTTCCGACGCACGATGCCGCGCATCCAGTCAATCCCATTGCCTCCTCCGCCGCGGCGAAGGTGGAAAAGCATTTGAAGGTGCCGATGCACAGCACGCCCACCGAGAGCCTGATCGAGAAGCCTTTGGTGCCGCTGGAAGTGGCGGCCAAGGAAACCGACAAGAAAATGCGGGTCAAAACGATCCGCCACACGGATTGCATCGAGGTGGGACACGACAAGTTTGACGAGTTTGTGTCGAACTTCCTGGCCAAGGTCGGGGAGAGCAACATCATCAGCGTCAACTCCCTCACGTACACCCATCTCGACATCGGCTCGCAGAAACTCATGACCGACTACGCGGTGATGGTGATCTATCGCGGGTAGGCCACAGGCGGGCGGCGGTTGAGACGCCAGTTGCTCATCCATGCCGGCATCCCCCTTTGAGGCGCTGGAGTTGGTTGAGTGGATGCAAGCCGCCGGCGCCGGCTGGCGTTACCTGTTCTCGCGTTCCTTCCGAAACCGGACACATTCGCGCTGGCGGCAACAAAGCCGCTGGCGGGTGGCGTGGGACATCATTTGCGGCCTCGCCGGCATCGCGTTTACGTGCTTCCTCCTTTACGTCTTCATCAGTCTGTTCGCGGGCTGGGACTGGATTGAGCGACTGGTGGCCTTGACTCGCCCGGAGTGCGTCATTACCGTCGAATTATGAATCGCCGTTTTGGTTGGGCAGTTTTGATCGCGGTCACGGTAACGCTGTTGCCGTTCCGTTCGCCCGCGCCGCTGGTTTATACCCCCGGCGAAGGCTGGACGTACGAACCTGTGGGCGGTGAGGGCAAATGGCAGCGGGTGCGGGCTCAAGACCAACTGGCCGTGGCGCAAGCCGCCTTCGACCAGGAAGACTTCGCCCTGGCCCTCAAAGCTGCCCGGCGGGTCGTGCGCGTGTGGCCGTTGTCCGATTACGCCCCGGACGCGCAGTACCTGGTTGGCCGCTGTCACGAGGCCCGGAATCAGGACGAAAAGGCCTTCGCGCAATATCAGAAGATTCTCGAGAATTACCCCAAGAGCGAGAACGCCAAGGAAGTATTGCAGCGGCAGTACGAAATCGCCAGTCGCTTCCTGGACGGCCAGTGGTTCAAGCTGGCGGGTTACATTCCCTTTTTTCCCTCCATGGACAAGACCGCGGGGATGTTTGAGAAGATTGTGAAAAGCGGCCCTTACAGCGACGTGGCGCCGCATGCGCAATTGCGCATTGGCGCGGCGCGAGAGAAACAGAAGCATTACCCGGACGCCGTGAAAGCCTACGAACGCGCGGCGGACCGTTATCACGACCGGCCGGTCATCGCGGCGGATGCGGTTTATCGCGCCGGCATCGCCTATCAGAAACAGGCCGCCACGGCCGAATACGATCAAAGCATGGCGGGCAAGGCCATCGCCACCTTCACGGAATTCATCACGTTGTTTCCGGATGACGCGCGGGTGCCTGAGGCACAACGGATCATTGCCTCCTTGAAGCTTGAACAGGCGCGGGGCAGTTTTGCCATCGCCAGATTCTACGAGAAGGGCCACCGCTGGAAGGGAGCGCTGATGTATTACAACGAAACGCTGCAACTCGATCCCAATTCGCCCTTTGCCGCCGAAGCGCTGGAGCGGATTGACTCCATCAGCCGTCGGCTTGAAACCGCCCGCAACTGATATGCGCATCTTCCGTTGCCTCCTGGCCATCGGCGCCAGCCTCGCGTTAAGCGGGTGCGCTGGCTACCGCGTCGGTCCGACCCACGGTCTGGCGGCCGGCGAGAAGTCCGTGCAGGTTGTTCCGTTCGTCAACCGCACCCTCGAACCACGCCTGGGCGATGCCGTGACCGGCGCCTTGCGGAAGGAACTGCAACGTGACGGCAGCTACAAACTGGCCACGCGCGGAGCGGGCGACCTCGTGGTGAGCGGCGTCATCACCCGTTATCATCGGCAGGAGCAAAGCTTTGTGCCCGATGATGTGGTCAGCGTCCGCGATTATCGGGTGGGGCTCACCGCCCAAGTTACTGCCCGCGAGCCCGCCACCGGCAAAGTAGTCCTGGATACCAGCGTCACCGGTTACACGCTTATGCGCGTGGGGACGGATTTGACCAGTAGCGAACGCCAGGCGCTGCCGCTGGTTGCCACAGATCTGGCCCGACAAATCGCTGGCCTGCTGGCCGACGGGAGTTGGTAAAAGACGCCGCCCTCGGTGCGGCGAGCACATTCCGGATTGCCGCACCACTTGTCGAAATTCCTGGCCGATCGGAATTGACGGGTTGCCACCAATGAAGCGGGGGTGAGACTCAGGAAATTCTCGCATAAAGGGCTTGATCGCCGGGCGTATTTTGGTAGCTGTTACGTGAAGCAAAAAACTAATAATCAAGCCTATGAAAAGAACTGTTCTCAAAATCGCCGGATTGAGCCTGCTGGTTGTCGCCGTTGCCTTGGCCCCTGTGCGAGGTTTCGCGCAGGAGAACCAGAAAGAGAAAGCGAAAGCACCGTCGGCCGAGAAAGCCGCGCCCAAGGGTGAACGAGCCATTCCTTTCCGTGGCAAGGTGGGTGCAATCAACAAGACCGCCAAGACCGTCACCGTGGGCGAGCGGGTCTTTCACATCACATCGGAAACCCGCATCGTCAAAGGCGGCAAACCCGCCAAACTGGAGGACGGCGTGATTGGCGATGAAATCGGGGGTTCGTATCGCAAAGGCAGCGATGGCAAGCTCACAGCCGCCATGGTGCGTTTTGGTCCGCGGCCCGAAGGCGAGGCCAAGGGCAAGAAGAAGGGCGAAGGCAAGGGTGAGGCGAAAAAGAAGCAGACCGAAACCGAATAACCAGCGAACGCACTAAAATGAACTCAAAGGCAGGCGCAAGCCTGCCTTTTTCGTTACGTGAGGGCTGGCCGAAGAATTGCGCGCGATTTTCTGCACCGATGTGCGAGCTTACCGGGCTTACCGCCGCCACCAACTGGTCTTGGCCTTGGGTTTGCCGCCTTCCGGTTGGGCGTATTGTTGAACGAGCAACTGGCTGCGCGCCGCCCACAAAGCCATGCTGAACTCATCATAGCTGAGAAAACGATCCGCCGGGTCCTTCGCCATGACCTTGAGCAGGGCGTCGCTCGTGGGCTGGCTGACTTCCGGCAGAACTTGATTCGGCGGGGTAAGCGGCGTGTGAACATGTGCCGCCACGAGTTCCTCGACGGTCGGCGCTTCAAACGGCACATGTCCGGTCAGGGCATGATAGAGCGTGGCGCCCAGGCTGTACATATCGGACAAAAATGTCTCCTTCTCCCGCTTGATCTTTTCGGGCGCAACGTAATAAGGCGTGCCCTCGGTTACGGTTGCTGATTCAGGTTCGGCATCCACGCTCCGCGCCAGGCCGAAGTCCACGAGTTTCGGCACGTTGTCGCTGTCGAAGAGAATGTTGCCGGGCTTGATGTCGCGGTGCAGCAGGTTGTGTTTGAGCGCCAGATCCAGCGCGGAGGCGATGCTGACACCGATATCCAGGACGTGAAGCTCCTGAACGCGCTGCTGCTTGTCTATCCGCGCGTCGAGGCTGCCATGGTCGGCCAGTTCCATGACCAGATACACTTGCCCTTCGTATTCATCAAACGTGTAGATGTGGATGATGTTGGTGTGATTGAGCCGCGCACAGGCCCGGGCTTCACGGTAAAAACTCTCCATCGCCACGGGATCATTGACCAACTCCTTCTTCACCAATTTGACCGCCACCATGCGTTCCAGAACGTTGTCGAAGGCGCGATAGACCGTGCCGTTGCCGCCCGAGGCAATGACGCTGCGCAGTTCAAACTGTCGCAGCATCATGGGCATCATGACCGGATGCCCGCACTTCTTGCAGGGAACCGTGCCCAGCGGCGGAAGATCGCCGGGAATGAAGACCTTGGTATCGCACCACCCACAGGTGACCATGCGCAACGGTTTGTCGCTCGCGCTCATTGCCCTTGAAATGTACCACTGATTATCTCCGCGACAAGCTCTCCGGCACCGCCGAAACCGCTTCATCGCCAATTCCTGCCAAGCTTGTAGCTGCTTCGCCCGACAGCGTCAAAGCGGAAAAAATGTCTCCCCGTGAACCCGTGAACCTTTCGCCGGCAGATCGGTCACATGCGCCGCCGCCAGCCGGGTGGCGCACATTCTCCACCGAAATGATTGCTGAATGGCAGCAGGAGGATTAGCGTCGGCCTGACAAAAACCATGAAGACGACCACCAGCCAACCCGAAGCGACCCAGCCCGTCGCGGTCCCCGCGCCGGCCAACCGCATTTCCCGCCGCACCATGTTGGCGAGGACAGTTCAAGCCGGCGCCGCGATCGCGTTTGCCTCACCTTTCGCACCGCTGCTGGCCGGCGCGGAACAGCGCGGCTTCAAAATTGGCGCCTGCGATTGGTCCATTGGCAAACTGGCCGATCCAGCGGCGTTTGAAGTGGCTAAAGAAATTGGTCTGGATGGCGTGCAAGTGAGCCTGGGCACGGCGGCCAACGACATGCACCTGCGTCAGCAGGAAGTTCAGGAGCGTTACCGCGTCACGGCGAAACAACACGGCCTGGCGGTCGCCTCCCTCGCCATCGGCGAGATGAACAACATTCCTTACAAGAGCGACCCGCGCACCATCGAGTGGGTGAGTGATTCAATTGATGTCTGCAAAGCAATGGGCGTCCGGGTTGTGTTGCTGGCGTTCTTCGGCAAAGGCGATTTGAAGAACGATCCCGCAGGCACGGACGAAGTCGTTAAGCGGCTCAAGGCCGTTGCGCCCAGAGCTGAAAAAGAGAATGTGATTCTGGGCCTCGAAAGCTGGCTAAGTGCGGACGAACATCTGGCCATCATGGACCGCGTTGGATCGCCGGCGGTGCAGGTGTATTACGACGTGGCGAACTCGCACAAGATGGGCTACGACATCTACGCGGAGATTCGCCAGTTGGGCAAAAGCATCTGCGAATTTCACGCGAAGGAGAACGGGGCGCTGCTGGGGCAGGGTCAGGTGGACTTTAAGAAGGTTCGTGCTGCGTTGGACGACATTGGCTATCGCGGCTGGGTGCAGATTGAGGGCGCCGTACCGCCGGGCGGACAGATGCTTCCAAGTTACCAGGCCAACTGCAAATTCCTGCGCAGCGTGCTCGCTGTGTGAATGCGCAATTTCAAAGAGTGATCCTGAAGTGGCCTGGTCTGAACACACTGCATCCGCCCCTTGGCATCCTCACAGAGACGCTCAGGTCACACCTCATCCGGCGATAATTCTCAGTTCACACATTGAACTCGTCGCGCCCCTGCCGCCACCAGCCTGCAACAATCAGGATCAACGCGATAATACCCATCACAACCAGGCGCGGCGACCAAACCACAGCCGCCACGATTGAATGTGAGTCCTTGCTGACCTGCTCTTCCAGAACCCGACCGCGCACTTCCTGAAGACCGGACGGTGGTATTGTCCGGGTCGCCTGGGCAGGCGTGGGCACAGCCGGCGGAGTCAGGCTTGGCGCCGGGCCGAGGTACGCATCGGCGCGTTGCGCGATGGACTGGTGTTCCGCAACCACGGCGGGCGCAAGATCGGACTGAGTTTCGCGCAAGCGGGCAACCGTTTCCGGCGCGGCGTTCCAGTAGCTCTTTTCGATGACGGTCAACAGGCGGTCAATGATGGCCTTGTAGGCCTCGAGGTTTTCGGCGGCGCGAAGCTTCTCGCGGATGTTGAGCTGGTAACGGTCCTGCACGTAGGTTTCGTACATTTCCTGCCACTTGGAGGCGTCCACCGCTTCGGGCACGGTGACTTGCCAACCCCAGAGATGGTCCGTGACCTGTTGAAAGACCCGCGCGCCGGCGTAACCCTCCTTCAGCATGGCTTCGATCCACTTTGGGTTGAGATAACGCGCGCGCAGTTCGCGGCCCATGAACCGCTCAAGGGTTAGCGTTTCGCCAGCCCTTGGGTTGCTCAGATCGGTGATGAACACTTCCGCCGCTTTGTCGTTGGCGTGGCGCACGGCGAGCGCTGTGCCGCCCAGGTATTGGTAGAAATCATCGCTGTCTATCGCTCCATACAGGTTGGAGGAGCGGCTGTGAATCACGCCTTTAGTGTTTTTGAAGGCAAGCCGCAGAACTTGCTGGGCCAGTCCAGGGTCCTGGCCGTCCCGGCTGGGTCGGGCGCCCCAGAACCCTTGTCCGAAGAGATGGCTCATGCGGTTGAAAAAGACCTCCGCCACCTGCAAATCGTTGGTCCAACCGTCGGCCTGTTGAATCACGTGGTCCAGACCGGTGCCGTAGGCCCCGGACGGCACGCTGAACAAGCGCACCGAGGCCAACTGTTCGGCTTCCGCTGGCGCAACGCCGCGCGCCTCCAGGGCCGCCCGCGTGGTGGCGATGTTTTGCCGCAGCGGATTGTCGGCGCTGCGGTCGGTTTTTACCACGTTCACCGCCTCGTCCAGCAGCAACATCAGGCCGGCAAACAAGTCGCGATAAAGCCCCGAGGGAACGATTGTCACGTCCACGCGCGGACGGCCCAACTCGGAGCGCGTGATCAACTCCACGCCCTGCACCCGACCGCGTGCGTCCCAGCTTGGACGCACGCCCATGAGCGCGAGAATCTGTGCCTCCATGACGCCTTCGTGCCGGCTGGTTTCAGTTCCCCATAGATTGAAGACCAGCCGGTTCGGAGGATTTCCACTGTGCCGCTTGCGGTAGGATTCAATGAAATCAGATGCAAGCCGCACGCCGGCGGCATAAATGGCCGGCGTGGGCATGCGGGAAGGATCAAAGCCGTAAAAATTTCTCCCGGTGGGCAGCGCGTCGGGATTGCGCACCGGATCGCTGCCGGGGCCAGCGGCGATGTAGCGGCCGGCGAGGCCGGCGGCGAGCGCATCCAGTTCCGCGCGCGCGGAGGCTTCGATGCGCGACATGAGGTCCGTCTTGCGGCGCGCGTGTTCATCGGCGGAGAGATCTGGTTCGAGCGAGAGAATGGCTTCAGCCGTGGCCGCACGAAGCGGTTCGGTCGGAGCGACACCGAATGTATGCATGCCAAAGGGCGTGAGCTTTTCGCCGATCTCCTTCGCATGATGTTCAATCTCCTCCACCTGCTCGTCGGTCAGCAGGCCATCCGGAGACAGTGAAATGGCCAGGTCTTTGAACAGACCAATCTTCTCGCACTTTGCCGCGAGGTTGCGCCGCAGGTCATCCCTGGCGAGAGAGCCTTTGTCCCGCGCCAGTTGGTAATCGCTGATGATGCTCATGATTTCGCGGAGTTCGGGATTGAGGCTGGCGCGATCCAACGGCGGGGTCAGGTGACTGATCATGGCGGCCATGGCGCGGCGCTTGGCCTGCAAGCCTTCACCAACATCGTCCATGATAAACGGATAAAACTGGGGCACGGCGCCCACGAGGATTTCCCCCGTGTCCGCCGCGGTGAATCCGACTTCCTTGCCGGGCAGCCATTCGTGCGAGGCGTGCGTGCCGACGTGAATCATGGCGTGGGCGTCGAAGCTCTTTTGCAGCCAGAGATAGAAAGCGAGGTATTGATGATGCGGCGGCAGCGTCACGTCGTGATAACGACAGACGGTCATGGTGCGCTTCCGTTCCGGAGAATCATGGCTGTGCCCGTGATGATGCGCATCGTCGTCGAGGTCTTGCTCCCAACCGCGGGTGGGTTGCGGTGCAAAAAGCAGGTTGCCCCAGCGCAACGCGGGAAAAACCACAAATGCGCGGCCCTCCGCGTCGCGCCAGATCATGACGTCGCTCTCTTCCGGTTCGCCCCACTTGTCGAGAATCTGCCGGCGAAACCCCGGCGGCAATTGTTCAAACCACGCCCGGTATTCCGCCAGGGGCAGCAAGGGCACCCGGCCCGAGCGCGCGAGTTCATCAATGGCAGCGTTGACTCCGGGTGTGAGTTCAGGATTGCTCGCATAGGTGCGAATCGCGGTGGATAATTCATCCTCCGTCTGCGGCGCGCCGTCAGCGTTGTAACCATCGTCGCGCAACCGGCTGAGGATTTGCGCCAGGGAATTGGGCAACACGTTCAAGTAGGAGGCGCCGATGTTCCCTTTGCCGGGCGGGTAGTTGTAGTAGATGATGGCAACCCGCTTTTGGGCTGGCGATTCGTGTCGCAGCCGCACGCTGGCCTGCACTCGTTCCGCCAACCGTTCGACGCGCTCGGGCATGGGCATGATGGACACGTAGGCAAGTCCCGTGGCCACATCAACCAACTTTTCTTTCGAGGCCACAATCGTCGGGGCAATGGCGCCGCCGAGTTCCGCGCTGCCGACCTGCCACGAACGCTCAATAATATCCAATCCGCTCGCCGAGGCTTCCCATTCGGCGCGGCTCTGGCTGTTGAGCGCGATGGCGTTGAACACCGGTACATCGAGTTGCGAGAGCAGCGGCACCAGCTTGTCCGGAACGTTGCCAATCTTCATCGTGATGGCGGCGATGGCTTCGACTCGACGCTGACCGTCAGGGTCCATGAACAATTTCGGCACGGCCACGTCCGGTGGATAGCCATAAGCAAACAGGGCGTTGAAGCCGCGCCGTTCCAACGCGGCACCGATGGCGGAAAGCAGCTCCGTCTGGCCGGAGGTGGCTGTGTCACGCGAAAAGTAAACTCCAATCCAGGCGCGATCCCGATGCTCTGGATGCCGGTTCTGGTAGGTTGAGGCGTAATCTTCGAAGCTTTCAGACGCGCGTCCGCTGGCCACGTCGAAGAAGCCGATTTCCGGCATGGTTGTCGGCGGAGAGAATTTCAGTTGGGGCCGATGTTGACGGGCAAGCGCGGCGCGAAGCATTTGCATCAGGTTGGCTTGCCCGCCGCCTTCGAAATATGCGGCTAAGGCGGCATCGCGATTGAAACCCAACTCCGAGAATTCGGATTCCAATACATTCCCAACGCTTGCCACCAGACTGCCGCGCCGGGCTGCCGCGCGAATCTCCTCATCCAACGAACGCAGCAGCGAGGCATCGCGCGGGTAGCCAATGATGATGTCGCTTTCGCGCACAAATCGCCGATCCAGGTCAGTCACTCCCAGACGCGAAAAGGCGCGCACGGTCACCTCGCGCAGTGCGGGATCGCGCCGCAGTTCGGTGATCGCACCGAGGGCTGCCGCCGAATGAGCATCACCGGTGAGCAGCGACACCTTCACGGGTGCTGCTCCCGTGATGAGGGCCGGCAGCAACGTGGCGAGAGCGACAAGTTTGAGCAGATGCTTCACGCAATGCGCGCCCGGCAACGCGGACGTTTTACGGTTTGGACTCATCGTCAGGCACGTACACGACCTGGCCATTGGCAAGGCGATACGCTGTGCCAAGGCGTGTGCCCTGGCCGGAGAGCGTTTTGTCAGTGACCTTCTGCACCTTGATCTGCGCGCCCTCCTTCGTGATGATTTCCATCTCGCCGGACTCGGTCTGTTTGACAAGGGTAACGTTCGAGTTCTTGTCGAGCAACGCGCCGGAGGAAAACAGCGCGAAGAGCGCAATCAACAGCGCAACGATGAACGCGACGCTGATGTCGAACAGGTTGGCGATCCCGGCGAGCGGATCTTCATCGTAACCGGGGGCAGCGCCGTGCGCGGCAATGCGTTGGCGGTTTACAAAGCGCATAGTTTACTCCTTGGAGGTGGCCTTTCGCAAAAGGTGCTCGGCGTGGAAATTCAACGCCTGCGTGTCGGCACGCACCCAACTCTCACGGGCAGCGGCAATCAGGTAGGCGGTGACACTGATGCTCAAGCCGATGACGGTTGCCGCAAACGCGGTGACCATGTTGCTGGCCAGCGCCGGCAGATTCCCGTCAGCGAGACCCTGCAATGCATTGGCCATCGGGATGAGCGTGCCCATCAGGCCGAGCGAAGGTCCCACGCGCACCGCCAATCGCAATCGCCCCAGCGCCCGCCAACGCAGACGCTCGGTGTCTTGCAGGTGTTGTTCCAAGCGCAGATCAAGGCTCTCACCGGGTTGCGTGGTGGCAATCTGGTCAAGCACCGCTCGCGCTCGTTCAAACGCGCGGCGACGACCGGCGCGGCGATCCCACGCTTCGCGGGCGAAGGCGCCGATGGATATCAGCATCGCGGCCATGAGGCCAATCAGCCCAAGCAGCACCGGCCAGACCAGCAAGGCGGCGATGTGATGGAACAGTTCTCTGAGTTGGTCAATGGCGCTCATGGAGTTGTGATTCCGCAGGCAAGGTTGTCATCTTGTTCAAGTTCGGTTGAAAATAGCTCAGGGCCGCTTTCGCGCAGTTATACACGCGCGCGAAAGGGCGCAGCGTTGCCTCAGTTGGTTTTTTTCAGTTGATAGAATTCCTGCGGGCTGGTGCGCGGCAGAATGACGGTGTTCTGGCCGTTGATTATCACCGACGCGTTGGTCACGGAAGTCCAATCGCCCGAGTCCGCAGTCGGACGGAACTCCAGTTGATAAGTGTCGGCCGTGGCGGGCCAGGAGACGACGACGTTCAGCGCAATGGCTAGTTTCGGCAACGGTGGGCGCGTCACTTCCAGAACTGCCAGTTGAGGCCGAAGACTCGTCTCGCGGGTGTCGGGAACATCCGCCACCGAGACGGAGAACGTCACGGCGTTACTGGCGGCAAGATGAGGCAGCACGTCAAAGTTCACCACGTCCGGTGCGAATCCCAAGCCGGTCACGCTGCTGTCGTGATTGGCCACGTCGTCGCCACCGAGTTGCATGCCGTTGAAATAAAGGCGGTCATTCTGGTTGATGTCACCGTAGGTGTAGAGCGCACGCAGTCGGGCTGTGGTGGCGTCAGTTGGATTCACCGGGCCGAGATGAACGGTCCGCGCGTCCACCTGGACCGCCGATGGCGCACGATAGATGTCGCCACTGCCTTCGGCCAACAGATACTCGAAGGTGTGGTTCAGTGCCGCCGATTGATAGACTGCCAGAAGGGTCACGTGATTAATGCGACCATCAAAAGTGTCCGGCGTGGTGACGATGAGTTGCACGTGATTGGAGCGGCCATCCGTGTAGAGCATCCCGGTCGGCACCGGCAGGCCGACGAGCCAGACGCCAGCACCACTGCCATAGACACTGGGCGCGGTGGCACTAAAGACGGCGTTCGTGTCGGTCGTGGTACCGAACGTGAGTGGAGCGGCGCCCGGAACGTTTACTCCGTTGATCTGCACGTTGAGGTTGCAGATGTAATTGGCGGTGCCGCCCCAGATCGTCATCACCAGCCGGCTCACAGCCACTGAGTCGCATGCCGGCAGCGTGAATCCCACGTCCACGACATAAGGTTTGGGCGGAGTGGGAGTGTTGATCCACGTCGCGCGCGTTTCCATGAATAATGCGCCATTGGGCACAGTGCCGCTCGTTACGGTTTGCAGGCCCTGTCCTGGCGCTGCGTAGCCGGCATGAGCGGTTGAGGTGGGGAGGGCGATTCCCGCAAGAAATGCCACTGCCAGCCCGATGGCCGGTTGAAAGCTGGCTTGATGCGATGCTGGATGTTTCGACAATTTCGGCTTCTGTCGCTTGACGACTATCGGTTTCATATCTGCTGAATTGTTTGTTTGGTTGTTGATGGTGCGGGTGTCGCTTCCTGAGAACTATTTGGAAGCGTCCCAATCGCTTTGTTGAGTTTGAGTTTTGGTTTCGACGTGACCGTCGCAATAGAGCGCCACGAAGCCTTTCTTGAGGTGGCGGTAATCCACGTCCACGACGGGATTGGTGAACATGCCGCCGCCGCCACAGTAGTATTTTCCCGGCGTGCAATCGGCGTAACTGATCGTGCCGGAGGGACGGGCCACGGCGCCTGGTTTCACCCCATACCAGAAGCACGTGTCCTGGCCGGCGAAGCGAAACGAGTTGATGCCATAACTGAGAAAGATTTCAGGATCCCAGGTTACGGTCACTTGCTTGAGGTCAGACGGACAGAGGTACACGCGTGATTTCTTGGCGATGAACGGTTTGATTAAATCCATCCAGCGCGTCGTGGAATCAATCCAGGCGGGCGGAAAGGACTTGGTGTCGTCCGCATACATCTGAACCGCCAGGCCAATTTGGCGAAGGTTGTTCAGACACCCGGCACGCTTGCCTTGTTCCCTGGACCTTGCCAACGCGGGCAGCAACAGTGCCGCCAAGATCGCGATGATCGCAATCACCACCAGCAATTCAATGAGCGTAAACGCCAGCCAGGCGCGACGATCATTGCGCGGAGGGTTTCCGTGCAATGATGCAAAGCTGGAATGGGCAGCCGGTTTCATTCATGCAATCGTGTTCTGGTTCTGAAACAACAGTTTCTTGCCGCTGTCTTCACGAGATTCCGGAGGGTTCTGTGATTCCAGGTTTTCGCGCTGCGGCGAAAACCAGAGAGAGACACCACGGATTGCGTCTTAGGAGACAGTTTTGAGGCGAGGAGTGAGCCGACCAGCCCAATTCATGAAATCCACCGGACTGCCGGACGCGGATGCTTGATTTGCTCCGCCGACAGAACTCGGCGACATCGAGAGCCAGTCAACTCCGTGCGAAGGGCGGAGCCCGGCTGGCGGATTGCGCGTCCCAATCGCGAACTGCGGGCACCCCGAGGCATGGGACATTGAGGAAAGTTGGAGCAAGTTCGGCAACCTGAACCAGCGGAGAGTCAAGGTGCTGGTCAATCAGGCCGCTGGCCAACAATTGGGGGAGACTGTGATGTTCATGGTCAGGATCGTCATCCGTGGGTGACGAACCGGAGTTTAGTGGCGGATTGCGCTCCAGGAGATGCATTAGGGCCTGCCCTAGACGGCTGAGTGAAATCTTTGGGAACTCAAATGGCTTGTGGCTGTGAGTGAACCAGTTCGCCGCATGGGTTTCATCCGGATTAGGGCTGTGGCGGTGGGAATGTGCGTGGTGATGGTGGTGACCGGCGTTGGCTGCTGGTGGCGTGAAGCCGACATGCGTGTGCGCGGTCCCCTTTCCGCCGTGCTCTATCAAGTGATGCAAGACAGGGCTCAAGCCAACCGCACCCGCAAATGCGAAGCAGAGTGCCAGATAGCAAGAGATGAACTGCCGGCCTAGGCTCATAGAACTTTGAAAGGCTGTTGTTAACTTCAGTTCCATGCAAGGGCAATTTCACGACATTGTTTATCCAGGCAATTTGCCTCCACATTTGCGCTGTAATTTCCTGTCGGGGCGGAAACAAAAGGAGACGGCTGCGAGTTCAAAAGGAGACAAGCGATGGGGCTGTGTTATGTGTCCCTTGGTCGAGGGCTTGAGGAGGCCTGAGCGAAGCGAAGGCCGACGAAAGCCCTCGACCAAGGGACAG
>JACZKP010000130.1 GCA_014860005.1 Verrucomicrobiota bacterium | reverse complement strand
CAACATGAGCGATTGGGGCGGCGAAAACCTGCGGCAGGACGTGCGCTGGAAATTCGGGATGCCGCCGGTGAACAACGCCAACTACGCCTGGATTCAACATTTCATCCATCACCTCTCGCCCGTGGGCGTGGCGGGATTCGTCATGGCCAACGGTTCAATGTCCACGCAGACCTCGAACGAAGGCGAGATTCGCAAAGCGTTGATTGAAGCCGACCTCGTGGATTGCATGGTAGCGCTGCCTGGCCAGTTGTTTTTCACCACGCAAATTCCCGTCTGCCTCTGGTTTCTGGCAAGAGACAAAAAGGACAAGAAGCGACGAAATCGCGTGGGGGAAACGTTGTTTGTGGATGCGCGCAAGATGGGGCGAATGGTTGACCGTATCCACCGGGAGCTTGCTGATGAGGACATCCAGAAAATAGCTCGCGTGTATCATTCGTGGCGTGGTGGCAAGTCGCTTCTGTCCCTGCCGTCCTTTGCCGACGAACCCGGCTTCTGCAAATCCGTGAAGCTCGAAGAAGTCCAGACGCACGGTTACGTGCTCACGCCCGGCCGCTACGTGGGAGCGGCAGACGTAGAAGACGACGGCGAGCCCTTCGCGCAAAAGATGAAACGCCTTACCGAGACTTTGGAAACGCAGTTTGCGGAATCCGCGAAGCTGGAGAAAGCCATTCGCCAAAACCTAAAAACCCTGAGCCATGCCTGAGCCAAGGACAAAAGGGACTAAAGCGACAGACAAGGGACGCCCCAGTCCCTCACCGTCCTTGAAGTCCCTTCCGTCCCTTCCTCCAGCCGATGCTGATGGCTTCATCCCGCCCCACGGCGGCTACCAACAACTTCTCTCTTACCACAAAGCCTTGGTGGTTTACCAAGCCACGGTTCACTTCTGCGACCGGTTCATAAGCATTAAGTCCCGCACCCACGACCAGATGGTGCAGGCGGCTCGCAGCGGCAAACAAAACATCCTCGAAGGCAGCCAGGCCAGCGGCACGTCCAAGGAAACCGAACTCAAGCTCACCAACGTGGCCCGCGCCAGCCAGGAGGAATTGCTGGAAGATTACCGCGATTTCATGCGCGCCCGCAAAATCGAAGAATGGACGCCCGACCACCGTTACGCCCAGCGCCTGCGCCGGCTCAACCGCACGCCCGGCGCGAATTACGACACCTTCAAGAAAGGCATCGAGCATCCCGACCCCGCCATCTGCGCCAATGTGATTGTGGGTTTGATCAAGGTGACCAACTACCTGCTCGACCAGCAACTCCGCCGCCTGGAACAGGATTTCCTGAAAGAAGGCGGCCTGCGCGAGCGCATGACCCGCGCCCGGCTGGAGGCCCGCGCCAAGCAAGGGGGTTGGAAATGACTTCAAGGACTATAACGACCAAAACGAAGCGCCCCTTTCTGTCGCTTGAGTCCCTTGGGTCGCTGGCGGGCGCGCGTGGGGCGGCGGCCACCACCCGCCGCACCCGGCTTGGCAGAAAGGGAGGCCGGAAGTGAGCCAGTGGCGGGAAGTTTTGCTAGCGGATGTTGCTGATTTCCGAAACGGGAAAGCCATCTCGCCGGAAAAATATACAGCAAAGGGCAAGCATCCGGTTTTCGGATCGAACGGCCAAATTGCGCGCTCAGACGATGTTTTAAATTTTCATCCAGTTGTTGTGGTTGGCCGTGTCGGCGCATATTGCGGTTGTGTTCACTACGTTTCAGAAGCGTCGTGGGTAACGGATAATGCCATCGTTGTATTGCCGAAGGAGGAAAACGATGTTCGCTATCTGTTCTATCTTCTCGGTTCGCTCGAACTTGAGCGAACAGCCATCGGCAGCGCACAACCGCTGATGACGCAAAGCGGACTTAAGGCAGTGCGGACCAGTGTGCCACCTCCAACCGAACAGCGCGCGATTACTGCGGTGTTGGGTGCGCTGGACGACAAGATTGAGTTGAACCGGCGGATGAACGAGACGCTGGAGGCGCTGGCCCACCGTAGCGATAAAAGCCTGGGGCAGTTCAAGCGAGCATTGAAAGAACTTCAGGTCAAAGTCTGGCGGCGTTACTCAGACAGATCAAAGATTGGAGAACCGACCCATCCCAAGAGCCGTGCAAAGTGTTATGGAGGGAAACATGGAGTTTGTTAATTCCCGCACCCTCGCCGCGCTGCGCGACGCGCTGCTGCCGAAGCTGCTGTCGGGCGAGTTGCGCGTGCCAACCAACGGAATTGCGTAAAATGGCAATAACAGCTTAAATTCATTTATGCCGCGAAGCATCACAGCGCTGGTGAAGCCAACCCTCCTCGTATGGGCGAGGGAGCGCGCTGGCTTTGCCATTGAAGTTGCGGCGGCCAAGGCCGATGTCGGGCCAGAAGTGTTGCGCGCATGGGAAACCGGCGAGAGCCAGCCAACGATTCCCCAGCTTCGGAAGCTGGGAGAAATCTACAAAAGGCCGCTGGCGGTGTTCTTTCTGCCCGAACCTCCGCAAGATTTTGACGCGCAACGGGAATTCCGCAGGCTTCCCGGACTGCTGCCGCAGACAGAAACGCCCGAACTCCGGCTGGCTCTGCGCACAGCCCTGTTTCGCCGTGAGATCGCCCGCGATTTATACCAACGGTTGCAGGAGGACATTCCCCCGATGACGGCGGTGGTTCATCCGGGTGAGAACGAGGAAGTCGTTGGGCAGCGCGTCCGTGAGCTGCTGGGAATATCCTGGGCCAAGCAAGTTTCATGGAACGGGCCTTACGCAGCCTTGGACGCATGGCGGAGTGCGATTGAGCGACAAGGGGTGTTGGTGTTCCAAACCGGGAAAATCAACGTGGCGGAAATGCGGGGGATCAGCATTCCCGATGGGCCGCTGCCCGTAATCGTTTTGAATAATGCCGACGCACCGCATGGACGCATCTTCACTTTGCTGCATGAGTTCATTCACATCCTGCTCAGTAATGGAGGACACCAAACGAGCAAGCTGGAGGGGAAGAAGTTGCCGGAGGACCAATTGTTGGAGCGGACGGGCAATCGCTTCGCCGCTGCCGTGCTCATGCCGAGAAAAGAGTTTCTAGCGGAAGCGACCAGCCATCCCGCCGCGATGATGGGCGATGACGCCGGCCTGAAACGCTTGGCGAATAAAATCAAAGTCAGCCCCGAGGCAATTTTGCGCCGCTTGGTTGCATTGCATCGTGTTTCGGCTTCGGTGTATCGGCAAAAGCGACGTGGCTGGCAGAAACAATCCTGGTATTCGCCACCGCAAGGTGGCGGTGGCCCGCCTATCGAGGTGAAAGTTGTTTCGTCCATCGGTCGCCCGTTTACGTCTCTCGTGCTGGAAGGATACCAGCGGCATGCGGTGAGCAGCGCGGACGTGGTGGATTACCTCGGGGTGCAATTGAAGCATCTACAGAAAATCGCCAATCAACTTCTTCCCGGACCAGGCATGGAGGCAATCGCGTAAGCTATGCCATATTGCGTGGATACCAGCGGCTGGCTAGATGGTTGGCAACGCCATTATCCACCGGATGTGTTTCCCACACTGTGGGCAAAGATTGACGCACTGGTAACCGCCGGTGAAATCATTTCGAGCGAAGAGGTCTATTTCGAGTTGGAACGTAAATCCGATGATCTCCACGATTGGGTCAAAGCTCGAAAGCAGATGCTTGTTCCGTTGGACGAAGCGATTCAGATACGAGCTGCGACATTGCTTGCTGAATATCCGCGTCTGGTGGACACGCTACGCGGTCGTTCCAAGGCCGACCCGTTCGTAATCGCGACGGCGATGGAGCGGAACGCCGTAGTCGTGACAGGAGAGATAATCAGTGGCAATCTCGATAGACCTCGCATTCCTGATGTCTGTCAGGTGAAGACGATTCGCTGTATAAACTTCCTCCAGATGATCCGGGAACTGAAACTGACGTTCTGAGAAATGAAAATCTCCTACAGCACCATCACACTCCGTTACGTCCATGACGTGGTGACGGGGGAGTTTGCCAACATAGGCGTCGTGCTTTACGCACCTAAGCAACGCTTTCTCAAAGCGCGTTTCACCACGTCGCACCGACGGCTGGATGCGATGTTTCTGAAAATTGATCATCTGTATTTCAGCGCGCTGACGCGTCACATAGCAAACGCGTTTGCAGAAATGAGCGCACAGATACAAAACGGCGAAACCGTCCCGCCCGTGACCTCACTATCTGAGATGGTGAAACAAATTCTTCCGCCCGACGACAGCTCGTTACAATGGTCCGAACAAGGTGGCGGCTTCAGCGACGAGCCGGCGAAAAAACTAGACGAATTGTATCAGCGTCTCGTTGAGCGCTACCGGGCCGGGTCGGAACGTGAAACTTCAAGTTTGTCAGCGAGTAACCAAACCACATGAGTGATGGCATTACCGAGTCGGTCGTTGAAGAATGTTCGCTCGACTGGCTTCGTGGGCTGGACTACGAAGTCTTGTCCGGGCTGGCGATTGCGCCAGGCGAACCGGCGGCGGAGCGTTCGGATTACAAGCAAGTTTTCCTTTTCGACCGGCTGCAAACCAAGCTGAAGGATTTGAATCCCAAGATTCCGGCTGAAGGTTTGCAGGAGGCGTTGCGGAAAATCCGGCTCATCAGCCATCCGACGCTCATCGAAAACAACCGCGCGTTTCATCGGCTGCTGGTGGAAGGCGTGGATGTGGAGTTTCGCAACAAGGCAGGCGAGATCGTCCATGACAAGGTCTGGCTTATTGATTTCGCAAATCCAGAGGCCAACGAATTTCTCGCCGTCAATCAGTTTACGGTGGAGGAAGGGCATTTCAACCGGCGCGCAGATGTGGTGGTGTTCATCAACGGCATCCCGCTGGCGGTGTTGGAACTCAAAAACATTGCGGACTCGAACGCCACGATCCGCGGCGCGTTCAATCAGCTTCAAACTTACAAGGCGCAAATCCCGTCGCTATTTAACTCGAATGCGCTGCTGGTGATTTCCGATGGCCACGAAGCGCGGCTCGGCACGGTCACGTCGGATTGGGAGCGGTTCATGACGTGGCGCACCATCACGGGCAAGGAGCTTGTTCAGCCGGGTTCGTTGCAACTGGAAACGCTGCTCAAAGGCGTGTTCGACAAGCACCGC
>JACZKP010000129.1 GCA_014860005.1 Verrucomicrobiota bacterium | reverse complement strand
CAACATGAGCGATTGGGGCGGCGAAAACCTGCGGCAGGACGTGCGCTGGAAATTCGGGATGCCGCCGGTGAACAACGCCAACTACGCCTGGATTCAACATTTCATCCATCACCTCTCGCCCGTGGGCGTGGCGGGATTCGTTCTGGCGAACGGTTCAATGTCCACGCAGACCTCGAACGAAGGCGAGATTCGCAAAGCCTTGATTGAAGCCGACCTCGTGGATTGCATGGTGGCGCTGCCCGGCCAGTTGTTTTTCACCACGCAAATTCCCGTCTGCCTCTGGTTTCTGGCCCGCGACAAAAAGAATCACAAACGCCGCGACCGTCGCGGTGAAACACTTTTCATTGATGCGCGGAAAATGGGTGTGCTGACAGACCGTGTGCATCGGGAACTGACTGCTGAGGACACCAAAAAAGTCTCGGACTGCCGAGCGTTGCATCATCAACCGTGACGTCAACGCAATGGCTTCCTGACGCAACGGTTGAAACGAGACGCGTTGCGACCAAATCTTTAGCGTGATCATCCAAAGCACCAACCCCATCGCTCAAAACTGGCGGTCGCTCACCGATTTGAGAAGCGCGAACGACTTCGTGTGCGATAACCCGGGTAATTTGGACGTTTGCTATGTTCATAATTTGTCAGATTTAGAAAGTGGCTCACGCAACTCGCCCGACAGCAGCTTCGGCAGCAGCGCGTCGAGGGTGCGGGATTTAACAAACTCCATGTTTCCCTCCATAACACTTTGCACGGCTCTCGGGATGGGTCGGTTCTCCAATCTTTGATCTGTCTGAGTAACGCCGCCAGACTTTGACCTGAAGTTCTTTCAATGCTCGCTTGAACTGCCCCAGGCTTTTATCGCTACGGTGGCCGAGAGTAATGCTGTGGACGTAAGCCTGAACCTCGTCTGAAAGAAGATTGCAGTCAGCGCCTCCGAAATAGCGGAAATTTGTGCTCAACAAAACATTTGCCCGCCGATAGTCGGGATGGCGGCCGACATCCTTGCGCGCGTCTTCCGGCGAACCGTGATAACGCGGGTTTGCCTTTGGCTTAAGTGCGCCAGCCTTCGTCCAGCGGTAGATGCAATCTGGCCGTGACCAGAATGCGCTCGCACCGTAGTAAGCAGCGTTCACCAGCTTGCCCGTTACTTTTGCAATGTAGATAAGGCGATTTCCAATGCGTTGGTTGTCACCGAATCCGAAAATCCAATCGCCGAGATCGGCTGCCGCGCGAACGCTGGGTTTGCAAATCGCCAGTGTTAACAAATCCTCCGTCACGTAAGGCGCACCGCCATTGTCCACTGTGAGTTTGTAAACGAAGAATTTGCTCATACGGTGGCCTCAACCAGTTTGCCAGCAGCGGGCACGCGCAACTCGCCCGACAGCAGCTTCGGCAGCAGCGCGTCTCGCAGCGCTGCCTGTTCGACGATGGATTCAGTGATAGACATTAGCTTTCGAACTCTGCGATAAACTTGAACAGAGCGATTTCCTTCGGTTTGATGACGGGCTTCAAAGATTTCAGCTTTGTCCTATTGATAATCTTGAATGGATCGAGAGCAGCTTTAAGCTTTGCGGATGCGATCCAATCATTATTCCAAACAGCCGCTGGCTTGCGTTTCACAACCTGGCAAAGACTCTCTTGATAGGCCAGTTTCGGTTCATACGGGTGGCTGATTCGTTGCAGCCATATCTCCATATGTCCAGTGTTCGGCAGTTGCGAGAGCTTGTGATAGGTTTTCTTGATGACCTCAATGCGCTCTTTCTTCTCCTTCAGTTGAGGCAGGAGGAAACTGATAATCGCTGCGCAAACAGGAAATACACGCGGACTGGTGTAGGCAATGTCAACCGCGATGCTTATGAGCACGACTGGGTTCTGAACCTTTTTGTATTTGCTGAGCCGCTCGTGAAACCGCGTCAGCGCGAGGGTAAGGCTTCCGGCATTCGGATAGTCAATTCCGTGGCTATGAATAATCAGCAAGTGCTTTTGCAAATTCTGATCACCCTGCCGTCCTCGCAACCACTCCCGCTTATCGGCTTTTAGAGCGCTTGCAACGACCTGTTGTGAGCCTGTCGTCTTTCCGGAATTCAGTTTCATGCCAAGGCCGATGAGAACTTCGGTCAGACATTTTAGAATCTGTTCGCCAACGTTTGGACTCTGCACGAAAATGCGGTAGTCATCTCTGTAACGTAAAATCCGATACTCGGTAATACCGGCTTTTGTCAGCCGATCAATCATTTCAAGGTCAGCATAGCCGAGCACCAATTCAGAGATGAAGTCCATCAGAACAGAGCCTTGCGGTATTCCGTTCGTTTGACCGTGCCGCATGTCCTGAATGTGCCAATCGATGATGTTGCCGATAATTTTGTCTTTCCGCTTTTGTTTTGCTATCGGCTTGGTGTGAATAGCCCACGCGATGGAGTGCGTGTAGATCGCCGAGTAACAATCCGTCACATCTGCGTGAAACGAATAATTGTAGGCGAGCGCAAGCTCAAGCGACCCTTGTTCGATGCCCTGCCACCAGTTCAATATCTGGGCCGCCTTGTCCTTCCGTCCGGACATCGATTCAACCGGAATACTCAAGCATAGGAAATTGGAGTGCTTCTGAAACTCGGTGAAGCGTTTGCGGATGATGTGCCAGTTCGCCGGTGTCGTCACTTGCTCAACAAGCGACACATACAGTGCCGGATGAATTAACTGGAAGGGTCGCCACGCATGGCGGCCATCTTTATTGGAAAGCAGCGAATAGTTTACGCCTTCATGATCACGCGGCTTGGATGACATCCCAGCAAGAGATTTCCCCAGAACTTCTTTCGACACCGCAGATAGCAGGCGTGCAAAAGTGAAATAGGTTGGCAGTTCAACATTGCAATAGCTTTCCTCCTTCAGCAGAAACGTGCGTGCCTGCTTTGCGGTCATTTGTAGGATAGACCGATCGGGTCTTGATTTCCTTTTGATTATCACGCGATGGCCTCCACCAGTTTGGCGGCGGCGGGCACGCGCAACTCGCCCGACAGCAGCTTCGGCAGCAGCGCGTCTCGCAGCGCGGCGAGGGTGCGGGATTCGTCGTCGTTAGATTTCAGACGCTGATACATTGGCGACACGGTCGCCTCAAACTTCTGAATCAACTCCATTGGTGGAATGTTAACCGGCAAACTGTGAACGTGATTTCTGTTCAAAGTTGGAACGGCTGAACCCGAGTTGAATGTTTCGAAGTCCAATGTGCGAAGCAGGTGGAAAGCAAAAAGCGGAGTTGAGTGTTTAAACTCTTTGACCCAAAGCGACGTGTTGTGTGGCCAAAAGTCTTCATGCACGAAATACACCTGACCGAGCGAACCACTTCTGCCAGTAGTGACCCCCGGCCCTCTAACCATAAACTCGCCATGAGTTCCGTTTGGTCCACTGGCGCAAAGCACTGGATATGGTCCTTGCGTTCGCTGCGTTGAAGGGAGGTCAAATCCACGTTGAAGAACCAACATCTCGTCGAGTCTGCCCTCGCGCCAGCCTTTGGGGAGGGCGGATTGGGTGGCGTCCACGAACCCGGATTTGAACAGGCTCTGGGCCAGCGCACCCAGGGTCTCGCTCATCCGCCGGTTCAACTCCATCTTGTCGTCCAGCGCACCCAACACTGAGGCGATGGCTCTTTGTTCAGTGAGCGGAGGGAATGCGATTCGAAGTCCACGCTGCTGCGTCAGACTCACATAATCAAACGTGGAGTTGTTCCCGACCTGTGACCAGAGTTGGTCCATGAACGCAACGCTGCGCATGAAACAGTAGAGGTATCGTTGGTCAAGCACGTCGGCATCCGTGCTCCGCCAGACTGTTGTGCCAGGATTTGTTACGAAGATTTCTTCGAGCCTCACGGATTTGCAGAAGCCGGGTTCGTCAATATAGGCGGGCTTTGCCGTTTTGGACTTCCAAGCATGGTAGCAGGCCATTTCAACCGGCGCGCGGACGTGGTGGTGTTCATCAATGGCCTCCCGCTGGCGGTGCTGGAACTCAAAAACATCGCGGATGAACAGGCCACCATCCGCAAGGCGTTCGACCAGTGCCAGACTTACAAGGCGCAAATCCCGTCGCTGTTCCACTCGAACGCGCTGCTGGTGATTTCCGACGGCCACGAAGCGCGGCTCGGCACGGTCACGTCGGATTGGGAGCGGTTCATGACGTGGCGCACCATCACGGGCAAGGAGCTTGTTCAGCCGGGTTCGTTGCAACTGGAAACGCTGCTCAAAGGCGTGTTCGACAAGCACCGC
>JACZKP010000128.1 GCA_014860005.1 Verrucomicrobiota bacterium | reverse complement strand
CAGATCACAGGGCAGAAACATCGGCGTCTGGCGATCCACATTCACAAAACGTGCAGGCATGACCTTTGGAACCGTACCGCCCCTTTTTTGTTCAAACTATTTTCAGAAATCTCTTCGCGCTAAGTCCGACAGGCTGCTAGGTCGCCGCCGACCGTTGGACTTGTTGCGGGAAGGCAAAGCCGCGAAGCTCATCCGGCACGCTCAAGCGCATGCCGTGGACAATACATGGTGAGATGAAATCCAACGAACCCGAGCGCCTGATAACGCCTGTCGGCAATTGGAAATTCGCAAGACAGTGATGAAAAAGCTCCCTGATAAGGCCTGTTGGATCAAATGCCGGAAGATCGATCCGATCGTGCAACGCATTAAGCGAGCGATGGGAGGCAAGGCCATTGAGAATCTGTCAGCAGCAGAGGCGAGGCGATCGTTGAAGGCTGCGAAAGAATTGATCATCGCCCTCGAACAATGCCGTCCTTAGCGGCAGTACTCACAACGCGCTTTATTACAACCTCTACGGCACGAATTTCAGTCGTCGGGTGCCCGCGTCAGCCACGCTCACCGGAGATTCGATGCGCGTGTGGGGAGCGGCTTGGGCTGATTACGACAATTATGGCAATGTACATCTCATTGTTGCCAATCTCGACGGCGACCTCCTCGCCCAGCGGCAAGGTTCGAACTCGAATCGGGGCGTTATGAATTCGTCGATCCGTTCCAGCCTTGAACACACACGCCAATCGGAATTTGGCGAAATGAAACCAACCCTCGTTAAGATGCAGGCTTCATCAATAGAGCAGCGGAACTGAAAACGTGTTCTGAGCTTGGGAATATACTTGAGCAGAAGATTGTGCGGGCTTATGACAAAGGGCAGGTGCTCGGAATGGCCGACGCACTTCGGCAACGGAAGGCCAGTACATGCGCTTCAGGTATCGCTACCCAAATTGAGCGATGATTGTTGTCCCGCCAAGTCTTCCCGCAGCGCGAAACCTTCCCCTTTTGCTCGCATGTCAACCAAACAGCAATCTCTCACCGCTCTCTTGGTGATCGCGTTGCTGGTAGCCGTCCTTTCGCGGCGGATGCAAGATGCGCCGCGGCGGGAGTCGCTGGCTGCCTTGACGCGGCTGGAGATGGCGCTTCACTCCGGCAGTCGGGTCGAACTCGCTGGTCTGCTGGTCATGCCCACGGCGATCCGCGACCACACCGCCCCCGAACAGTCCGAGTTCCTGGCCAAGGCGCTAAACGACGAGATTTCTCCCGAAGGTTTGGCGGTGCTTAAACAGCAGGGCGATTACGGCCCGCTCAAAAAACTGTTCCCCGCCGAAGCCGAGGCGTGGGCCACCCAAGCTGGTGTCCATCCCGATGATTGCGTCGCGTTCAAGCTGGACCGTAACGGGCTGCGCGCCGAAGTCGTCCTCGACAAACCCTCAATTCTCAACTCTGCAACCACAACCGCGAAGCCAGGCTACCGCATTGTGCGCGTCAACAACGTCAAGCAGATGGCCGACTTGAAACCTGTAATCGTTGAGCAACACCCATGAATACGGACTCTCTGCCCTTCGGACCGCGGACATCTCTGTCCAATTCGAAGTTTCGTCGCCCGCGCCAGCGGACAAGGCCGTCGGCGCTCCTGCTGAGTTCAGCCCTCTGTCTTCTCTCCTCTGTTCTCTGACCCTTGCCATCTGCGCTGGCCGCCACCTGCCCCGGTAGCGCCCGTGTGGAGATCACCGATACCAACGGTGGGTTGAGTTGGAAGACGAACGTCGGCGCCCAAGCTCTCACCGTGCAATGCTGGTTCAAGCTCTCCATCCCCTCCGGCGTCAACTTGACGGAGAACATGACCCTTTTGGTCAACCGCCGCACCGGCACGACGGCGAACCCACACGCCTACCACTTCTGGTACGACAAAGCCGCCCGGGACATCCGTTTCTCAACGCGGGGCATCAACTTCTGGCAGGGCGTCCTGATTCCCAAACCCTATCTGGACCGCTGGTATCATCTGGCGGTGGTGCGCAGCGCAGTTCGCTGACTGCCTATGTGGACGGACAGGCCGTCACCAATGCGTCCATCACCGTTGGCGACAGCCGCAGCACCGATGGTGTTTCCATCGGCGGCTGGGCCAATGCCCATCACCTGTACGGTGAAGTACAGGAGGTGACCGTCTATCAATCCGCCCTGACGGACGCGATGATCCGTTCCCGTCTGTTCGAGGCCGACCAGAGCGCCTTTGAAAACCTCGTGGGCTACTACAAGCTGGGGTATTCAACGAATCCAGCCGCGTTGTACATGAATGCCGCGCCCAACAAGCCGGCCGGAACGGACGGCAGCAAGGCAGGCTCGGGGCAAATCCTGTTCGAGGAGACAAACCAGAAAGGTGAGCAATCGCTCTTCGATTCCCAGATCAACGGTGGCAAGAACGCGGTGGTGCCGCTTTCGGGGGCCTTCACCTGGCAGAAGACTGTTTTCAACCGACCAGTGCCGGGCGTGCCGTTTGACTTCAGCATTGCCTACAGCCCGTCCACCCCGGTCGGGGTGCTGGGGGCGGGTTGGAATCATTCCTTCAATGTTACGAACTTTTTTCTGATCGTATAAACGGCCGGAGTGCCGTCGCAGGGTTTTCCGGATTCTGGCCAGACTCCCATCGTATTTTGTGGCCGAATAACCGCGCTCTGGTCGTAGCGTTGTGATGCGCCGGGCCGTTTTTA
>JACZKP010000127.1 GCA_014860005.1 Verrucomicrobiota bacterium | reverse complement strand
GCCGGTGCCGCGGGCATTGACGTGGAAATGGTTCAGTGGCAGTTGCTCCACCGCATCCAGGAGGAAGTGGACGATATGATCGGCGGGCAACCACTCGCGCAGATCACAGGGCAGAAACATCGGCGTCTGGCGATCCACATTTACAAAACGTGCAGACATGGCCTTTGGATCCGTACCGCCCCCTTTTTGTTCAAACTATTTTCAGAAATCTCTTCGCGGTAAGTCCGACAGGCTGCTAGCCTGATTCGCAGTCTTGTGTTTCTCCACGTTGCTTCCGGTTTTGCGTGGGAACTTTGAAAAGCATTCTGGGATTGCCTTCTTTTTCGGCGGCCGAGCCCCGCTCCTCTCGTCTCGTGGTAGTAAAGGGAGAGCCCTTCAATTCGACTCAGGCAGTCTGCCTGGTTGGCGCGTGCCGCGCCCTTCGCGCTTTGTCAGTGAATCACCCAGTTCTTCACGGGCTTGTTCGGCCAGCGCCAGAAGTTGCCTGATTACTTCCGGGTGTGCGGTCGCAACGTTTCTGATTTCGCCAACATCGCGGCGGAGATCGTAGAGTTCAGGTTCAGTGATGGTGACTTGTTCGTACTTGGCGGGAACGCCTTGTGAGCCACCGGGACGCCCGGCCAGGGTGCGATACGCATGGGGCAGAATCAGTTTCCAACGGCCATCACCGCTCACGACCGATTGGAGTTGGTTCACATGGTAATAAAAAAAATAGGCATCATGTGGATGTTGCGCGTCCTTCGCCCCGGTGATCAACGGCCACACCGCGCGGCCATCAATGGCGTGTAATGGCAGCTCCGCGCCCACGAGTTTCGCAATGGTCGGCAACAGATCAATCGTCATCCACATGGCATTGCTCGTCGTGCCGGCGGGAATTTTGCCGGGCCAGCGCACGATGCAAGGGACGCGCGTGCCTCCCTCCCAAGATGTGCCTTTGCCTTCCCGCAACGGTTTGGCGGAACCGGCGTGGTCGCCGTAGCTGAGCCACGGGCCGTTGTCGCTTGTAAAGATGACCAATGTGTTTGCGTCCAACTTGTGCCGCTTGAGCGCCTTGAGAACTTCGCCGACGCTCCAGTCAATCTCCATGATCACGTCGCCATAGAGACCCTGTTTGGATTTACCCTTGAATTTGTCGCTCACGAACAACGGCACATGGGGCATCGAATGCGCGAGGTAAAAGAAAAACGGACGCTCTTTGTGGCGCTCGATAAACTCGACAGCGCGTTCGGTGTAACGAGTGGTCAGTTGCGTCTGCTCCACCGGGGTGACTTCAGCGTCAATGATGCGGTCGCCTTCAATCAGCGGCAGCGGCGGATACGTGCCAGGTCTGGCTTCGGGATGATAGGGCCACATGTCGTTGGAGTAGGGCAGCCCAAAGTACTCATCAAAACCGTGGCGTACGGGGAGGAATTGCGGGTGATGGCCGAGATGCCATTTGCCGGCCATGCCCGTGGCATAGCCCTGCTGCTTGAGCAGTTCGGCCAGGGTCACTTCGTTGTCGTGCAGCCCGTGCCGCGCCGAAGGACCCAGTGCGCCATGAATGCCGATGCGATTCGGATAACAACCGGTCAACAGCGCGGCGCGCGAAGCCGAACACACCGGTTGCGCCACGTGGAAGTTGGTGAACTTGCGTCCCTGCTTCGCCAACCGGTCAAGGTTGGGCGTCTTGAATCCCTTCGCGCCGAACACGCCCACGTCGGCATAGCCCTGGTCGTCCGTAAAGATGACCACAATGTTCGGCGGGCGCGAGGTGGTCCCGGAGGTCACCGCGGGAAGGCCAAACAGAAACAGTGGCAGGAAAATTCGGTGAAGCGTTTTCATCGGCCTGGGAGACTACCGCAGCACGCGGCGGGGCGGCCAGCAGATGTTTTTGCGGGGCGACGGGATCCTGCATTGTGTCGCGCCTGGGGCGTGGTTAAGTTAAGCGCAACCAAACACTGACCATGCCTTGGATTTACCTTTTGATCGCGGGCCTGCTCGAAATCGGCTGGGCCGTCGGCTTGAAATATACGAACGGCTTCACCCGGCTCTGGCCCAGTGTGGCCACGGTGGGTTGCATGATCGCGAGCTTTGCGCTTCTGGCCCAGGCGCTCAAGTCCATTCCGGTCGGGACGGGTTACGCGGTGTGGACGGGCATCGGAGCGGCAGGCGTGGCTATTTTCGGCATGCTCCTCTTCAACGAGTCCCGCGACGCCGCACGGTTGGTTTGCCTGATGTTGATTGTGGGAGGGATTGTCGGGTTGAAACTGGTTTCCAGCGATGCGCCCTGAACGGGGCATGGATCAAACTACTGCCCCAAGCATGTGCCAAGCTGGGTGCGAGCTTTGTCACAACGCAACTCAACCCGATCAAGCGGTTTGCCGGATTGCGCTCGGCGCCGTGTCGCTGTCGTTACCAGCAGGTGTAACTCTGATTACTTCTGGGGAGGTACCGCCGGGGCAGTCTGGGGAATGCCGGCGGCCGGAGCGGGCGCGGTAACCACGGCAGTCTGCCCCGTGTAGCCGTACTTGGTTAACAAGGGCACAAAGTTGGGATGTGTCTTCCCGTAGTCCTGCAACTTGCCGAGAAAGTTTTCCATGAGCGGCTTCTGCTGCTGCTGGAATGCCTGGAGAAGCTGCGTGACTGCCTGTTTGGTGACGTCGCGGTCCTGCACGGCGTAGCGCTGTTGCTGGTAGAGATAGACGGTCAACGTGCCGCTCAAGACAACCATCGCCAGGAGCAGAATGGTCATGCGCGTCTGCAACGCTGCGTAGGGTTGATCGGATTGCAGCGAGTCAACGGCGGGGGAGGATTTCGATTCAAGCTCGTTCATAACATTCACCTCGTGGCGGGCTTGGCGTTGGCGGCAGTTGGGTTGGCTTTGAGGCCGACGGATTCGAGAATTGGCAGGATCGCCGCATTGGTTTTGCTGTATTCGAGGCACTCGTTGGCAAAGTTCTGAAACTTGACCTGCTCAAACTGCACCTGGCGTCCCTGCAAGGCGAGCTTGCGCGTCTCGCGAGTGGAGTTGATCGCGCGCAGGCAGAACACCACGGCGAGCAGCAGGCTCACCGCCAGCACGCCCGTCAGCACGGAATGGATCATGTTGCTCTTCATAAACTGGTGCGGGCGACTTTAACGACTTCACTGCCGATGTCCAATGCGTTTTTCTCCAATCCAACGCCGGCGACCGACACGGGCGGTTGCGGGCAAGGAAGCCGCATGGGTTTCGGGTGCTGTAGTGTTGGCGCGAAAGCCATTGATTTTTCCCGCGGCTGCCGTTTAGAGTTCGCCCGCATCAGATGCGGTCCGATGGCGAAAGAAGAACCAATTGAATTAAGCGGTTCGGTGACGCAAGTGTTGCCGGGGACAATGTTCCGCGTGGCGTTGCCCAACGGGCACGAGGTGCTGGCTCATATCTCCGGCAAGATGCGCAAGAATTTCATCCGCATCAGCGTCGGTGACCGCGTCAAGGTGGAGATGTCGCCCTACGATCTGGGCAAGGCGCGCATCACTTACCGCGAATCTTAACCGCGTTGGACGCTATTCCTTTTGCTTTCCTGTCGGTTTTTCGGGTGGCGGTTTAATGGGCCAGCGAACTGACTCGGCGCGCGCGGTCTTCAGGTATTTTTCGAGCTTCGCCACGACCTCCGGATTTTGCTCCGCGACGTTTTCCTTTTCGGCGCGGTCGGTTGTCAGGTTGTAGATTTCCAACGGCTCGCCGGCTTGTGGCCGCACGGCTTTCCAATCGCCCATGCGGACGGCTTGCTGGAATCCGCGTTCGTGAAACTCCCAATAAAGGAACTCATGATGATTGGTTTGTTCCCGGCCAGTGAGCAACGGCAACACTGAAAGACCATCCAAGTTCTCTGGTGGTTTTGTGCGGGCGACCTCGGCGGCGGTCGGCAGAAAATCCCAGAGCGTCCAGACGAAATCACTCACCTGCCCTGGTTTGATGCGCGCCGGCCAGCGCACAATCATGGGCACGCGGATGCCGCCTTCGTAGAGGTCGCGTTTGAACCCGCGCAATCCGCCGGAACTGTTGAAGAATTTCGGGTCCACCCCGCCTTCCTTGTGGGGCCCGTTGTCGCTGCTGAAAAAGACGATGGTGTTGTCGTCAATCTTGAGTTCCTTCAGCTTTTCCACGAGGCGGCCAATGTCCGTGTCCATGCGGGTGATCATGGCCGCCTTGTTCTTTTCGGGCGCGGGCCAGGGCTGGTTGGAATAGGGTTCGTCACTGGGCACCTGCATGCCGTTGCCGGTGGCGCGGCCATACTCGTTGTTGGCGTGGGGAATGGTGTAGGACAGGAACAGGAAGAACGGGCGATGGCGGTTGAACTGATCGGGTTTGTTGATCCGGACAAAATTCAGCGCGGCCATGGTAAACAGATCGTGCGTGTATTCCCCCCTGCGACCACCGGCATTCTGGATTAACGGAATCTGACCGTCGAAATTGGTATTAGCCAGCGGGGCGTAGCGCCACAGATGGTCCGTGTAGTAATCGTGCGCGTGGGTGTGGTTCAAATAACCCAGAAATTCATCGAAGCCCTTGAGATTGGGGACCCCGCTCGAGCCTTCATCCCCCAGCCCCCATTTGCCGAGGAGACCGGTGCGGTAGCCCGAGGCCTTCAGGACTTGAGCCACGGTTACGTCCTCCGGTTGCAGTGCCTGGCCCTTGCCGTTGCCGCGGATGTTTACGTGACCGGTGTGCCGGCCAAGCATCAGCGCCGCGCGCGACGGCGCACAAACCGTGCTGCCCGCGTAGAAGCTGGTGAACCGGATGCCCTCCTCCGCCAGTTTGTCAATGTTCGGGGTCTTGATCTTCGACTGGCCGTAGCAGCCCACGTCGCCGTAGCCGAGATCGTCGGCGAGAATGAGAATGATGTTCGGGCGGCGCGGCGCGGGCGGGGGGGTGTCGGTGGATTGGGCGTGGGAACTGGAAAGCGGTGCGAGGAGCCCCAGACCCGCGGCGAGCGCGGTGGCATTCCGTAGAAAGTGGCAGCGTGACATGACATTCATGAGCGTGTCAGATGTTGAGCAACCCCAATAGCTGCGTCCAACGAAATCGTCCTGCGGCAAAGCGTGTGGATCACAAATTGCCTTTTCATTCACAAATCCCTCAACCATGCTGGCGTCGCAATGTCCGCCAGCGAACCAGACAAAACCGAGAATCCGCAACCGGCAAAACCGAAGTCGGCGAGTGGCGACCCTCGCCGCCATCGGGGCCGACGCGGCGGGCGGGGTCGGCGTCCGGGTCCGGCATCTGCCCCGACCCCTGCCGCAATTCCGCCGCCCGAAGAAACTGCCCTGGCCCCGCTGGCCGAAGAGGCGGCACCGCCAGCCGCACCTCGTCCCGTGGCGCCACCACGACCGGCAATCCACCAAGCGGCCGAGCCTGAATTGCAGACCTCCGCCGTCAGCCAGGCACTCGATGAAGTAAGCCAAGTGGTGGAGGCGCTGCGGAAAGCGCTGGATCAAATGGAGGAAGCCTTGGAGTTGGTGGAACTGGCCGAACGACAGAAGCTGGCCGACGAGCAGGAACTCGATTCACTCCGCCGCGCGTTGCGCCAATTGCAGCGGCCCCGCAGTCAGCGGCCCCACGACGACGAAGGCCGTCAGTCATAATTCACTTCTGCCCGCGCGACCGGTGCGTTCGCGCCGTGGGAAAATGGTTGTCATCGTCTGGTCGCGGCTTAACCTGTCATCGAATGATGAAGACCTTCGCTGAACTGAAATATCCCGGCCGGCTCATTGCGGTCGAGGGTCTCGACGGTTCGGGCAAGTCCACCCAGATTTATCTGCTTAAACGCTGGCTGGAGGTGCAGGGACTGAAAGTGTTTTTCAGCGAATGGAATTCCTCCGAGCTGGTCAAAAGCGCCACCAGCAAGGGCAAGAAGCAGGAACTGCTCACGCCCACCACCTTCAGCCTCATCCATGCCACGGATTTTGCGGATCGTTACGAACGGCATCTCGTGCCGCTGTTGCGCGCGGGTTATCTGGTCTTGTGCGACCGCTACATCTTCACCGCGTTCGGCCGCGACATCACCCGCGGCTGCCCGCCGCAATGGGTGCGCGACATTTACAGCTTCGCCGCGTTGCCGGATCTGACGTTCTTTTTCAAGGCGGATTTGGAGGTGTCGTTGAGCCGCATTTTGGACGGGCGCCCGCAGTTGAAGTATTTCGAGGCGGGCATGGACTTGCGGCTCTCGACCGACCCTTACGAGAGCTTTCGTATTTTTCAAGGCCGCATCCTGGAGCAGTATCTCGCGATGAGTGCCGAGTTCAATTTCCTGCTCATTGACGCCAATCAAACCATCGAGGCGCAGCAAAGCGTGGTGCGCTCGCTCGTCGCGGGAAAACTGAACCTGCCGTCTTTCGCTTGGAAGACCGCTGATCATGCAAAACCTGCAAACGCCCGCCTTCAGGTCTGAACCCCATGCCCGC
>JACZKP010000126.1 GCA_014860005.1 Verrucomicrobiota bacterium | reverse complement strand
CCGGAACAGCCACCGCCGAGGATTACCACATCAGGCAAACTGGTCGAATGAGCCTCTGTAGTGCAGACCTTTTTGATCGCTGGATTGGATGCCAACCACTTGCGTCATCATTCCACCCTGAATAGCGGAAGTCGGGCTAACAGCCTTTCAAACATGTAGGAGACGACGTCAGGAGTCTCTCACAGGCCTCCGCGAAATCGCGAGCATTGCTGACTCGTTACCTCGTCTCCTACAAAGGCAGGGGGGCTTTGACGGGCTGCCAAGCCTTTGATGGCGGCGTCAACTCTTGCAGCCGGTTCGCCGCCGCGAGTGCCGCCATGAATCCACCCGCCTTGGCGAGCGTTTCCTCGTATTCCGCTTCCGGCAGCGAGTCTGCCACAATGCCCGCGCCGACGTTGAAGTAGGCTGTGTCCGCCTGGCGAATCGCGGTGCGAATGCTGATGCTTAACTGGCTCTCGCGATTGAAACCGAGATAACCGTGGCAGCCGGTGTAAGGGCCGCGCGCAATCGGTTCCAGTTCGTCAATGATCTCCATCGCGCGGAACTTCGGCGCCCCCGTGATGCTGCCGCCGGGGAAACACGCGGCCAGCGCCGCGAAATGCGTCACGTCGGGCCGCAACCGGCCTTCCACGGTCGAAACCAAATGTTGCACCTGTGGATAACGCTCCAGCCGCATCAATTCCGGCACCTGCACCGAGCCGAATTCGCAGACCCGGCCCAAATCGTTGCGCAGCAGATCGGTGATCATCAGCAGTTCCGCGAGTTCCTTGGGGCTGGTTTGCAGTTCGTAAGTGAGCTGCGCATCGCGCGTGGGATCACTCGAACGAGGTCGCGTGCCCTTGATGGGCCGTGTCTGAATGTTCGGTCCATTCAAGCGCAGGAATAGTTCCGGCGAGGACGAGGCGATTTGAAAATCGCCGCAGTCGAAAAACGCGGCGAACGGTGCGGGCGAAACGTCCAGCAGCCGCTGGAACAATTTCCACCCGGACCAGGGGCAGGGGGCGGCGAGCCGCTGCGAGAGGTTCACCTGGTAAATGTCACCCGCGCGGATGTAACGCTGCGCCCGCTCGACGGCAGCAATGAATTGGGCGCGGGAAAGATTGGAAATGATGCGCGATGCGTCGGGCGCGCAGGCGGCGTTTGAAGGCCGTATGCGGGATTCAGGGTCCGGGACACCGTTGCCGAGCAAGCTCCCCCAGAAATCCGCCTGATTGCGCGCTCGCTCTTCACTCCGCGCACCATCCGCGTCCAGGCCCGTGGCCACGATGCTGGTCTTGCCCAGAAAGTGATCGAAGACCACCAGGCTGCTGTAAAAACCAACCTGACAATCCGGCAATTCGAGATCGTTCACCGCGCGGCGTGGTAATTTCGGTTCCACGAAGTTCTTCAAGTCGTAGCCCCAATAACCGAAGCAACCGCCCAGGGGAAAGGGCAGGTCAATTTCATCCAGCAATTCGTAGCGCGCCATCAGGCTGTCCAACGCGTGCCAGGGATTGCCGAACTGGACCTGCTGCGTAATGCGTGATGCGTAATGCGTGATTTCGCAGCGCGAACCGCCTGAGCGAAACGTGAGGAAAGGATTGGCGGCAACGAAGGAATAGCGAGCCGGCGGCGAATCGAACAGGGCGCTGCGCAACACCACCACCCCCGGCTCGCCGCGCAGTTGGGCGGCGAGCGATTCCGGCGTTTGCGCCGTGGTGAATTCCTGAAGCAGCGGCGGCATGGCCTAAGAGCCTCCGGCCCGCCGTGATTGCTGCGTGTGCCAGAGCAGCCAGGTGATTTCATCGGTGAGCATCTGCCGGTTCAGATACTCGGTCAAAGCATGTCTCGCCTGCAAAGCGCGGGCGCCGCGATTCAAAACCGCCCACGGGGCGCGCCGGCAGACTTCACGGACGAGCCAGGCAAACTTCTCGCGCACGGAAAGTTCCGGCCGGTCAATCACACAATTGAACGGGAAGCGGGCTGCGTCTATCTGGTATCGGGTTGCCGCTCCGGTCGCGAAAAGCTCCAGTCCCGAGTGAGCCTCCAATTTCGACTTGGTCCCGGATTCTTCGACGATGCGCGGCCAGACGCCGGTCACGGGACTGAAGCGCAGTTCGGTGCGCTCGGTACGGGTGCGGTTGAATTCAACCTGCCGCACGTCGCCCGCAACAATCAACTCGAGGTCCGTCCAAGGCAGCGGCGTTGGGTGTCCGAGGACATCAAACAGCATGAGAGATTGCGGCGAGATTTCCAGCCGGTGCAGCAGTCTGGCCTCCGGCAGGACGGGTAATTGGTTTTCCGCCACGAGGACTGCGCCGATGCCTTCCGCCTGCAAAGCGTGTTGAAACGCCCGCGCTGCGTCGTGATTCTCGTGCCGCAGGAGAATGCCGGAGGCCCCGCCCGCCAACCGCACTGCGTCGGCGTCCGTCAGGTTGTGAAAGGACCGGAACGCGCGCTTGAGTTGATCCGCTGTGGGGCCGATGGCGTCTTTCTGGAGCACGGCATAGTGTCTCAACGCGGACATGATTCAGTGGGTTGGCAATTCAATCAGGCGGCGCATTTTCACCTCATTAACCCCGCCGCCAGCGGCCCGGCACTCATGCAAAGGCCATTGGCACCGACTCCGGCGCGCCGACGCGGCGAATGTAATCAAGAATGATCGTCACCGCTTCGTCGGTGTCATCCGTCACGGTGAACAGCTTAAGATCATTTGGACCGATGAACTTGTTCTTATCCTGCATCTGCGACTCCATCCAGCGCAGCAGGCCGGCCCAGAATTTTTTTCCGAAGAGGATGAGCGGGAAATGCGGAATCCGCTGGGTTTGCACCAGGGTCATGATTTCGGCGAATTCGTCCAGCGTGCCGAATCCGCCGGGCATGAAAATGAAGGCCACGCTGTACTTGGCGAAGCAAACCTTGCGGGAAAAGAAATAATGAAAGTGAATGGGTACATTGGCGTAAGGGTTGCCCTTCTGCTCGTGCGGCAGTTCGATGTTGAGGCCCACGGATTTGCCCTTGCCCAGCGCGGCGCCCTTGTTCGCGGCCTCCATGATGCCCGGACCGCCGCCAGTGATGACCGCAAAGTTATTCTTCGCCAGTTCGCGGGCCATGACTTCGGCGGCGTGATAATAAGGATCCTTGCGCGGCATCCGCGCCGAGCCAAAGATCGTTACCGCCGGACTCACGCGGGACATCGTCTCAAATGAATCCACAAATTCGGCCATGATGCGAAAGATGCGCCACGGGTCCTCGCGAATGAAGCTTGCGCCATGATTGTTCATGGCGGCGAAGATAAACGCGGGCGCCGCGCGAGACAAGCACGGCTCTCCGTCGCCGCCTGGCCAGCAGAATCCGGCGTCTTAGCTCAACAGGATTGACGCAGATGAATCCGGTCTGCCTGGCGTGAGCGAATCTGCCGCAGCGCCTGACGCAATCGCCGACCGAGGGCGTGTGCCGAAGGGAGGTCACTGCCTGCAACCAGAATGCGATTATCGAAATCATCCAGGACAATGATTCGGGCGTCCTTGAACTGACCCGCCAGCCGCTGTAACTCCGGTTGCCACCCGCCGCTTGGGAGCGGCAATAGATTGAAAACCGCGATTCCGTCCGGCTGGAGCCGCCGGCGAATCAATGCGGGCAAGCCGTTCCAGGAGATCGCTGGTTTCACCACGTCGCCGGCACACGGCACCGACAGATCGTCCAACAGCAACCCGAAGTTGGGCGGCTGTTGTCGCAGCCACGTGGCCGCTTCCGCGTGGTGCCAGTTCACGCGGCGTGACCAGTCCGGGCAATGGCGGCAAAAGAGATCGTAACTCGCGCGATCGAGATCCACGGAATCAATGCCGGTTTTAAGCCCGAGGGCGTCCAGCGGCGCCATCATCCCGCCACCGGCGAACCCCAGGATGCCAATTCGCCCTTTTGGCGCAATTGTCGCCACCAAGGCCGCCAACACATCGAATACGCTGTGCGTCGGCCCGGGCGTGGCGCGCAATTCGCTGATGACCACGCCGTGCTGGCTCAGGCGCAGACCGTGCTTCGTGGCAGTGATGTTCATCGTCCGGAGTATGGTAGAGAATCCTGCAAGCGTCACCCGTGTTGTGAAATCCAGTCTTGTCGCCGATGGCACCTCATGGCCACGACCAGGAAAATGGAAAGCGCAGGCGATAGAATTGGAGGGAACCGGAAAGTGCAATGGCAATATCCTGCGTGGCTTCGGCACTGTGGACGTTGGTGGTGATACTCCAATTTGCCAGGTTCGCGCTGGCTTCAACGAATCCATCCCGCCCGATCGGCAGGTTGATGACTTCGAGTACGTTGCTGCCGTGAAGCGGTGTAATTTTACCGATACGCACCGGACTGATGAGGTGATGCACACTATCGGCAATGACCGCATGCGCCCGCGCGGTCGGGTCCAGGTAATCCCAGAAGATGTAATTGGCGCCCGGGCCGTTCAGTGATTTGTCCGTCAGCGAAGGATCGCTCAACGCATCCACGCTTAGTCCGTTTTGGAGCACATTCGTCAAGCCATAGGTCGCGGACTGCGCCAGCAACTCTTCGAGCAATGCAAAGGTGTCCGGCGCGTGAATGGTAATTCCAGGGAGGGACGCCCGGGCTTCATTCAACATGCCAGCGAAAGCGGCGTTGAAGTCCACGATCCTTTGGCGCACAAAGCTCCGGCTGGCGGCGGGCAATCCGACATAGTACGGCACTTTGGTGAGATCCACGGTGTTCGGCATGACCAGAGTGCGGGCGCCTTTGGCATGAAGCGTCTGGATGACTTGGAGATGATTGGTGACGGATCGGTGAATGGCATTGTTCCAAGTGGCGAGGTTGTTCGAGGTATAGGGAGCGTAATGGTTTATGTTGTACACGAAATCCGCATTGTTCACCCATACGACAAACAACGCCGTGTTCGCGTCCGCCGGGGCGCTGAATTTGTTTACATTCGTTACCAGATTCGGGCTGTAATGCCCGAAGTAGGACCAGTTCCGGCTGGGGTCGTAAACGATGCCCTGTCGCTGTGCGAGCACCTCCACCCATACCCGCCCATTGCAATAGCGGTTGCCGTGATAGTATTTACCGCCGGGTCCGTTGGTCGTGGTGGAAACGCCGTCGCCGAAAATGTAAAGCGAGGTGAAAGCAGCGCCGGCAGGAGAAGCACTTGATACCAACAAGAAGCAAAGCACGGCGATTCGAGCCAGACTTTTCACGTTGCCAGATTGCCCCAGCCCAGCCCACAGTGGAAGCCCGAATCCCGGACGGCCCGCGCGGGTGCGGGATGGAGAGCGTCGCTGAAACCAATCAGCCGGAAAACTTGATGCAACATCTCAAGCTAAAAATGCTGCTGGCGGCGGCTCTGGGGGGGCTGCCTTTGCCGCTTCCCGCGAACGGCTTGCGCCTGTTGAGCCAGGATGCCTTTGCCACTGCCCGGGGTGAAGCGTTCGTGGCCACAGCCGACAATCCCTCAGCCATTTACTACAATCCTGCCGGAATCACGCAGCTTGAAGGCAGCCAACTACGGGCGGGCCTTTACGGTATCTATCTCGATCCCAGCTACCGTCCGCCTTCCAGCGCCCCAAACCGCGGCCATACCTACCGCATCGAGAACCACCTCGCGGGTGTGCCGCAGTTGTTCTGCACCCACAGTTTGGAAAACCACCCGGTGAGTTTTGGCCTGGGAGTGTTCGCGCCTTACGGACTGGGAGTGGAATGGCCGCAGGATACCGGCTTCCGCACGGTAGCCACGGAAGGAGCATTAACTTATGTCACCATCAATCCCGTGCTCGCTCTCCGACTCGCTCCCAACCTTTCCGTTGGCGGTGGCGTGAGCGTGAACTACGCAAATCTCGAAATGGAGCAAGGTCTGCTGCGCACGCCCGCGCCGTTTGCGAATTTCTTCCGCTTTACGGGGGACGGCTGGGCCGTCGGCTACAATCTCGGTCTGCGCTGGCAACCGCATGAGAAAGTTTCCCTCGGCGCCACCTTCCGCAGTTCGACCACCGTCACCTTGGACGGCAAGACCGAATTCGAGCAGCAACCCGTCATCCCGCCCACGCGGCGGTCGGCCGAAGCCGAATTCAAATTTCCCCTGAGTGCTGCCTGTGGCATTTCCTACCGGCCCACGCCGAAATGGAATCTGGAGTTCAACGCCGACTATACCGATTGGAGCAGCTTCGGCTCGGTTCTCATCCGCCAAAAGGCGCCGCCGCCGTTCCCCGTGCAACAAGACATTCCGGTGCGGCTTGAGTGGCAGCCAAGCTGGCTCTACGCGTTCGGTGTGACGCGGTATTTCGACAGTGGTTGGCACGCAAGCGCCGGCTACGCGTTCAACGAGAACTCCGTGCCGGATGACTATTACACCCCGCTGGCGGCGGACCTCGACCGCCATTTCTTCACCGTCGGTACGGGCCGCAAAGGCAAACGCTTTGACTTGGACGTGGCGTATCAGTTTGGCTATGGCCCAACGCACCGTGTCACCGGCAGCGCACCCTCGTCGCAACCCGCCCAGTTCGCCGGACAGTCGGCAGATGGCGACTACAAATTCATCAGTCACGCGGTGTTGCTGACGGTGGGAGTGCGATTTTAATCGAAACCACTGCCGAGCATCAGAAGATTCTCCGCCGCGAACGCAACCCGCCACGCGCGCGTGTCTGCAACTGCTCTGGCATCCGGGCGGCTAGAATAATCTGGTTTGGTTCCCCGCGGCTGCCTTGAGGCCCAGCTTGGTGTAGCTCAACTCCGTTGCCACGCGCCCCTGGGAGGTGCGCTTGAGGTAGCCTTCCATGATCAGATACGGCTCATAGACCTCCTCCAGCGTGTCGGATTCCTCGCCCACCGCCACCGAGAGCGAACTCACCCCCACCGGCCCGCCGCCGAACTTGACGATGATCGCTTCGAGGATGCGCTTGTCCATTTCGTCGAGCCCGTTCTGGTCAATCTCCAACATGGCAAGCGCGCGGTCGGCGACGTCGCGTGTGATGCGGCCGTCGTGCCGGACTTGCGCGTAATCACGCACGCGGCGAAGCAGATTGTTGGCGATGCGCGGCGTGCCGCGGCTGCGCCGGGCGATTTCAAACGCGCCGTCTTCCTCGACCTCCACGTTGAGCAACCTTGCCGAGCGCACCACGATTTTCTGCAAATCCTCCGCCACGTAGTAATCGAGCCGCTCGCGCACTGCAAAACGCGTGAGCAACGGAGCCGTGAGCAACCCGCTGCGCGTCGTCGCGCCAATGAGGGTGAAGCGGGGCAGGTTCAGGCGCACGCTGCGCGCGTTCGGTCCCTGGTCAATGATGATGTCCAGTTTGAAATCCTCCATCGCCGGATAGAGATATTCTTCGATGGTTTTTTGCAGGCGATGAATCTCATCAATGAACAGCACGTCGCCGGCTTCGAGATTGGTGAGCAATCCGGCAAGATCGGCGGCCTTCTCAATCGTTGGACCGCTGGTGCTCTTGAGATTGGCGCCCATCGCCTTGGCGATGATGTTGGCCAGGGTGGTTTTGCCGAGACCGGGCGGGCCGTTGAGCAGAATGTGATCAATGGCTTCGCCGCGTTGCGTGGCGGCGGCCACGGCAATTTCGAGCCGTTCCTTGACCTTGGGCTGGCCGGTGAATTCCGAAAAGAGCGACGGCCGCAGCGTCAATTCCAACGCGGCGTCCGGTTTGTTGAGAGTGGCGACGGGCCGTTCAGCCATGGCGCAGGAGCATGGGCAAACGCGGAAAGTGGCGCAAGCTTGCAACTGCCAAGGTTCGCAAATCGCAGGCACATAACAAAATTTGAGCGGGCTGGCGCAGCCACGGAGTGGCGGTTGGACAGTAGCCCACGGCGACAACCGTGAAGTTGGTTCGTGCCAACCGGAGCAAGCTGCGGTGCCGCGAAAGCGAATCGCCGGTGATTCTGCCGCCCCTCCGTGGCTTGGTCGCAATCGGCTTGGCCCCACGGCTTGCGCCGTGGGCTACGCGCTGGCGCTGCTCCGCAGCTACGCGGGGACAGTTCCACGAGTCAAAGCAATAGTTGCCGCTGTCCTGAATTCCTCGCACAATGCTCCTCGCGGTCGGGGTGCGCCGCGCAAACCAGTATTGGCTCTGAATCGGGAAACACGAACATTCGGCAGGCACATGAATACTTCCATCACACTGGGCAAGATTGGCCGCAGCGGCCTGGGCGGCAACGGCAAACCCTGGCGCATCGGCACGGAAGTCTATGGCGACCGCGACATCCTCCCGCGCGACGTCATCAGCCGCAAGCTGAGCGTGCCCAACGCCGAACGCATCTTTTTCATCCGCCACGCCCTGCGCGCCGGCTTCACCATCGAGGAGATTTTCAACCTCACGAAAATTGACCGCTGGTTTCTGGTGCAGATCAAAGAGATCGTGGATTTTGAGGAAGAGCTGGCGGGGGCGAAGAATTGAGAGGCAGATTATGCGACACATCCATCCATTCGAGGCTGTCCTGTCTGTGCAGACTGTGGACGTGGAGGGCGTCTTGTCACTGGAGACACCGATTGACTGGTTGGATTTCTGGCTAAATCCTCGCCGATTGCGCGGCAGTGATTTTTTGATGCGTTGGTCGCAAGGCGTTTGGAGCGAGCAGCGGCTAGAGGAAGCGGTGAATGCTACGGGTGACTGGTTCGCTCTTCCTTATGGCCCAAGCGGTGTAGCTCCAACGAATGATGTCCGTGCTTATGAACTTTATTTTGAGAGGCTCGAAAATGCAGGACTCGGCAAAATCAAACGACCCGACCTGCTTATTTTTCCTGGCAAACAAAAAGCATTCGTCTCCGAAATACTGGAAAGTTTTGGAGGAAAAACCGAACTCCCATTTACGCAAGAAAACGACGAGCGAGTAGTCAAATTACTTCAAGCCGCTGTATTGGCAGTCGAGTGTGAGAATAGTTTGTGGCGGGCAACTCGAATGCCGGCTTACGGTATCACAATGACGCCACAAAAACGCCTTGGCGGAAAATTGGGCTTGAAGAAAACAGCCGTTCTTCCAACGGTCATCATCAAGGAAGAAGACCGTGTGCCGTTAAAAAGTTGGCAGGACAAACACGGCGTTCCGATTCACGTATGGCACGTTTTTTACGATCTTGCTTTTGGTTTGTCGTTTGATCGCGCTGAGTCACTTGTGCGTGACGGATTGATTCTTCCGAGCGAGCAAACGTTCCAAGCTCCAGGTGGCGCGACAACGAAGAAAATAATTTACAAATACTATTACAACTACGCCTACAAACTGGCTGTTGGTGAAGGCGATCCTAAACTTTTGCCAGCGGTCATTGAGGATAAGAACGGCCATATTCTGCCTTATGTCACCTTTTCAGGCGGGAAGTTCAATCTGCACGAGGACGCAATTAAAGTGCTTCACGAAACTGCTGCGAAGTTTGGACGAGCATGAGAACTCTGCCAGCCAGTGGGCCGATCCGGGAAGCATTGCGAGAGAAGGGGCAATTCTGGACACCAGATTGGGTTGCCGACGCGATGGTTTCACACGTTTTGGGAGGCGGTGCTAAATCTCTTTTTGATCCGGCGGTTGGAGCGGGAGCTTTCTTCTCTGCAGCACGCCGAATGAAGAATGGGCTTCAGCTAACTGATCTGCATGGCTCAGAACTCCATGAAGCGGCATTGACGGAAGCGCGACAGAATGGACTCACCGATGGCGACTTGGTGGATGTGGTTCTCGGTGATTTTCTCGAACGCCGATTTGGTCGCAAGTTTCCCGCGATTGTGGCCAACCCGCCTTATATTCGCCATCATCGCCTTTCTTTGGAGTTGAAGGAACGCTTACGCCGCTACGCCGTTAAGCGAATCGGCTTTGCTCTTGATGGGCGGGCGGGGCTGCACATTTATTTTCTGCTTCGAGCATTGGAGCTTCTTGAAACTGGGGGCAGGCTTGCGTTCATTGTGCCTGCGGATATTTGCGAAGGCATATTCGCCCGCCCGCTTTGGAACTGGATCATCGCCCATTACCGCTTGGACGCCGCAATCAACTTCGCGTCGGAAGCTACGCCCTTTCCGGGCGTGGACACCAATCCGCTGATCCTTTGCCTAAGCCACAATCCACCACAAACTCGCTTCACTTGGGCACGGGTGCTGAAGTCAGCGCCTGACGAGTTTATTAAATGGTTCGCAAATGGCTTCCCGCAATCTGCTCCCGACAATGTCGCCTGCATCCGCCGCGAAGTTTCTGAAGCTGTTGCCACAGGGCTTTCACGACCTCCATTTTCCACTCAAGCAGATGGATGTCGCTTGGGCGACTTTGCTCGCGTCATGCGCGGTATTGCGACCGGCGACAACGACTTTTTTCTTTTCACAAACGAACGACGCAAAGAGCTCAACCTCGACAAACGATGGTTTGTCAGAGTTGTTGGACGCACGAGGGACTGTCCAAGCAGCATTCTTGACGAACGAGTTTTGGAAGAACTCGATGATAAGAGTCGGCCAACATGGCTTCTCAATCTTGATGCGACAGCGATGGATTCTTTACCCGTCACACTTCGTGACTATTTGAAAAAGGGTGAGCAGATCGGATTGCCGGCGCGGCCACTCATTAGCACTCGGAAGCCCTGGTTTAAGACCGAGCAGCGAGAAGTCCCGCCGATTCTTTTTTCCTACCTCGGCCGCCGCAACTCGCGATTCATTCTCAACGCTGCGCGCATCCTCCCGTTGACTGGCTTTCTCTGCGTTTATCCACATTCCCATCGCGTTCGAGATGCTGAGTTGCTTTGGCGAGCATTGAACCATCCAGCCACGCTTGAACATCTACGCTTTGTCGGCAAATCCTACGGCGATGACGCAATTAAGGTCGAACCCCGAAGCCTTGAAGACTTGATCATTCCGAATCTGGTTCTGGGCGAATTCAATATAGAGAGGCCTGAAACTCACAAGCAACTTGCGCTGCTTGAGAAAGCTAAACCCGGAAAAAACGGCCACAAGCAAAACGGCGAGCCAGTTAGTTATCGGCGGCGCAAGAAGCGGCATTGAGTCGCGCGTTCCGTCCGCGAATCCCAACGAGATTCAAATCCCTTCGCCCCGGGTTGGCGGTCCGCGTCAGACGTAGCGGCTTTCGGCCGAAAGCCGCCCTCTGAATCTCTCCGTCCCGTTTGCGGCCCTCTGCCGAGTCGCCGCTACGGCCAACCGTCCCCACCGCGTCGGGAGCGCGCCGTTCACGGCGCCTCACCTTACTCACACCAGCACGCTTGGATATTTATCAACGCCCTCATCACTTCGCACACGGAAGCGACCTGAAGGTCGCGCGCCTATGCACTGCGCTGCCACGGGAGGCGTTCGTATTCATCGCGATGACGGCGCTGCTCCACGGCCAGTCGCGAGTGGCTTTTGCCAGAAATGCTTTCGCGGAATTCTGTTCCGTGTAACGGATGGCGTGTTTCAAGTGCGCCTCGTCGCGGATAAGCGTGTCGTAGTAATTCTCCTGCCAGAATTTCCCACTGCGTTTTAGAAGCTGATTCGCACGCCGCGATGACTTCCCTTTCCAGCCGTTGATCAGTTTCGCCAGCGGCACGTCCCAAACGGAAACGGGTGAGTTCTTGGTTTTGGCTGCTCGTATCTCAACAGCTTTCAACCTGGTGGATACCTTGAGCACGACGACGTATGGGTTACACCGCTGGCGGGCAGTTATGGGCTGAAAGTCAGCCTGCACACCAAGACTGCGGCAACGCAGGCGGCTCAAGAACCAGTGCTATCACCGCCCTCATTCCCGCGCCAAGCGCGACAAGCAGATTTACCTGTTGCGAACTTTCCTGACCCGTTAAGCTTTCGGGCCATGAAAACAATGGGTTGTTTTTGGGCTGTCGGTTTCGCGGGGATCATCGCGTTTTTCGCACCCGCGATTGGCACTGCCCAGGGGACTTTGGCAAAACTTCACGCCGTTCCGTTCACCGATGTTAAAATCACCGATGCCTTCTGGTCGCCGCGGCAGGAGACTAATCGCATCGCCTCCATCCCGGTGAATCTCGAAAACCTGGAGAAGGCCGGAAATCTGGAGAACTTCCGGCTCGCCGCGAAAGGCGCGCGCGAAGGTTATCAAGGCCCGGTCTTCATGGACTCCGACGCTTACAAGGCGCTTGAAGCGGCCTCATATTCGCTGGCGACGCATCCCGATCCAGCGCTGGAAAAGCAACTCGACGATATCATCTCCACGCTCGCGGCTGCCCAGCAGCCCGACGGCTACTTGAACACTTACTTCATCGTGAAGGAGCCGGCAAAGCGCTGGACGAACATGCGCGACTGGCACGAGCTGTATTGCGCCGGTCACTTATTCGAGGCCGCCGTCGCGCATTTTCAAGCCACCGGCAAACGTAATTTCCTGAACGTGGCCATCAAGCTGGCGGACAACATTGACTCCGTGTTCGGTCCGCCGCCCAAGCGCATGGGCTATTCCGGTCATCCGGAAATCGAACTGGCATTGATCAAACTCTGGCACGTCACCGGCGAGCGCCGTTACTTCGAGCTGGCGCGCTTCTTCGTTGAGAATCGTGGCCGCAAGTTTTTCGCCGAAGAACACAAGACACCCCTCGACCGTTACGACGGCAGCTATTGGCAGGACGATGTGCCGATTTCCGAACATCGCAACATCAAAGGCCACGCCGTCCGCGCCGCCTATTTGATGTCCGGCACGACGGATGTCGTCGCGGAAACCGGCGACGAACGTTTGCTAACGATGTTGAACCGCGTGTGGCGCAATACGACGGAGCGCAACATGTACATCACCGGCGGCATCGGCCCGAGCGCGCACAATGAGGGCTTCACCGTGGATTATGATCTGCCCAACGCCACCGCCTATCAGGAAACCTGCGCCACCGTCGCACTAGCCCAATGGGGTCATCGCCTCGCATTGCTCCATGGCGACGCCAAGTATGCGGACGTCGTCGAGCGCGCGCTTTACAACGGCGTGCTGGCGGGCGTGTCACAGGACGGCACAAAGTTCTTCTACGTGAACCCGCTGGAGAGCGCCGGTCGGCATCATCGCCAGCCGTGGTTTGGCTGCGCGTGTTGTCCGCCGAATGTTGCGCGCACGCTCGCGTCGCTGGGCGGTTACGCCTACGCCGTGAGCGACGATGCGCTTTGGGTGAATCTTTACATTCAGGGTTCGGTGAAGGCGACGGTCGCTGGTGTGCCGGTGGAACTGAAGGTAACGACCGAATATCCGTGGGACGGGAAGGTCGTGGTTGAGCCGATTGTAAAACAGCCGACCTCGTTTGAACTTCGTCTCCGCTCACCGGCCTGGTGCGAAGCCCCACCGCTTTCGGTGAATGGGCGAAAGATTTCTCCGCTCAAGACTGAGCAAGGCTACCTCGTCCTGAAGGACAAGTGGAAAACTGGCGACAAGGTTGAGCTGACGCTACCCATGCCCATTCAGCGTGTCGCCGCCAATCCCAACGTCAAAGCGAATCATGGTCTGCTGGCCATCCAACGCGGGCCGTTGGTTTACTGTCTCGAACAATGCGATCAGAGCGAGCCGGTGACGGCGATGTTTGTGCCAGCGGGCGCGGAGTTGAAGCCGGAGAAGGAGAAGTCGCTGCTCGGAGGCGTGGTGGCGATCAAGGGTATGGCCGGGATCATCGCCGATCATAACTGGCGACGGACGCTCTACCAACCGGCCAATGAGTCTCGGCGAGTTCCGTTCAAGGCCATTCCCTATTACGCCTGGGACAATCGTGAGGCTGGCGCGATGAAGGTTTGGTTGCCGACCGCCCCACTCATGTCGCGAGTCGGCGGCCTGGAAGCCGAGGCGAAAGTCACCATGAGTTTCGCCAACGACAATTGTCAGCCGCAAGGCGTGAATGATGGCATCGAACCCAAGAGCAGCGGCGAACAGCCGGCGGCCAACTGTCATTGGTGGCCGCACAAGGGCACTGAGGAATGGGTGCAATATACCTGGCCGCAGTCGGTGACCGTCAGCGGCGCGAAGGCGTATTGGTTTGATGACACCGGTCACGGCCAATGCCGCCTTCCGGTTTCCTGGCAGATTCAATTCCTTGACGGCCAGAATTGGAGACCGGTTGCCGCGAAAGGGAATTATGCCGTCGCGAAGGACAAGTGGTGTGAGGTTGAGTTTGAGCCGGTGCAAACCACCGCGCTCCGATTGGTGGCCAGGCTGCAAGAGAACTGGTCCGCCGGCGTGCATGAATGGAAAGTCATGGAGGCAGATGATTGAACGCTCCGACTGCTGCATCCATTGAAGACTCGCAAGCCATCCAAATCTGTCACCATGTTCGCTGCGCGGCTGCATGGTCCGCGCGATTTGCGCGTGGAACGTGTGCCGCATCCGGGAGCACCGGGTCGCGGTCAGGTGTTGCTGCGGGTGAAGGCCACGGGCATTTGCGGCAGCGACTTGCACTCCTATCTGGACGCGCGGATCGGTGACACCGCCATCGGTGGACCGCTCATTCTCGGCCACGAGTTTTCCGCCGTGGTCGAAGCGGTTGGTCCTGGTTCAGTGGACGGACATTTCCAACCGCTCAAGCCCGGCACGCGCATGGCGGTTGACCCGGCCCAACCTTGCGGTCATTGCGAATCCTGCGAGAAGGGTCATCCAAATCTGTGCTGCCATCTCGCCTTCTGCGGCAACTATCCCTACGGCGGCAGCCTGTGCGAATGGCTGCACATGCCCGCGCGCAGTTGCTTTCCGGTGTCGCGCAAGATTGACGACGAAAGCGCCGCGTTGCTCGAACCGCTCGGTGTGGCCATCCACGCCGTGGACTTCGCCAAGCTACGCGTGGGTTGCAGCGTGGCCATTCTCGGTGCCGGGCCGATTGGGCTGCTCATCCTGCAAATTGCGAAACTCGCCGGGGCGGATCCGATTTTCGTAACGGACAAATTTCCGTGGCGACTCAAGCTCGCGCAGAAGTGGGGCGGCATTCCGATTCGTTGCGACGCGGGTAGTGGCACAGGCGTCCCGCCTGTTCGAGTTGGCACTGGATCGAACGGGCGGGACGCCTGTGCCCCCACAGGGGGCGCGGTGCGTCGCGTGATGAAGGAAACAGACGGTCGGGGCGTGGACGTCGCCATTGAAGCCGCATGGGCTGAAGAATCTGTCACGCAGGCCGCGGCGATGTTGCGGCTGGGCGGACGACTCGTGGTGGTGGGTATTTCCGGTGGCAATCGGCTGGAACTCAACGCCTCCGTCGCACGGCGCAAAGGTCTCACCATCATCATGAGCCGCCGCATGAAACACACCTATCCGCGAGCGATCCGTCTGGCAGAGACTGGACGCGTGGATTTGCACGGCCTAGTTAGCCATCGCTTTCCGTTGAAGAAAGCCCCCGAAGCCTTCAAGCTCAACACGGCATATGCGGATGGGGTTGTAAAGGTCATGCTGAAGAGTTGAATCGTTTGAAGGTATATGCGGCGTTTCTTCATCGTCATTCTCCTGCTGGCAATCCATGACGCGGTTGCTGCGACCAACGAGCCGCCACGCTCCGCGTATCCGCTGAAGCTCGCGGACATTCGCGTGCGCGATCCGTTCATTTACGCGGACGCCCTGACGCAGACCTATTTTCTCTACGCGCAGACGGGCAATCGGCGCGAAAATCCACAGCCCGGCCTGGGCGTGGAGGTTTATCAAAGCAAGGACCTGGAAAACTGGAGCAGACCCACGCTTGCCTTTCGCCGGCCAGAAGGTTTCTGGGGTGGAAATGAAATCTGGGCGCCGGAAGTGCATCGGTTTGGCGACAGCTTTTATCTGTTCGTGACTTTCAACGGACGCGAGGGCGGACGAGGCACACAGATTTTACGCGCGGACTCACCGGAAGGTCCGTTCACGCTGGTTAGCGCCGATGCCTGCACGCTGCCGGAGCAAACCTGTCTCGACGGCACGCCGTGGGTGGACGCCGACGGAACGAACTGGCTGGTCTATTGCCACGAGTGGGTGCAGGTGGGCGATGGCCGGATGCTGGCCGTGCGGATGAAACCGGACTGGAGCGCGCGGGTGGGCGAACCCATCGAGCTTTTCAGGGCGTCGCAAGCTGCGTGGGTAACGAACATCACGAGCACCCTGCGTCCCGGGACAAACAACTTTGTCACGGACGGGCCGTGGTTGTTTCGCACGCCCGGCGGCCAGTTGCGGATGCTGTGGTCGAGTTTCGGGCGGGGCGATTACAGCGTGGGGGTGGCGATTTCGCGGAGCGGGCGGATTGAAGGACCGTGGGTGCATTTGCCGGACCCATTGTTCGCACGTGACGGCGGACATTGCATGATGTTCCGGACCTTCGATGGGAAATTGCGACTGGCTCTGCATCAGCCGAATCGCGGTGGCCGCGAACGCGCACAACTCTTCGAGGTCGAGGAAGCAAATGAAGGATTGAAACTGCGTCGCCTGGGGCACGGAGGTTTTCTCTTTGCCTACATGGCGCACGAGGATTACTGGCGGCTGCGGTACGCGGTGAGCCGTGATGGTTTGAAATGGACGCCGTTGAATGATGGGCGAAGAATCTCGGAGGATTACATCGGCCATCCTGATATCGCCCGGGGTCACGATGGCCGTTTTTATCTCATCGGTAACGTCACGAAGAATCGCGACATCCGCATCTGGGTTTCCACGAATCTTGTGTCTTGGTCGTCACACACGGAACTGCGTCCTGACCCGGCAAAAGCTTTTGGTGCGGTACCACACAGCAATGATCATGGCGCGCCGAAAATTTACTTTGATGAAACAACGCGCACCTATCTCATCACCTGGCACACGTCGGTGATTCCGCCTTTTCGCGAAGACCCCGAAGCCTACTGGCGCGGGCAGCGCACGCTGTACGTCACTTCGCCCGATCTGATGACGTTCACCGAGCCGCGCCGATTGTTTGACCGCGAACTCGCGACGATTGATGTCGTAGTCCGCCGCGAGGGCGATCACTATTTCGCGATTTTGAAGGACGAACGTTATCCATCCTTCGATTGGCCGACGGGCAAGACCATTCGCATGGCGGTGGGTAAAAGCCTGACCGGGCCGTTTGGAAAACTGTCACCTCCGCTGTGCGCCAACTTCCGGGAAGCACCGACGCTCATCGCGCGCCCGGACGGCCAGGGTTGGTATCTTTACAGCGAGCAATATCCGGGGGTGTCGTACAGTCTCGCCACCGCGACGTCGTTGAACGGGCCGTGGTATGAGCTGTACTGGCAGGATTATGCGACGCCACCAAAGGCGCGGCATGGCTGCATGATCGAATTGCGCAAAGCCGAGTGGGAAGTGCTGATGGATGCGTTCGGCAATCGGTAATTCGATACGGAATTCTGCCAGTCAGATTTGACGCGGCCCGGGCACAAGTATAGTTATCTGATGACATGCCCCAATTTCCCAAAGTCGTGTTGTTGATCGAGTCTTCCCGCGGCTCGGGGCGGAAGTTGCTCAACGGCGTGGCCCGATATGCCCACTACCATGGTCCGTGGTCGTTCTATTGGGAGCCGGGCGGACTGGAAATGGTCTGGCCAGTACTCAAAACCCTGGAGGCGGATGGCATCATCATGCGGGACGGGGACAAACTGGAGGAGGTGCTGGCCCTCGGCATCCCCGCCATCGTGGTGGGTCACAAACGCAGGGAGGTGGCTGGGCTGGTAAATGTGGTCACGGATTCGCTCAGAATCGGGCGCATGGCCGCCGAGCATCTGCTGCAATGCGGCTTCCGGAATTTCGCTTACTGTGGCTATGCCACGCCTGCCGCCGAAAATATTCCCTGGTCGGAACTGCGAAAGGAACACTTTGCCGCGCGCTTGCAGCAGGCGGGGTTGTCCGTAAACACGTATTCCATCCGCAGCACGCCGACCCAAAACTGGCCGGAAGAACGCAATCGCCTCGCCCAATGGCTGGCTTCCCTGCCCAGACCCGTGGGCTTGATGGCGTGCAACGACGACTGCGGTGTGCAGGTGATGGAAGCCTGCAAGCTGGCGGGTTTGTCCGTGCCCGATCAGGTGGGTGTTATCGGAGCGGATGACGACGAAATCGTCTGCGGGCTGGCCAACCCGCCGATGTCGAGTGTCGCCATCAACTTCGAGCGGGCCGGTTATGAATCCGCGCAAGCCCTGGATCACCTGATGCGCGGTTCCAGGAAAGTGCCGTCGCGAATCACGGTGCCGGCCACGCACATTTTGGCGCGCCGCTCCACGGACATTGTGGCGATTGCGGATGTTCCGGTGGCGAAGGCCCTGCGTTTTATTCGCGATCATGCGCGCCGCCCGGTTTCGGTGGAGGAAGTATCGCGGGCGGCGGGCCTCTCGCGTCGCGCGCTGGAACGGCGCCTCCGCAGCGAAACCGGGGCTTCCATCCTGGACCAGATTCGCCGGGCCAGAACGGATCAGATCGCGCGCCTGCTGGTGGAAACGGATCTGCCGATCTGTCAGATTGCCGAATCGCTCGGCTTCGATGACGTCCAGCATGTGGCGCGCTACTTCCGCGCCGTGAAGCAGATGGGACCGCTGGCGTTTCGCAAGGCTTACGGGAATCAGACTGCCCGACCCGTGCCGTAAAATGGTGTTTCTTTGGCGCAAACTGGCGTTGTCGGCGCGCTTCCGCCCAAGTCATAGTCGGCACTGTGGCGCCAACCATGGTGACCAGCGGAGGATTCGGCAGATTCGATGAACGGCTGGCTCGCAGGGTGTTCGACATCCAAGCACCGATGGACCGGCTTAACACTAGCGAATTGTTTTTGGCCGATCCACAGGGGTGGCTTCGGGGAAAGTAACGACATCGCATGAAGCAAACGAAAGGGACTAAGTTGAACGCAAACACGATCAAACTGAAACAACTCGAAGTCTGGTTTCTTACTGGAAGCCAGCAGCTTTACGGAACGGCGGCACTCAAACAGGTCGCCGCCAACTCGCAGCAGATCACTGCCGCGCTCGACACCTCAAGGAACATTCCAGTGAAAGTGGTCTTCAAACCGGTGGTCAAGTCGCCTGCGGAAGCGACGGCCTTGTGTCAGCAAGCAAGCGCCGCGTCCAATTGCATCGGCCTTATCACCTGGTGTCACACCTTCTCGCCCTCCAAGATGTGGATCAACGGACTCAAACTGCTGCGCAAGCCGTTGCTCCATTTGCATACACAATTCAATCGCGACATTCCATGGTCTTCGATTGACATGGATTTCATGAACCTGAACCAGGCCGCGCACGGTGACCGCGAGCACGGGTTCATCATGAGCCGCATGCGGCTGAACCGAAAGGTGGTCGTTGGTTTTTGGCAGGATGCCATCGTGCAAAAACAGATTGGTGCGTGGTCAAGGGCCGCCGCCGCTTGGCACGACTGGCAGGGCGCCAAGTTTTCCCGCTTCGGCGACAACATGCGCGAAGTGGCCGTGACGGAAGGTGACAAAGTTTCGGCGCAGATACAGTTTGGCTATTCCGTGAATGGTTACGGCATTGGCGATCTCGTGAAGTGCGTGAATGCGGCCTCGGACAAGGAAGTCAACGTGCTCATCGCGGAATACGAGGCCAGCTACACCCTTGCGCCCAAGCTGCGCAAAAACGGAGTAATGCGCAAATCACTGATTGAAGCGGCACGGATCGAGGCGGGTCTGCGCGCGTTCCTGAGTGAGGGCGGCTTCAAGGGATTCACCGATACCTTCGAGGATCTGCACGGTCTGGCGCAGTTGCCGGGCGTGGCGGCTCAACGCTTGATGGCCGATGGTTTCGGATTCGGCGGCGAAGGCGATTGGAAAACATGCGCCCTCGTCCGCGCGATGAAGATCATGGCCGGCGGTCTCAAGGGCGGCACGTCCTTCATGGAGGACTATACTTATCACTTGAACCCCGGCGGCAATCTGGTCCTCGGCGCGCACATGCTGGAAATCTGTCCCAGCATTGCGAAGGGCAAACCGTCGCTGGAAGTTCATCCGCTCGGCATCGGGGGCAAGGCCGACCCGGTGCGATTGGTTTTCGACACACCGCCAGGACCAGGATTGAACGCCTCGTTGATTGATTTGGGCAACCGCTTCCGCCTGCTCGTCAACGAAGTGGACGTGGTGAAATCCAGGCCTTTGCCCAAGCTGCCCGTGGCACGCGCGCTTTGGCGGTGCCGTCCCAACCTGACCACGGCGGCGACGGCATGGATCTACGCCGGCGGTGCGCATCACACCGGCTTCAGCCAGGCCGTCACCACTGAGATGCTCGAGGATTTTGCCACGATGGCCGGTATTGAACTGGTGGTGATTGACGCCGATACCCGGTTGCGCGCGTTCAAGCAAGCGCTGGCCTGGAATGAGGTGTATTACCATTTACGCAATGGATTGGTGGCGTGAATCCGCCTCGTAACCGCGGACGTGAGTCCGCTCCATTGTCCGGGAAGTTCGAGCGGACTGACGTCCGTCGCTACGGATTTTGAAACAGCCTCCGACGAAAACGAAAACGCAATTCATGCCAATGAAAACCGAAAACCAAAAACCGAAAACCAAAAACCGTCATCGCCTCGCGACCCAGTTCGTTGCTGTAGGCCTGTCCATTTGCTTCAGCCTTTCGGCGGCCGCGCAATCGGCGGATCCACACGTCCGGCTGACAGTGGACACGGGCAATCCCACGCACAACGTCCACCCTTATGTTTACGGCCATTTCCTGGAGCATATTTACAACTCGGTCAACGGCGGGCTTTGGGGCGAGATGGTCTGGAACCGCAGCTTCGAGTTGAGCAATTCCGGGATCGGCCACTGGGCGATTGAGAATGGCGAGGTCGTCCAATCCAAGTTGATCACGGATGCCAATATCGTGTTTGGCGACGTTTCCTGGGGGAATTACGAAATCACGCTCCAGGCTCTGAAGGAGCGTGGTGCCGAGGGATTCATGGTCCTCTTTCGCGCCCAGGACGCGGACAACTTCTACTGGCTGAACCTCGGTGGTTGGGGCAATACCCGCCACGCCATTGAAAAGGAAACCAATCGGCGGCGCGGCGCCATTGGACAAGGCCGCGACGGTGGCGTTGAGACGGGGCGCTGGCACGATATTCGCATCCGCTGCGAAGGCAACCGCATCCAATGCTGGCTCGACGGACAGCAGATCATTGACCTGCGCGACAATGACAATCCGTTTCTGACAGGCATGGTCGGACTCGGGACCTGGGGCACGCACGCGCGCTATCGCAACATCCAGGTCAAGAGCCTCGATGGCTCGCAAGAACTCTTCGCCGGGTTGCCCGAGTTGCCCGAGCAGAAATTCCAGATGGATTTCTGGACGCACTTCGGTTCCGGCAAAGCCCAGCGGGTTCGCGATGCGCTCAACAACGATTTCAGCGTCGAGTTGACGAGCGACGGCAGTCCCACTGGCATCCAACAGGCGAACTTTCGGTTCACGCGGCAACGTTACGAGGGGGCGGTGTGGATGAAAGGGTCGCTTCCTGCGGGCGTCCGGCTGGAGTTGCTGGACGGGGACAAAGTGCTTGGCGCGACGGTCCTGGGCCAGCCCACCTCCGGCTGGGCGGAGTATCCGTTTCAGATTGAATCCACCGGCAGCACCCTGTCCGGTTCGTTGCGCCTCACTCTGCTGGGCAAAGGCTCCATGAAACTCGACCACGTGACCATGATGGGTCAGGACGCCCTGGCATCGGGCGGATTCCGCCCCGACCTGCTCGAAGCGGTGCGCGGATTGCGGCCGCCGATCATCCGCTGGCCGGGCGGATGTTTCGCCTCGGTTTATCTTTGGAGGGACGCCGTCGGACCGCAGCACGAGCGGCGAATCTATTCCGCCTACATGTGGGATGACCAGGACATCAATTCGTTTGGCACGGATGAGTATATCAAGCTTTGCCGGCAAACCGGCGCGGAACCGATGGTGGTGATCAACACCGGGCTGCTCCAAGCCGGCTGCGGCGCCCCTGGCCAGTTCCGGCTCGCGTCGGACGAAGATTATCTTCCCTACGCGCTGGACTGGCTGGAATACTGCAATGGCGACGCCTCGACCCTGATGGGCGCCTTGCGCGCCGCCAACGGTCATCCGGAACCTTACAACGTCATTTACTGGGAAATTGACAATGAAACCTGGGGCGCGGGCGTCGAGGCCTACATCCGCATCGTGAATCAGTTCGCGCCGGCCATGCGCGCCAAGGCCGAGCAACTGGGCACGCCCATCAAGCTCATCGCCTGCGGCGGCAACGGCTTTGACATGCAATGGAATCGCGCGTTGATTGACGCCTGCGCGCCGCTGTTCGACTACATCAGCATCCACCACTATGAAGATCCGCGGAACTTTGGCTCCGGTGTTGCGCGGTACGAGCGATTGCTGATCGAACTCGCGGATTACATTGCCAAATCGGCCAATCCCGGAATGGAAATCTACAACTCGGAATGGAATGCCCAATCCACGGACTGGCGGACCGGTTTGTATGCGGGCGGGCTGCTGAACGCCTACGAGCGCCAGGGCCGCAAGTTCACGCTCGGCGGTCCGGCCCTGTTCCTGCGCCACACCTCGGCCGGCGCGTGGGACAATGCGTTCATCAACTTTGACCACACCGGCTGGTTCGCGGCGCCGAATTATGTCGTCATGAAACTCTGGTGGGACAACTTTGCCCCGAAATTCCTGCCCGTGGCGGGCGATCAGCGGGGGGCGAACCTCGTCGCCACCCGCAGCGAGGACGGCGACATTGTGGTGCTCAAGGCCGTGAATCCCGAAAACCGCGCCCTGACGGTGGAAGTGGAACTGCAAGGCGACTTCTCGCCGAAAACCGCCTCCCTTCAGGTGGTGGCGCCCGGCTCGCTCAACGCCCGCAACACGCTGGCGGCACCCACTGCGGTGCAACCAAGAACCGGCATCGTCCATCTGACGGAGAAGCGCATTCGTTTCGACCTGCCCTCCCATTCAACGGCGGTCGTCCGGGTGAACTGATTGAGCCGTCATGTCTGATGAACAAGTCGGATTCTGAGAAAGGAATAAGGTCGGCGCGTGCCCACTGCGTAAGCTTGATTGTTTGGCCGGGTGAACTTCTTGAACTGGATCAGGCAAATTGAAATGAAAGAACTCATGAAACAGAACCGGCAAAAACTGTTCAGCCTCGCGCTGATGTGTGCGTTGGCGCTCTCAACCTCCGGGATGCTCCGGGCGGCTTCAGCTTCCTTGACCGTTCACGCCGACCAGCCCGGCGCCCAAATCAACCCCGCCATGTGGGGGCTATTCTTTGAGGATATCAACTTCGGCGCAGACGGCGGGCTTTACGCTGAACTCATAAAGAATCGTTCGTTTGAGTTTCCCGATCCGATGATGGGGTGGACAGCGTCGAGCGGTTCGTCCGGTGGCGTCGAAATCCGTACAGACTCGCCTTTCAACGCGGCAAACCCGCATTACCTGCGCCTGCGCTCGGCGGGAGGACCGGCGACGGGCGTGTTCAACGAAGGCTTTCGCGGCATCGGCGTGAAGGCTGGTGAGAGTTATGATTTCTCCGTGCAGGTTCGCGGCGTCGCGGGCAAACCGTCATTGGCCATTCAACTGACTTCCCCGGACGGCAAATTGCTGGGGGCTGCGCGGGTGGGAAGATTCGCCGCGGACTGGAAATCCCGCACGGCCCGGTTGCGCGCCAACGCGACCGAGGCGAAAGCGCGCCTGGAATTGAGCGTTGAGGGAGAGGGCGCGTTGGACCTCGACATGGTTTCGCTCTTTCCGCGCAAGACGTGGAAGCAGCGCCCGGGCGGGCTGCGTGCCGACATGGTGCAGTTGCTGGCGGACATGAAGCCCGGTTTCCTCCGCTTCCCTGGTGGCTGCATCGTCGAAGGGAATGTGCTCACGAATCGTTACCAATGGAAAACCACCATTGGCCCCGTCGCGGAACGCAAGCTCATCGTGAACCGCTGGAACTTCGAGTTCCGTCATCGGCCCACACCGGATTACTATCAATCCTTCGGGTTGGGCTTCTTTGAATACTTCCAGCTTGCCGAAGACCTCGGGGCGGAACCGTTGCCAATCCTCAACTGCGGCATGGCCTGCCAGTTCAACTCCGGCGAACTCGTGCCGTTGGATCAACTCGATCCGTACGTTCAAGACGCGCTGGACTTGATCGAGTTTGCCAACGGCCCGGTCAGCAGTCCGTGGGGCGCCAAGCGCGCTGCCATGGATCATCCCAAACCGTTCGATCTGAAAATGCTCGGCATCGGTAACGAGCAATGGGGGCCTCAATTCATCGAGCGTTACGCCATCTTCCACCGTGTGCTGAAAGAAAAGCATCCTGAGATCACGCTGGTTTCCGGCTCTGGTCCGTCACCCGCCGATGAACGATTTGATTTCTTGTGGCCTAAGCTCCGCGAACTGGACGCGGACATCGTGGACGAGCATTGTTACGCGAACCCGATCTGGTTTCTCAGCAATGCAAATCGTTATGACCGATATGATCGCAACGGGCCGAAGGTGTTCTTCGGTGAATACGCCGCGCAAAGCGACCGCATCGTGAGCGTGAACAATGAGAACAACTGGGAATGTGCGCTCGCCGAGGCGGCGTTCATGACCGGCATGGAACGGAATGCGGACATCGTTCGCCTCGCCAGCTATGCGCCGCTTTTTGGCCACGTGGACGCCTGGCAATGGCGGCCCAATCTCATCTGGGCCGATAACCTCCGCGCTTACGGCACGCCCAATTATCATGTGCAGTCGTTGTTTGCGCGCAATCGTGGCGACACGATTCTCCCCGTGCAACTCACCGTGCGGGAGCAAGTGCCGCCTGCGCCCACCGGCGGAGTCGGACTCGGCACTTATCGAACCGCTGTCGAGTTCAAGGACGTGCGGGTGACGCGCGGCGGTGAAACGCTATTCACCGCCGACTTTGCGACGGACGCGAAGGGTTGGCAGCTTCCGCGCGATGGCAAATGGGGAACGGCAAACGGCGCCCTCGTGCAGTCGGACATGCGGGCCATCAGCACGGCCTGGACGGACGAGGTTTCCTGGACCGATTACACGGTGTCGCTCAGAGCCAGAAAAATCGGCGGAGCGGAAGGCTTCATTGTCGTTGTGCGCAATGGCCACCAGAACACCCGGGTGCAATGGAACGTGGGCGGTTGGGGCAACACGCGTCACGGCATCCAATCCACGCTCGGCGTGCAGGATCAACTCGTGGCCCAAACGCCCGGCAGTATCGAGTCGGACCGCTGGTATGACGTTCGCATTGAACTCAAAGGCTCGCGCCTGGATTGTTACCTCAATGACCAGTTAATCCAATCCGCGGAAATTCCCCTGCCGCGGCGCGAAGGTCTCTATGCCAGCGCCGTTCGCGATGACCGGACCGGCGAAATTATTGTGAAGGTGGTCAACGCTTTCGCGACGCCCGCAGCGACTGAAATCACTCTGGCCGGCATTAAATCCATTCGCGCCCGCGCGCAGACCACCGTGCTCACGGCGGCGGCTTTGCAGGATACCAACTCGCTGGATGAACCCGAAAAGGTTGCGCCCCGGACCGAAAAGCTGAACATCCCCGGCCCAAAATTCACCCACACCTTTCCCAGGTATTCGTTCACAGTCTTGCGCATGAGTGCCGGAAAATCGCAAGCTGGCGGCACGCCGGATCGGCGTTCGGCGTTCTGATCGCAGGCAGGATTATTAACGGATCACACTATGTCAGCCAAATACACCATCGGACTCGATTACGGCACGAACTCGGTTCGCGCCCTCGTCGTCAACACCGCCAACGGCCGGGAAGTGGGCACGGCGGTTTGGAATTACGAACACGGCACGGCGGGAGTAATCCTCGCGCGCGACCCGAACCTCGCGCGGCAGCATCCCGCGGATTACGTGAAGGGCGCGGAGTTCAGCCTCAAGAAGGCCCTGGCTGACGCAAAGCGAAACGTGCGCGGCTTCCGTGCGGATCAGGTCATCGGCATTGGGGTGGATACAACCGGCAGCACGCCGTTGCCGGTGGATGCGAACGGCCAGCCGCTCGCGTTCCAAAAGAAGTTCGCCAAAAACCCCGCCGCGATGGCGTGGCTCTGGAAGGATCACACCGGCGTGGCCGAAGCTGCCGAGATCACTGAGCTGGCAAAAAAAGTCCGGCCTCAATATCTGGCCAAATGCGGCGGCACCTACTCGAGCGAATGGTTCTTCAGCAAAATTCTGCATTGCCTGCGCACGGCGTCGGAGGTTTTTGACGCCGCACATTCGTGGGTGGAATTGGCCGACTACGTTCCCGCGGCGCTCACGGGCACGGAAGCGCCGGACAAGTTGACGATTGGCGTGTGCGCCGCCGGGCACAAGGCGATGTTCAACGCCGAGTGGGGCGGCTACCCGGACCAGGAATTTCTCAGCCAGCTTGATCCCAAGCTCGGCGCGCTGCGCGACCGACTCTGTACTGAGGCGCACACGATTGATCGCGCCGTCGGCGGATTGACGGCGGACTGGGCGAAGCGCACGGGCTTGCCCGAAGGAATTCCCGTCGCCGTTGGCGCGTTCGATGCGCACTTGGGCGGTGTGGGCAGCGGCATCGCGCCGGGTGCGCTGGTTAAGATCATCGGCACCAGTACGTGCGACATGATGGTTTGGCCTAGTGGCACGGGCGTCCCGCCCGTTCGAACCAAAGTTGCATCGAACGGGCAGGATGCCCGTGCCACTACGCTCGCGGACATCCCCGGGCTTTGTGGCATCGTCAACGGCAGCATTCTGCCCGGCTATTATGGCCTCGAAGCCGGCCAATCGGCGGTGGGCGACATTTTCAACTGGTTCGTCAATTACATCCAGCCCGGCGGAAAGGTCGGCGCGCACGAGGAACTCACCGCTGTCGCCGCGAAATTGCAGCCGGGTGAGAGCGGCCTGCTCGCGCTCGATTGGAACAACGGTAACCGCACGATTCTCGTGGACCAGCGCCTCACGGGGCTGTTGCTGGGACAAACGCTTTACACCACTCCGGCGGAAATATATCGCGCGCTCATCGAGGCCACGGCGTTCGGCGCGCTGACAATCATCAATCGCTTCGAGGAATACGGCGTGAAGGTGGAGCAAATTATCAATTGCGGTGGCATCGCGGAGAAGAATCCGGTCGTGATGCAGATTTACGCGGATGTGACGGGCCGTCCGATGAAAGTTTCGCGCTCGGCACAAACTTGTGCGCTGGGCGCGGCGATTGCGGGCGCGGTCGTGGCGGGCACGTATCCGAATTGCGAAGCGGCGCAAAAGAAGATGACCGGGATCAAAGCGGGCGTGTTTAAACCGAATCCCATGGCGCACGCCGTGTATCAACAGCTTTATCCGCTCTACCGCAAACTCCACGATGCGTTCGGCACGAGGGAGTGGAGCGGGAATTTGTTCGATGTGATGAAAGATCTCATTGAGATTCGCAGTCGAGTGAGGATCGGTTTGTAAGCGCGAAGTAACGCAAATGAACACGAATTCACGATGAGAACCAATGGCAAAACTGCATGGCTGATTACATGGGAAGGACCAGAATCCGAGTTCATTGGAAGATGTAAAGTTGTGGTAGTTCTGCCTCCACAATTGGGCGAAAAGAGCATCAGATCATTGCTGCCGCTTTTGTATTGTTCCGAATACAATTACACTCTCTGTGAAAAAATGAGTTTTTGCATTCCAACCAAAAAAGATCCGCTTTTCAGGCAATACTACCGAGATGTAAACCCAGAACTATTATATGGCCTTCCGCCAAAAATTTATCTTTGTGCAAGAAAAGTTAACGCTCTGCGCTGCGAGGAAAGCAAAAAGGATTCCTTAGAAAGCACGCTTTACTGGACGGAGTTACCGAAGTTCGTACCTAATCCAGATTTTGGCCCCGATAGTCCCATGCCTACGAATCTTGCCGATCTAAGCAAACAGATCATCGGTGAAAGAGACGCACGATACACGTATTCAATTCGATCAAGTATCGAAGCGGAAAAGCGCCGACAAGCAGGGAAGATCGTCACCGGAGATTTTTCCATTAAGCATCGTACATGAGCCATCCGTGTTCATCCGCGCCAATCCGTTGTCAAAATCCCCCCTATTATGTTGGAAAAATTACAAGCTGAAGTCTGCCAGGCGAATTTGGCTTTGGTTAGCGAAGGTTTGGTCATCGAAACCTGGGGCAACGTCAGCGGGATTGATCGCGAACGCGGTCTCGTTGTGATCAAACCCAGCGGCGTGCCGTACGACGGCATGAAGCCGAAGCACATGGTCGTGGTTTCACTGGCGACCGGCAAAGTGGTGGAAGGCAAGCTTAAGCCCAGCTCCGACACGGCGACCCATCTGGTGCTGTATCGCGCGTTCCCAGCGATTGGCGGCATTGTTCACACGCACAGTCTTTACGCCACGGCCTGGGCGCAAGCGTGCAAGGGGTTGCCCGCTTACGGCACCACACAGGCAGATTATTGGTACGGCGACGTGCCTTGCACACGACGGCTGAAACCAGCCGAAATCAGAAAGGATTACGAGGCCAACACCGGCCACGTCGTTGTAGAGACGTTCAAGAAACTGAAGTTCGACGCGATGCAGCATCCTGCCGTACTGGTGGCCAGCCACGGCCCGTTCGCGTGGGGCCGCGACGTGGCGGACGCCGTTCACAATGCCGTGGTGCTGGAATTCGTCGCCCGGCTCGCCGGCGAAACGCTCCGCATCAATCCCGGCGTCAAGCCCATGCAATCGGCCTTGCTCAACCGGCATTTTCTGCGCAAACATGGCGCGGGCGCCTACTACGGGCAGAGCCGCAAACACTGATTCGACCAACCGACAACGAAAACCACCATAACCATCATGAAACAACTCATTAACTGGGCCGCGATGTTGAGCGCCGGTGTTGCCGCGCTCTGGATCACTGGCTGTGCCACCTCAACCTCCCGCAACATGAATCCCACCATCACCCAAACCCCATTTGGCCAGGCCGATGGCCAGGCCGTCACGCTCTACACCTTGAGCAACTCGCGAGGGGCCGAAGCGCGGATCATGAATTACGGCGGCATTGTGCAGTCGCTCCGCGTGCCGGATCGTCACGGCAATTTCGACGACGTGGTTTTGGGCTATGACGATCTGGCGGGCTACGTCGCGAACAATCCGTACTTTGGTTGCCTGGTCGGCCGTTACGGGAACCGCATCGGAGGCGCGAAGTTCACGCTGGATGGCAGGACCTACACGTTGGCGGCCAACAACGGCTCGAATTCGTTGCACGGCGGTCTCAAGGGCTTCGACAAAGTTGTGTGGAGCGCGCGGACGCTGGTTGCCAAGGCTGGACCGGCGCTGGAATTGACGTATGTGAGCAAGGACGGGGAGGAGGGATTCCCGGGCAATCTGAAGGTGACGGCGGTTTACTCGTTAACCGAGGACAACGCGTTGCGGCTGGACTTCACCGCCACTACCGACAAACCGACGGTGTGCAACCTGACACATCACTCTTATTTCAATCTGCGCGGCCAGGGCAAGGGTGACGTTCTCGGCCACGAGGTTTACATCAATTCGGACAAAACAACGCCGGTGGACAAGGAGTTGATCACCACCGGGGAATACGCTTCGGTCGCCGGCACGCCGTTTGACTTCCGCAAACCGACGGCCATTGGTGCGCGGATTGATGATCCCGACACCCAGCTTCAATACGGACCGGGCTATGATCACAACTGGGTCATCAACAAACCCCTTGGGAAGCTCGGATTGCAGGCGCGGGTATATGAACCGACCACCGGCCGGGTCATGGAGGTGTGGAGCGATGAACCGGGCCTGCAGTTTTACGCGGGCAATTTTCTCGACGGCACGATCACGGGCAAAGGGGGCGCGGTGTATCAACGGCGCAATGCCTTCTGCATGGAACCGCAACATTACCCGGATTCGCCCAACAAACCGAACTTTCCTTCGGTCGTTTTGCGCCCGGGTGAAACGTTCAAGAACACGATCATCTACAAGTTCAGCACCCGCTAATCAAGTCAACCAAAGAGGAACTCAATGCACTCGATAGACTGGGTGGTGATTGTTCTGTATTTCGGCCTGATCGGCTTCGTTGCGTGGTGGTATGGCCGGCACCAAAAAGACACGACCGATTACTTCCTGGCCGGCCGCAACGCCGGCTGGATTGTGATTGGCGCTTCGATCTTCACCTCCAACATCGGTTCGGAACACATCGTCGGCCTGGCAGGCTCTGGAGCGGCGACCGGCATGGCAATGGCGCATTGGGAACTCCACGCATGGTGTCTCATCGTGCTGGCCGGGTTGTTCGTCCCGTTCTACTACAAATCCGGCGTTAAAACGATTCCCGAGTTTCTGGAAAAGCGTTTCAGTGCCCGCACGCGGCTGGTGCTCTCGTGCGTGTCGCTGGTGGCTTATGTATTCACCAAGGTCAGCGTCACGGTGTTTGCGGGGGCCATCGTGTTCCAGGCGTTGCTGCCGGATACGTTTGGTTCGCCGCAGAACGCCTTCTGGATCGGTGCGTTTGCCACGGTCATCATCACTGGCGTTTACACGGTGTTTGGCGGCATGAGAGCGATCATGAACACCGCGACTCCGCAGGCGGTGATTATTTTGTTTGGCTCCTTTGTTATAACGTTCATCGGCCTTTCCAAGTTGAGCGGGGGTACGGGAGTGCTCGCGGGATGGAGCGAACTGGTGGCGGCCAGCAAGACCAACGCGGCGGATTTCGCTCTCTGGCGTCCCACCACTCTCGATGGCATTTTTGATCCCAATGCCTTCCCGACGCTGGGCATCCTGATCGCATCGCCGATCATCGGACTTTGGTACTGGTGTACGGACCAATACATCGTCCAACGCGCGCTCTCGGCAAAGAATCTGGCAACCGCCCGGCGCGGCGCTTTGTTCGGTGGCCTGCTCAAGGTCTGGCCCGTGTTGATCTTCCTTATCCCCGGCATGATCGGTTGGGCGCTGGATAAGAAGTACAACGCGGCCGAGCACGACCCCGTGATGATGCAGACCTACAATCTGGACATCTCCAAAGCCGAACAAACCGAGATTGTCGTCCAGGCGAATGCGCGTCTCCGCGAAATGAACACCGCTTCCGAGGGCAAGCCGGCCGGCTTCTTCATCCCGCGCGAATTGAAAGAACGCGAGATCAAGCTGGAGTCGGGTGAAACCAAACGCATGTTCGCGCTGACCATCAAGGGCGACCAGGTTTTCCCCACGCTGGTCACCTCACTGTTGCCGGCGGGCATTCGCGGGTTGATTGTCGCGTGCCTGCTGGCGGCGCTGATGAGTTCGCTGGCATCGCTGTTCAATTCGAGCGCGTCCCTGTTCACCGTGGACATTTATGAGAAGATCCGGCCGGGGCAGTCCGAGCAACATCTGCTGCTCGTGGGACGAATTGCAACCACCGTGGTGGTTGGCTTGGGCATGATCTGGATTCCGGTCATGGCGAAGATTTCGGGCGGTGGCCTCTACCAATACTTGCAGAGCGTACAAGGCTATCTGGCGCCGCCGATCACAGCGGTGTTTTTCCTGGGCTTGTTCTGGAATCGAATCAATTCCGCCGGCGCCACGTGCGGATTGCTGGGCGGGTTTTTCCTCGGCATGTTCAAACTTACCGTTCAAGCGTTCTATGGTACGGGCAAGATTGAAAACCCGGAATGGTTGAGACTGATCGGCGATTTCAACTTCCTCTACGCATCGGGAGCGCTGTTTGCGGCCAGCGCAATCATCATGGTCGTGGCATCGCTGATGACCCCGCCGCCGCCGCCGGAGAAAATCAAGGGATTGACCTATAGTTCAATTCACGAAGGCAGAGCGGCCGAGGAAATCAAGCAGAGTTGGGATTTCGGCAACAAGCTGATGGTGGGACTGATCCTGCTTTTGGTCGGTGGCATGTACCTCTACTTCAGCTTCTGGCTCAAGTAGGCATTGCGGCCTCGGTTCGCATTCAGCATTCAAGCCCCGGCTCAACCGGGGCTTTTTTTCGGCGGGGCAGGTTAGCCTGACTTTCGCAACTGCAGGATAATAAATTCAACCGCACTCAAGGAGGCCCCGCGCCCGCGCGCGAATGTAGGCCAGCACGTCCGCGATGGATTCCATCGCCGGAATCTCGTGATCAAACTCCGTCAGCGCCGCGCCGAGTGGATGCGTGTGCGAGTCCATCAGGCCCGGCAGAACCATCTTGCCCGCCAAATCAATCAACTCGGTGCGTGGCCCTTTGAGCCGCAGGATTTCTTCGTCAGTGCCGGCGCGCAGGATGAGGCCGTTCTTGATGGCCATCGCCTGCCGCACGGAAAAATCCCGATCGACGGTCAGAATCTTGCCGTGATGCACAATCAAATCGGCCTCTTGCGCGAGCAAAGCGGTGGCGAGCGTCGAGAGGGTGAACCAAGCAGCGAGGAGCCGGCACATGGCCCCGCCCTTCTCCGGCGCTGCGAATCTCATTGAATTCATGGCAGCGGCTCCAGTTTGAAATTGCTGCTGCCGGTGCGCGCGACTACGCAAACGACAAAGCCAACGTGACCGGCGCTCCGGTCCTTTCCATCCTTTGGTCTTTAGGCGTGATAGTCATTTTTGAGTTGGAGGACAAAAACTGTTGAAGTTCGCACCTTGGCAGGTAAGCGCCACGAACAACTCAAACTTGTCCAAGAAGCTGGAGTCGCATTCGTCCGTGACGTGGTTCAAGTTCCAGAGCGCGCTATCGCGAATTCCCTGCCGCGGACTGAAGCGACCCAGCCAGCCACTGCTGGCCTTGTCAATGGGCGCAAACTTGTTCGAGAGCAGCGCGATGGCATTTCGCTCAATGAACGATCGTTCGCTTTGGTGACCAGGTTCATCCGGCACATCAATCCAAAACACCGACATTCCGCGGATATGCTCCGATACGCGCTTTTCCCAAGCTGCTTCCGCGGCACGGCCCGCCTCGCTGTCGCGCACGGCTGGTGGGGCTGAAGAGCCGACGCCCCATGTAGGAACACACACCTGGTCGCGAGCAAGCAAGGCAGCACCAACGTGAAGGCGGAAAATGGACCCACGATGATTACCTCCGCCGGCCCGGGTCCCAAGGTGTGTTCTCAGTCGACCCCACAGGGTTGATTTTGAATTCAAGCTGACTGCGTGGGTGCCGACGCGCACGATTCGCAGGGAGTGTGCTTTCGACAACCTGTACTCGCCGGGCTCACGGAAAAAGTAAACGCCCCGAACTGGGAACGGTGTCCGGCCAGCGTATTCGGTCAACCGCAATCCCTGTTGCTTCGACGCCTCAAGGCGCGAGAGAATGATGTAAAAGCGATCAAGATCAGCGTCTGGCGTGCTCATCGCACATCTTCTCCTTTAACCAGCGTAGCCTCGGCCCGAATCCCAACCCGTCCATGGGCACTTCTACTGTAAAACCATGGCTCTTGAGAAACGGCACAAGATCCTTGTGATAATCACGCCCTGCCAAGATGACCACTAGCGCGCCAGGGGGAAGAAACTCGAGCAGTTGACGTTGGATTTGTTCGGCCCACGCGAGGCGGTTCCGCTTGTGCATGGCCTTCAGGGTGAGTTCGTAGGGTGCGATAGCCTGGTCAGGTCGCAAGAGACCGTATTTAGCCGAAAGAATAAACCAAGAGTCAGCATTCTGCTCTGCGTAATTCCGCATACCCTTGAACAATGGCGAAATGTACAGGTCCTTCGCTGCCACAGTGGCTTTCCGTTTGGTCTTAACGCATGAAACGAGCGCTATTCGAGTTGGCATGGCTTCTTAGGCGTTTCCAGTTCTTGGGAAAAGGCGTTCATGCCTGTGTGATCCTAACGATGCCGGCGTGATGAGTAACACGAAAACGTCCGTGAAAGCCACAGTCGCGCAGAGCCGTAGCTGCGGCACGGATGCGATGTGGAAAGCGTGTGATGTCGGGAGACTCCCAATCCGCGTCGAAGTCAGAGCCTGTGCTTACGGTGATGTGGATGTCGCCAGAATATGCTTTGGGTGGGCCGAGGTCGCAGAAAACAGGACGTGCGGGAAAAGCGTGGCCAGCGGCGCGTAGTGCGGCGGTAATAAGCGGGTGAAACCGGGAACGCTGTGTCGCCAAATGGTTGATTCGCATGGAAGAGTTGGTCGAGTTACTGGTTGCTTGTTTGGCTTTCGTTCACACGGGGCGCGAGGAATCGCCCAACATTGAATATCCTACCAGCGGTGAGTATATCAAAGGCCATGAGATCTCAAGAGGCAATCAACCGAACCCGTGAAGTCATCCGTCGCCAGCACAAAGCCCTCGCCACGGCGCGCTTCTCCTGTACTGCGAATCTCATTGAATTCATGGCAGCGGCTCCAGTTTGAAATTGCCGCCGCCGGTGCGGTAGAGCGATTGGGTGCGATCAAATGCCTTGGCCTGCGATGTCGCGATGGTGAGCGGGCGTGGCGCGAGCAGGCCGAACGCTTCCGGCACATCGAGCACGCGCAGCACGTTCAGGAAAATGGGGCCGTTGCGGTGTGACACGGGCGGATCAATCGCAGCGACTTCACTGAGGCGCGGTTCGAGCAATGCCGCATAAGCCGCGATGACGCCGGCCCGTCCGCGACCGATGATGTTCCACTTCGCGCCGCGTTCCGCGTTCAGCGCTTGCGCGGCGGCGGCGAGCACATCGGTCAACCGGCCGGTATCCACGGTCTGGCCCAACAATGGGAGCGAACGTTGGATGTAGAAAGGAGCGGGATCCTGCCAGCGCGTCGGTCCGCTCCCTCGCGGCGAGATTAGAAGCACCGGCACATCGCCGATGGCTTTGTTCAGCCATTCCGGTCTCGCGGCCAGCGGCTCATCCTCGCCGAGCACGACCAGCCATGTGGCCTGGCCAGGCTTCGGATTGTGCGGCGGAAAGAAAATCCATGGAACCGTGATGCCTGGCTCGGTCTGCAAAATGCCCGAACTCATCTCGCGGTTGTTCAGTTTGAAATCGGTCGCAGAAGCGAATTCCTTCGGGACGCTTCTAAGGACGATGCGACGCAATTCGTCCAGCTTCGCAGTGCGCCATGATGCGAACTCTCCCGCCGTCGTCGGCAACACATTCGTCGCCAGCGGCACGAACGATTCGTCAATCCTGGTGTTGATCTCGTCGGCGGGAAGTTCATCCGGGAAGGCGCGCAGCAGTTTGCCTTCGATCGGTGGCAACTCCGGCTCGGTCACCGGCGCGTCCTCGCCTTTGAGAAAGCGGTTGATCCAACGATACGCCATGAGCCGTAACTCCACCTTGTCCTCGTGCCCGCCCGGGGTGACGCCGATGTCGAACAGCCGGTCCGTGCGGTTCGTGTAGAAACCGTAGAGCCGCTCCAGCCGCGCGCGGATGCGGTCGTTGCCGTTCATCGGGAAAATGGTGTCGTGCCCGGAATTCTCGAAGAGCATCGGGCGCGGCGCGACGAGCGCGGCGATTTGCGTCCACGGCCATTGAAACGTGTTAATGCAAAACATGCAGTCGCAGTGGCCGTTGACGACCTTCTCGCCGACGTAGTCCTGCAAGTCGCTCATGCCGCTCACAGGCACGGCCACTTTCACGCGTTCATCCGCCGCCGCAATCCAGAACGTCGCCGCGCCGCCGCCGGAAATACCGGTGACCGCAATGCGGTCGGGATCCACCTCGGGCCGGCTCTGCAAATAATCTATCGCGCGGATGCCGTTCCAGCACTCCACCGCCGCCGGTGTGTATCCGCGCGCCTGCCACCACCAGCGGTTCTCGCGGTACGTGCCGTGATGAATGGCCGCGATTTCGCCGAGTTGCAGCGTGTCAATGACGAGACACGCGTAGCCGTGCGTCGCGAACCATATCCCGTGCTGCTGAAACGCCGTCTTGTTCCCGTCGCGCCCGCGCCCGGAATGGCCGCAGACGTAGAGCACTGCCGGAAGCTTCGCGCCCGCTTTCGCGTCCTTTGGCAGGTAAAGATTCGCGGTGACGTAAAGGTGCGGCCGGCTTTGGAAGTGCAGTTTCTCGACGCGAAAACCTTCCTCGCGCTCGATGACGCCCGTGACAACCGGTTGCAACGGCGTGCGCTCCGGGAGCGGCGATAGCCCGAGCATTTCGAGATACTCCTGACGCAACTCCGGGCGTCGCGCCTCCCACTGCTGGCGATTGGTGATGCCGTCGAGGAACTTCGCGTCGAGGCGAACGGCTTCCTGCTTGAGGAAGTCCTGGATCATTGATTGCGCGGCGGCGTTTGTGCTGGTGGGCTGGGCGGTGAAGAGCAGCGACGCCAACAGCAGCGTGGAGGCGAAGGAGGTGAGTGTTTTCATAAGTTTGGATCGCCAGCGCATCAATTGTTCAACGTCCCATCAGATTTCATCCGTTCAACCACTCGTGGAGGTGTTCGCGCACGAACTCCTCATCTTTTGGCCGCAACGACTGCGACTTTCAGAGGCGGGCGTTGTTTTCACGTTGAAAATGCGCGATTGGTCGAGGGATTCCAGAACAATCTGGCTTAACACGTCACTATTTTTCACCACGCCTTTGCCAGCTTCTTCCGGTACTTCTTCACGAGCGCCGCAGGCGACGAGGGCATCACGATCCGGCCCGCAGGTGAAGTCCGACTTTGCGGGGTGACCAATTCGCGGATGCTGGCTCATTGGCTTAGGAAGTGAGGCGGCAACTGCCACAAATACATCCACGGGCCGGTGGAAAGTCGGCTAGGCGCGCGAGGCGGAAAGAATCCAGCCGGACTGAAGTGGTGATCCGTTGGTGCGCTGACCAGGACTTGACGGATTGAGCTTCGCCATCACGGCAGCGGCACGCGCCGCGATCAACTGATGGCAACGGGCCAACTCCTGTTCGCGCTGGCGCATGTTCTCGCGCACAATCGCCTCCAGATCGTCAATGTCGTAGAGGTAAACGTTTTCCAACTCCTGCACGTCCGGCGCGATGTCCCGCGGCACGGCAATATCAATGAGGAACAACGGACGGTTTCGGCGAACTGGGAGAATGGGCGCAAGGTCTTTGCGATGTAGAATCGTCTGCGGGCAACCGGTTGAACTCACCACAATATCCGCTTCCGCCAAGGCGCTGGCGCAATCATCGAAACGAATCGCACGACCGCCGAACTCCGCCGCCAGCATCTGCGCCCGCTCGAAGGAACGATTCGAGACCAGAACCGACTTGGCCCCCTTCTTGGCCAGGTGACGCACGCAGGCTTCTCCCATTTTTCCCGCGCCAATGATCATCACCGTTTTCTCGGACAGGTCATGGTCAAAGATGCGCTCGGCCAGTTCCACCGCCACGCTGCCCACGGAAACCGCGCCGCGGCCGATGAGGGTTTTCGTGCGCACTTCCTTGGCGGTCTGCATCGCGGTCTGGAAGAGGCGATTGGTGATCCGACCGGTCAGCTTGGCCACCTGCGCGGACTGGTAGGCGTTCTTGACCTGGCCGGTGATTTCGGTTTCGCCAATCACCATGGAATCCAAACCGCTGGTCACGGAGAAAAGGTGCTGCGCCGCCGCCTCGCCTTCCTTCACGTAAACATACGGCGTGATGTCCACGTCGAGCGGGGCCAGATGACTGAACAACCGGTGGACATTGCCATTCACCTTCGATGCGGTGCCATAAACCTCCACCCGGTTGCAGGTGGACAGTAAAACGACTTCCTCGAGTCCGGCACCGAGTTTGACGCGGCAGGCATGGCAGGGAAGCAGCGACGGGCGCACCGCGAGTTTCTCGCGCACCTCGACCGGCGCGGTCTTGTAACTCAAACCTGCAACAAAAAGTTTCATCCGTTGCTTTTTCAGCGTTGCCAACCCGTCACCGGTTCGCCCCTGGCGACTCGCGGCTCGCTTGACCAGAGTTGGCTTTCATCTGTCACAAGAACAGTCTAGGCGCGGAGCAAAATCCGGCTGCCCATCCCTTGCCAATCACTCCCCATTTTTTGACTGCTGGCAACAAGCTATGTTAAGGAGCGCAAAACCCGCTGTCCCAGCCGGGTGGCCTGCTTCCCGGCGAATTCGGGAAAACTTTGACTTGATTCCTTGAAGCTCAGAAATGAATCTCAACCAGAATCAGCACAGGAGTTCAGATGGAGAACTCAAATTACTCTCGGCGTTCGATCTCGGCAAAGGCTCGTTCGGCTTCGCGCCTCCGAACTCAATTTTCAATCCGCAACCCTCAACTGACTGCCAAATGAACCGCATCTATCAAGGCAAGGTCACCAACGTCGAAATCGCCAACCCAGACAAGACCGCGCCGCCGGACAAACGCTGGCTGCCGTTTGACGCCGACCCCAAGCAGGCGAAATCCAAATGGCAATCCGCCCTCTGGCAGCACCACCAACTCTTTCAGGACGCGGTGAATTATTACACGCTGGCAATGGCTGCTCTTGGGCAAGGGTTGCCCGATAAACACCCGATCAACCAACTGCGCAACCGAATGGCGGAAGCGTGGGAGCTGTTTCCCAAAAAGACGGTCGCTCCTGCGAAGAACCTCCGAAATTCGGTTTGTCCGTGGTTGGGGCTAGATCAGTCAACATCTTTTGGGGACGCTTTGGATAGAATGGTGCCACCTTCTTCATCGCAAAGAGAGGTACGCTGCCTCGCCGTCGCACTTTTGGCCGAGAAGGCGAGAACACTGAAGCCGCAGAAATGTGCGAACAGTTACTGGGGTCGGTTCTGCGAGTATTTAGAAAATGAACCAAACTGGGATTATTCGGGTGAGGAACTCAGCCGGAAAGCCGCAGCGGGTGACTGGGTCTCTGCGCTTTGGTCTGAGGATGCCCATAAAGACATCGTGGGTCTTGCGCAATCGCTGAAGCTCAAGAGTCTGGTTAAATGTGTCCCAGGCGCAGTTCAAATCAGCGAAGAGGAAGGGCGTAGCCTGCTGACGGATGCCATCGCTCACTTGAACAGCATCATTGACGGCACAAAAAACGACACGAAGCCAGCGATGCGCACAAACAACTGGCTCAGGCAAAACAAGGATTATGCGAAAGAGTTTCTGAGTGCGAGTGCTGAGAAGCTTTCGTCCGTTACGACAGAATGCCTGATTGCCGAAAAAGCGCGCGGCGGTGGTATCGACATAAACAAAACACACGCAGCGGCGCTTTTGAAGGCATTCCCTTGCGAGTTCACGTTTGCGTATGTCTGCGCGGCAGTGTCGAAACCCAAAAACAAGAAACAGCACAAGGGTAAGGAACCTAAACAGCCAGCCATTTGGGACACACTGGAGGCACGAATCCGGGAAATCGGCGATGATCCTATCAGGCTGGCGAGAGTGAACGGCCAGCCGATTTTCAAGGCCTTCACTGCTTTGGATGTTTGGTTGGTTGAGAATTCAAAACCTTGTTGGCCCGACTTCGACAAATGTGCCTTTGAAGAAGCACTCAAGACTTTGAATCAGTTCAACCAGAAAACCGAAGATCGGGAAAAGCGGCGATTGGAAGTTGAGGCTGAGTTGAAATACATGATGGGCGAAAATCCTGACTGGAAGCCTGCGCAAGAGACTGATGAAGCTGACGAGCGTGAAGTGCCGATTCTGAAAGGTGACTCGCGCTATGAGAGATTGAAAACTCTGTTGACAGACCTGGACGAGGAAGGCGCGGAGCGCGCCGCTGGAGAAATTTATGGCCCGAGCCGTGCGAGTCTTCGTGGATTCGGAAAATTGCGTGAGGAATGGATGGACTTGTTTGAGAAGGCGAACGGGAATCCCAAAGAAGCAGACTTACAGGAGGCGGTAACCGACCTTCAGCGGGAACACAAGCTCGATATGGGCTACACAACATTTTTCCTGAGGCTGTGTGAAGCTGGCTCTTGGGATCTGTGGCGCACTGACACGGACACTGAGGCGAAGGAACGACGGGCAAACAAATGGGCAACGAGCGTCATTTATGCAGCAGCAGACGCACGCGAACTTGCGGAAGAGCATGAACATTTGAAGGAGCCAATCCGCTATACGCCTGCTGAACCAGAATTTTCGAGGCGGTTGTTCATGTTTTCCGATATTGGCGGCACGCACACCGCCAAGCAGATCAACGCGGGATTGGTCGAAGTTTCCGTAGCTACCAAGGACGGCACCGGCAAATATGGCCCGCATCGTGTGCTTCTGCACTATTCCGCTCCGCGATTGGTTCGAGATCACCTAAGCGACGGAAGCAGTTCAAAATGGCTACAGCCGATGATGGCCGCCCTCGGCATACCAGCTGATTCGCTCGCGGAGCTAACCCGCGACAGGAATGGTGACGCAAAAGAACCCGCTGTGGCGCTGATGCCAGATTTTATCGGGCGGCAACGCGAACTCCAGATGCTGCTCAATTTCCCGGTGGATTTAGACACGGGCAAGTTAGCTTCGCATATCGGCAAAGCGGCGCTCTGGGAAAAGCAATTCAACCAGTCGTTCGAGAACGGAAAACTCAAGCAACGCTTCCATCTTTACTGGCCGGGGATGGAAAACGCCCCGGAACAACCCTGGTGGAATAACGCCATCGTGCTGCAAAAAGGCTTTACGTCTCTTGGCATCGACTTGAGTCAGCGTCGGGCGGCTGATTTCGCTTTGCTCCATGCGAGCACAAGTCACGACTCGAAAACTTTTGTGGAACTTGGCAAAGCGGGCGAGCAATCGTGGCATTCAAAGCTCGTTGGCTGCGGAAGCCTGCGATTGCCCGGGGAAGATGCGAAAGTCTTTCGTGATCAAAACGAAAACGATCGTGAAAAACTACTGAAACATGGCAAGGATCCGAGTCCCGACTTTGGCAAAAAACTTCGCGATGAATTCCACGGACGAAGCGGTCGGAGTGCGACGCAAGCAGAGTATGACGAAGCCATGAGCCTAGCCAAAAAGTTCCTCCATGATGAGAATTCCGCCGAACTCGAAATCAAAGCGCGAAACTGGCTCGGCGATAATTCCACGGACCATTCGTTCCCCAAACAAAACGACAAACTCGTCAACCTCTATCTCGGAGCGTTGTCACGCTACCGAACTTGCCATCGGTGGTCGTGGCGGCTGACTGCGGCGCACGAGAAGGAGTGGGACAAGACTTTAGATGAGGTGCGCAAGGTGCCTTATTACGCCGCGTGGTCAGAGCTTGCGAGCAAGGAGACGAATGCCGACACGGTCAGGGAACTTCAACAACTGATCGCCACCGCTGCCAACAACCTGCAGCAGTTTCTCCAGGCGGCGCTGCTGCAGATCGCTCAGCGGGTTCTGCCATTGCGTGAGCAGACTTGGCGATGGATTGAGCACGGGAAGGATGCCAAGAACAAACCTCTGCACTTGCTTATCGCGGACGGCAGCGCCCCCAGCGAAACACCGTGGCTGCGAGGTCAACGAGGATTGTCCCTTGCCCGCATTGAACAACTTGAAAACTTCCGGCGAGCTGTGCTTTCGTTAAACAGGCTGCTCCGGCATGAGATCGGATTGAAGCCGGAGTTTGGCAGCCGCACGCGTGGCGAGAGTCTGGCCGACCCTTGCCCCGAACTCACGGACAAGATCGTTCGTCTGAAGGAAGAACGAGTGAATCAAACCGCGCACCTCATCATTGCTCAGGCCCTTGGCGTTCGGCTGAAAGCTCCCAGCTTCCCTGACGAAGAGCGAGAACGCGCTGACATTCACGGCGAATACGAGGTTATGCCCGGACGTTCGCCAGTGGATTTCATCGTGCTGGAAGATTTATCTCGCTACACTACCGATAAGAGCCGTTCTCGCTCCGAAAATTCCCGGCTGATGAAGTGGTGTCATCGCGCCATCAACGAAAAGGTGAAGCTGCTCGCTGAACCCTTCGGCATAGCCGTGCTTGAGGTCTTCGCCAGCTACTCGTCGAAATTCGACGCGAGGACGGGAGCACCTGGTTTTCGCGCCATTGAAGTCTCGGCGGCGGATCGCTTGTTCTGGAAGAAGACGATTGAGAAACACAGTGTTGCTCGCGCCACATTTGATTGCCTGGACAACCTTGCAGCTAAAGGATCGGATAACGTTCGTCTCGTGCTGCCGCAAAACGGCGGCCCTGTATTCATGCCGGCCGTGAAGGCAAGGCAACCTCTGCTGCCAGTGAGACAGGCGGATATCAATGCTGCAGTCAACATCGGCCTTCGCGCAATTGCAGGGCCAACCTGTTACCACGCGCATCCGAGAGTACGGCTGGCAAAAGGAAAGTCCGGCGCGAGCAAGGGCAAATGGATCGTGCGTCGCGACAATAAGCGCGAGAAAGCGCAATTCAAATCTCCCATCGAGGTGACGTTCACCAAACTCAAACCTGATTCGGATGTGTTGAAAGGCGAGAACACAAATCTATTTCACGACCCGCTCGGGATTGCTGGTTACGGTTGCGGCGCGATCAAGGATGCTGCGAACCCGCCGTTAGCCCATGCTTCAGCAATCTTCAGCAGACAAAAAAACGCCAGCGGAAAACCCAACGGTGCCGTTGCCCGTCTCGAATGGGAAGTCTGCCGTCGCATCAACATAGAAAGGCTTAAGCGGTCTGGCTGCGACACCGCATTGCTCGACACCGTGTTGCAGACGGCGCCTCCTCCACCGGACGACGATGACGTCCCCATGTAGCCCGCATGAGCAACGCCCCGGTTCAAACCCAAGCGGGACTTGAGGCGCAGCCGCCGATGCCGGTGCGTCGTTTGCACAACTTCATCTATTGTCCGCGGCTGTTTTATTTTCAGTGGGTCGAAAATATTTTTCAGGAGAACGCAGACACGGTGGCCGGCAGCCATGTCCATCGCAACGTGGACGCGCCGTCCAAGCTGGAGGACACCAAGGAATTCGGCCTGCCGGAAGGCGCAAAGCTTCGCAGTCTGCGGCTGGAAAGCGAAGCGCTCGGTCTCATCGGCGTGGTGGACATCGTCGAGGGCGGGCCGGACGGGGCGGAGATCATTGATTACAAGAAAGGGTCGGCGCGGCGCGGCGCGGAGGGCGAACGCGAGGCGAAAGAGCCGGACGCGATCCAGGTGGCGGCGCACGCGCTGCTGCTGGGCGAGCACGGCGTGAAGGTGGCGCGCGGCGCGATTTATTACGCGGCGGACAAGCGTCGCGTGCCGGTGGAGTTCAGTGAAGAGTTGTTTGAGAAGGTCAGGAAGAACATTGCCGATGCGAAGCATATTGCCAGCACTGGCAAGTGCCCGCCGCCGTTGAGGAACGATGCCCGTTGTCTCTATTGCTCCGCGTATCCGGTCTGTCTGCCGAATGAAACGCTCTGGTGGTCCAAGCGGCGGAAGCTGGCGGAAACGGACGCGCAGATTCAATTCGGTTTTATCGGGCAAACGGAAGATGCCGTGCGCGACCGGATTCTGGAGGCGCTGGATTTTGCCGCGGAATCGGGAAAAGGACCGCCCACGCTGGAGCCGCCACGTCCCGAGCATGACGATGGCGAGGTGCTGGTGGTGCAAACGCCCGGTGCGCAAATCGGCCAGCGGGGCGAGCAGTTGCTGGTAAGCGTCAAGGGCGAGGAGGTGCGGAAAATTCCCGGCCAGCAGGTGCGCGCGATTTATTGCTTTGGCGCAGTGCAAATCACGGCGCAGGCGGTGGAGACGTGTCTTGATCTCGGCATTGATGTTTCCTACTTCAGCCCGGCGGGGCGGTTCATCGGCTTGTTGCGCGGGTTGCCGGCCAGTGGCGTGGACGCGCGGCGCGGGCAGTACCGGTTGTTTGAACTGCCCGGCGTGCGGCTGCAACTGGCGCGCGAAGTCATCCGCGCCAAAATCCACAATCAACGCGTGATGCTGATGCGCAACGGCGACGTGCCGGATCGCGTACTGACATTGATGGCCGGCTTCCGCGATGCCACCGAGTCGGCGCGAGAGATGACGGAGTTGCTTGGCATCGAGGGCAACGCGGCGGCGATTTATTTCGAGCAATTCGAGACGATGCTCAAGCAGCGTGAGGATTGGAAGTTTGACTGGCGCGGACGAAATCGCCGTCCGCCGCGCGATCCGGTGAACGCGCTGCTGTCGCTCGGTTATTCCATGCTGGCAAAGGAACTCACGGGCGTTTGTCATTCGGTCGGCCTTGATCCGTTTCTCGGTTTTATGCACCAGCCGCGCTATGGCCGTCCGGCCCTGGCGTTGGACTTGATGGAGGAATTTCGTCCGCTCCTGGCGGACAGCGTGGCCATCAGCATGATCAATCGCGGCGAGCTTGGGCCGGAGGATTTTATCAAGAGCGCGAACGGGACATTTATGAATGACCGGGGCCGGAAAGCGTTTTGGGAAGCGTGGTTTCGCCGGTGCGACACGGAGGTCAGCCATCCGGAGTTTGAATACAAGATGGCGTATCGCCGGATGCTGGAAGTGCAGGCGCGGCAATTGTGGCGCTTCGTGCGCGGCGAGGCGGCGGCGTATCACGGCTTCACCACGCGATGAGCCGGATTCGATATTTGGTTAGTTACGATATTTGCGAGCCGAAGCGGTTGCGCCGTGTGGCGCGGGCGTTGGAAGGGTTTGGCGTGCGGCTACAATACTCCGTTTTCGAGTGCCCACTGGATGACATGCGCATGGCCATGCTGAAAGCTGCGTTGCAACCGATCTTGAAACACGACGAAGATCAGGTGTTGTTCGTCTCGCTCGGGCCAAGTTCCAACGACGCCAGTCTCATCATTGACGCAATGGGCCTGCCCTACACCGTGCGAACGCGGGTGACAATTATTTAGTGGCACAGGCGTCCCGCCTGTTCGGCCCAGCCTCCCCCTACGCGGGTCACAATTATTCAAATTTCGGACTTGCCAGCCGCGCTCGCAAGGCGTTGAACTATCTCCGGCTAAGGCCACCGACCACCTTTCTTCCGCCATTGGAAAGGCATGATCCTTGAAATCGCGAATGACTGCGCCTGAACGCGGCGGCGCGGCGCGAGCGCGGCAGTGCTGGCGCTCGCCCGCAACAGCGCTCGCAATAAGAATTGCGCTGACTTTTGCCAAGGAGTGGCCTCGAAACATGAATCCAAGCTGACTGCCCATTGCCAAACGCGGTTGTGCTCGCAAACCAGCGCGCCAGTAGTTGCGGCAAAGCCAGTTAGAACGAGCGGCGCGCAGTCACCGCGACTTCAGGAATCGTGAGGCGGGTGGAGAGGGAACATACATGGATGTTAGTAAAAAACGCGCAGTCACCGCGACTTCAGGAATCGTGAGGCGGAATAACTTTTTTTTGATTGGATGAAATCAAGTCCGCGCGCAGTCACCGCGACTTCAGGAATCGTGAGGCGGGCGCAAGACGTGTCGAAGTGTTTACGTTTCGGACCGCGCAGTCACCGCGACTTCAGGAATCGTGAGGCGGGCTTGGAGAATCGCCAAATGGGAAAACTCGGAATTCGCGCAGTCACCGCGACTTCAGGAATCGTGAGGCGGTCTTCCGCTGCGATGAAATGACGAAGGACAACCTCGCGCAGTCACCGCGACTTCAGGAATCGTGAGGCGGGGAACTATCGGCGGGCGGGCGTGTGTGTCGCCGTAGAAAACGCACATTACTCCAACTGCAATCAGGCGACACAC
>JACZKP010000125.1 GCA_014860005.1 Verrucomicrobiota bacterium | reverse complement strand
ATTTCAGCGAGTGGGCCAACGGACCTGGGGCCGGCAAGGGTAGAGACTGGGCGCAACCCAAAGGCAAATACGGCGTGGCCCAACTCAGCCCCTGGCTGCTGTGGCCGCCCGATGGCTTGAACCTCAAGCAGGGCACCTGCGGCGAGTTGTTCGGCTACGGCTACCTGCCGCTTCCGCTTACCCCGGCCAAGAGCACCACCGCCGGCAAGGATATCCCGACCGGGGACCAATCCTGGACACTCTTCCTCAACACGGGGAATTTCAAAGGCCCGGTGGCGTTCTTCACCCCCTACTTCTGGTCCGCCGGAGCGGTCGCGGAACCGCAGTTCAGCGGCATGCTCCTGGATAGCCGTCCCTCCGATCCCAACCGGGCCTTGCAGATGGAGACCCAGCACGTCCCCAGCATTCAAGCCGTGGACGGCGAGGGGGAGACTTACGCCCGCATCGCTCCGACCTTCTTTCCCTGCGAGACTAACGGCGAATCCCGGCTCGTGCATCACATCACCTCCTACAACAAGCAGGCGCTCTGGGACTCAGTGAAAACGTGGTTCGACGGCGGGGCCGAGGCCAGCGGGGATATTCAACCTGCCGGCGCCATCCGGCATCAGTTCACCGGCAAAGGCGGAGCCACTTGGAGGATTTATCCGGACGCCACTCCCAAGGAAGAGAAGTCGCCCCTGGCGTGGAATTCCTTCGCGACACCGATGGCGGCAGATTCCAATACCTTTGGTTATCGCTGGGATCTCAACGTCGTGAAGCAGCCCGAATCCAAGCATGGTTCGCTCGTGAAACTTCCCGAGTATTTTCATTTGGTGAAGAGCGGTGCGAAATCGCAGTGGGTGCCGGTGCGCGCGGAGGATGTTCCTGCGGAAACGGGTTTGACCAAGGCGCGCTTTGACCGGCCCAGTGGGAGGCGACCCAAAGCGTATGTCACGCCCGATGATCCGGCGAGTTGCTGGAAAAAGCCTGGCCCCAAAGCCGGACCGTTTCAGGCGTACCCGGGCGACGGCAGCGTCGTCACGTACTACTGGTATCGCTTCGCCGACCAGCCGTCCTTGCTGAACGCGGACCTGACGGATCAAGAGCGGGAAGCTTTGCAGGCGCGCGTGGAAAAGCTTCACCGGAATTGGAAAAAGGACCGCGACTACCTGGCGCCACCCGCGTTTGGCAGACTGGCGGAACTCGACCCGGCCTTGATTATGACTCCGCCGCCGGGCCTGGAGGTCGGTTATGTTCCCATCGTCACGCGGCAGGAGCCGGAAGTTAAGCCAGCGGGTTCAAAACAGCCCTGAGCTTTTGCAATGCGACGCCACGATCACTCACGTCCGCAGTCGTCCCGGCCGCCACTGGACCAGATGCCACCAGTCGCGCTGAATCGTGCCTTTAACGTTTTGCTCGTCTTCGCCGCCTTGTTCGTGCCTTCATGTAGCAAGACCGCCGACCCCAAAGCGCGCGAGACGGAACGGAGTTACCTGCGCTGCGTCATGCCGGAGAGTTTGCTGGAGTTCGCCCACGTCGAAGTGCCGGCCATCGAGAACATCGCGATTATGGGCGAAGGCGTCGAGCAGCACCTTGGACTGCGTCTGCTTCCCGGACAAAAGAAACTCAACGGCGGCATTCGCGCGGAGGTCAGCGTCAACTACCCATACCAGCCGGGCGACACCGTGCGCTACGCCTGGCGCTTCATGGTGCCAAAGGGGTTCCAGTCCGATGCACCGAAGAATCGCTGGTGGATCATCGGCCAGTGGCACGATCAGCCGAACAAAAATCGCGGCGAGACCTGGGAGGGTTTTCCCTCCCGCAGCCCGCCCGTTCTGCTCGGCCTCGGCGAGTTGGAAAACAAGCTCGTCACGGTTGTTTCATACGGCCCTCGTCAATCCCAGAAGAGTGCCCCAGTGCTCATCGTACCTGGTCAATGGCACAGCGTCGCCCTTGAGATTCACTGGTCGCAGAAAGCCGATGGCAAGGCCACCTTCTTTTTCGATGACATGGTCAGACCCGCCACCGTGCTCAATGGCCCTAACATGCACAACGACTACCCGCATTACCTGAAGCTGGGCATGTATCGCCACCCCGAGATCACGACCGACAACTGGATCTACCTCGATGATCTCACCATCACAAAGCAGGCGGTGCAGTGAAACCCCGACACTCAATTGAACTATGAAACCATCGGTGAAACTCCTGCTGTCAATCTTCGCGCTCTCTGCGCTCACCTGCGGTCACTCTCCGGCTGCGGAAAAGAAGCCGCTGAAAGTCTTCATCCTCGCCGGCCAATCCAACATGGAGAGTCCATGGGCGAGGCTATTAAGCGGCTCCTCGGCGCCAAGGGCAGTTAGGCGAGACCCTACGCCCAGCAGGTTGCCGCGAGCCCAAAGAAACTGAAAGAACCCACGCCTCTGAAAATCACGAACCGACACACACTGAATCAGGATAGCGACAGAAAGTCTGTTATTATGAACAACTCACCGATCGTTAATCGCCGTCAGTTCCTGCGCCTCACTGGTCAGGCAGCAACTGCCTCCGCATTCGCGCCCGCCCCGCTCTCCGCCGAGTCTCCCGCCAGGACGATTGGTGTGGGCTGCATTGGCCTGGGCACCCGCGGAGGCGACCTGCTCAACTCCGTGGTGGCCGTGCCCGGGGTGAAGGTGGTTGCCGTGTCCGACGTCTATGGCCCCCACCGACAAAAGGGTTTCGAGCGTAGCGGCAACCCGGAGGTGAAGGCTTACGTGGATTACCGCGAACTGCTCGCCGACCGGAACGTGGACGCCGTGGTCATCGCCACGCCGGATCATTGGCATTGCCAGATGGTGCTCGACGCAGTGCGCGCAGGGAAGGACATCTACTGCGAGAAGGGTTTTTCCCGCACGCTGGCGGAGGCGAAGCTCATGCGCGATGCGCTCAAGCGGAGCAAGGTGGTTTTCCAACTCGGACACCACGCGCGGCAGGACACCTCCGCTTTGCAGGCCAGGGAACTCATTGCGCGCGGCATCCTCGGACCCATCACGCTGGTGCGCACCGGTCGCTTCAAGTCGCTTCCGCCGGACCACCCCAACTGGCGCTGGTACGGCTACTACGATCAATATAACCGGCCCGACCCGGCGCAAGTTCTGAAGGACTTGAACTGGGACCTCTGGCTGGGCACGGCCCCAAAGATACCCTGGAACGAACGCCACTTCTGGCACTGGCGCTGTTACTACGCCTACGGCACCGGCTACGCGGGCGACCTGCTGTCCCACGAGCTGGATTTCGTTCAGTACCTCCTGGGCCACGGCATCCCGGACAACTGCGTCTGCTCCGGCCTGAACGCGCTGCTGCACGACGACCGCGAGGTGCCGGACACCTGGGTCGCCACCTACCAGTTCGCGAAGCTCGGGCGCACGGTCACCTTCGAAGGCAGCATGAACGCCACCGACAGCCAGCCGGTGACGATCTGCGGGCGCGACGCCACCCTGCGATTCGACGCCATCGCCCATAACGTCAGCAAGTTTGAAATCATCCCCGCCGGCCACAACCTGAAAGCTGATTTGCCGAAAGGTTACGAACGGGGCCAGACGCCCTATCAGCCCAATCACGTGGTGGATTGGATCAATTGCATTCGCAGCCGCGGCACGCCAAAATGTTCGACCGACGAGGCATTCATTGAAACCGCCACGTTCCTCATGTCGTTGAAAGCCCAGCAGGAACAACGCATGGTGCGTTGGGATGCGGCCCGGGAAGAAATCGTGTAGGCACAAAACCAAACCGACACCGACCACCATGAAAACCCTCCTTCGAATCTTCCTCAGCTCCGGGCTGCTTTCCTCGACGGGCCTCGCACAAGACAACCCGCCTAAAGCCGACGTCGGCAACGTCACGTCGCATTCGCAGGGTCTGCACGGTTACATCGGCTTCAGCCACGAGCCGCATCCGCCGCAGTCCACCTACAACGCCGGCATGGGCTTCTATGCCGCGGTCTGGCCGCTGGTGGACCAGCCGCTGGCTGATTTCCAAATTGGCCTGCCGAGCTCTTGGATTCAGCCGGATAACTCCGACAACAAAGACCAGCCGCTCGCACCGGAGGGCACGCTGGCGCGCAAGTGGAAGGAGCGCGGCCCGACGTGGAGCAGCGTCTTCCAAACCGTCGAGGGTGGACTGGGTTACTGGGCCGGAAACCATTTCCGTTACGGCCCGCCGAAGTTCAGCATGAACGCCACGCCGCAGTGTTACGACTACGAAGTCGGCTCGCCCGGCTGGTCCTTCTTCTACAGCAACGAGGCGCTGCCCGATGATCGCCTCGGGATTGCGCAGTTGAGCAACCGCCTGCTGATTCCTCCCGATGCCCTGCCGTTCCAGGGCAATCCCAACGGCGAGTTCCTCGGCTACACCTGGATGGCGCTGCCCTTCACGGATCCCACGACCGGCGATCCGCCAACGGGCGATCAGAGCTGGACCTGCTTTCTCAGCGCCGCCAATTTCAAAGGCCCGATCGCTTACTACATTCCGGAGACGTGGAGCAAAATCGGCAAGCTGTTCAACTATCCCTTCCTCCACGGTCGCGGCCTGGACGCGCGCCCCGGCAAAATGGGCGGCGGCGCGATGGAGATCAACACCGTGCCGCGCTTCGATTCGACGGACGCGCAGGGGACGACTTACTCGAAGCTGCCCAAGCTGCAATTTCCGGTGGACGCGGAAGGCCGAGCCATCCTGGTCCAAGACGTTACCTACTACTCGAAGTCGGCGCTCTACGACGCGTTCAAGACCTGGCGCGATGGCGGCCCGGCCTGCTCCGGGCGGATTGATTCGAAGAGCGCGTTCAAGCCCAAGCTCAACACGCGCACAACCCGCTATGACCAGGCGGGCAAGAAGATCGCCGGTGTGGAGCGCGCCTTCGACACCCGCATCTTTGACGGCAACGTGTGGGGCTTGCAATGGTCCACCAACGACCTCGTCGTGAGAGGATTGTTTCCGCAATACTACAAACATGTCGGCGAGGAGCGCGTGGCCGTGCCGGCCGCGGCAGTGCCAGCGGAAACCAAACTGCTCACCCAGGAATTCAAGCGCGCCCAGATGGGAGCGCCCTACACCTCGCCCAGCGGGGGCGCTTGGGCAAAGCCCGGCTCGAAACTTGGACCGTTCACCGCACGGCTCGTGGATGGTTCGGTGGTGACCTATTCCTGGTATCGTTTCGTGGACCAACCGTCCTTCCAGCAATACCAGTGGAGCGCGGAGAAAAAGGCGAAGCTGCAAGCGTTGGTAGAGAAACTGCATGCGCACTGGACCTTGGACCGCGATTACATGGCCCCGCCCACGCGCGGGAAATTGGTCGCGCTCGATCCCGCGCTGCTCGTCACTCCGCCGCCCGGACTGGAAGTCGGTTATGTTCCCATCGTCACTCGACAAGAAGCTAAAGACTAACCCAGCATGAAACACTTCCTCGCGTTCTTTGTCATTTCGCTGGCCGCCATCACCTCCGCGCAAGCGGCGACGAAGCAGGTGCGTGTCTTTATCCTGGCCGGACAATCGAACATGGAAGGGCACGGCTTCGTTCCCGCCGACCCCAAACGCAACGGCGGCCAAGGCTCGCTCGAGTTTTTGGCGAAAGACCCGGCGACCGCGAAACACTTCGCGCCGCTCGTGGACGCCGCCGGGCAGTGGCGCACGCGTGACGACGTGTGGATTTCCTACCTCGACCGCAAAGGTCCGCTCACCGTGGGCTATGGCGCGCGGCAGGAGATGATCGGTCCTGAACTCGGCTTTGGCTGGGTGCTGGGCGATGCGCTCGATGAACCTGTGTTGCTCATCAAATGTGCGTGGGGCGGCAAAAGCCTGGCGATTGATTTCCGTCCGCCGAGCGCAGGCCAGCCGCCGTATTCGCTCGGCCAGAAGGATGATGCCGCGATCGCGCAAGACCCAGCCATCATTGGCAAGTATTACCGCGAGACCGTGACGCTGACGAAAGCCGCGCTCGCCAACCTCAAGGAACTCGTGCCTGGCAGCGACGGCAGTTATGTGCTGGCCGGCTTTGGCTGGCACCAAGGTTGGAACGACCGCATCAACGACAAGTTCAACGCCGAATACGAAACCAACATGGTCCACTTCATCCGCGACATCCGCAAAGACCTCGGCGCGCCCGCGCTGCCGTTTGTCATTGCCGAAACCGGCATGACCGGGCCGGAGGAGACGCATCCCCGCGCCCTCTCGCTGATGAAGGCGCAAGCCGCCGTGGTGGAACATCCGGAGTTCAAGGGCAACGTCGCGTTCGTGAGCACCAGGGCGTTCTGGCGACCGGAAGATCGGTCGCCCAGCAAGCAGGGTTACCATTGGAATTCCAACGCCGAAACGTATTACCTCATCGGTGAAGCGATGGGCCAGGCGATGGCGCCGTTGCTGGGTGCGGAAACAATTTCGCGGCCCGCAATCGCGTCGGACCGGGTCTCGGTTCGGCCTGAACTCACCATCACCACGCTCGGTTTCGGCTCCTGCGCCCGGCAGGAACGGCCCCAACCCATCTGGGATGCCGTCAATGCCGCTCGCTGCGACGCCTTTGTCCTGCTCGGCGACAACATCTACGCCGACACTTCCGACCCGGCCGTGTTCCGCGAGAAATATGCCCTGCTTGCGGCCATGCCGGGCTTTGCCAAACTCCGCCAGACCACCCCGCTGTTCGCCACCTGGGACGATCACGACTATGGCATCAACGACGGGGGCGCTGGTTTCCCCGCAGCGGCGGTGGCGCAAAAGGAGTTCTGTGAATTTTTCCAAGTGCCAGCCAATTCGCCGTTGCGAACCACGCCCGGCGTTTACGATTGCGTGACGCTTGGTCCAGCGGGCAAACGAGTCCAAGTCATTCTCCTCGATACCCGGATGTTCCGCTCTCCATTAAAGAAAGATCCCGCTAATCCCAAGGTCAACACGCCCAACACCGACCCTGACGCGACCGTGCTCGGCGAAGCGCAGTGGGCCTGGTTCGAGCGCCGCCTGCGCGAACCGGCGGAAATCCGGGTGGTGGTTTCCAGCATCCAACTCATCGCGAACGAACACGGCTCCGAGAAGTGGGATAACTTCCCCAAAGAATGCGCGCGTTTTCTTGAACTGCTCCGGCGCACGCAAGCCAAAGGCGTGGTGGTCATCAGCGGCGACCGCCACATGGCTGAACTCTCCGCGTTGACTCCCGCCGACGGAGTTGCCTACCCGCTTTATGACCTGACCACCAGCGGTCTCAATCAGCCGATCGCGAAGGAGTCTGAGCATAAGGCGAAAAATCCGCCGAAACCTCAACCCAATCGGTATCGTCTCCACGAGCGTCCTTACACGGGCTCCAATTTCGGTCTCATGCGGGTCAAGTGGGACGGTCACAATCCCTCCCTTCGCCTGGAAATCTGCGGGCTGGAGGGTGAGGTCGTTCTTTCCCGCGACATCCCTTTCGCGGAGATTCGTCCAAAGTGAGGCTGAACTGCGCAGAGCTGATAAAGCAAATTCCTATCCCTCAAAAAATTGTTCAACGAACTCGCCACTGCTCTCCCCCGGCACATCCAGCGCGGCGGCGCGACGCCGTGGCAGAAGCCTCGACACAACTCCAAATAAAAACCAAACTTTGGCCACAATCGGTTGGCAACCAATCTGACTCATGAAACACCTTATCCTCCTCGCATTATTGTCTGCGACCTGCGCCCTTCGGCCTTCCGCATTCGCTGCGGAACAACGTCCCAACATCATCTTCATCTTCTCCGATGATCATGCTCAGCACGCCATCTCGGCTTACGGTTCGAAGGTGAACCAGACCCCGCACATTGACCGCCTCGCCCGGGAAGGCGTGCGGTTCAAGAATTCGTTTGTCGCCAATTCCATCTGCACGCCGAGCCGCGCCACGCTGCTCACCGGGCAGTATTCGCACCTCAATGGCGTGCCGGTCTTCAATCGCTTTGACGGCATCCGCGACAACGTCGCCAAGCATTTGCAAGCCGGGGGCTACCACACCGGCATGATCGGCAAGTGGCATCTCGGGTCCGACCCCATGGTCTTTGAAACCATTTCCGAAGCCATCACCGCTGCCGCCGTCAGATGAAAAGCAACCAGTCCACATTGATAGAAATAGTGCAGCAGTGTTGCCGGCTTTGCTTCTGTCTCTTCCTGATCTGCCGCGCCCAAGTTTCCGGAGGGGCGGAAAAACCCAACATCGTGATCATTCTCGCAGGTCCGGTGGAAATCACCGCCGGCGAGAAACTGATGGTGACCGTTAACTGAGACCGCGCACGCGAAGTTTTTGAAACCAAAATTTCTCTACGCAAAGCAATTACTATGTTTCGAATAACCACGATTGGTTTATTACTAACCGGCATGGTGGCCTTGGGGTGGGCTGACGAAGCATTTCATGCGGATAATAGCGTGACAGTCAAAACCCGGGACACCGGCGCCCCACTGGTAAACCCGGGCATGGGCTGGACCATGCATTTCTACTCGAACGTTCCGGCCAACTACGGATCAAAACTGTCGCCCGCCGATACCCTTGATGACTTCCCCGGTCTATCAACCGTGTATTTGCGCATCCCCTGGGCCTATCTGGAACCTGCGGAAGGCAAATACAACTGGGCCATCCTCGACACCCCGGCCCAGCGCTGGATCGCCAAGGGGAAGCGCATCGCCCTGCGGCTGACCTGTTCGGAGAACTGGATGTCCTACGCCACCCCGGAGTGGGTCAAGAACGCGGGTGCCAAGGGGACTTTCTACGAATTCGGCAAAGGACGAGTGGACCAGAGCAACCACTGGGATCCGTTTTTTGACGACCCGGTTTATCTGAAAAACCTTGAGGCCTTTCTCGCGGCTGCCGCCAGGCGCTATGATGGGAATCCGAATGTCGAATTCATTGATGTGGGCACCTATGGCATGTGGGGGGAAGGTCATACCCACATGAGCAGCCAGCAGGATTCCATCGAGATCCAGAAGCTGCACATTGATATCCACCTCAAGCATTTCAAGAAGACCTTGCTCTGCATCAGCGATGATTTTGCCGGCCACAACCAGCCGGGACGGAACTTTCCCATCACCGACTATGCCTTGTCGCGTGGCGTGACCCTGCGCGACGACAGTATCCTGGTCCAACCACCGCCCAACTCGTGGTATCACGCCGAGATGGCGCAATCCTTCTGGCCGAAGTTTCCAGTCATCCTCGAACATGAACATTACGGCGCCTCCAAAGGCCGGAAGGCATGGGACGGGGCGCTGCTGCTCAAGTCGGTCGAGGAATACCATGCGAGCTTTATGTCAATCCACTGGTGGCCGCGCGAATTGCTGGAAGAAAACCGTGAGACTATCAACCGCATCAACCAACGCCTGGGCTACCGGCTCCAACCGCTCGAAGTGAGCTGGATCAAGAATGTGGAAATCGGCCTGCCACCCGGCCGGAACGACTCTCATCAGCGCTTCAAGGTCAAGTGGACATGGGCGAATAAGGGAGTGGCTCCCTGCTACCCCGGCGGTTTCCCCTGCCTGACGCTCAAGGATGCCGAAGGAGGCATCGTGTCCGTGCTGACCGACGAATCTCTGGACATGCGCGACCTGAAAGTCGGCCCGCCCGGAGAAGCTCCGGTCACAACGCGGGAGAGTGAATTTGCCATCGGCCATATCGCTCCCACGACAAAACCCGGAAGCTACGCCCTTTACCTCTCGGTAGGCACCCGCGATGGCACGCCAACCATCGCGTTGCCGCTGGCAGACAATGATGGCCAACGTCGCTATCGGCTGGGCACTGTCACACTAAAGGAGCCGATGAAGAACCTGAAATAGCAACATCCAATCCCTGCCTCGGACCATGACCATAAAGCATGCGCGCCGTACCGGCCGTTGGCAAATGACTGTGTCCAATCCATGATCTATTCCATGATAAACCCCCTCACCTTCCTCACCGCCCTGCTACTGGCGCCGCTCGCTGTGCTGCACGCCGCTGATCCTCAGAAGTCGCAGGCCAAACCGAACATCGTCATCGTTCTCGTGGACGACATGGGTTACGGGGACGCGGGTTGCTACAATCCTCTGTCGAAGATCGCCACGCCCAACATTGACCGGTTGGCGCGGGAGGGATTGCGCTTCACCGATGCCCATGCGCCCGGACCGCTCTGTCATCCCTCGCGTTATGGGCTGATGACCGGAAGGTATCCGTTCCGCACGGACATAACGCGCTGGCCAACGCAACCGCTCATTGAGAAAGGCCAGGTGACCATTGCGTCGCTCCTGCGGGACCAAAGCTATCGCACCGCAATGGTCGGCAAGTGGCATCTGGGCTTTCGTGAAGACGGTTACGACCAGGTGCTTCCGGGCGGGCCGGTGGATTGCGGGTTCGACAGTTTCTTCGGGCTGCGCGCTTCCACGGACATCCCGCCTTACTTTTACATCCGGGGCGACCGCGCAGTCGCGCCGCCAACCGGGCACATTGCTGAGAATCATTCGGAAGGCTGGACGCCAACCCAGGGGGCATTCTGGCGGGAGGGCGGGATCGCCCCCGGCTTGGACCTCAAAGACGTCCTGCCAAAACTCACGGACGAAGCCTGCGCGGTCATCAGCGTACAGGCCGGTAAAAAGCCCGACGCGCGGCAGCCGCTGATGCTTTACCTCGCCTATCCGGCGCCACACACCCCGTGGCTGCCCGCGGCGGAATTTGCCGGGAAGAGCGGCGCGGGAATGTATGGCGACTTTGTGATGATGGTGGATGCGGAAATCGGCCGCGTGCTCGCGGCCTTGGAGCAGGCCGACCTGATGCAGGACACGCTGCTAATTTTCGCCTCGGACAACGGCCCGGTCTGGCATCCTACCGACGTGGCGCGGTTCGGTCACGATGCGGCCGGGGGACTGCGCGGCATGAAGGCCGACGCCTGGGAAGGCGGGCATCGCCTGCCGTTCATCGTGCGCTGGCCGGCGCGGGTGAAAGCGGGAACGGTCAGCGACCAGACGATCTGCTTCACCGATCTGCTCGCGACCTTTGCTGACATTTGCGGGGCGAAATTGCCCGCCGGCGCCGGGCCGGATAGCTTCAGTTTTCTGCCGGTGCTGGAAGGCCGGCAACCGAAAGACAAACCGATTCGCGGTCCGATGGTGATGCGGGCGGGCAGTTCGCCGGCCATGATGATCCGCTCCGGCGATTGGAAACTCATCAATCAACTCGGCTCGGGTGGATTCTCACAACCCAAAGCGATCAAACCCGGCCCCGGTGACCCCGCAGGACAGCTCTACAACCTCCGCGACGATCTGGCCGAGACCAGGAATCTCTACTTGAAGCATCCCGAGATCGTCGCCCGGCTGGAGGCTGAAATGCAGCGCATCGTGAAAACGGAACCCAGCCGCTAAAATGAATCAACACGCTCTGACCCGCTTGCTGGCACACGCCCGGCGGCAATTTCTATTCGCGATGGTGTCGGCAGTGGCGTCCGGAGCCATACTCCTCGCCGCGGACGTTCCCGAATCGGCGAACCCGCTTCTGCCTTATGGCGGGCCGTGCGTTCGCGGGGTGGACACCAGCACGCTTAACGGCAAGGTGATGACGGGTTATCAAGGCTGGTTCAACTGCGAGGGCGACGGGGCGGGGCTCGGCTGGACGCACTGGGCGCGGAACAAGTCGAAACCGTTCGCTCCCGGCAATGTCACCGTTGACCTGTGGCCGGACATGTCCGAGTTGAGCCCTGGAGAACGCTTCCCCACCGGTTTCAAATTCGCCGATGGCCGCGCGGCTGAAGTATTCAGTTCGTTCAAACGGGAAACGGTGCTGCGACATTTTCGCTGGATGCGCGAATACGGCATTGATGGCGCATTCGTGCAGCGGTTCGCCAATGGTTTGAGGAGTGAGTCCTTGCGACATCACAAGGATGTCGTGCTCGCAAACTGCCGCGAAGGGGCCAATCGCGAGGGGCGGGCGTATGCCGTGATGTATGATTTGAGCGGGCTGCCGGCCGGTGGGGTGGCGCGGATCAAGGAGGATTGGAAGCGGCTGCGCACCCAAATGCAGGTCGGCGACGATCCCGCCTATCTGCGGCATCGGGGCAAACCACTGGTCGCAATTTGGGGCGTGGGGTTTTCAGGCGAACGCAGGGAATACACCCTCACCGAATGCCGGGCGCTGATTGAGTTCATCAAGGCTGACGGCGGCTCGGTGATGCTCGGCGTGCCGACGGGCTGGCGCGAACTCAAGCGGGACTCGGTCACGGATCCGGCGTTGCATGACGTGTTAAAACTCGCCGATGTGATCAGTCCGTGGACTCCGGGACGTTACCGTAATCCTCAGGGCGCCGCGCTCCACGGCGAGACTTATTGGCAGCCCGACTTGATATGGTGCCGTGAACACGCGCTTGATTATCTGCCGGTCGTTTTTCCGGGATTCAGTTGGCATAATCTGAAACCCGAATCGGCGCTTGATCAGATCCCGCGGCTGAAGGGCGAATTTCTCTGGTCCCAATTTGTCGCCGCCAAACGGGCGGGTGCCGGGATGATCTACGTGGCGATGTTTGATGAAGTAGATGAAGGCACGGCCATCTTCAAATGCTCCAACCAACCACCCGTCGGGGCCAACCCGTTCCTGACGTACGAGGGGCTGCCCAGCGACTATTATCTCTGGCTCACCGGCGAAGGGGCGCGTCTGTTGCGTGGCGAACGCCCCGTTGCGGTCGGGGATCAGGTGCCAACCTATAAATCGCCAGCGCGGTAAGCGGCAGAACTTGGAGCACCACGATTGACCAGAGCGGTTTCCCATCGGTCGGGTGGAGCGACTCCGGGGCAGCGATCTCCAGCCATCACCAAACTTACGCTGGGGCATTGGCGCCAGAAACAGTTCAGGGCGGCGTGATCGGAATGGCGCTCGTGACGGGGATTTCGCCGCGCAACATTTTACCGGCCTGATCGGCCAGGCGCAGATACCAGTCGCTGCCCAGGTTGTAACCGTCCACGTTGAGCGGCACAAACGTGCCTTGCACCGGCAACTGTGCGGCGGTCGGCGCAAGCTTGTACATGGCCGTGCCTTCATCCACTTCATCAAACATCGCGCCATAAACCATCGTGCAGCCGGACCGGATGGCATTGTAGGCCTGCCGCCAGTAAAACGTGCCGCCACTCCGCGGGATTTGGTTGTACAGCCCGTTGTTCTGCAAATTGGCCCACGAGAAGCCGGGAAAAATCACGGGCAAATAATCAATGCCGTGGCTCGTGCAGTCGGCCAGGTCGGGCACGATCTGGTTCACGCGGAAATTATCCACTTCGGGGATGTTGCCATAACGCCCGACGGACCACGGGCTGATGACGTCGAAGGAACGGAAGACGTTGCTCCAGGCAGGATTGGTTTGCGCATCGCCGGTCAACGTTCGCCAATGCGTCGGCAACCCGCCCATGACCGTGCAGCCAGCGGCCTTGAACCAGTCAATGGCCTGCTGCGCGTGCTGCGGCGTGTCATGACGACCGTTGAAACCAAATCCCCAGATGGCGACGACCGGTTTGCCGTTGTGGTGGAGGTAGGCGGGACTGTTGGTGACCCGCTGCGTGTTGACGAGGTAGAGCCAGTCGTTGGTGAGCTTGCTCACGAGCGTGTTCGTGGAATAACCGGAGATGTCATACATGATGGCGAAGACCCGGCCGTAGGTTTCGGCTCCCACCCGCACATTGACGGCCACCTGATTGCGGAGGGCGGATATGTTTGCGCCGTTCAGGTCACTGAGAAACCGCTGAAAGAAAATGCCGTCGAGACTATTCTCCTGCATCCATTTGAAATGGCGCACCACGGTCTTCTGCTTGTAAGCGGAATACAGCTTTGCCGGTGAGCCGTCTGCATAGGTCATGCTGGTGTTGAATAATTCGTCCGCGTCGAACTCGGAGGTGTCCGGCCAGAAATCGTAGGTGGCATTGGCCGCTGTAGGCGTGTTGTTGCGAAACCAATGCACCCAACTGTTCTGCGCGGAACCATCGCCCGGCGCCGAATGCCAGCCTTGATAGCCCATCAGCAACTTTCGGTTCATCGTGGACGCATCAACCCCCGAAACCAGCCGGAAGAACGACCTCTCGCTGGATACGTTCACGACCACCTGATTGGTCCCGTTGCTGGTGGTGACGCTGGTGGTCACCGTCTGCCAAATAATGGGGGCGGCGAGGTTCGTGGCGGACTTCAAGACGTAGTAAACGGCCGAGGTTGGCCACGAGAGCGCCAGATTGGTGTTCACCAGATTGACGGAAAGAAGGCTGACCACATTGGTGAGCGGTGGTTCGCCCGGCATGGCAGTAAGCGTGGTGGTGATGCCATTGAAAAAATTGCTGACGATGCCTGTGCCACCGTAGCCAGTGATCTTGCCGCTGTTGATGAAATTGCTGACGGAATAAACTTGATTGCCGTTGATCACCACGGTGCCCGCGCCAACGTTCAACACCGAAGCGCCCACGATCGAACCGGGACTGCTGGCACTCCACTGGGAAAGACTCAAAGTGCCGCCATTGACATGGACGGTTCCCTTTCCACCGTTCCAACCCAATCCGAACATTCCGCCCACGGATACTGTTCCCCCGTTCAGGATCAACGTGCCGTCGGCTGCCGGCTCGAAGCCAATCCATAAGTGATTTCCAAAACTGGCCGACCCGCCGCTCGCGACGATCATCTGGATCGTGTTGTTGTAGCCGATGGCGGACCAATCCGTGGCGCTGGCCGCCAGACTGCCACCGTTGGTGACGATGAGAAAGCCTCCGGGACCGTTGTCCCCGGCTGCCACCTGGCCGGCGCTGACCGCGCTGTTCACCACACAAGCCCGCGCTCCGGAAACATTCAGCACCACCTTGTTCGTGCTGTTGGCAACCTGCCCGCCCGTCCAGTTGGCGCTCTCGCTCCACCAACCGTTGCCGGACGGATTGGCGGCCGGATTCCAGACGGTCGTGGTGAGTTGCGCCTCGACGCCCAGGGCGGCGCAGAGGAGCAAGGCGGCGGCTAGAGGCAGACACTGTTTTTGTAATGTCATTATGTTGCCAATCTTCAGTACTATTCTGAAAGCTCCAGGTAGCGATGCTCCCAATCTTTATACGTTACGGGCTTGCCTCTCAAAGAACGAAAGGCAAGCCCGGTGAAGTTTTCTAGTTAAGCCACTACGTCGCTCTTCTTCAACGGTCAGGGTGAAACCGTCCGAAAGAACATCGGACCGGGCCCTGCTGGGTAGGTGAAGGTCACCGGGTCTCCCGTCGCCGTGTTCGTGCTGCCGGCCACGGGCGTCCACGAGGGTGGCGACAAACTGGGGGAGCTTTCAATGTAATACGTGTGTTGATCCGTGGTCTGGTAGGTGATCGTCACATTGCCGCCGCCAACCGAAATGCCCGTGATGGATTGTTGAGGCGGAGGCAGCATTACGGCGCTGATGATGGTCGTGTTCGCGTCCGGGTAATAAGCGTAAAACACGTTGGGCCCGCCATTGGCCGTGATCTTTCCAGCGCTGATATAATTGTTCACCGATGCCTGCTGATCACCGTTAATCACCACCTTGCCCGTCCCAGCAACGTTCAACAATGAATCGCCCTTTATCGAATCCGTGGGATGCCACTGGTTTAGATTCAAAGTTCCCCCATTGATCAGTGCGGTGCCTTTTCCGCTCAGCCAGCCGCAACTGAACATGCCGGCCACCGACACCGTCCCGCCATTCATGATCAATGTGCCATCCGATCCCGTATCCAAGCCAATCCATAGATGTTCTCCAAGGGTCACCGATCCGCCGCTTTCGACGATCATCAAGGCGGTGTTGTTGCGGCCGATGGCGGTCCAATTATCGGCACTGCACGTCAGGCTGCCGCCGTTGGTAATGATCAGGGTGCCTCCGGGACCGCCTTGGCCCATGCTGACATACTTGGCAAACGCCGCATTGGTCACGGTGCAGGGAATCGCCTCGGGAACATTGAATATCACGATGGTCCCGTTGCTTGGCCCCACGCCGCCGGACCAGTTGCCACTCACATTCCACAAACCATCAATATCCGGGAAAATGAGCGCCGGATTCCAAACGACTTGCGCCGGCGGGACGTAAAGACCTGACGGATAGATCGTGGTCTTGCCCACGTTGATGTTGTTATAGTCCACCACCACCGTGCCGGCTCCGCCATTGGCCTTGATCTTGCCGCTGGCGACAAAATCGTTCGCCGATTGTTGGTGATCACCATTGATCACAACCAGGCCCGTCCCGGAAACATCCAACACCGAAGCGCCCTGAATGGAACTGAAATAATCCCACTGGGCAAGATTCAAGGTACCGCCCTTGATCTGCGCGGTGCCTTTTCCGCCCTGCCAGCCCAGCCCGAACATGCCGGCCACTGACACCGTTCCGCCGTTCATGATCAACGTGCCGTCCGAATCCGGATCCAAGCCAATCCATAAATGAGTTCCGAAACTGGCCGACCCACCGCTTTCAACCACCATCAGGGCGTTGCTGTTGTAGCCGATGGCAGTCGCATTATCGGCACCGCAAGCCAGGCTACCGCCGTTGGTAATGATCAGGGTGCCGCCGGGACCGTTGTCGCCCATCACCACGTAATCGGCCAGTGCCGCATTCGTCACCGTGCAAGGAATCGCGCCGACGACATTAAATGTCACCTTGGTCACGTTGGCGGGACGAACAAAGCCGGTCCAGTTGGTGCTCTCGTTCCACTTGCCAGTGCCAGACGGATTGGCCGCCGGATTCCATACGACCTCCAGCGGCGGGACTTCACCAACGATCGCAAAGAGCGTGGTCTTGTCCACATTCATGCTGTCATAGTCAATCCCCACCGTCCCCAACCCGCCATAGGCAGTGATTCTCAAGGCATTGGTATAATCACTCATCACCGCGGTGAAGTCGCCAGGAATGATGACCAGGCCGCTCCCGGAAATATCCAGCACCGAGTTGGGCTGAATCGAATTCACTGGGGAAATATTGGACAGGTTAAGAATACCGCCGTCTTGGACATACAAGGAACCTTTGCCATTTGATGGGGTGCTGGCGTTGATCGTGCCAAGACCGATATTTCCCCCGACGCTGAGAATACCGCCATTGGCAATGGAAATGGTGCCGACTCCATTGACGGTGGTGCCAACCCACAAGTGGCTGGAGATGCTCACCGTTCCGCCGTCATTCGTGAGGATTCCGGTGGCGCTCGCGCCCACGAACAGAACGTTCGTCACATTCACCTCTCCCCCCGCGTTCACGGTCAGTCGTCCAATGACACCGGCGTTCGCGTTGTTGCCCACCGTGCTATTTCCGCCAATTCCGGTCGTGTTAAGTATTCCACCAGCGTTGACCACCAGCTGGCCGGATTCATCAACCCCCATTTGAAAATTCCTAAGCAGTGGCGCCTCCCCGGAAAGAGTTACGGTGTTGTTGCCCCAGTTGAATCGGGCCGTATCGTTGGTGCCGGGGATGACACCACCTTGCCAGCCAGCTGGCTCCAAATAGTCACCACTGTTCATGTACCGAATATTGGCGGCCATCGCCTGACCAGCTCCCATGACGCCCAGCAGGGCACACGCTAATATTGAGTTCCTCCAGGTTACTCTGTTCATTTTACTTTCTTGTTGTGCCCTCGGCTCAGAGTCAATGCGTCGAACCCTGCGTCCATCAGGCGGTTTCCACCACACGCATTCCACTGCCTCAATTCTGCGTCGAAGCTGTCGAACCCTGCGTGATCTTGAATTGACTAATCAAGCGTGTTGGCAGGTTAGATTCCTCGTAGGAAGCTGCCTATCCCCGAAAGCGGGGAGGCGGTCGCCTCCCCGCTTTCGGGGATACCGGTCACCCGTGGGAGTCCTTAGAATTCAACCATTGCTCGGGCGGGATCGCCCGGAATCGAAGCGCCAACATACGAAGCCAACCAATAAAACTCCATGACACTGCTCAGAACCCAAAACGCTGTGGCCGCCCTTTGCTGGCTCGGCCTGTCCGCTGCGGTTATTACCGCCCAAGCGCAGACGACAACCGTCTGGAATCCCGCCGCCAATCCCTCCGGTACCGGCTTGTGGAGTGAGGGCGCCAACTGGACCGGTGCCACGGTGCCAGACTCCAGCTACCGGGCTGTTTTCAACGTCCCAGGTGCGATTCCCTGTGTCATTAACAACGCCGCCACCATCAGCCAGTTGGTGATCGGGGATAACGGCCCGGGAGCGCTGACTCTGGCTTCCGGCGGCAGCTTGACCACTGGCAACGTCTGGACCGGCATTGGCTACAACAATACCGGCAGCCTCACCCTCCAAAGCGGAAGTTCGGCAACCTTCGGCGAACATCTCTGGGTCGGGTTTGAGCCGACCGGGATCGGGACTCTCACACTGAGTGGTGGGACAGCCACGGTCAGTGGGATGTTTGGCCTGGGCTGGAATGGCGGCACGGGCTCCGCCGAGATCAACGCGGGCACGCTGAACCTGCTGCAATGGCATCCGACCGATTCAATCAAAGGCAACTCCATCCTGGACCTCTCCGGCGGGCAAGTCGTCATTACGGGCGACCGCGTCAGTTCCGTGGACGCTTTCATCGCCGCAGGCAAGATCACGGGTTATGGCGGCAGCGGCACGGTGGAAAGACTTTTCGACTCCGACGCCAACACGACCACGCTCGTAGCGGTGGTGCCGGAACCGGCGACGCTGGGATTGCTGAGCTTGGGGCTGTTCGTCGCAGCAGCGGGGCGCCTTTGGCGCCGCACGACTTAAGCACCGCCAGCAGTTAAGAACAGCCTTCGATCGCGGCCACATCGGGGGTGTGGCCGCTTTCGCGTACGCCAGCGCTCGCGCAAGTTAGCCGCATGTCGAAATGGGAGTTCTCACGCCATGCCAAACGCATCCACGGTGGGCTCGGCAAGAGCCCGGATTCGAACCGCAGCGGGCCGCGCGCCATGCGATTGCATGGCTCGCTCACACCGTCAAGAACGCCCCTTTGTCCCGCGTCCCCACCTCGACCACGCTCAGTTGGCCGGGCGTGATGGCGCTGGATCAACATCGTTAGTTCTGCAAAACCTCTTTATGTCTGACTAAGAAGTCTCAAACTTTGCCCGGGATTACGGCCGCAAAATGATCGCTCACCTGGGCTCGTCTGCCGCTTTTTGGTCGAGCACCTTCTCCAATTCGGCGTTGCGCGGATGGCCGGCGGCGACGGCCTTCTGATAATGCCAGCGCGCCAAGGCGACCATCGGTGGCTGTTGCGAGAGGTAAACTACAGCCAGATTGTTGTGCGCGGCAACGTAGCCGGGGTCGAGTTGAATGGCTTTGCGCAAGGCGGTTTCCGCCGGCCCGCGCAGCCCCTTTTGACTCAGTGAGAGGCCAATCAAATTGTGAATCTCGGGATTTTGCGGATCCAGTTTGGCCGCGCGGTTAAGCGCATCCAGGGCTTCGTCATATTTCTCCTGGCGAAACTTCAACAAGCCCAGCGTTGCCAGACTGTGGGAGTCGTCGGGGGCAAGCGCCATCGCCCGGTTGAGGGTCTGCTCGGCGGCGTCCAGGTGATTCATTTCCAGTTGAATGGCCGCAAGATTGCCCAGCGCGCTGACATTCCGGGCGTCGCGCCGCAGGATTTCGAGATACTTCTCCTCAGCTTTGTCGAATTCCCGGTTGGCAAAATGCCTTTGCGCCTCCAGCACCAGCGGGCGCGAACCCTCGGGCAATTCGCTCAGGGATCGCTTGCCGGCGGCGGGGTCCGCCGTGGTCAGCACGGGACGCGCGAGTTGCATCAACGCCAGCTCCTCGGACGTATATGGCACGGCGCGAGCCTCAAAAACCTGCACTCGCGCCCGCAGCGCAGCGACTTCATTCGAAAGCTCATCCACCCGTCCGGCGACTTCCCGCCCACGGCGGCCGTAGAGTTCACGATTGGCGGCGTCAAACTTGCGCTGCAACTCGTCGCGTTCCTGCTCCAGCCGTCTGATGCGATCCGCCTCATTATCCGACGCGGGAGGAGGAATGATAGAAGTGGCCACGGGGGCGCCCGAAAGCTGTTTCACGCGATTCTGCAGCGCGATTTTTTCCAACCGCAGGATTTCGGCATCCGACGTCAAAGCCGCCACCCGCGCCTCGGCGGCGGCGAGTTGGGAAGCCGAGTCCTCGCTGGGGCTTAGGGCCGGCGAGCCGGGCCGCAGCTCGGCAACCTGTTTCTTCAGGAGTTCATTCTCGACGCGCAAGGCGTTGGCGGCCTCAGCGCTTGTCATCAAGGTTTGCATGCGCGCCTGCATGGTTTCATTCTCACGGCTTAGTCGGGTGGCGGTTTCGGTCTGTTCCGCGAGTTTACGATTGGCCTCCGCCAGCGCGTGCTTGGCCGCTTCCACCACGCGGGAATCAGCGCCCTGGGCGGGCTGGGCCGGTTGGCGTTCGAGGCTGGCTTTGAGCAATTCGTTTTCCTTGAGCAAGGCTTGGTTTTGTTCCTGCACTTGCGCCAGTTCCTGCGGGTCTACTGCCGCGGGCCGGGTCGCGAGCGCCTCTTTAAGCTTCTGTTCCAGCAAGGATTTGTCCCCCTGCAAACGCTGCACTTCGCTTTCCAACGCCGTCAGGCGATTGAGCATCTCCGGCGTCACCGCGGGCGGCACGGGCGAAGGACTGGTAACGGGGGCAGTTTCACCCGGCGTGACGGCGACTGCGGAGGGAGTTCCCTGCACTTTGCGCGCCAGCCCTTCAATTCTTCCCGCAAGGTAATTGAGCCGAAAACTGACGACGTTGGGTTTCCATTGCGGATTGCCCCGCTGCAATCCTTGCAAGGCCGTGTGCGCCTCGCGGTACTTGGCAAGCGCGTTGGCCGCTTCGCCGAGATTCTCGAGCGCCTCGCCCTGCTGCATGAGATTGTAGATGCGGACGTATTGTTCATCGGTGGATTGGGCGCGCGCCGGCAGCGCCGCGATCATCAGCGCCAGAACCACGAGTGCAAACAGACGTTTCATGGCATCAAAGTAGGCACGGGGAATGGCGTTTGGCAACGCTTACGTCTCACTGTGTCACGGCTTGCTCTTCAAACAATGGTAACGCGAATGGTCGGCCATTCAGTATCGTGGGCGTGCTCGATCCTTTTCGCTTCGTCAAAGATCTGGCTAAATGTGAGGCAACCAGCCAAAGCCAGGCTTACGGGGATGCTTTCGGCTGCCTGGTCAGCGCCTCGGTGGGCACCTCCCAGCGGGCGGCTTCAATCTCCGCGATCAACGTCTTGCGGCGGGCCAGTAATTGCCGCGCCGCGAACGGGCCGCGCAGGAGCAACGCCGCAGTGCGTGTCCCGGCCATGAACCGCCGCCAGCCATGCGCGTAGTAATGCGCCACCAATCCCGACACCGGCAACGACAGCGCATACCACACCGTCCACGGCCAGCCGATCCACCAGTGGAAGAGCGCGACATAACCAACGTAGCAGGCGGTGAAAGAAAACAGCCCGCTCACGATCGCCGTCGTGGAAACGCGTGTCTGGTTCTTCGCCTGCCTCGTCTGCTGCCGGATGACCGCACGCACAACGCGCCACGGCAGCCAGCGATGCAGCCAGCCATACGCTGCCACCGGCGCGGCCACCAAGCCCACAAGCGCCCACAGGAAACCCAATTTCACCAGCCGTCGCTTTTCTGGAAACTGCGCCACGGATTCATCCGCCAGCCCGAGCCGGCGCATCCAGCGCTCGTAAAGATCGAGTTTGCGCACAAAAACTTCGGCCTGTTCGGGCTGATGCGCGTAAATGTAATCCACCGCCTGCGCGATCGCCTGGGTGAGTAGCAATTCCTCCGCGCGCGGCTTCACCGGTTCGTGAATCACGCGGTTGCCAGATAGTAGGCGGTCGAAATAGAGCCGCTTGACGGCGTTCACCACGCGCGCCTGTTCGAGCTGGGGCAGATGGAGGATCAACTCCTGAATCCGGCGTTCGATTTCAGCGTTGAGGGCGCGAATCCGCTCCGGCCGGCTGTTGGCCACACCACGGAGAAAGTCGTTCACCACAATGGGCGGTCCGAAGTTCACCAGCACTTCGCTGCGATAATGTTCCTTGGCCGCGAAGGTCAGTCCTACCGGCACAATCTGCAAACCCGATTTGCCGCCGTGCCGCTCGTCGAGTTCCACCGCCATCCGGGCCGCGCCGGTTTTCACCGTCTTCAATTGCGGATCATCGTGCGTGATGCCCTCGGGAAAAATTGCGATAGCCCCGCCGGGCTCCAGGACTTTGTAACACGCCTCGAACGTGTCCCGCACCGTGCGCATCGCGCGGGGATCATCCGCCACGCGGTTGATGGCAATCACCCCGCAGCGCGACAGCAGCCAGCGCATCAGCGGCAGGCGGAACAGTTGCACCGTACCGACGAAATGGACCTTCCGCTGCACCGACGCCGCGATGACGAAGGCGTCGGTGAGCGAGTTGGGATGATTCGAGACAAACAGCACCGGCCCGGTCGCCGGCACGCGCTCCGCGTGAAATCGCTCTATGCGGGTGAAGTAAGCCCCCAGCGCGGTGCGCAACAGCGCGCGGGTGATCCAGTAAAACACGTTGACGCTTTGGCGATTCATGTTTGGCTGCCACGACTATAATGCCGCACTCAGATCGGGAACAGCTTTTGATGCCAAAAGGCCTTGAAAGTGTCGTTTCGTGACCGCATCCACCTTTTCCTCAAAAGCAGGAATGGGCCGCATCATCGAGCTTTTGCAACTGAATGATCATGCACCCTCCGATTCCAGCTCTTGGACTCGCTACCAGGCATGCGTGACAAATTGGGCATCCTGCGACCGTGCCAGCTCGATAAACTTGGGATAACTCAACGCTGGTCACGTCTCCACCACGGCGGCCCGCAAGGCGCGAAGCCGAAGCGGGAGGTCATCTCGGATATTTCGGCGGCGATTCGGGAACGACGAGGATAACCACAACTCACGATTCGATTGCGGTGGGATCAATTGCCATCGACAAATAGTCCCCCCTCTCACGGACCTGCAGCAAAATATTCCAGTTGTTGTCTCACTGCGTTCCAGCTTCCTTGGACAGGCGAAAGAACTGGGCGGGCTGGCTCAGAGGAAGCTCGACGCTCCTGACACCATCCTGGCCCACGGGTTCGATATCCACCTCGTTCCAATTGGTGGATGCCGGTTGATCGGCGGCAGTCAACTTCCATGTTTCGTCGAGTTCATCCCAGGAGATGCGCAGCAAGCCGCCTTCCGTCCATTCGGTTCTCAGGATCGGTTGGCTGGGTGCGGATCGTCTGGGTCCTGACCAGATCGCAACCACGCGATAGGCACCCACGAATGCGCGGTAGGCCACCTGCCCCAGATCATTCAAGCCACTGCCTTCGCTGCCAACGATTCCGGTCCCGCCGTAAAAGTTGAGGCCGGACATCGTGCCCAGTCCTGGAAAGGTGTCGCCGTGGCGGATGACCGACAACAGTCCCTCGTCGGGATCGTAGAAGAAAAGGCCAGTCCGGACGAAGCCGTCGTTGCCGCGCACCGATGCCTGAAAAACCACCTGACCAGCGTCGTTCAGCGCGAGCTCTGCCGCGCCTGAAGGCAGACTTGAAAAGGTACCGCCTCCCGGTGCTGGATCGTTGCCGCGCACGATCTGGGTGATGCCTGTGTCATCGGCGATGAACAAACCCCACGAGGCTCCATTGGTCGCGCCGGCAAAGGTTGCGGGAAAAAGGATTTGGCCAGCATTGTTGAGGGCGATCCGCATGCTGGTGATGGCCAGGATCTCACCGTTTCCGTCCGGTGCCGGATCACCTTCCCGGATCAGTTCGACCGCACTGGAAGGGTCCAGGCGGTACAACGCGTCGTCATTGGCGAGTCCCCCGCTCGTGTTAGACAGTCGCATGATGATGCCAACCTGACCTTGGTCGTTGAACGCGATGGTGCTCGCGTTGATCGTGGGATTGAAGAAGCCAAAGTCACCGTCGCCTCCGGGTGTTGGGTCGCCCACTCGCATGCGCTGCCGGATGTCACCCCCGTCCAATTCAAAAAGTCCAACGTTTCCACTGGCGGTGCCCGCCCAAAAGAGCACTTGCCCGAAAGCGTTAACCGCGCCGGAGCCCGCAATGGTAAAGGTATCACCGTCAACAGGTGCTGGCTGGCCAGGAATGGCAATCTCGGCATTTCCCCCGACAGTCCCGTCCAAACGGAAGATCCCACCCAGAAAGCTGAGGTAGCCTTGGAACAAGGCCCGGTGAGACAGGGCTGACTGTCCGGCGTCGTTGAAGGTGTAAAAAGCGTTGAAGGTCGCATTCTCATAGGTGCCTGATCCAAATGGGGTGTCTGTGTTTGAACGGGCCAGTTCACGGATCTGGCTGGTCGATGGATCCGCGACAAAGAGTCCATGGCCACCACCCTGGATCGCCGTGCTGCCAAGAGAATTTCGGAAAGCCACCTGATTTGCGGCATTGATGCGTGGTGTCGAAACCAGCGTCGTAAAGGCGCCCAACACCCCGTCTTGATTTGGTGCGGAATCACCCTCCAATGCCGCACCCAACAAATTGGTGCCGTCGCCCAGGAAAATGCCGGAGCCGGTCTTCGTGGTGCCCTGGCGAATGTTCGCCGCAAAGGCGGCCATGCCACCATTGCCCAATACCGGTGGCTCATGGTCGGCCAGTTCGCCAACCCCTTGTGGGGAAGCATCACCGCTAACTGCGACCACCACCGTGTTCGTCACATCCGCTGCCGACAACGGAACAGTTGAAAACAGCGCAAAGCTCACTGTGGCAATCGCTGTCGTGGTAGTTCGGTAGAAACCGAGCCTTGACCAGACGCTGGCTTCGATTTCTCTCGCCAAGCCGACTACCGATCCACGGGTTGCTGCTGAATGAACCCGTCGGCCCGATGAAGTTGCACTTAATTGCATCATAATGTGAAAAATTAAGCCGATGAATCATCTCGCGCAAGTTGGTTCTAAAGTGCAGGTGGTGGTCACGATTTCAGGATCACAACGCGCAACGCCGAGGCGCCCATGTTGAACAAGCGCGCGTCCTCACCATCCTCGTCATCGGCGGTCGCGACATGGAAACCGGCGCAGTGAGCGCGCGCCTCCTCCACGGCGGCCCGCAAGGCCGAACGGGGAGGTACTGGCGGAGAGTCTGGCGAGCATCAAAGAGCGAAGGGCGTGATGAAGGTCGTGCTTGATGCGACCGTAAAAAGCTTGGCACTGGATGGGTGCGGGTGGATGATCGGCCCATGAAGACTTCTGCGGCAGGCCGGCGAGCCTCTTCGACAAGATCCTCGCGCACGGAATCCGTTGTTCCGCCGGCCGGTAAGATTCACCCCGTGGTGATTTACCCCTTTCGGCAGCCGACCGATGGCTCGGACTTACGCCAACTTTACCAGTTGATCGCCCGGCTCAACCGGGAAACAAATCTGTACGCCCGGCCCATCACCGTCATTGACCGCAAGACGCATTACGCGAATGAGGAGAACCCTCAGTATCTCGAGTTCCGCGAGCAAACCATCGCATCGCACTCGGATATCCTGGACGCGTGGGGCGTGGACACCTGCCAGATGTGGTATTCCGGTCTGGGCATGGCCTTTGAACGCGGCGCGCCGGAGGATGTGTACTGGCTCATCCCCGGCGATTTCAACTACGGCACCACTGTGGGCCGCGAGGTGTTGAGCCGGATGCATGACCTGCCGGAGATCTGCCTGGAACTGCAACAGGACTTGTGCATTGGCGAGATCGCGACCGATCACAACAACTCCAAACAATTGATTGATACCTACGGTACGTTTGCCCTGCTCTACAACTGGTTTCCCTCCGAGGCTCAGGCCATTCGCGCTTACACGGAGCGACCGCGCTCCGAATTCTTTGCCGCGCGGCACGGTTTTCTACAGGAGGTGCTGCGGCAACGTTGGTATGCCTACGGGCAGACGGTGGTCATGCTGTTGCACGCGGTTTTCAGCAACAAACAGATCAGCCGGTTCCTGGTGGGGAACATCTCCGATCTGCCGGAAGGACGGGAGTCGCTCGCTTCGGCCCTGCAGCAGGTGGAGCGCACGGAGCGCGTGCTCAAGACCATCTGGCGACAGCGCAACCAGTCTCAAGCCGGCTGGACCGAACAGTATCGCATCCTGGAAAGTCAGTCCGATCAGGTCCGCCAGACCGCGCTGGTGATTCTCCAGAATCTTTTGCGGTGAAACGGGGCTCTCCTCATGAACTTGAATCGCTATGGCGCCAAGCAGACGTTGCGGGCGGTGAACTTTGTCTGCATTTCCCCGCAGGCTCGATCCGTCTGCCTGGTCGGCGACTTCAATCAGTGGAACCCGGCGGCCCATCCCATGAAACAAATGCCGGATCGCGCCTGGTTCCTGACCATGGAACTCAAACACGGCCATCATCGCTACGCGTTCCTGGTGGATGGCCAGTTAACGTTGGATCCGCATGCGCAAGGAATCACCCGCAACGACAAGGGCGAGCGGGTTTCGCTGATCCCGGTAAGTTAAAACCCCGCCAACCTCCCTTGCACTGCCCGCCTGAATCTCGCGGCACGGAATGTGACCCTGGACTGGCCGGTCAGTTCTGAGCTTTGCCCGGGGGCATTCAAGCATCGTAGTTTCAGCGCGCCATTCCTTTCATCGCCTCTGCATACGGCACGCCATCCAGAAACACTTGCGTGATGCTCGCGCGACCCGAGGCGGGAACGACGGCCTGCACGGTGAGTTTGCCGCTGGGTTCGCCGGTACCTTCGCGCACGTAGTAACGTTCCAGCCCATACTCGACTCGCACCTCCCGTTCGGCATCACGTCCGCCAGCCCACCAACCCATTCTTCCTCGCACCAGAATTTCACCTTCGCCGGGATCGAATCGCTCCAGGCTGGCGCGAGTGACTTCGTGAAACTCGACGTGCGGCGCAAGTGCGACCCAAACTGTCTGGCCGTAAGTCAAGATACCTGCCGGCGGTGAGAACTGGTTTGTCGGGATGGTGCTGATCTTGTAGTTGAGGATCACGTAATCGCCGCGAAGCAAATCGCGCGGGTCCACTGGTCGGGTTTCCAGCAAGATGACTGCGCCTTCACGCAGGGCGCGTTCTTGCACGAAGACTGTGCCCAACAACCATGCGCTTTGCAGTGCCAGAACAAGTATCAACAGTTTGTGTTTCATGACGACAGCCCTCCCGGTTTGGCCGTTCTGATTTGTTTCATCAGCGAGCGCCGTTTGTTTTCCAGATAGAGGCCGAACCCGATCAGAAAGACTCCTGACACAACAAACATCAGCCCCGTCCTGGCCATCGTGCCGAACAAGCCGATGTAGGCGGCAATCATGTCCAGCGCAATGAACGCGATGCCGAGGTTCACAAGGAATGTGGAGCGCTCCTGCAAGCCCACTTGAATTTGGAGCAGGCAGAACACGAACAGCGCCACCGCGGCGAACGCATTCGTCGGGGTAAAGTTGTTGTGCCAGCCCCAAATCCGTTCATTCGGCGCGAAGAACGCCACCACGAGCAGAGCGGCGGCAACGGCGAGGGTCAATCCCCAGGTCCATCGCCATTGTCGGTCAAGTTCAAGACTCCTGGCACCAAACGCGACCAGCGACACTGCAATCGCTGCGAGCGCGGGCAAAATCAGGTTGGAACCGGTGACGGCGCCGTTGTTAGTGTCCAGAAATCCCTGCCAGGTCAGCGGGTAGGCGAAAACCAGGAATGTGACCAAACCCAGTCGTTCCGTGACTTTGGCGAACGAGGCGAATGTGGTTTGTCGCAAGACGTAACCGAAGCCCACGTAAGCCAGCCCCAGCAGCGAATAAGCCAGGACCTGATATTCATCGCGCAGGCGAATCAAGCTGTCCGCCTGATTGATCTCGAAGCCAAACCACATTCCAAACGCCAGCAGGGCGAGCAGATGCTGGGCTTTGGAACGCAGCAGCCAAGGCAAAGCCGCAATGCCCGCCCACCAGAGCAGGAAGGTAAGCGGCGGCCGGGTCGAGAGATGATAGATCTGATCCACGAGCGCAATGTTTCCGAGAAAGAGCAGCGAGCCGACGAGATGCAGTGCTTCACCGCTCTTGCGGTAATCCTGCCTGATATCGCGCAGCCACCAACCACCAGCGTGCGCCGCGAGCATCAGAATCAGACCCGTGACGAGTTTCACGCCGCGCGGGATGGCGTCCCAGTTCGCAGCGATGAGGAGGACAATCCCGGCAGCGACGAGTACGGCCCCTACAAACGAGATGATGACGAGGAAACGGTTGCTGTCCTCCTTGAGCTTGAAATGCTCGACGATCTTCTGACGTTGGTCATCCGTGACGAGCCCCGCTTCGTGGAGTTTCTGAACGTCGGCGAATTTCATAAACGTTTCATGTCCGGTCTATTTTTTCGCACTTGCTGTTGAACAATGAACCTGGCTCCGCGCCCGTATGAATCTCAGGCCGCAAGTAATTGCTCTTCCCTTGCGGCACGACGCCCAAAATTGGGCGAAGTCTTGAGCATCCGCTTGAATCGCCCCCGGCGCAATTGCGTTTCTTCGGCTGAGTAGAGCTGCTTCGCCAAGCCGAGAAAGCCGTGCTGTAGCTCCGCCACGCTCATGTTGCGGGGCGTGAAGTTGATGTCGAACAGGGTGCAAAGCTCCCACGCCTTGTCGCGGAGGATGCGGCCTTCACGCTTAAGCCGCGCGTAAAGCGGGGTCCCGGGAAACGCGGTCAGGAACGTGATCTGCACTTCATAAAGCCCGCAACCGCGCACGAACTGCAACACGTCGTCGAAGACCTCCGGCGTGTCGGCGTCCAGGCCGAGAATGAAACAGCCGTTCACGGTGACGCCGTAGGATTGAACCTTCGCAATGGCTTCCTGGTAGTAATCCTGTTGCCGCGCTTTCCAGTTGTTCTTGAGTTCGATGCCGTCAAGGTTCGCGCGACGGGGACTTTCCAGTCCGATGAGCACTTGCTGGCAACCGGAATCGCGCATCAGGCCGAGCAGTTCATCGTCCTCGGCCACGCGCACGTCGGCTTCGGTGAACCAGCGGAGGTTCTCTTTGACCAGTTCCCGGAGCAGCCGTTTGTAGTGCTCGCGATGGACGAAGCTGTTGTCATCGGCGAATTCGATGAACGGACGAGGCCAGATTTTTTTGATCTCACGAATCTCGGCGATGACTTTCTCGACCGGCTTTAATTTGTAGCGATCCGTCAGCAGAATGGAACTGGCGCAGAATTCGCATTTGTGCGGACAGCCCCGGCTGGTTTGCACCGTAATGCGATTATATTTTCCGGGATCGAGCAAATCAAAACGCGGCATCGGCGCGTCGCGCAAATCGTACTGCCCCGGCGGTGACTGCGTGTAAACAGATTTCAGCGAACCGTTCTCGAAATCACGCAACACCTCCGGCCAGAGCGGTTCGCCCTCGCCAATCACCACGCTGGTGCAAAATTCCTTGGTTTGCTCCGGCAGGGACGATGCGGTGATGCCGCCCATCACCACGGGAATGTTCCTGGCGCGGTAAAACTCCGCCACGTCGCGCGCTTCGTAGAATTGCGCGGTGAACGTGCTGAGTGCAACCAGATCAAAATCCGTTGGCAGTTCGGGCAATTTCTTCAGGTCGGCAATCTCATGGTACTCGACCTCGAATTTGTCGGGCGTCATGCCGGCCAGGGTCAGCAGGCCGAGGCTCGGCAGGGACGCGATGATGCGATTGCGGTCCACAAACCCGGGCAACGTGAGGCCGAGTTGGGTGAGTTCTGCATTGTGCGCGCGCACGCCGCTCATGGCGATAAAACCGATACGTTTCTTTGCTCTCATAATTTGACGATCTCCAACAGGGTTAACAGGCCGCCGGTGATCAGGCTCACGACCGGCACGGCAAAGATCAGATGGAGTTTGGGAAAATGCGCCATCACCCCGCAGCAGAGCGGCATCGTGATCGCACCGAGAAGGAAGGCGCCGGAAGCAACCGTCACCGTAGTGCCGGCGAGCGGGCTGAGTTTCACGGTAAGCCAGAAGAACAAATTGACGGCACCCAACCCGAAGAGCGAGATGTGGCCCAACCGGTACATCCGCCGCGGCAAACTCCCATAACCGCCCAGCCAGCTTTCGCGATGGAAAAACATCCCGAGCACCATGCCGGACAGAAAGCCGAGTAGAATGCCCGACCAGGCGGCGACCAGATTCATTTGTGGGACATGCCAGTTCACGCCCGCATGTTTACCTCACTTGCCTTCGGGAGTGTTAATTGATAAAGCTTCGGGCAACATCATTTGGCTCAATGCCCCTGGGTGGGCAGAGGAAAATGGGGCCGACAGTCAAATCGTTTTCCACTGCAAGCCACCCGGCCGGGCGGGCCAACAACCAAAACAATCGCACCATGAACCACCACCAATCCAAAGGCAGCAATCGCCGACAGTTTCTCTACCACACTGGCGTGGGTGTCGCCCTGTTCAACATTCTCCCCGGCAGTTTGCTGAACGGAGCGGAACGCATTTCCGCCAACGAAAAACTGAACGTGGCCGGCATTGGCATCGGCAGCCGGGGCGGCGCGGTCGTGGATGAGGTTGCCGGTCTCGGCCACAACATCGCCGCGTTGTGCGACGTGGATGAAAACTACGCAGCCAAGCAATTTGCCAAGTACCCGCGAGCAACCCGGTTCACGGATTATCGCGTGATGTTCGACAAAATGGGCAAGGAGATTGATGCGGTGGTGATCGGCACCCCGGACCATACCCACGCCATCATCGCCATGGAAGCCATGCGGCGCGGTAAACATGTTTATTGCGAAAAACCGCTGGCGCACAATGTGGAGGAAGTCCGCCAACTCATGGCCGCGGCTCACCAATACAAAGTGGTCACGCAGCTTGGGAATCAGGGTCATTCCAGCGACACCATCCGGCGCGTGTGCGAGTGGATCTGGGCGGGGGTCATTGGACGCGTCCACACCGTTCATGCGGGCTGCGATGCGTTCAAAAATGTCTATTGTCAAATTCCCAACCTGCCGAAGCTGGGCGACAAGCACGATATTCCCAAGGGACTCGACTACGACTTGTGGCTGGGACCGGCGGAGTTTCGTCCCTACTCGCCGCTCTGGGTGCCGTGGAGCTGGCGTGGTTGGATGCCGTTCGGGAGCGGCGTCATTGGCGACTGGATTTGTCACGTGGTGGACCCGGCGTTTTGGGCGCTGGACCTGGACGCGCCGACGAGCGTGGTGGCGGAGGTTGGCGACTTTGATTTGCCGAAGCAGGGACTGACCTATCCCGCCGGCACCAGGATCACCTTCGAGTTTCCGGCGAAACCAGCCCGTGGCCCGGTGAAACTGGTCTGGCATGATGGCAACACCACCATTCCCAAACCCGCCGATTTTCCTGGCGACGAAAAGATTCCCGGCACGGGCGCCATTATTTTCGGCGACCAGGGAATGCTCGTCCACGGTTCGCACGGTGGCGGAGGATGCCATCTCCTGCCGGACAAGCTCATGGAGCAACACTCCGGCAAAAATGCGCCGGCGGCAAAACTTCCCCGCGTCAAAGGCCACGCGTGGGATTGGGCGGAAGCCATCCGCACCGGTCGCGAGGCCGGATCGAATTTCGATTACGGCGGGCCCCTCACCCAGGTGGCGCTGCTCGGATTGATCGCCATTCGTTTTCCGGGTCAGACGCTCCGCTGGGACAACCAGGCCACGCGCTTCACCAACCTCCCCGCCGCCAACGCGTATCTCAATCCGGCGTACCGTCGCGGTTGGAAGCTGTAAACTGAGTTCGTCGGGTGGTGCGCCAAACAAATCACCGGCGAGGAAAAGGGCCAGGCGCAAATCTTTCTGGACCGCCTCTGCCAAGACTTCGGCCACATCCGGCTGTCTCGATGTAGGTGGCACCGCCGAATCCCGCGTCCGCAAAGCCGATGAAGCTCATGCATGACGACGGTGGCACTACCACCCAACGCGCCAGCAAGCTGCGCCTCGAACCCAGGCCTTGCGTCATGCAGGATTACGCCATGCCGGTCTTTCGGTGCAACAAGTAACGGCCTGCTGGCTGCTGACCAACGCGTGCGCCGCACCACTCCGTTGCGCTCCGCTAGAATTCCGCTTGTGCCGAATTAACGGTGCGGCTATATCGTCGTTGGCTGGCGAGGGCGGTCGCCATCAATCGTGGAAGTGCGTTCGGCGGCAGCTCGCGCCAGGGACAGTCGGAAACAACATGGGCAAGCACGGGCACATTATGAACTCAAGGTTTCAACTCCCCTCGTTTCTCTGCTGGGTCGTTTGTTTTTCGGCCGCCGGCCTTTTCCCCGCAGCGGCGCAACTGGAAACCGCCTTCACCTATCAGGGCCGTTTGACCGGGAACGGCACGCCCTTCACGGGCAGCGCGGAATTCCAGCCGACCCTCTGGACGGCGGAGAGTGGCGGCAGCCAGGTGGCGGCCAACAGCCCCGCCACGCACATCGTGGGGGTGACAAACGGCCTGTTTGTGCTGCCTTTGGATTTCGGCGCCTCACCGTTTGGCGCGGGTGCGGAGCGTTGGCTGCAATTGGAAGTGCGCACCGCGATTGGCCCTTTCTCACCGTTGAGCCCCCGGCAAAAGCTCACGCCCACACCCTACGCGCTCACAGCCGGTAACCTCACCGGCACCCTGCCGGCGGCGCAACTGAGCGGCACCGTGCCCGACGCGCTCATTCCTGCCACCATCACCCGCGACACCGAGGTCATGCCCATGGTTCTCGCCAACGACGGCGCCGGCTCGGGTCTGGATGCCGACCTGCTGGACGGACTCGACAGCACCGCGTTTGTCCGCACCAACGGTCCGGTTGCCATCAGCGGCGGCAACACCACGGCGGCCATTCTGACCGTCACACAATCCGGTTCCCACAACGGCGTGCTGGCCACGACCGCCTCCACCACGGCCGGGCGCGCCGCCCTGGCCGGACAAGCCGGCGCGGCCGGGCCGACGCTCAACAGCGTGGCGGGCGTGTTCGGCACTTCCACTGCCGGGCGCGGCGTCATTGGCTCCAGTTCTTCCCACGATGGCGTGCTGGGTTACAGCACCTCCGGGCGCGGGGTGGTGGCCCAGTCCCAATACGGCTACGGATTGTCGGCCCTGAGTGTGACCAACTACGCCGTTCATGGCGTCGGCAACAATCGGGCGGGGATCCGAGGCGAAAGTTCATCTGGGAATGGAGTGGAAGGTCACGCGAGTGCCACGTCCGGCACGGTCTATGGGGTCAGTGGTGAAAGCCGGTCCACCACCGCCGGCGCCGGGGTGCGGGGCGAGTCAGCTTGGGTGGGCGTGTGGGGAGAAAGCTCAGGCCGGTGGGGTGTTTATGGAAGATCCACGGGAACCAGCAATTCATACGGCGTCTATGGCACGGTGAGTGCCGGATCGGGCAACTACGCCGGGTATTTCAGCGGCAACGCGCTTGTTACCGGCACGCTTTCCAAAGGGGGCGGTTCGTTCAAGATTGATCATCCGCTCGACCCGGCCAACAAGTACCTCTCGCACTCATTTGTTGAGAGCCCGGACATGCTGAATGTTTACAACGGCAATGTAACCCTAGACGAAACGGGGACCGCTTGGGTGACCTTGCCCGCGTATTTCGAGGCGTTGAACCGGGATTTCCGCTATCAACTGACCCCGATTGGCGGGCCCGGACCCAACCTGCACGTTGCCGAACCGGTGCGGAGCAACGCATTCAAAGTCGCCGGAGGCACGGCGGGGCTGCAAGTGTCCTGGCAGGTCACCGGTATCCGGCAGGATTCCTTCGCCAACGCCAACCGCATTGTGGTGGAGGAGTCCAAGCCGGCCGAAGAACGCGGCACGTATCTGCATCCCGGGGGGCGGGTCCAACCGACCGAGCCTGATGTGCGTCGCGCGCTCGACACCGATCCCACTTCCCCGGCCAATTGATGGCGAACCTTGAACCCGCCTGCGGGGTGATGCTGACTGCATTTCGCGCCCCGTAAACTAAATCCAACGCCACAATGAAACATCCGAAACCCGAAATCCCTGGCACGTGGCCGCGCAGCGGCTTTACGTGCCGCAATCCGCACCTCAACTCCCGTAGCGGCGTCTCGGCAGAGCGCCGCCATTCTGGAGTCCGAAAGTGCGGCGCTCTGCCGAGCCGCCGCTACGACCGGGATGAAATCGGCGGGCGCCTGCTTCTCCCCCTCTGCCTGCTGATTTCAACTCTCTGCTTTCTGCTTTCTGCTTTTGCCCAATTCGCGATTGACTGGCACACCATTGACGGCGGCGGCGGCACGAGCACCGGCGGCGTGTATTCCGTTACCGGCACCATCGGCCAACCGGATGCCGGTGCGATGAGCGGCGGGAACTACACCCTGCAAGGCGGCTTCTGGGGCGTGACTGCCGCGGTGCAAACACCCGACGCGCCGTTGCTCTCCATTCTCCACACGACGACGAACACCGTGGCCGTCTCCTGGCCCTCGCCTTCCACTGGCTGGACGTTGCAAGTGAACACCAACAGCGCCAGCTCCGTGAACTGGAGCAACGTAACCAGTGGCATTCAGGACAGCGGCACGACGAAAACGCTCATCGTGAATCCGCCGGCGGGCAGCCGCTTCTATCGGCTGTTCCAGCCGTAGCGGTTTCCGCCACGCCGCCACCCACGGCTTCAAGATTGCCGTCTCCTCGGCATGCCGGTAAAACCCCATTCATGCCGGGCCGGGAAGAACTCGCCGAATTCACCGCATGGTGCTTCAAACAAATCACCGGCAACGAAAAGGGTGAAGCGCAGATTCTTCTCGATCACCTCTGCCAATCATTCGGCCAGTCCGGCTGTTTCGATGCAGGTGAGCGTGCTGCGAAGATCTCCTCTCGTCCGCGCTGACCGCCGAGCCGGATCGTCAAACTAATTGCCGGGCGAAGATTCCGGCGAGCCGCCGGAAACAGCAGGCCAGCGGCCCGCGCTCCCCACAGATTTCCCTCGTCCGCATTACCAGCGAATCCAACCCCTGCCCGGCCGTGAAAAAGCGTGGCTGACCGCGTCGCTTCCCCTTACCCCCACCGCATGGGCACGCTCTGCTACGGCGACACGTGTCTGTTAATACCAATCTCACTCATCGCGGCCGGGCGTGCCCCGGGCCGCTGCTCCGCAATCACCAGCAACTCGAAATCCTCCGGTGTGGGCGGACGCTTCTGAAAGTCGCCCGCCGTGCATCCCGACACCGAGCAGCGTTCCATCCCGAGGCTGTGCATGTACCAGGTCAGTTCCGAGGGCAGGTAGTGGCGTTCATCGGTCTCGATCCGGTGGGTTGCGCCCGCGTCGTCCGTGAAATCCATGACCGACCGCGTGCGCAGCGTGAGCAGGTCAAAGGCCGCGTCCAGGGTGCGCGCCCCGCTCTCGTTTGCATTCACGAAATCCTTGACCGATCGCGCCAGCGGAAACAGGCCGTTGAGACAGGTGAAGATAAACTTGCCGCCCGGTCGGAGCGCCCGCACTGCGTTCTCCAGGATGGCAAAATTCATCGCATCCGTTTCCATGAGTGAGAAGCCGCCTTCGCAAAGCATGATCACCAGATCGAACTCCGCCATGAAATGCGGCGCGCGCGCATCGCGCTGTTCAAAGACCGGGTTCACGCCGGCGTCGCGCGCCTTCTCCCGTGCTCGGGCCAGTTGGTTGGCCGAAAGGTCAATGCCGGTGACGGCATAACCGCGGCGGGCCAGTTCAATGGCGTGCCGGCCCGTGCCGCAGCCCACGTCCAGAATGCGGGCGCACCGGTTCGCCCCAAGCTCGGCCTCAAGGAAAGCGACTTCCTGCAGCGTGCCTTGCGTGAATAATTCGCGATCATAGGCCCGCGCAAAATTGGCGAATAGCTCTTCGTACCATGGTTTCATAGACCGCGACAGCCTACGGGGCTGGGGGCCGCTTCGCGAGTGCGATTCTGCCGGATCGGTTCTGACACTCTCGCACTCCGCTGCTGATACGACTGGCGAGCTGCTGGATGAAACTTCGGAATTGACTGCTCAACCGGCCAAATGCAGCATCATCATCACTATGGGCGTTTTACAGGGTTTGTGTACTTCGGGTTTGTTCTCAGTTCAATCGAAGCAAGCGGGGGCACCCCGCCAAGGCATTTCTGCCGGGGATTCCACACCTCGACAAGTCGTCCCCGGACGGTTTAGGCGGAAGTGGTTGCCGCTGTTGGGGGCTTGCGCCGTGGGCCTCGCGGTTGCGGCCCAAGCCGAGGTGTTCACGGGCACGCTGGACGTGGCGAGCCACCCCACCGTGCTGATACCGCTGACACTCGCCAACGATGGCTCGCTCAATCTGGAAATCACCGTCGGCCCGTACCTCAATCTCAATGTCAACGCGGCCGTGGGCGTCACCGAGGGCGTCATCCTCTATGATTCCACGGGCACGAACCGGCTGTACGGCGCGGTGCAAGGAGAGAACTCCACGGTCACGCACGTGGTCCACGGCTTGGGGGCAGGCAACTACAGCGTGCGCCTCACCGCGATTGGTAATTTTTCGGGGCTTGGGTGGGGGGCTTATACCATGACAACCACCGAAACCCCCGACCCACTTCCCAATGATGCCGAGCCAAACAACGATTTCGCGCACGCCTTGACGGCCACCCTGGGCGCACAGGTCACCGGACACTTGGGCTACCTCGGACCGCAATCGGTGCAGGAGGTGCAGGATTACTGGCAGGTGCAGTTGCCCAGCAACGGCACCCTGCATCTGGACATCACCACCAGCGCACAACTCAACTTGAATCAGAATGCCAGCGTCGGCGCCAGTGGCGGCATCATGGTCTATGACGCGAATCAAACCACCGTCTTCTCCTCCAGCGTGCAAGGCCAGAACACGACCAACACCCATTCTGTACCCAAGTTGAAAGCCGGCGTTTATTACGTGCGACTGGTCGTCCTGGGCGCCGGCTACTACGGCTCGTATCGCCTGACCCCGCGGCACACGCCGGAACCTGTGCCCAACGATTCTGAGCCAAACGACGCTCCGGCCCAGGCGCTCGAACTGGCATTGGCCGTTCCCGTCACCGGCCATCTGGGTTATTACGGTGGGGGTGGCGGCACCAATACGGACGGGCAGGATTGGTACGTGCTGACTCTGCCGCACGCCGGCAATCTGGAACTCGACATTGAGACTTCGCCATTGCTCAACCTGAACGTCAACGCGGCCATCGGCGCCAATAACGGCATCGTGGTTTTCGATAGCGACGCGGCGACCCCGCTGTTCTCGGCAACGCAAGCGCAAAACACCACCAACACCCACGTGGCGCTGCGTCTCAAGCCGGGGGTTTACTATGTCCGCCTTGCCAAGCTCGCCAGCGCCAGTTACTACGGCAGTTATCGGCTCACGCCGCGGCTCCTGCCTGCCCCGGAGGACCCAGAGCCGAATGACGCGTTCAGCGAGGCCAGGTGGGCCACGTTGGGCACGAAAGTCGAGGGCAACCTCGGTTTTCGCGGCGGCGGGGCTGGCTTGAGCCTGGACCAGTTGGACTGGTGGCAATTCACCATGCCCTCCACCGGACAGTTGCAACTGGTCATCACGACTTACGGAAACCTGAATCTGAATCAGAATGCCACCGTTGGGACGACGGAGGGCATCACCGTTTTCGAGGCCACCCCCGCGGGCGAGGTGGGCCCCCGACGCTATGGGACGGTGCAGGGCCAGGGGACCACGCAGACCCATCCCGTCAACTTGGCAGCAGGCCATTACTACTTGCGCCTGACCAAGCTGGGCCAGGACGCCTACTGGGGCACGTATTCCGCCACGTTCAATTACGCGGGTGCGCCGATCATCAACAGCCCGGTGATGGCAAAGGGACTGACGGGACAGGCTTTTGCTTACACGATCACCGCGCTGGGCGGCGGGCAGTTTGGCGCGACCGGTCTGCCCGCCGAGTTGTCGCTCGACCCCAACACCGGGTTGATCTCCGGCACGTTGGGGACACCCGGCAGCTTCAACGTGACCTTGCTCGCCACCAACGCCAGCGGCACGGCGTCCGCCCCGTTGGCGTTAACCGTTCTGCCCTGGCCCACGCTGACGATTCAACCCGTCGCTAACCAAGCGGTCGCCATTTCCTGGCCGGCCGATTATACCGGATTCTCCCTCTGGGGGGCGAACGCCCTCGGCAGCGGGGCCGTTTGGGTGCCCGTCGTGCCAACGCCTGGTATTGTCGGCTCGTCCCTGGTCGTGACCAACTCCGTCGGGGAAACACCGCAATTTTACCGGCTAAGGCAGGACTGAAAACTACGGCGCGCGGAGTAAGTGCGTTTGCTCGACGACCGGCCCAGTTCGGTTGCGTGCGCCCACGCTGCGGGCTTCGAAGCCAGGGTGCGGAAGTATGGTGACCTCACCGGCACGGGGCAGTGTGTGGCCAAAGGCCGGGTGAGGGGGGACGCTCCGCAGGTTGTCCGCACTGCCGGCCTCCCCATCACCGGTCCGTGAAAAAACGTGCCTGACCGCGCCACTTCCCCTTACATTCCCGCGCATGGGCACGCTTTACTACGGCGACAACCTCGACATCCTGAGGCGCTACCTCAAGGACGAGACCGTTGACCTCGTCTATCTCGATCCGCCCTTCAACTCCGCGCAGAACTACAACGCCTTCTTTTCGGAAAAGGACGGCAGCGCCGCCGCCAGCCAGATTCACGCCTTCGAGGACACCTGGCATTGGGACATCGAAACCAAACGCGCCTACGACGCCGTCACCGAGCAGCCCGGCAAAGTCTCCGACGTGATGCAGGCGTTCTACACGTTTCTCGGCGGCAACGACATGATGGCCTACCTCACCATGATGTCCTCGCGCCTCGTCGAACTGCGCCGCGTCCTCAAACCCACCGGCTCGCTCTATCTCCACTGCGACCCAACCGCTTCGCATTATCTCAAGTTGCTGTGCGATGCGGTCATGGGAGGAGAAAACTTCCGAAGTGAAATTATTTGGAGAAGAACAAACGCTCACAACAAACTTTCAAAACAATTTGGCCCAATCCACGACACGATCTTGTTCTATTCAAAGTCAGATGAATTCACGTTTCATCCGGGTTGGAGACCACACCTAAAGAGTTACGTTGAAACGAATTTCCCCGGCAAAGATAGGCGCGGTGTTTATCAATCGAATGTTCTCACCGGCGCTGGAACACGAACCGGTGATAGTGGAAAACCATGGAAAGGATATGACCCCACGCCGAAGGGACGGCACTGGGCAATTCCAAGCAAACTCTCGAGAGAGTTGAATCGAGACGTTTCAAGTTTTTCCCCGCAAGAGATTCTGGATTTGCTCAATGAAAAGGGACTTCTTCTTCATCCGACGAAAGACGACGGACTTCCCCGCTACAAGCAATACCTCGAAGGCTCTGAAGGAGTTTTGTTCCAAGACATTTGGGCTTATCAGCCGGGAACGGCAGGGCTTTTGGTCGGCACTGAACAAGGAATTGATGAGGATGTAAAGTGGTTGGATAGCGAAGCCGAGAAGCTCGGCTACCCGACGCAAAAGCCCGTGGCCTTGCTGGAGCGCATCATTTTGGCGAGCAGCAATCCCGGCGACCTGGTGCTCGACCCGTTCTGCGGCTGCGGCACGACGATTGACGCCGCCGAGAAACTCGGCCGTGACTGGATCGGCATTGACGTGACGCAACTGGCCATATCGCTCATCAAGAACCGCCTGCAAGACACCTACGGCCGCCGCCTGAAATTTGTGTCCGGGGGAGCGCACGCGGCTCGCGTGCCCGACCCGGCGGCCCGCCGAGTCGAATCGTCAAACCAATTGCCGGATGGAGTTTCCGGCGAGCCGCCGGAAACAGCAGGCCAGCGGCCCGCGCTCCCCCAGAGTTCCCTCGTCCGCATCATCGGCGAACCTACCACGCCCATCGAAGCCGCCACACTCGCGGAGGAGGACAAGTTCCAATTCCAATGGTGGGCGCTGGGCCTCGTCGGCGCCCGGCCCGTCGAGCAGAAGAAAGGCGCGGACCACGGCATTGACGGCAAAATCCTCTTCCGCGACGACCCGCGCGCCGCCAAGCCGGAACAAATCATCATCCAGGTCAAAGGCGGCAAGACGGGCGTGAAAGACGTGCGCGATTTGCGCGGCGTGTTGGACCGCGAGAAAGCCGCCATCGGCGTTTTGGTTTCCCTGCAGCCGCCCACCGGCCCGATGGAAACCGAATCCGCGAGCGCCGGGTTTTACGAACACAAGACCAACCAGCAAAAGTATCCGCGCCTCCAGCTCCGCACGGTGAAAGAGTTGATGGAGGGCAAAGGCATCGAACGCCCGACGAGCGCCGCCGCGATTGAAGAAACCTTCAAGAAAGCGCCGGTGTCCAAGAAACGCCACGCCGAGCAGGCCGGGCTGGGCTTATGAACTGCGCCGCCCACCGGATGCGGGCTTTTATTTTGACTTTTTTGGCGGGGGGTGTTTAACAGCAGATGTATGCCGAATCAGCGGGCCAAAGGAATGAAGTTTTTAGGGGCTTGGGTGGCCCCAGAAATGCACAGTGCGGTGGAGGTTTGGGTTAAGCGCCAGCAAAACCATCGCCGGGCAAATCATTCTGATTTTGTGGTTGAGGCGGCTTATGAAAAGCTGAAGGCGGAAGGTATCCTGGTCGTTGGCCAGCAGGTTCTGCGCACGGGAGAACAGCGCGGGTCGGCTTATCCCTCGCATCAACCGACGCATGATGCATTGAATGAGGTTGCCCAGCCGCCGCCTCCCGCCGAGAACAGCCCTATTAAAAAGGTGTCTTACCGGCTAAAAAGAAAGAAGAAATCTGGCTTATGAAAAACGTGAAAAGTGTGCTGGGTTGGATCGGCTTGGTGGTGTTGTGGTCGGCGGTCCTTTGGTCCGTGGCCTTCGGGCGCGGCCAGGCCGCGGGGCGGTTTGAAAATGAGGCTGCCGGCTCGCTCATTCAGGAGTCTCTGGCCGAGTATGACGCCAAACTCACCGCCGAACTCAATAGCATCGAGCGCCTGGAGGCTGATTTGAAGGCTGTCCGCGATGACCTCCGCCGTGTCTCAAAAATGATGGTTTATATGTCTGAACTCAACCATGAGCAATCCGGCCTCGCTAAGGTGCTCTCTGAGTCGTTGGCCGGCTTGGGTAGCCGCGTCGCCGCGCTCGAGAAACGGCCGGTTGCAGTGGTCCGGCAGCCCCCCCGCTAAACGCCTGCGGATTGGCTGCGGAGGGGCTGCCAGGGAGGGTGTTTCCATTTTTCGTGCAAACGGGGTGTTTCCGTTTTTTATGTCGTCAGGCTGAATTCTTTGCAAATGGTTGATGTTTTAGCTCTTTGCTGCTGTTTCATTTATTTACCCCACCAGCGACGGGAGACGCTGCGGGTGGGGCCGGGGGGTTGCCATCGGCAGGGCTGCAATGGCGATGAGCAAGCCGCCTGTGTCAAAGTTGTGAAATCCACGAGGTGACGACAAGAATTCAAAAGTATCGCGCCAGTTATCAGAATGCCGTGGAGAATTACGAGCGGGATCATCCCCACTGGCGGATCGAGGTGCTGGTATCATTGATCAAGTGGTCGCTCCGGAGTCTCAGGCATTACGTTGAGAAAGCCAGGGACAGTGAAATCACCTGGAATTCTCCCTTCGTTGAGCTGCATTACCCGGTGGATTGGAACTGGAAGGCGCGTGGTAACGCCGACATTGCCCCGGGAGGCCATCTGTTCGGCAAGCTCACCAGGCAGAACACTGCCACGAAGGAGTTGGCCGTCAAAACGCTTTCCCGGACGATGGCACGCCAGTTCAATGCGATGACTCTGGCTGAGGTAACGAACTGGGCCTGGTATGAAAAGTTGAACGACTATTACACGCCGGTTCTGCCAGTGGAAACATCCGTCGAATTGAATGCCATTAAAGGCGAGCGTCAGCGGCGTGCCGCTTTCGACGAACTCGTTCGCCCGTTTTCCATGGCCGCGACGCGGATGGACGCCAGTATTCTCGAATTGAAGTCAGGCACGCGCGTTCCCAAGCGGCTGCTGGAAAGGCAACCACAAATGGATTTCCCGGGCATCCGGTTCACGGGCGATGTCAGTGGGCGGAATATTGACATGGGGCTGATCTTCGAGATTCACCCTTTGATTGCCGATTACGACCGGAAGAAGGCCTATCATCCCGTCGTGATTGGGCTGGCAGTTCTCAATGCGCGGTTTGTGGATGGCGAGGTTTTGCAGGACACGCCGGCCAGTTGGCCACGAGCTGACCGCAAGCAGTTTTGGGAGGGATTGCTTCGGGAGATAGACAATCTGACCGAGGAGTTGATTCCCCAACAGGAAACTCAGCAGTCGGTCATTCTCTCGGTCAATTCCACACTTAAGATTCCTGTAGAACATTGGCGCCCGGAAATCCGGAGTGCCGAAATCAAAAGAGTCTCGGATGCACTCGCGAAGCTTGGCGAAGTTGATGACCTCTGCGTGGTATCAGTGGGAAACTACCATTCCTGCTTCATCAGCTACAGTCGCGAGGACAAGGCGTTTGCCCATTTGCTGCATTATCGGCTTCAAGGACAAGGAATCCGCTGCTGGCTCGACGAGCATCAACTGCTCCCCGGCGACGATCTGCACGAGGGCATTGACCGGGGCATTAGGCTTTGGGACAAAATGCTGCTGTGCGCCTCCAAATCATCGCTCACCAGTTGGTGGGTTGACCGCGAAATCACCAGCGCGTTCCAGAAAGAGGCGCAAATCATGAAAGAGCGTGGCAAGAAAGTCCTCGCGCTGATTCCACTCAACTTGGACGGCTTCCTGTTCAGCGACGAATACCAGAGCGGCAAGAAATCAGAAATTAAGAGTCGCGTCGCCGCCAATTTCGTCGGCTGGGAAAAAGACCCCGCGCTGTTTGATCGCGAACTGGGAAAAGTTATCCGCGCGCTGCGAGCGGACGATGGCGGTCGCGAGAAACCGCCTGTCGCACGACTGTAGCGACAAAGCAGCCAAGGTGTGCCTGTGAACCGAAAAAAGAAGAAACACCCGAAGCAGATTTCAGGATCGGATGCCAGTGTGTCGAAAGGCAGCAAGTCCGGTCCCGTCGAACCAAGCTTGGGGAAAGATAAACAGGCGATGTCGGCAGCGACAAACCCGTTAGCGCTTTGGGAACGGTCGGTCGCTTACCACCGATACATGGCGGAGTGGTATTATTTCCAACCTTGGGAAGGAGTAACGGCGTTACACTTGAGGGATTTCGCCATGTACGGCGAACTGGTCGCTCAATCGTATCTTTGTGCGTTACGTAAAGCCGTGCCCGCGCCCCGGAAAAACGGGATACCAGTTGGTTATTTCGAAAAGCTACTGCTGGCGCATGTCCGCCGGTTGAACGACATGCTCTGCGAACTCGCGCGCGAAGGCCACTGGGGCGCAAACAACGAACTGTGGGACCAAGCGCTGAAGCTGACTGAAACTTTTTCTGAACTGGCCTTGCAGAATCCAGCCGTTTTCCGCGGCAAGGCCCGGCGGTCGCTCTTCATGCCTTCCGTTCGGACCCGAAATCCGCGCTTTACAGCGGATGCAGCAGAGATCGCAGTCGCCATCGAGCTGTCGGCTGAGAGTATCGGCGGCAAATTGACCGACAACCGGGTACGGCTGGGCGCGCTTTGCGCCCGGTTGGTGGCCGAGTGCGTGCATGAAATCAAGCTTGCGCGGGATGCCTGGGCCGATCTCTCCGCCTGGGACCAGCACGAGGTGATCTGGCCGACACAAGAGCAAGTCCAGCGGCTGATGGGCAAGAGCATTGATGACATACTTGGCACGCGGAAAGAAGGAATAAATCAGAACGCACACGATGGAGACGAGTTAGGGTCGCACCTGGAACTCTTCTGCATGTTCGCAGAATGTGGCGTGGCACGGTTGCATTTTCTTACGTTACCGGAATTAACCGCTGCCGCTGCGCCGCTCTGGTGGAAGGGAGCCATTGAAAAGATGGTCGAGGCGCGTTTTCCCAAGTTGTTGGAAATACCTTCCTGGTTGGAATGCTTGCAAGCCGTGTCAACTGGCACCAAGCCAGACATGCTCAAGGAATTGAAGGACTACAGCCGGGACAAGGTGAAGCAGTTTGCCTGACCTGCGTGCGCCCGTAGAGCGCCCGCCTACGGGCGTATCGGTTAATGGCGGAGCCATAGCCTATTTCCGCTTTTCTCCACGCACGGATGGAGTAAGGGTCAAAGCGTGGAACTAATTTCAGTCAATTCAACGGCGGTTGCCGCCATCGGCTACGAACACGGGGTGTTGTATGTGCTCTTTCACGACAACCCGAAACTCTACGCATTGCCGAATGTGCCATATACACTGTTCACACAGTTCTTGAACGCCACTTCGCACGGCGCTTTTTGGAACCGTTACTTGCGCGGCAAATTCAAATGAGCACTACCGGTTCAACTTTTGCTGACACGCAAGAACTGCTTCGGGAGATGGTGGCGGAGGCGCAGGCGTTACAGCACGCGGCGGGCGGCTCCGTGACCGACACCGTGGCGGGCTGGCTGGCTTCGCAATATCTCGTGGCCGCGCGGGAGAAATTGACCGCAACAAACGCCACCAGCCGGTTTGAGGTGCTGCGGACGTTCCTACACGACTGGACGCTGCTGCGCCGCGGCGACCATGCCGCGGCGCGCCTGCAACTGGACCGCGAGGAACTCGATTGGCAGCGGGCCAACCGCCAAGCGCAAAAGGAGCGGGAATTTCGGGAGTGGATTAAGCGTCCCGAAATCCGCAAGCAGTATTTTCCTAAACCCCGCGGCGGCATCAGCCCGGAAACCTTGAAGAAGATCGAAGCAGAACTGCACTTGTTATGAAACCTTACTCCCCAACTCCGCGCCGTGGGCGACACCCCGCCGGGTATCGTTCCGCGTTTGCCCGGCTCGACGCGGCGCTGGCGGCGCATCCGCCACCGGACAATTCCGAGAGACTCCGGTTGCTCTATCGCGCCATGTTTGGTGACGAGGATGAACCGGCAGAGGACGGCTCGGCCCAATTGCCGGAAGGAACCTGCCAATGAACCTAAAACCAAAGCTTTGGAGTGCGGTGACTCGTCACCGCTTTTTCTGCTTTGGCGACTCGTCGCCAAAGCCAAGCCGCGTGCAGCGGATCGTGAGAGTGACGGGACCTTCCGCTTGCCTTCGGCGGCGACCAGTCGCCTGCGGAAAGCGCGGACAAGTCCGCGCACTCCAAAGCCGGTGGTGGCGGCGCAACCCGCGCTCTGTTCCTTCGGGGCTATCATCGTTGGTTGCGGTATCCGCCGCGCCAGGTTTATCAGCGGTTCACAAATTTACGCATGGCTCGTAACGGAAAAATTTCCAGATTGCCGCGCGAGCTGCGCGACGAGTTGAACCGTCGGCTGGCCGATGGTCAGTGCGGCAAGGCGTTGCTGGCCTGGCTGAACGGCTTGCCCCAAGTCACGGAAGTCCTGAGCCGGGACTTCGGCGGCGTGGCCATCAGCAAACAAAACCTGAGCGAATGGCGGGCCGGCGGTTTTGCCGAGTGGCAGGCGCGGCAGGAGACTTTGGCCCAGGCACGCGAACTGGCCGCCGATGCCCAGGAAATCACCGCAGCGACGGAGGGCCGGTTGACGGATCATCTGGCCACCGTGCTGGCGGCGCGTTATGCCGCGGCGCTGGGGGGCTGGAACGGGGAATTGTCCGAACCGTTCCGGCGCCAGCTCCGCACCTTGCGGGGACTGTGTCAGGACATTGTCGAGTTGCGCCGGGGTGATCATAGCGGCGCGCGCCTGCAGATGGAGCAGGAACGGCTGGAGCGCGAGCGGGAGAAAACCGAGGAGGAAGTGGTGGCGCATTTCGAGCAATGGGCGGAGAATCCGGCGGTGCGCGACTGGATTCAACGGGAGAGGATCAGCCCGGAGGAAAAGGCCCGCCGCATCCGGGAAATCTACGGCCTGCCACCGGAGCCGCCGGAAACACCGACCGCCACCACCTCCGAGGCCAACCCGGTCAAACCCGGTCAAAGTGAGTCAAACCAAAACAAACCAGAACCAGCAGCATGACCTCGCGTCGCCCCGGTGCCGGAGCGCGGACTGGCAGTTGGCTTTGCGCTGCTCGAACGGCAGAAGCCGGCCACACTGTCCGGCGCTCCTTTCGGGCGGCCCGGCTGTCTGGCGGCTTGCTGGCCGGCGGTAATTTGTTCAGAGTCACGGCAGCAAAACCGGAATCAATGTTATGAACATCCATCACCTCGAATTGTTCTATTACGTCGCGAAGCATGGCGGGATCAGCGAAGCCGTGCGCAACATGCCTTACGGCATTCAACAGCCGGCCATCAGCGGGCAGGTGATTCAACTGGAGGAGTTTCTCGGGGTGACGTTGTTTCATCGGCGGCCTTTCTCGCTCACGCCGCCGGGCAGGGAGCTTTTCGATTTCATCAAACCGTTCTTCGACAATCTCACGCCGATGGCGGAGAAACTGCAGGGCGGCATTTCGCAACATCTGCGGATCGCCGCGTCGGAGATCATGTTGCGCGACCATCTGCCGCCGATGCTGCAGGAGTTGCAGCAGGATTTCCCGAAACTCAAGGTGACGCTGCGCGAAGGTTATGATCCGGAAGTCATCAACTGGCTGCAGCAACAGGAGATTGATCTCGCGGTCTGTTTGCTGGGGGCGCGCCCGCCCGCCGGGATCAATGTCATCCCGATGTTCAAAATGCCGCTGGTGTTGTTGGTGCCCAAACGCAGCAAGCTGGCGTCCGCGCAGGAATTGTGGCAGCGCGACCGCATCGAGGATTCACTGATCACCGTGCCGAGCAATGAACCCATCCGGCGCGCGTTTCAGGAGGGCCTGGCCAGACTCAAGGTGGACTGGTTCAGCGGCATCGAAGTCAGCACGGTGGAAATGGTCCAGACGTACGTGGCCAACGGTTACGGGATCGGCGTCACGGTGCGGGTACCGAAAATGAAATATCATCCGCAAGTGCGGCTGCTGCCGTTGGAGGGTTTCGAGGCCGTCACGTTTGGGGTGCTGTGGCAGGGGCGGCGCACGGTGTTGCTGGAGGCGTTGTTCAAGATTCTGGAAAAGGCGGCGCGGGCGCAAATGGCGGGAGAGGATGCCAGTCTGCTCCTGCTAAAATGATGCGCGCGGCACTTCCATCCGACCCGGCGGACATATAGCAACGGGACAGACACGCCTTGAGTCAGGACAAGCCGACGGCGCGGCGCACGGCGACAACCGCGGCCGTTCCCGCAATCTTCCGCCTTGCCGGCAAGTCCCCGCAATGTGGCGCGGCTGTTGCTGATTACAACTCCGATCAGAAGTTCGATCTGTCCGGGCGAGCGATGCGTGTCGCGGGTGGCCGACGGGGCAGATGCTACTTGCAATGAATTGTCGAAGCAGATAAGAAACGCACATGGCCCTGCCATTTTTTGAACGCGGATCAAGAAAGCGGCGAGACCAGATGATAGCGGTGGATCTGGGCAGCCGCACTACCAAGGCTGTCCATCTGCAACGCCGGGGCGAGAGTCTCGCCTTGTGCCGCTATGCCATGCTGGACGCGCCGATTTTTGAGAAAACCCTCTCCGCTGATCTGCTGACCGAGCATTTGAAAGCGGTCATGCTCGCGCTGGATGCCCGGCTCAAGTCGGTGGCGCTGACCGTGGGCGTCAACGACGCGCTGGTCCGCCACGTCGAGATGCCGCGCCTGCCGCTGGAAGACCTGCGCACAGTACTGAAGCTGAATTCGCGCAACTATCTGCAACAGGACCTGACCAACTACGTGTTCGACTGTCATGTGCTGGCCGCGCGCAATGGCGGCAAAGGGCCCGAGGCCGCCAAGACGGTGGCGGGCGGGGCCAAACAGCGCGTCCTGGTGGCGGGCGCCAGGAAACAACTGGTGGACGATTATCTCGAAGGTGCGAAAGCCGCCGGCTTGTCCGCTGAATGCCTGTCCCCCGGACTGATCAGTCCGGTGAATGCCTTTGAACTGGCGATGCCGGATGTGTTTGCCCGGGACACCGTGGCTTTGGTGGACGTGGGTTTCCGTTGCTCGTCCATCTGCATCCTGCAGGAGGGCGATTTAATTCTGAGCCGGGTGGTGGGCATGGGCGGAGACCGAATGACGAGCGCCTTGAGTGAAGCCATGAGCATTAGTTACGCGGAGGCTGAAGGCATCAAGGTGGGCATGGCCTCGGAAGTGCAACCCGCACTGGATTCGGTGATCGTTCCGCTGGGTCGGGAATTGCGCGCTTCGATAGACTTTTTTGAACACCAGCAGGACCGGCCCGTCGCGCGGGCGTTCATCGGCGGCGGTTCCGCCCGCTCCGAGTCCATTCTGCAATCGCTCCAGAATGAATTATTGATCGAGTGCCAGACCTGGAATCCGACATCTTCTCTGGAGATCGCGCTGCCGCCGCAACAGGCCGCCGAACTTGATCAAGTGGCCTCGCAGCTTGGCGTGGCCGTGGGTACCGCCCTCGCTGCCATCTGACCCTGGATTTGACCTATGCCCATCCGACTAAATCTCCTTGCGGAAGCCCAAGCGGCCGAGGAAATGCGCCGCCGCGACCCGGTGAAACGTGCCGCCTGGGTGGCAGCACTGCTGATCTGTCTGGTCCTGGTCTGGAGCAGTTCGCTGCAGCTCAAGGCCATGCTGGCCAAAAACCAATTGAGCCGCGTTGAAGCCAGCATCAACGCCCGCACCAATGAGTATCAGCAGGTGCTCGGCCATCAAAAAGAACTGGCGGATGTGAAGCACAAGCTGGCGGCGTTGACCCAACTCACCACCAACCGGTTTCTCAACGGCAACCTGCTCAATGCCCTGCAACAGGCCACCGTGGACCATGTGCAACTGGTCCGCATACGGGCGCAGCAGACCTACACGCTGATCGAGGAAACCAAGGCTCGCACCAACAACAACCGCCTGGTGCCCGGCAAACCCGCCACGGTAACGGAGCGCATCATTGTCACGCTGGACGGCAATGACACCTCGCCGAACCCTGGCGACCAGGTGAACCAATATAAGGAAGCGGTGGCGGCTCATCCCTACTTTCAAACCGTGCTGGAGAAGACCAACTCCGTCACCTTGAAACAGTTCACCCTGCAATCGTCCCCGGAAACCGGCAAGGCGAATGTGCTCTTTTCACTCGAATGTCGCTACCCGGAGGTCACCCGATGAACTTGAAGAAGCTGCCCAAACAGAAACGCAATCAGCTTTTCATGGTCGTCCTGCTGACCGTTGCGGTGTTGGCGGGGCTTGGGTACGGGCTGATCAAGCTCCAATACGACAAGCTCACGCAACTGGCCAGCGAGACGGACGAGGCGGAGCGGAAACTCGAGCAGATGCAGGACAACATCAAACGCGCGGCCCAGTTGGAAGCGGAATTGGCCGAGGTGCGGGCGGTGCTCGATGGCCTCGAGCAGGGCATGGCCCAAAGCGACTCGTATTCCTGGATCATCAATACCATTCGAACCTTCCGCGTGGAGCACAAGGTGGACCCGCCCCAGTTCAGCCCATCTGCGGAGGTAAGCGACGTGAATCTCTTGCCGCGATTCCCCTATAAACAGGCGCGGCTTTCGCTCTCCGGCACGGCGTTTTACCACGACTTGGGAGCCTTCGTGGCGGATTTTGAAAACCGGTTTCCTCACATTCGCATCTTGAATCTCGATGTGGAGCGCAGTCCCGGTGCCACCACCCAGGAACAGGAGAAACTGGCGTTCCGGATGGACATCGCCGCGCTCGTGAAACCCAATCTGCCATGAAATCCTGTCGCACACTTAAGCAGTCACTTGGGGCAATCTTCCGCCAGACAGTGGTGCTGTCCGCCATCACCCTGTTTTTACTGACGCCGCTGTTCCCGGCGACCGCCGCGCAGTCCAAAGCGGCTGCCAAAAAGGAGAAGACCGGGAAACCGGATCCAGCGGCGGTCGAGTCCACCGCGGTGATGGCAGAGCTTCCTCGCTCGGAGTTCAAAATGCCGGCAGCTCCCGCTGATGGCAAAGATCCCTTCTTCCCGAAATCCACGCGGGTCTATGGTGAAGTAAAGGTGACGCCCTCCGTCACACCGACTCCCAAGACCGCGCCGGTGGTGGATCTCGTGCTTAGCGGTTATTCCGGCGGAGAGAATCCGATTGTCACCATCAATAATGTAAACTTTGGAGTCGGTGATAACCTCGAGGTGGTCTCTGGCAAGGAACGCGTGCGCGTGGTGTGCCTGGAAATCAACGTGCTGGCGGGCACCGCAGTGGTCGAGGCAAACGGCGTCCGACGCATCCTCCGCCTCACCCAGAGTAACTGATACCCGCTCCCGAACGGGACACCCGCGCCCAACGCCCTCGGCCAGCTTGTCTTGTTGCTGGACAAAGATTTTTCGGAAATTTCGGAGTTGTATCGCCCGTGCTGGAATCCAGCCCCTTTTTCGCCGCATGGCATCGGGGCTGCTAAAAAATGCCCGTGTTGAGCAAGCATTTTTTAACCGTTAACTAAACGCTCAACCTCAGAACACAGAAAAATGAAAGCAAAACTCGCCGTTGTGATCCTCGTTGGGCTTGTCGCCTGCAGTTTGGCCCCGGCCCAGACCAACCCTGCTGGTGAATCGCCCACCCGTGCTATAACCACAGCCGACGCGGCGCCGTCCGGCCCCCTCATCCCGCTCATCCAGTTTCAAGATGTGCCGCTGACCACGGCCATCGAGAACCTCGCGCGTCAGGCCGGCATCAATTACATCCTGGATCCCAAAGTGGGCTATGGCCAGCCGGATGAGAGAGGCGTGATCAAGGTGCAACCCAACATCTCCATCCGTTGGGAGAACCTGAGCGCCGAACAGGCGCTCACCGCCATGCTCATGAATTATGACCTGCAGTTGGTGGACGATCCCAAAACCAGGATCGCCCGCGTCACGGTCAAGGACCCGGCGGCCCCGGACCCGTTGGTGACCCACGTCATCCAGCTCAAGTATGCCGCGCCCTCCAACATTCTCACCTCGGTGCAGACCGCGCTTTATGACAAGCGCAGCAAAGTGGTGCCCGATGTCCGCACCAGTCAGTTGGTGGTGCTGGCCACCGAGCAGGAAATCGAAGGCGTCGAACTGCTCGTGGCCCAACTCGACACCCCCACCAAACAGGTGCTCATTGAAGCCAAAATCCTCGAAACGACCGTGAATCCCAAGACGGCCAAAGGGATTGACTGGTCCGGCACGCTCGAATCGCAAAGCGTCACTTTTGGCAACGGCCTGACCAGCAGCGAAACCACCAAGACCAAACCAGGGGGCACCACCACCACCACGCTTCCTGGCGGCCGCACCGTCACCTCCAGTTCCCGCTCCAGTTCCCAGTCGGTGGCAGAAACCATTTTGAACCCGCTCGTGGGTGGCCTCAGCCTCAACACCGCCGACGGCTTTAGTCCGTCCACCGCGTTCCTCAACGCCTCGGGCGTCCGCGCCGCGCTGTCGTTCCTGAACAGCTCTTCCGACACCAAAACCATCTCCGAACCGCGCATGGTGACGCTGGACAACCAGAAAGCGACGATTGATGTCGGCCTCATGTTCCCCATTGTGAATGTTGCCGCGGGCACGGCCAATACGTCCGGCGGCTCTTCCATCTCCTATTCCAACTTGACGGTCAATCTGGATGTCACCCCCCGTATCACCGCCAACGACATCGTCGAGTTGAAGGTCAATCAGGGCATCCTCAAGCTCGGTCCCAAGTTTCGCAGCACGGTCGGCGACTTGGAGAACGAAGTGGATTCCTTCTTCACGCGCAAACTGGAAACCACCGTGCTGATCCCGAGCGGCAATACGCTGGTGATGGGTGGCTTGATCTCTGACGATCTCAACACCGCCAACAAGAAAGTACCCATCCTGGGTGACCTTCCCCTGATTGGCCTGGCCTTTCGGCACGACAGTAAAGAGCGCAATCGCCAGAACCTCATCATCTTCATCACCCCCAGCATTGTGCAGGATGGCGACTTCCAGCCCACGACCAGCGCGTACCTGAAGACCACGCCGGACCTGACAGAAGACCCCGAGTGGACGGCCTGGGACAGCGGCAAGCCGTTGGATTGGAGCAAACCGGTTTTGGATGAATCCTACACCGGCCATCGCAATCCCTTTGAATGAACCTGTCGCTCTAGGAACAAACTAAATTTTCCTGCTTATGAAACCCTTTAACCTTTGCCACGCCCGCCGTTCCTGGCGGCTGCCGTCGGCGCCGTCACGCTTGGGCCGTCTGGCCGCCGCGTGGGCGTTGGCGCTGGCCTCCGCCGGCTCGCTCCTGGCCGCTACTGATGTTCAAACTCTCACGGGCGGTCCTTCAACCTTCTATCCCAAGACCTCAGCCGGATATGTGGATGGTGACACCGCGGCAGTTGCCCAGTTCAACACGCCTTCCGGCATTGCGCTGGATCACACCGGGAACTCGCTGTTTGTGGCAGACCGGAATAACAACGCCATCCGCCAGCTTGACCTGATCACCGGTCAGACCTACACGTTCACGACCCAACAGCTCGATCAACCGGTTGGCGTGGCCGTGGACGGGGCCGGCAAGGTTTACGTCTTGAACCGCGGCAATGGCAACAACGGCACGGTGTTGTTGTTTGATTCGCCAGCCCTGGGCGGTGATTTGCTCGCCACCAAGGCCACCGGTCTGGTCAACGCCACGGGCATCGCGCTGGATGCGGTCACCAATATCTACGTGGCCGTCCAGGGCAACACCCTGATCCGGATAACTCCGGCGAACGTCACTTCCACCATCGCCACCATCGCCCACGCGGGCGCCGCCTTGCAGGGCATCACCGTGAAGCGCAATGGCCAGATTGCCGCCACGGATGCCGGACGGCATGGCGTTTACCTCATTGATCCCGCCACCGGCGTCGTGACCACCAACGCCGGCTTCCACGGCGTGGGTGATTTTACCACCGCCAACAATGTGTCCTCCAGTTCCACCGCCCGCTTCAACATGCCCTACGGCGTGGCCGAAGCCGGCGACGGAACTCTCGTCGTGGCTGATAATGGCAATCACCGGGTTAAAGCGGTGCTGACCAGCGGCGTGGTGACCAATATCTACGGCGTCAATTCCTCTTACTGGGTCCAAGGTTCGGCCGGCAACGGCATCTTCCCTGGTTGGTGGGACGGCAGCGTCGCCGTGCCCGACACCTATGGCACCGCCGAAGCCCGTTCCCCCGTCGGAGTTGTCTTTGCTCCCAACGGCACAGTTTACACGACTGAAACCCATTATCATCTTATCCGCCAGGTGACCGGCACGGGCCTGCCCCTGCCCCCGCCGCCGCCGACCCCGGTGCCGCCGCCGCGCGTGGGCTGGGTGGATTTCACCATACCGCCCGCCGTGGTGGTCTCGATTCTTCGCACGGGCGTGGGCGCGAACTTCAACACCTTTACGTTCAACAACGATCGGACCATCGCGATTGAGGGCACCGAAGGTACGGAAACGCACTACACGTTTGCCGCCACACCCAACGGCGTGGATACCGTCCCCAATCCCAGCGCCACCAGCGGCAGCACCCCGCCAGTGTACCATGACGGGATGTTCCCCAACCAGGTGCCCCCGTCCGTCATCACCCCGCAACCGGACATTACTGTGAAGGCCATCAGCTTCCAGACGGGCCGCCCCAGCAGTGCGATCATCCAGGCGCGGTTCATCTTCAAAGCCGCCAGTCCGGTGATCTCCGGCAACAACGCCGCCATGTTCAGCGTCGAGAATCAGACCTTAGGGGCTGAAATGTGGTACACCATTGATGGCTCGGATCCCATCAATGCCCCGCCGAGCGTAGGGCCCATCACGGGACCCGCCAACATCTCGTTGAACATCAACTCGAACACCACGTTCAAGATTCGTGCGTTTCGTGACAACTACCAGCCCAGCGAAGTGGCCTCCCAAGTCTTCTCGCCAACAAACTTCGATGCGAACGCCATCTCCTTTGGCTTCCAATTCGGTGAAGCCTCCAGTGAATTCGTCGCCTCTCCGGGCCAGTACTTCTATGCGCCCGTTACGTTGAGCGTCCTGCCGGAAACGAAAATCTACAGCCTCCAGTTCAACGTCACCGTCACAGATCTCGCCGGACCACCGGTCTCACCTGGCGCAGTGGGTTTTCAGTCCTTCCTTCAGAAGCCCATTCCGGGCATCACGCCGCCGGTTTATGTGAAGATTCCGCCCTGGAGCTTCGCAGGGTATCAGAATCCGACTGACCCCCCTCCGGCGGACAAGCTTGACACATTTCCACTTGGGACTCCTTGGTTTGGCATACCTTTCGTGGACATGACATTCGTCAACACGAACGACAACCTCAACCTGCTCGGGGTCGGTTGGCTCGAGCGCTATTCGGCAACGAACTTGTACGACACAACCAGGCAGGACTTGATCAAGTACTCCCAACCGCACGACACCCTGTTCGACGAGGACAACGGCAAAGTCGTGCTTGGCGGCTACGCGTTCCAGGTCCCTGGCGCGGCACAGTTGGGAGACACCTATGAGATCCGGATTGGTTTGCCCTCCGCCACTTCTGATGGCATCGGCGCCCCTGGCTCGGATGTGTACATTGCCACGCCCACCAACGGTTCAACGGCGGCCGGTGCGCTCAATTCCTTCAAGCACGTCACCGTCGGACAGCGCAAGTATCTGGTGGGCGACAGTGCCCCCTTCCGTTGGTTCAACGCCGGCGATTTCGGCAACACGAACCTCGACAACGCTGACGTCATGCAGGTGTTCCAATCCGCGGTGTACCGTTTCAACATGCCGCCCTACGACCAGAGTTCCTTCAACGGCGTCGGCTACACCAACGTCAGCGACTTCTTTGACGCCATGGATTCCTGCGGTGGCACTTACAGCATCCATCCCGACGGTTATCTGGTGTTCAACACAGACATTAGCGGAGACACATCCACGTTGAACGGCCTGTTCAACGGAAATGACACCGTTATCAATCAGATCGCCTTTGGCGACGGTTACCTGGATGTCTGCGACGTGTATGTGACCTTCCGCCGTTCGTTGGATCCGACGCTGGCGGGATTCCGCCGGTTCTGGACCAACGGCGTGCGTGGCGCGGAAATCGTCGGGAACTTCGCTCCGCAGCCCGTGGTTCTGCCGACCGTATCGGCCGCGGCCGCGGTGAACTTCAGCAGTGGTGACTACCTTGCCGCGGCTGGACAAAACATCCAGATTCCGGTGAAAGCCAAGATTGAAGGCGATTATCCCATCCGCACCCTGATGCTGAGCCTCAGTGTCACGCCGTTGGATGGCTCGCCAACCTTGACCGTGCCGGTGCAGTTCACACCCAATCCGGCGCTGGGTTTGCCCACGCTGACTTCTTCAGTCGGAAACGGCAATTACGCCGCCACCTGGCTGAACAACAACATCGCCGGCCTGACCGGCAACGCCACGCTCGGCACCTTGACGGTGCAGATTCCGGCCGGCGCCGGCAGCAGCGCCGCCTATGCCGTCCATTTCGAGCACGCCTCCGCCTCGCCCAACGGCCTGGCCTCGTTCCCGAAACAGACGGAAACCGGTCTCATCACGTTGTCCGATCGCTCGGCTTCCTCGTGGAACGACGGCATCCCGGACGCCTGGCGGTTGCGCCACTTCGGTTCGATCCACAACGTGCTCTCCGCCGCCACCGGCGATGCCGACGGCGACGGGGCCAACAACTACGCCGAGTTCGTCGCGGGCACGAGTCCGAACGACAACGGCTCAGTGTTGCGCGTGTCCGCCGGCAATCAGCCGCGGACCATCCGCTGGCCGTCGGTGGAAGGCAAACGTTACGCGGTGGAGCGCTCGGTGTCACTGTTCGGCGGCAGTTGGAGCGAGGTTTCCACGCACGACGGCACCGGGTTTGAGATGGAACATCAAGATCCCAGCACGGGCGGCAACGTCCACTTCTACCGCGTGCGGGTCATCGAATAATCTGGTTGAAGATTGGGGTTGGGTTCCTGGAAGGTTGTTCGCAGCCTTCCAGGAATTTTTTTACCCACCGGCTCAATCCGCCTTGGCCGCCGCCACCCGGCGCAGATAATCGAAGGAGTATAGTCCGCTGGTGTGCCCGTCGCCCCAAACCGGCTGGATGGCGTAAGTCCCCACCATGGTGAAGTGCTGTAGAACAAACGCGGCTGGCGTGAGCCTGGCGGCCGGACCTTTGTGGAGCTGGCCGAGCACATCCACTTCTCCCTGGCAGCCGGCGCACGGGCAGGCGCGGCGCAACTGTTCCAGGGGAATAAATGACTCCTCGCCGTTCGCCCATTTGACGGCCAGTTCGTTGCCAATGTGCTGAATATCCAAAGGTCGCATGGCGGCAGTCTAATGATGCGCCGCACGACCGCCAAGCCGGAGTATTCCGGCGGGAACTGGCCGGCTCCCTTCGCGCTACGTTAAGCGGAAAAAGAGCCTGATTAAAAGCGGGTGAGGAGCGCCGGTCTGCGACCGGCTTTGGGGGGAACGAGTTCGAATGCGTGGTCGTAGGCCTGGGCATTCCGGCGCAGGGCCTCACCGCGCCCCAAGCCGGTCACAGACCGGCGCTCCACCCGCAGAACGGCTCACCCGCATTGAATAACGCCCACGGAGAAAATTATGCGAGCTTCGCCGTTGACAAGCACGGCAGTTCAATTATAGTCGCACCTAACTTTACTTTATGACTCTATACAACGTCATGCCTTGGTTGCGCCCGGCTACCCGCCGGCCGGTTTCCCTCAGCCCGCTCGTGCTGCCCGCGCTGTTCTGCGTTCTGTGGCTCTGGGCGCCCGCGTCCAGCCTGGGCGCGGAGCGCAAGATCAAGGTGACCGCCACGGTCACGATGGTTTCCGATCTGGTCAAACAGGTGGGCGGAGACCGGGTCGAAGTGACGGCACTGATGGGGCCGGGCGTGGACCCGCATCTCTACAAGACGTCGGCCTCGGACATCGTCAAGTTGCAGCAGGCGGACGTGATCTTTTATTGCGGGTTGCTGCTGGAAGGAAAGATGCAGGACATCTTCGCCCGCCTGGCGCGCACCAAGAAGTTCGTTTATCCCGTGACGGAAACCATTCCGGTCGAGAAACTCCTTGAACCGCCGGAGTTCGCCGGGCACTACGACCCGCACGTGTGGTTTGATGTAACGCTCTGGTCGTTGTGCGTGGACACGGTGGTCAAGGGCTTGAGCGAATTTGATCCCGCGGGCAAGGCGCATTTCGAGAAGGGCGGAGCCGAGTACCAAGCCCGGCTGGCGGAATTGCACCAATGGGCGCTGAAGAAATCCAGCGAGCTGCCAAAGGCAGATCGGATCCTGATCACCAGCCACGACGCGTTCAATTACCTGGGGCGCGCCTATGGGTTTGAGGTGGTGGCGTTGCAGGGCATCTCCACCGTCACGGAAACCAGTTCCGCCGACATGGTCAAGCTCGTGGAGTTCATCAAGCAGCGCCAGGTGAAGGCCATCTTCGTTGAATCGAGTGTGCCGCATAAGACCATCGAACGTGTGGCCCGGGACGCCCGCGTGAAGATCGGCGGGGAATTGTTCTCGGATGCCACCGGCACGCCCGGCCAGCGAGAACGTGATTATGACCTCGGCACCTACGAAGGCATGATGAAACACAACCTCAACACTATCGTCGAGGCTTTGAAATAATTTCTTACGAGATGCAAAAGACCATCCAGCCCGCGCCAGATTCGGTTTGTGAGATTCCCCCACCGGAGCGAAGCCGCAGCGTTCCCGTCCGCGCGGTGGGTAGCATGATGTTGGCTGCGTTCCTCGCCATCAGTTCCGCGGTCGCGGAGAACGCGGACAAGCGCCAATACACATTGTTCAATCCGACCCCGCGCGACCTGATGCGCGAAATGTCCACGGATCGGCCGGACTTGACGGAAGGCCCGTACACTGTGGACGCCGGCCATTTCCAAATCGAGGTGGACGCGGTGAATTATTCGTACGATGACGGGCGTGGCATCCGCACGGAATCACTGAGCCTTGGGGTTGTGAACCTCAAGGCCGGCCTCTGCAATTCAACAGACGTGCAACTCGTGCTCGAACCTTACACGACCGTGCGCATTCGGGACCGGGACGCCGGCACATCGGATAGACACCGCGGTTTCGGCGACATCACCACGCGTTTGAAAGTTAATGTCTGGGGGAACGACAGCGGCGCGACGGCATTGGCGGTGATGCCGTTTGTGAAGTTTCCCTCCAACCAGGACAACCTCGGCAACAACGCGGTCGAAGGCGGTTTGATTGTGCCGTTTGCCGCGGAGCTGCCCGCCGGCTGGAGCCTGGGCGCGATGACCGAGGTGGATTTCATGGAGGATGCTGACGGCAGCGGATATCACCCGGAGTTCATCAATACCATCGCGTTTGGCCACGACATCGTCGGCAAGCTGGCCGGTTACGTGGAATTCTTCAGTCTCGTGAGCACGGATCGCGGCGCCCGCTGGGTAGGTTTAATTGGCCTCGGCCTGACCTATCGCCTGAGTGCGGACATTCAACTCGATGGCGGAGTGAACCTCGGGGTCACCCAGTCAGCCGACGACATCAATCCTTTCATGGGCATCAGTTGGCGTTTCTGAAGTGAACCCCTCCAATACACAGGTCAGTTCGCCGTTGGCGGCGTCACGCGTCGCGAACGGCGCGCCGGGCGAAGTCCCCTCGCTCGAAATGCACGATCTGACTGTGGCGTATCACAAGAAGCCCGTACTTTGGGGTATTGACCTGGCCGTGACGGCGGGCCGGCTCGTCGGGATCGTCGGCCCAAACGGCGCGGGGAAATCCACCCTCATCAAGGCAGCGATGGGCATGTTGCCGTTGAGCAGCGGCTGGGTGAAGGTCTTTGGCCAGCCGGTTCGGAAAAGCCTCCGGCGCATCGGCTACGTTCCGCAGCGTGAATCGGTGGACTGGGACTTCCCCGTCAGCGTGATGGACGTGGTGCTCATGGGCCGCTACGGCCATCTGGGCCTCATGAAACGCCCGCGCAAACACGATCGCGAACTTGCGCGCGAATGTCTGGACAAGGTCAAGATGCTGCCTTACGCGAACCGCCAGATTTCGAACCTCAGCGGCGGCCAGCAACAACGCGTCTTCCTCGCGCGCGCCCTGGCCCAGGAAAGCGACCTCTATTTCATGGACGAACCCTTTTCCGGGGTGGATGCCGCGACCGAAAGCGCCATCATCACGCTGCTTCACGAACTGCGCAACAAGGGCAAAACCCTCCTCGTCGTCCATCACGATCTGCCGACGGCGCGGGATTACTTCGACACGTTGCTGTTGCTGAACATGCGAGTCGTTGCGTTCGGCGACACGGACAAAGTGTTCACGCATGAATTGCTGCAAAAAACCTACGGCGGACGGCTGACCATTCTCTCGGAAGTCGCACACGTCGTGGGGCAACGCGGCGGCATCTCCAAGGTGCCATGAGCCGAAGCTTCAAGCTGGCCTTGCTGGTGATGCTCACGATGAGCGTCTCGCTCGCGTCAGCGCACGCGGACCGCATCGGCGATCTCACCGACACCACCCTGCGTGAACAAGCCCTGCGTTTCCTCAGCCTTCAGGACCCGACCGTGCGTTATGCGGTGGCCGGCTCGATTTTGCTGGGCATCACCTGCGGCTTGCTGGGCAGTTTCATTGTCGTGCGCAAGATGGCGTTGGTTGGTGATGCGCTCTCGCACGCCGTGTTACCGGGGGTGGCGTTGGGTTTTCTGTGGCATACGAGCAAGGACCCGCTGGCGATTTTCATCGGGGCCACCATCGCCGGCCTGCTGGGCACGGTCGTGGTGAGTCTGATTCAACAGACTACCCGGCTGAAGGAGGACACCGCGCTGGGCATGGTACTGGCCACTTTCTTTGCCGTGGGAATTTGTCTGATGACCATGATTCAGCGTTTGCCTGCGGGCAACAAGAGCGGCTTGGATAAATTTCTATTTGGCCAGGCGGCCGCCATCGGTCCCGCTGACCTGCGCCTGATGGCCATCGTGGCTGGCTTTGCCCTGCTGGCGGTCTTCCTTTTCTACAAGGAATTTCTGGTGACGAGTTTTGATGAGGGCTTCGCGCGGGCGGCGGGTTTTCCCGTGCGCGTGATCCACTACGGTTTGATGCTGTTGCTGGCGTGTGCGGTGGTCATCGCCCTGCAAGCCGTCGGGGTCGTGCTCGTTTCCGCCATGCTCATCACCCCGGCGGCGACGGCGTATCTGCTCACCGACCGGATGAGCCGCATGCTGCTCCTGGCGGCATTGTTCGGGATGCTTGCGGGTCTGGCCGGGGCGTTCTTCTCCTTCCTCGGACCGAGTCTGCCCACGGGCCCGTTCATGGTGCTGGCGGCAACCGCAGTGTTTAGCGGCGCGTTCTTCTTCGGCCCGCGGCATGGCGTGGCCACGCGCTGGTGGCGGCAACGTTCGCGGGCGCAACGGGTGCAACGCGAAAACACCCTCAAGTCGGTGTACCACGTCTTGGAAGGCCGCCAGTTTCAGGGGGAAGGCGTTTCGCTGCGTGAACTGGCCGAGCGCCGTCGCGAAACGGTCGAGGAAGCCCGTCGGTTGGCCGCCGGACTCCGCCGCCACACGTTGGCGACGTTGCACGAAGAAGGTAATTTGATCTTCCTCACCCCGGCCGGCTGGCAACAGGCTTGCGCCATCGTCCGCAACCACCGCTTGTGGGAGCTTTACCTCACCAACGCCGCGCACATCGCTGCCGATCACGTCCACGAGGACGCCGAACGAATCGAACACGTCTTGGGCGAGGAAGTCGTGCGCGAACTGGAACGCCGGCTGGATTACGCCACCCAGGACCCGCATGGCCGGCCGATTCCGAGCTGGGCGGATTTCCGCAAAGGCGTTGCGCCGGCCGGCCGCCCCGACGAATCCGTGGGCTATGGAGGCTCGATATGAGGCGGAAAGAGACAAAACCTGCAACAACGAGCATCGAGCGTTCAACCTCCAATGGGTGCGCCGCGCACGCGTTGACGATTGGCGGTTCAATGTTGACCGTTCGGGGTTCCCGAATTCTCCGCGCATGAACCAATTGATTCCCGAATTCAATTTCGAGCGGGTGTTTGTCGCGCCCTGGACGCAACACATGGAGTTGACGTTTTGGATTGTGCTCATGGGATTCCTCGTCGCGACCGCGTGCGGCTTGGTGGGAAATTATCTCATCCTCCGCCGCATGGCGCTGGTGGGCGACGCCATCAGCCACAGCATCCTGCCGGGAATTGCCGTTGCGTTTCTGCTGGCCAACAGCCGCGGCACCACGCCCATGTTTATCGGCGCACTGGCGGCGGGCGTGTTGACGACAATCATTATCGAGGCGATCCACAAGAAGTCGCGTGTCAAACAGGACGCCGCCATTGGCATTGCGTTCACCAGCCTGTTTGCCATCGGGGTGATTCTGATCAGCCTTTACGCCTCGAAAGTGGACCTCGATCAGGAGTGTGTGCTGTATGGCGAAATCGGATTTGTGACGCCGTTCTTTCAACCGGTGGTGACGCTGGGTGGGGTCATGCTCGGGCCTGTGCCGGTGGTTCGCATGGCCGTGGTGGCGTTGATCACGGCGCTGTTGATCGCGCTGTTTTACAAGGAGCTGCTCGTCAGTTCGTTTGATCCCGCGCTCGCGTTCTCGCTCGGCATCAATGCCACCGTGATGCATTACGCCCTGATGTGCTGGCTGTCCGTGGTGGTCGTCAGCGCATTTGAAGCGGTGGGGGCCATCCTGGTTATTGCCATGTTGATCCTGCCCGGCGCCACGGCGTCCCTGCTCTCGCAACGCCTGCCCGTCGTGCTGCTGCTCACCGTGGTTCACGCCGCGTTAAGCGCCACGCTCGGCTTTCATCTGGCAACGTGGCTCGATTGTTCCATCGCGGGCGCCATGGTCGTCATGGCCGGAGTGCTTTTCTGCCTGGCCTGGCTGTTTAGTCCGCAACAAGGGTTGCTCCCGCGCGCCTGGCGCCACACCCGCACGGACACCACGCTGACGGCGCCGGAGCCGGCGAATTGAAGTCCGTGGAGCAAAACGTGTTTGCTCACAACCTTTCCAGCACTCGCTGCAACTCCGCGTCCGTGTTGTAAAAGTGCGGTGAGAACCGGAGGTAGCGCCGCCCCGAACGATCCGCGCGCAGGGACGTAACGATGTTCGCCTCGAGCAGTTTCTGATGCAGCGCGGGCAAATCCGTTTCCGGGCGCGTGAAAGTGACAATCCCACTGGCATTCTCCGGCGCGGCATCCGCGTTCAGCACCGTGTAACCTTTGGCCTGCAACGCCGGCACGAGCCACGCCCGTTTGCGCAGCAACTCGGTCGCGATGTTCTCCACACCCACGTCCAGAATCAGTTCCATTCCCGCCATCAAACCAACCAGCCCGAGCAGGTTCTGCGAGCCGGCCTCGAATTTCTTCGCGCCGCTGCGATGCACGATTTCCTCCTGCGCCACAAAGTTCGGACAACGCACGTTGTGCCAGCCGTAAATCGGCGGGTTCAATTTCTCCTGCAACTCGCGCCGCACATAAAGCACGCCCGCGCCGCACGGGCCGAGCAGCCACTTGTGTGCATCCGCCGCGAGGAAGTCCACGTTTTCGACCGTGGTTGGAAACGCCCCGAGCGTCTGAATTGCATCGAGGCAGAATAGGATTTTGCGTTCGCGCAGACACTGGCCGATGGCAGCGTGTTCCAGTCGAAAGCCGCTCACGAAATGACACGACGCCAGTGCCACCAACCGGGTGTGCTCATCCACCTGGCCCATTACGTCGCGAGGGCGGATGACACCCAGCCCGCGTGTGTTGAGCAAACGCACCTCGATCCCCTGCCCTGCCAGCGCCATCCAGGGATAAACGTTCGAGGGATAATCATCGTGATAGACGAGAATGTTCTCGCCTCGGCGGAACGTCAATCCACTCGCAATGAAACTCAGCCCGAGGGAAGTCGGCCCAACGAAAGCCACCTCCTCTTCCTGACAATTCAGCAGCCTCGCCGCCAGTTTGCGGCCGTCGTTCAACGCGCCGGGAAAGATCAACGCTTCCTGATCACCGGTCGTGGCGTTCTGCGCGTACTGGGCAATGGCCCGCGCGACGCGTTGAGGCAAAGGACAGTCCCCGGCGTGAGCGAGATAAACCTTGTCGCGCGTTACCGGAAATTCCTCGTGGCGCAACGCCTCATTCGCCAGCACTTCGGCAATCGTCATGCGCGCAAGGCTACCGGGGCGCGGCAATGGCGCAACGCCAGAATCATTCGGTGTCGCAATCAGGTGCAGGGTTGCCGTCCGTCACGGCCTGCCAACGCTCTCAAAAGTGGTTTGGCCGAGGGCAGGGATTTGCCCGGCGCGGAGTCGTTAGCGTCAGATATTCTCCCCAATGCTCGGCGGCGGTTGGTAGGCGCTTTGCCGTTCGGGCGGCAGGGCGGTTTCCTCGGCGGCCAGGACACGGTAGTTGCGAATTTGAAGGGACACGGCCTTGCCGTCCTCCAAGCCCAGTTGCGCATATTCCTCCTTGGTCATGCGGCTGCGCAACACCAGGCCGGACGGCAGTTCAAACTCCAGGCGCAGCATGATGCCCAAGAAGTAGGTGCGGCTGAGCACGGCCCGATAGGGATAAAGGTTTACGTCCGGGGAAACCTGCACGGCATAGGGCCGGAAACCGATCCGCAGCCGGGCGCCGTCCGGTTGGTCGCCGGCGGCGAACTGCAATTCGCCAATGCGCGCCACGCCGCCCTTCACCTCCGTCTCCAGCACGTTCATCACGCCGACGAACCGCGCCACAAACTCGTTGGCCGGCTGTTCATAGACTTCACGCGGCGTGCCGATCTGTTCCAGGTCGCCTTTCGAGAAAATCACAATCCGGTTGGAAACCTCCATGGCCTCCTCCTGATCGTGCGTGACGAAAATGGTGGTGACGCTCAACTCATGATGCAGGGTAACGAGCCACTCGCGGAGTTCCTGGCGGATCTTGGCATCCACGGCGCCAAAGGGTTCATCGAGCAGCAGCACGCTGGGCTTGGGCGCGAGGGCACGGGCGATCGCCACGCGCTGGCGCTGGCCGCCGGAGAGTTGATGGGCGTAACGTTTCTCCAGTCCTTCCAGTCCCAGCAGGCTCACGAGTTCGGCCACGCGCGCCTTGATGTCGCTGCGTTTCCATTTTTTGATCTTGAGGCCGAAGGCGATGTTTTTGAACACGTTCATGTTCTTGAACAGCGCATAATTCTGGAACACGAAACCAATGTTGCGTTGCCGCACGGAAAGGTCATTGACGCGCTGGCCGCGAATCAGAATGTCGCCGGACGTGGGCACTTCGAGGCCGGCGATCATGCGCAAAACCGTGGTCTTGCCGCCGCCACTCGGGCCGAGCAACGCCATCAGCTCGCCCTCTTTCACGGAGAACGTGACATTGTTGACGGCGGCCACCGCGCCAAACTGCTTGGTGATGTTTTTGAGTTCGATGCTCATTCTGGTTTCCGGCCCGCCGCGGGTTCCGTCGCGGATGCCTGGGCTTTCTGATATTCCCGATGCTGTTTCCATTCGAGCAGCGTTTTGAGTCCGAGCGTCACCAGTGCCAGCAACGCCAGCAAACTCGCCACCGCAAACGCCGCCGGGCCCTGATACTCATTGTAAAGTTTCTCGACGTGCAACGGCATGGTGTTCGTCACGCCGCTGATGTGGCCGCTGACGACGGATACGGCACCGAATTCACCCATCGCCCGCGCGTTGCAGAGAATGATGCCGTAGAGCAAACCCCATTTAACGCTCGGCAACGTCACGTACCAGAAGGTCTTCCAGCCGCCTGCGCCCAGGGTCAGTGCGGCTTCCTCCTGTTCGCGGCCCGTGGCTTGCATGACAGGAATCAACTCGCGCGCCACAAACGGGAATGTAACAAAAATCGTGGCCAGCGCGATGCCGGGCACGGCGAAGATGATCTGGATGTCGTGCTTGTCCAGCCAGGGACCCAAATAGCCCTGCAAACCGAACATGATCACGTAGATCAAACCCGCCACCACCGGCGACACGGCGAATGGCAGATCAATGAGCGTGATGAGCAGTGACTTGCCGCGGAACTCGAACTTGGCAATCGCCCACGCCGCGCAAACGCCGAACAAAGTGTTCAACGGCACCACAATGACGGCGATGAGCAGCGTCAGTTTGATGGCCGATACGCTGTCGGGATCGTGCAGCGACGCCCAGTAAACCTGCCAGCCCTTGGCCAGCGCCTGCGCAAACACATTCACCAGCGGCAGCAGCAGAAACACTGCGAGGAAGAGTCCGCACACGCCCACGAGCAACCATTTGACGAACGGGGATTCCTCCGTGCCGCGCTGCGATTTCGTGGTCGCCTCCCGATTCAAGCTTGTGACATAGCCAGCCATAAGTTTCTAGTTTTGAAAACGGCTGGCCCAGCGTTCCAGCAGGTTGATGGTGATGAGCAACAGAAAGGACGCGACGAGTAACACCACCGCCAGCGCCATGGCGCCGGTGTAATCGTACTCCTCCAGTCGAATGACGATAAGCAGTGGCGCGATTTCCGATTCGTAAGGCTTGTTGCCAGCAATGAAGATCACCGAACCGTATTCGCCGATGGCGCGCGCAAACGCCAGGGCGAAACCCGTGATGATGGCCGGCAGCAGTGTCGGCGCGACGATCGTCAGAAACGTCCGCAGACGGCCCGCGCCCAGCGTGGCGGCGGCTTCCTCGACCTCGCGCTCAAAACCTTCCAGCACCGGTTGCAGCGTCCGCACCACGAAGGGCAAACCAATGAAGGTGAGTGCAATCACCACGCCCAGCGGGGTGAACGATCCCTTTATTCCCAGCGGTACGAGGAATTGTCCAAGCCAGCCGTTCGCGGCGAACAAATTGGAGAGCGTGAGACCCGCCACCGCTGTGGGCAGCGCGAAAGGAAAATCCACAAGTGCGTCAAAAAAACGTTTGCCGGGAAATTCGTAACGCACCAGCACCCACGCCACGACGGTGCCGAAGACCGCGTTGACCAGCGCGGCGATCAAGGATGCGCCGAAGGTGAGTTTGTATGCTGCCAGCGCGCGGTCGGTCGTGGCCAACCGCCAGAAATCCGACCATGACAATTCCAGCGTGCGCAGGAACAGCCCGCCGATGGGGATCAGCACGATTACGCTCAGGTAGAGAATCGTGCAGCCCATCGTCAGGCCGAAGCCCGGCAGCGGATTGAAGCGTTTGGCGGTCATGCAGCGCACTAAAACTGTTGGCTACTGGCAGGCCGGTGACCCGGTCGAAAACTAACAACGGCACGGAGTCTCAATCCGCCGGCACAGGCGGTGATGGTCCGGGGCATGTGTGGTTGACTTGAAAGCGCGATGGATGAGCGTTTCATGCGACGGGCGCGGGTGCCGGTTGCGTCGAGGCTTCAAAGGCATTCACCAGTTCCGGCAACACGCCCTCCAGCGCCACTTCGATGCGCCGCCATTCGGGAATCAACGGCGAGCCGAACAGATGATCCTGATACTCCGCGAAGGCCCGGTCCAGTGCGCCCGCAAACGCCTCGATCAAACCTAACTCCTGGTGACGGTCAAATTTGAGCAGGCTGTTCATCTCCGCATGGGATTCGTAAATGCGAACGTAACTGCGGGCATTGGCCAGATAAGTGTGTTTGAGGGTGCGCAGAAAATCATGCGTGAGGATCGAACCGCCCGCCGAGAGCCGCGTGAAGAACGTGCGCGCGATGTCCGAAACCATCTTCAGCAAACCGGCGTTGGCGTCCTCGCCCACGTCCTGATGCTTGTGATCGTAACGCGACGTGATCTCCACCTGGCAGATGCGGTGGGGCCTGGTGATGCGGTACATCTCCGCCAGCACGCCCACTTCGATGCCCCAATCCGAGGGAAAGAGCAGATCCGTCGCGAGGCTCGAAAAGGTGGCGAACTCACCGGACAACGGGTAGCGGAAATCGCCCATGTATTCGAGGAAGTCCAGCTTGCCGAGAATATCGCGCAGCGCCTTGACCAACGGAAAATAGAACAGCCGCGCAACCCGCCCATGCAAGCGATCCGAGTAGCGGGCGTAGAAACCCTTGGCAAACTGATACCGCAAATGCACGACCGGATAGAGCAACCGGAGCAGGAAGCCGCGGTCGTAAGTCAAAATATCCGCGTCGTGAAACGCCAGCACGGAAACCTCCGCCTTGCCCAACGCGTAACCCAGCGCCGTCCAGACCGCGCGTCCCTTCCCGCGTGCGCCCAGCGGCACGGCCTGGCCGATTTTTTCGAGCACCGCCTGCACCCCGGGTGAATCATTCCAGAGCAATGCGCCTCGTTCGCCCAAGGGCTTGACGATTTCGCGCGCCTGTTGAAATTCCTCCTCGCTGCTGCGGTCCAAACTGATGTAAACCCGCTTGACGAAGTGCATCCCCGTCAACTCGGTGATGATGTGCTGCATCGCCGGCGACGCCAGATCGCTGAACAGCGCGGGAATGATCACGCCGATGGGTGCCCGCCGCGCGGTGCGCACGATGCTCTTCTCCATGCGTGCCAGGTCTTCATCCTTGAGGAGGGTGAAGGTCGGCACGACGTTTTGTTGAAAGTCAGCCATGGCAATGTGTTTCGCTGTACGCCCGGCGGGCGGTTCCGGCTTTTCCCGTCATCCAAGTCCTGATGAACATTACCTGTTCCGCGTTTGTCCGCACAACCTCAGAATCTGGAGAAGTGCGCCGATGATTCAGATGTTCTGGGCGATCGCCATGAGGTAGCGGTATTCGACCAGAATGGTTTTGAGGGCCGCGTTGAACGCCTCCACCTGCCGGTGCAAAGGTGCCTTTTGCGGGGTTTCCAGTGTGATTTCAAAGGGTGGCCGGTGCAAACCGGGAATGGATTTCAACACCCCGGGATAACAGTCCGTGATGATGCCACGCCGCGCCTTGAAGCCGTCAATCACGCGCCGACGGTTGCGGGGCAGGAATTGCTCGGCCTCGCGCAACGCCGGCTCAATCAAGTTCTCGGTCAACACCGCGCCGCCCACAAAACCGTAGAGGCCGTCGCTCGTATCGTCGCTGTGCAACGTGATGATGCCGTCGAAGGCGTGCAGGCAGATTTCGGATTCGAGATAGCGGATTTCCGGCTCGCGGGACTCCTTCCAAAACTCCCGGTTCAAGTCCAACCCGCTGCGCGAATGGCGCGTGTTGTCCTCGAATCCGGTGGGATTACCCACTGGATAAAAATACAGCGCGTAGCCCTTGGCGATTTCGGGATGCTGATCCAGTTCGGCAACAAATCGGCTCAACGCCAGCGCCCCTTCGGGTTCATCGCCGTGAATCGTGGCGAAGATGCCAATGCGAATCACGTCGCCGCCGCCTTTGGGACCAAGAAAAACGTAGCGCGGCAGGGTGTACGTGCGCCCTTCGCTCTCAAACTGGCCGATGGACTTGCTGATGAAGTGCGGCGATTTCTCCGCACGCTGCTCCAACGGAGCAAGCAATCCCTCGACGGACCGTCGCTCGGGCAACGCGCGTGCTGGTTTCAATTCAGGTGATTCTGTCAAGGTGACATTCATAGTGTGGGAGGCTTCATTTCCAATCGTGACGGCGGCGCGCTGAAGGCCCGCCACCGTCGAAGAGAGTAATTCACATTCAGGGTCGGTAAATCTTGTCGAACGAACCTCCGTCGGTGAAGTGGTCCTTGTGCGCCTTCTGCCAGCCGCCAAACACCTCATCTATGGTGAACAACGTGAGTTTCGGAAACGTGTCCGCGTACTTCGCAGCCACCGCCTCATGGGTCGGACGGTAGAAATTCCGGGCGGCGATTTCCTGGCCTGCCTCCGTGTAGAGATATTCGAGGTAAGCGCTCGCCACCTCGCGCGTTCCTTTGCGCTGAACGTTTCGATCCACCAGCGCCACAGTTGGCTCCGCCAACATGCTCAATGAAGGCATCACAAGTTCATACTCGCCAGGGTGCATCCTCCTGGTCACGAGCAGCAGTTCGTTTTCCCAGTTGATCAGCACATCGCCAATGCCGCGTTCGATGAACGTGGTGGTGGCGCCGCGGGCGCCGGAGTCCAGCACCGGAACGTTCCTGTAAAGTCTGATGACGTATTCCTGAGCTTTACTCTGATCACCATTATTCGCTTTCAAAGCATATCCCCACGCAGCGAGATAGTTCCAACGTGCCACGCCGGAGGTCTTCGGATTCGGGGTCACGACGGCAACGCCTGGCTTGACCAGATCGTCCCAATCCTTGATTGCCTTGGGATTGCCCTTGCGGACCAGGAATCCGAGCGTCGAGACGTAGGGCGAACTGTTCTTGGGGAGGCGCTTTTGCCAGTCCAGGGGTAATGCCTTTGCCTTTTCCGCAATGGCATCAATATCGTAGGCGAGCGCCAGCGTCACCACATCGGCCCGCAGCCCATCAATCACCGAGCGCGCCTGTTTGCTCGAGCCGCCGTGGGATTGCTTGACTGTTACGGTGTCGCCGGTCTTCACCTTCCAATGCTTCGCGAACGCGGCGTTGAACTCCAGGTAGAGTTCGCGCGTGGGATCGTAAGAGACGTTCAACAGTTCGATGTTTTTGGCAGCAGCGTTGAGGGCAAATGCGCCCAGGGCAATCGCCAGCACCCCGGCCAGGAACGATCTGGATGCAAATGAAGGTTGGAATGTTGTTCTCATGTTGTTCGTAGTTTCGGTTTTCATTTCAGTGCTGGATCAGAAACTCAACTGCACCCGGGAAAAGATAGCATGTTCAACCTTGGAGGCGACGCTGTTCGGTGCGGTCACGGGCCCATCGAAACCGGTCCAGTTGTAATTTAGGGTGGCTTTGACATTGCGATTCAAATACCAGTTCAAGCCGAGGCCCGCGGATCGCGCTTTGGTGGCGGAGGCGGCGGGATTGGCATACACCGGGAACGCGGCATCATCAATGTCCAGTTCTCCATAGCGCGCGGCGATCTCCCACGCACCCCAAGTGCCTTCGGCCAGGCTGAAGTTTCGCGCCGGCGTCACGCCACGGTAGGAGGCGTTTTCCCCCGTCAGCACATACGAAACGGCCACCTGCCATGCAGTGTTCTCAATCTCCCGCGTGGTTCCACCTGCCCGCAGTTCCTGCGAGGAAATCGTGTACTCGGCCAACAGACCAAACGGGCCGTAATAATAATAGCCCTGCGGTCCGAGCCGCCAATGGGTGCCGTCGTTGGCCACCCCGTTATTGAAGCGAAAGAAGGTTTGCTGGTTCACCGTATTGTAGTTGGCCGGGGTTGTGTCCGACTTTTCGCCGTAAGTGGCCGCGACACCAACGCCGAGTCCCTGCAGCGCCTTCGTTTGCGTGTTTCGGAAGGGATGGCTGAACAGACGCGCGGCGAATTCCTTGTCATCATCCAGATCCGTCACGCTGCTCCCATTGTCCGGCGTGCCGTTCAGGACGCCAAAGGTGTAGTCCAGCCGCCCATCCAAAAGGCCGCCGCGAATTTGAATTCCGACGTCACGATTCGGACCGAGATGGGTCGGCAGGCCGCGCTCAACGAACAGCAGGCTGGTTTGCGACACCAATCGCTCCAGTGCGAAGGGCGACTTGGTCTTGCCCACCAGCACAGAGAACCAGGGCGCGAAGCGTAAATCCGCATAGGCGTCCATTAACGTGGTGGTATTGGGGGCGAAGTCCGGCATCACCCGGAAGTCGTATTGGCCCCATAAGGTACCTTCGAAACTGGGCCGCACCCGCCGCAACAGAAACGTGTCGTTGGCCGCGCCCGTATCGTCGAAGAAGAAACGGGCATCCGTCTGGATATTGCCACGTACGCGAAACAAGAAGTTGCTGTCTGCCGACCGGACCTGAAATCCGCCCGCACCAAGAGACACTGAGGGCGTCGTCTTGGCCTTCTCCGCCACGGCTTCGTCTGCCAGTTCTCGTTTGCGATCCATCACTTTTACTTTCTGTTCCAGTTCTTCAATTCGTCTCAACAACACCTTGACGTCAGGTTCGCTTCCTTGGTTTTGCGCCAGCAAGACCCCGGCGCTCAATGGCAATCCTGCAATCGCGATCACCGCGATCTTCCGATGAATTCTCATGTAGTTTGTTCTTCATATCCGGGCCGCCGTTGGTCAGGTGGGTCGCGGTTCGATTTTGATTTAACCTCCAGTAAACTGGTGGGTGATAAATTCAGCGTTCCTCAGGCGCGTTAAGTCTCAGCCGTTCGGTCTTCTCGATTTGCACCACGCGGGAATCATGGATCACGATCTGAACTACGCCGAAGCGCAGCGAATTGACTCGCTCGACGACAGCTTCAATCCAGACTGATTGGGCCTTACCCTCGCTCGAAATCTGCACTTGTTCAGTCGTGTTCATAGCAATTACGCGTCGAGATTACGACTAATCTACAGTATGTCAATAGATATTTTGTAGTTTATTTAGAACGCCTAGTTTCATTGATTTCTTCCAAAATCTTGACTTGTTGAATTGAGATTGTTTTCCTCTTGGCCATGAAACTTTCCGTTCGCGGGGAATACGCGCTGCGCGCATTGCTGGTCTTGGGCCGGGATTACTTGGAGGACGACTCTGTCGTGCGCATCCAGGCGATCTCCGATCAGCAGAACATTCCCAAGCGTTTTTTGGAGCAAATCCTCAACGACCTCAAATCCGCGGGTATCGTGGAAAGCAAACGCGGTGTGGCCGGTGGCTATCGCCTGCACCGACCGCCGGACCGGATCACGCTGGCTGAAATCATCCGCCACATCGAAGGCCCGCTGGCGCCGGTCAGTTGTGTCAGTGAGAAGTTTTATGAAAAATGTTCCTGCCCGGACGAATCGCGCTGCGCCATCCGCAGTGTCATGAAGGAAGTGCGCGACAGCATTGTAAAAGTCATGGAACACACCACGCTGGCCGATCTCGCTCAACGCGCCCGCACACTGGAACAGGAACCCTTGAGCGCGTCGGATTTTATGATTTGAACCCGCGGCGCTGCCCGGTTTTCTTTCATCAGGCGAACCCGGGCGAACATAAGCGAATTTAAGCGGCCATTCCTTCATTGAACTCCCGTTGCTGGATTTGGCCGGTTTAGCATCGCCTGCGGATCGTTTCCAGCCGCACAAGACGGCGTGGACCCGCTCAAGCTTCTCTTCATGACTCAGACTGTCGTCATCGGTCACCACCTTGAGATAGGACCGCAAATGCGGCAACTCCCGCTGGGATGCAACCGTCGCTTCATAATCAAAACACTTCTGCGCCAGCTTAAGCCGCGACCGGCGGATATCATTGTCCTCGCTGTCCAGCAACAACCGGGTGAGGGATGCCAACTGATCCAGGCGATCCGGGTGTTCACTCACCAGTTTCAAGACGGCTTTGCCCGCCAACTTGATGGCCGCTGCGCGCAGGCCCTCGGCATCCACCGGCAGATCATTCAAGGCATCGGCCGTCGCTTACGCTTCCACCAGCGCTTCGACCTGCCGTTCATTGTCCCGACTCCTTCTCGTTCCGCTGGCGCGTGCTTACGATGAGGGCCTGATACAATCCTCCGTCACCAGCTTCTTCGTATGGGGACAATTCTCATTTTTTGGTGCGGTAAGGCGGACCTTCTTCTTTAGCGGAGTAGAAATGGGCCGTGTCTGCCTCGGCTTGTTCCGGGATGGGTTTCTTCAACGGTGTCGGATTGGGAGGTTCGTAAGGCGGATAGCCGCCGCTAAACAAATCAGGCATTTCGTGATGTTTGCCTTTGCGTTTTGATTCAGCGGGCAACTCAAAAGCTTTGGCGGCAGAAATCTTTCCCTGTTGTTCGCTGAAATTGACTTTTGCCGAGCCGTCGGCTTGTTCCGTTTCCGTTTTAACTTCGAGCAATTCGCCTGCGTGTTCGCCCGGCACGCCAACGGTCATTGCAATTCGCACCGCCGCGCCGTCCGCCGTGTCCACCCAAGGATGATCGGGAATGGCAAGTGCCAGCAATAGCGGATGCTTCCCGGAAAGATGCGACTGCACCACGCGTCGGTTGAAAGTCTGGTGCAAGGCGTTTGTGGTGATGAGGCCAAAGCGTTCCACTTTCTGCTTGCTGACGAGTTCGGCGGCTTTGTGCCACCAATACATGACAAAGTTTGCAGACTCCGGCACGTCGGGATAAGCGGCGCGAAGCGTTTCGGCGTAGCCGTCGCCCAAATTATCGCGCATTAAAGCCGTACCAATAAACGGCGGATTGCCGAAGATGAAATCCGCTTCCGGCCAAGTGGCTGGGCGCGGGTTGGTGTAGGTGAGCAACGGCACGCGCTTGGTTTCGTCCGGCACTTCGCGCCCCGTCACCAAATCTTTTTTCAAGCTGCGCCGGTCCCAAACGGTGATGACCGTAGCAGCCGATGCGAGTCGGCTCTGACTTTCCCGGTTTTCAGTTAGAGCGGACTCACGTCCGCTGCTACGAAGTTGAGCGCGCACGTTATCCGGCAATCCGGGCAGATCGGGATTTTCCAACGCCATTGCCCACGTCACGGGCTGCGGTTCGCCGTCGTATTCCAGCACGGCGTCGCGGCACTGAATGTTTTTGAAATTCTTCAGCACCGGCTCGGCAGGCATCGTCTGGCCGCGCGTGCGGAAATGCCATTGCAGATAGCCAATCCATAATACCAGCTCGGCAATGGACACGGCGCGCGGATTGATTTCGAGGCCAAGAAATTGGTGCGGGTCAACGGTGTGTTCCGTCATTTCCAGTTTGAAACTTTCGCCGAACTGCCCGGCAAAATCCAGGACTACGCCCTCCAGCCGTTTGAGATTTTCGAGCGTAACGTAAAGGAAATTTCCCGAACCGCACGCGGGATCAAGCACCTTCAAATCACAAAGCTACCGATGGAAGCGGTTGATGATTTCCCGCGCCTTGTCAATTTTCCCGCGCTTGCCGAGTTGCACGGCGGCGGCGCGGACGTTTTCCCATTCGGCGCGGAGCGGTTCAATGACCGTCGGCAAAACGAGGCGTTCCACGTAACTGCGCGGCGTGAAATGTGCGCCCAGCTTGTGCCGCTCGCCCTCGCCGCCCAGCGCGCGTTCCAGCAGCATTCCAAAAATGGCCGGCTCAACGTGTTTCCAATCCAATTCGGACGCCTTTTTCAAAATGCCAAGCTGGGTGCCGTTCACCGGCAACACGGTGTTGTCGGCAAACAGTCCGCCGTTAAATTTAAGCAGCTTGCGCCGGAGAATGACGGAGACATCGTTTCCCTTGCTGCGGCCTTCATTCATTTCCGCGAACAAGGTGCGGAGCATCGTCTCGGAGCCTTCGCCTTTGGCGGGAAGTTTGTTCAGCAATTCCGTGAAGCCGTGCCTGCAATCAGCGGACGGTAGCAAGCCGACATCTTCGGCAAACATGCAAAACAGGCAACGGGTGAGAAATTCGGCGACGATCTTCGGCGCGTGTCCAGCTTGCTCGAATGACTTGGCGAGTTCAGCCAGGTGTTTGGCAACTTCGCGCGTGACTTTCGCGCTGCGCTTGGACGGGTCGAGTTCAAGCGGATTGGTCCAAATAAGTTTGAGCCTTTGGCAGATGGCCACGTCCCGCAACTGTTCCAACCGGATGCGATAGGTGAGCGGGTCGGGGAAGGGTTGATAAGCGCGGCCCGTCAGCGAGAAATCGGCGCGGACTTCAATGACGTGGCCCACGTCCACCACAAGCAGGAACGGCGGCGCGGGTTCGCTCGTCGGCAGGGCGCGGACATAATCGCGCGCCTGGATGAAGGCTTTGAGCATGGCGTCGTCCCAGCGGTCGGTGTCCCGCACGGGCGCGGCGCTTTTCTTGCGTTTGCCAATCGCGCCGGTTTGTTCGGCGGCCAGTTCAAGCCGCGATTGTTCGGTTGCCTGCTCTTGAAACTTTTGGGATTCGAGAACGAAATGGGCGCGCTTGTAGAGATCAAGACGCCCGTCTTTGGTGGTGCCGTCGTGTTGCGTTTCGCTGACGTGAAATTCAAACGTGTAACTCCCGTTACGCTTGTTGTCCGGCTGCGTTACTTCAAGCAGGTCGCACAACTCGCAAAGGAACTCCTGGCTGATGGATTGCTCCGGGGCGGTGGCACCCATCCAATGCGGAATGAAATCCTCAATGCTCCGCTTCGGCATGGCGCGGAGATTAAGCTGGCGGCGAACGACTGGCGAGAATTGAAATCAGCCAACGCTTGCGGCGCCGCGTCACGTTGATTCTGATTGCGGCTGGACGCTCGCCGCCGCCGTGGACTTCATTGACAAGCACAGCAAGGCGTCGCCTTCACTGCCGCTTGGCACTGTGGCGGAGGAATTCCTTGCCACAAAGGAAGCGAGCGGACTGCGGCCCCGCTACGTGAAAACCCTCCGCGCTTCGATCAAGCGTTTTCTGCTGGGCCGGCGGCAGAAGATCATCCGCAGCCTCCGCCTCGATGGAGACTTTTACTGCCTTCGCCAAGCTCTCAATCGCTAAGCCAAACCCATCGTCCTGCGCCATTGCCCGGGGTTCTGAAACCCTGCCAGTCTGGTTCGCACGCGCTCTTCCAACTTTGTTCGCTACACGACACAAATCATCATGCAAGGTGACAGCGCAGCAGTCAGATGATAGGTTGCCGCGACTTAATATGTTTGCTCACGACTGCACCCGCACCAAGGAATTCGCCGGTCTTTTCCACTGCCTGCACCGCACGCACATGAATTCCCGGATTGTCAGACGATGGTGGCTCTTGGCGCTGATGATTGGTGGCTGGACACTGGCCTCCGCCCCTGCACAAGAAACTCTGATTCCCGAGAACGCAACCTGGCGCTGGCGCAAGGGCACCAACGAAGTTTCCAATCCCACCACGGCGTGGCGGCAGCCCGGTTTCAACGATTCCGCGTGGCTCACCGGCGCCATGCCTTTCTATTACGGATTGGGTGGCATCACCGGCGGCACACTCCTGTCTGACATGCGCTACACCTACACCACCGTGTACCTGCGCCGGGCGTTTCTGGTGTCCGATCCCTCCTTGGTTACTTCACTGACGTTGCGCGAGTTGATTGACGACGGCTTCATCGTCTGGATCAACGGGCAGGAAGTGCAACGCTACAACGTTTACGACGGAGAACAGCCGTACAACGCCGGCACACCGGTCCCGATTGGGACCGCACCGGTCGAAACCAGCATTCTGTTGAGCGATCCGGCCAGCCTGCTGGTGCTCGGCACAAACTGGATTGCGGTGCATCTGATCAACCGGAATCTCACGAGCAGCGATTTGCATCTGAACCTCGAGCTGACAGCGACATTGCTCAACACGAATCCGCCGGCCATTGCCAGCGTGAGTCCGGTTGCCGGCGCAACGGTGGCCGCCCTGGCGCAAGTCACCGTTCACTTCAACCAATCCGTCGTGGGCGTGGATGCCGCGGACCTGCAGGTCAACGGTCTGCCCGCGAGCGCCGTGACGGGCATCCTGGGCACCAACATCTACACCTTCACCTTCCCCCAGCCGCCGCCCGGCGAGATTGCTTTTTCCTGGGATGAAACCCACGGCATCAGCGGGTTGGATGGCGAGCCTTTCGATCCGAGCCTGCCGGGCGGGACCTGGAATTACTCGCTGCTCGACACCGCGCCGCCGCAGGTCGTGCAATTGACTCCCGTGGCGGGCGCATTGGTAAGCCGGTTGGATCAGGTGGAGGTGACCTTCGACGAACCCGTCCAAGGCGTGAATGCCGGCGATCTGCTCATCAACGGTCAACCCGCCACCAGCGTGGTCGGCACTGCGGCTGGTCCGTATCTCTTCCAGTTTCCGCAACCAGCAGGCGAAACAGTTCAGTTTTCCTGGGCAGCGGCTCACGGAATCACGGACACGGCGGCCACGCCGATTCCGTTTGGTGGCGGTAATTGGACGGTAACACTCAATCCCGGCGTGTCGCCCGGCGACGTCATCATCAACGAATTTCTGGCCGCCAGCTTGGCCGGTCTGACCGACGAGGATGGCGAAGCTCAGGACTGGATCGAGTTGCACAACCGCGGCACCAACGCGGTGAACCTCTTGGGCTGGTCACTGACTGACGACTCGGGGGTGCCGGGGAAATGGGTTTTCCCGAGCCGCACTCTCAATCCCGGCGAGCACCTCGTGGTGTTTGCTTCCGCCAAGGACCGCCGGGCACCCGTGGGCGCCAACCGCTTCCATACCAATTTCAAATTGAACAACTACGGCGAGTACCTGGCGTTGTTCAACGCGGAGTCGCCCCGAGTGGCGGGGACGAAGTTCGCGCCGGAATTTCCTGAACAGCGAAATGATTACTCCTACGGTCGAGTCAGCGGGGACGAATGGCGTTACTTCCAATCGCCCACTCCCGGCGCTCCCAATGGGAGCAGCGCCATCATTGGCGTGTTGCCGGCGCCGCATTTCAGCGTCCCTCACGGTCTGTTCGAGTCTTCGTTCAACGTGCTATTGAGCGTAACTCACGCCGGGGCCACCATTCGCTACACGACCGACGGCAGCGAACCAACCGCGGTCAATGGCACTGTGTACACGGGGCCGATTGCGATCAACGGTACTACGATTATCCGGGCCGCCGCGTTCGCCGCGAACCAGCTTCCCTCCACCACTGTGACCCGCACCTATTTGTTCCCGAACCAGGTCCCGCTGCAGCCAGCCGGCCCGCCGGGTTTTCCGGCCACTTGGGGCACGTACGGTCAGAGCAATCAGTTCTTTCCCAACAACCTCGTGCCCGCCGATTACGAGATGGACCCCGAGATCGTGCACGATCCTACGTATGGCCCGCAGATGCAGGCTGCGTTGCGCTCGTTGCCCGTGGTTTCGATCGCCATGAGCATGGACGATTTGTTCGGGCCGGTGAACGGCATTTATTCCCACCCCAATCCCTCCGCAGCCCAGCGCTACCTGTGGGAGCGGTCCTGCTCCGTGGAATTCATTCCTACCAACGGCAGTGGCGGGTTTCAAATCAATTGCGGTATCCGCATCCAGGGCAACGCCTCGCGCGAACCGCAGAAGACGCCCAAGCATCCCTTCCGGCTGTTCTTCAAAGGCGACTACGGGCCGGGGCGGCTCGAATATCCCATTTATCCTGATTCGCCGGTCGAGAGTTTCAACACGCTGGTGTTGCGGGCGGATTTCAATAATTCCTGGCTGCACTGGTTGCCCGCGCAACGGCAGCGCGGCACGCGCATCCGCGACGGTTGGGTCAAGGAAGCCTGGCGCGACATGGGCCAGCCGGGCGGTCACACGCGTTACTTTCACCTTTACCTGAACGGCCTTTACTGGGGCGTTTATGACTTCGGCGAGCGGATAGACGGCGCTTTCGCTGCCAGTTACTTCGGCGGCGAACCGGAGGAGTATGATGCCATTGCCTCCAAACCCATCGAAGCCGTGGACGGAGATCTCGTCGCTTACAACGCGATGATTACCGCGGTGCGCAACCGCGATCTGAGTTCGCTGGCCAATTACGATCTCGCCCAACAGCACCTGGACGTGACCACGTTCATTGATTACATGTTCCTCAATTTTTACGGCGGCAACGAAGATTGGGATGCCAACGGCAACTGGAACGCCATCCGGCGTCGCGCCCCGGGCGGAGTCTTCCATTACCTTCCCTGGGACGGCGAACAACTCGTCACCACCACCAACGTCAACCGCGTTTCCAGCCTCAACCTGCCTTCCGGCCTGCACACCAACCTGGTCCGCAGCGCCGAGTATCGTCTGGCGTTTGCCGACCGCGCCCACAAACATCTCTTCAACCACGGCGCCCTGACTCCCGCCGCCAGCACGCAACGCTGGCTGAAATACTCCGCCCGGTTGGATTCCGCCATCATCGCCGAATCTGCCCGCTGGGGCGATTACCGCCGCGACGTGCATCAGTTTCAAGACCCGCCTTACAGCCTTTACACGCGGAACGATTTCTGGCTGCCGGAAATCAACCGGGTCGCCAACCAATACTTTCCCGTGCGCGGCACCGTGGTCCTCCAGCAACTCCGCAATGCCGGCCTCTATCCGAATGTCACCGCGCCGTCGTTCCTTCAGCACGGCGGACGGGTGGCCGCGGGCTTCGATCTGACCATCAGCGCTCCGGCCGGAACGATTTATTACACGACCAACGGTGTGGACCCGCGGGTGTACGGCACAAGTGCGGTATCGCCACATGCGCTTTCGTACAGCGGCCCGGTGACGCTCAACACTTCAATGGTCGTCAAGGCGCGGGTTTGGTCCGGCAGCGCCTGGAGCGCGCTCAACGAAGCCGGCTTTATCGTAAACGAACTGGGCCTGCCGTTGCGCATCACGGAAATCAATTACAACCCGATTGGGGGCGACGCGTATGAATTCATCGAACTGCAAAACATCGGCGCGCTGCCGTTGGACCTGAGCAGATTTAGTTTTCAGGGCATCAACTTCCTCTTTCCCAGCGGCACGATTCTGCAACCAGGTGCGGTGTTGTTGCTGGCCAATAATGCCGGCCCCGCGCTGTTTGCGGCGCGTTATCCGTCGGCAGTCGTGGCGGGATACTTTGGCGGCAACCTTTCCAACGGCGGCGAACGCATTGCCATTCTTGATGCGAACGGGAATACCGTGATCGCCGTTCATTACGATGACGAAGGCGGCTGGCCCACGTCACCGGACGGCGGCGGATACTCGCTCGAAATCATTGATCCGCGTGGCGACCCCAATGCGCCCTCGAACTGGCGGGCGAGTTACGTGGTCAACGGCACGCCCGGATTGCCGCCCGCGGCGCCGGCGTTGAGCGACGTGGTGCTCAATGAAATCGCCGCCGACAACGCCGGCAGCGTAACCAATGACGGCGCGTTTCCGGATTGGGTGGAACTTCTCAACCGCAGCGCCAGTCCGGTGAACCTCGCGAACTGGAGTCTCACCGACAGCAGCAATACGCGAAAATTTGTGTTCCCCGCCGACACGACCATCTCAGCGGGTGGCTTCCTCGTCGTGTGGTGTGACAGCGCCACCAATTCGCCCGGACTGCACACCGGCTTCGCGCTCGGTCGCAACGGCGAAACCGTTTCGCTTTATGACGCCAACACCAATCGCGTGGACGCCCTCACCTTTGGCCTGCAACTCACCGACTACACCGTGGGCCGCGTCGGTGACGACTGGCGGTTGACCGTGCCCACGCCCGGCGCGGCCAACTCCGCCGCTCCGCTGGCGTCGCCGGTGAACCTTGCCATCAATGAATGGCTCGCCGATTCGCCGCCCGGCAGCGAGGATTGGATCGAGTTGTTCAACCGCTCGTCCAGCGCGCCGGTGGCGCTGCGCGGCCTGGGTTTCGGCACCAGTAACACCGTGTTTCAGTATCACGCGCTTTCCTTCGTTGCGCCGAATGGCTTCGTGCAATTGTTTGCCGATGAATTGCCCGGCGCGAATCATCTGGAATTCAAACTGCCGGCGGCGGGCGGAACCATTGTGCTTTACGACAAGACAGCGGCCGAACTGGAACGAGTCACCTACGGTTTGCAGATTGAGGCGGTGACGGAAGGTCGGTTGCCCGACGGTGCGGCGAACCTCGCCGCGTTTCCCGGCAGTGCGAGTCCGGGCGCGAGCAATTATCAACTCATCTGGACCGGTCCGGTGCTAAACGAAGTCCTGGCCCGGAATCAACGCGCCGCCATCAGTCCGTGGGGCAACTACGCTGACTTCGTCGAACTGTTCAACGGCAGCGGCAGCGCGGTTGACCTGGGCGGGCTGGCGATTGGACGTTCCACGGCGGCGAGTGATCGTTGGGCGATTCCTTCCGGGGTGAATCTTGCCGCAGGCGGGTATTTGGTGATCTGGTGCGATGGTTCGCGCGCGGCATCCACAAGTGCGGGTGGTCCGCTCAACGCCGGTTTCAACCTTCCCGGCGACAGCGGCGCGGTGTATCTCTTCAATCTCGCTGGGCAGCCGGTGGACTCGATTGAATACGGTTTCCAAATTGACGATCTTTCCATCGGCCTTACCGCGGGCCAATGGCGGCTGCTCGTGGCGCCCACGCCCGGTGCGGCCAATACCTTTGCCGCCGTGCTCGGCCCTGTTACCGTTCTACGCATCAACGAATGGATGGCCGCGCCGCTTTCGGGCGACGACTGGTTTGAACTCTACAACGCCGGCTCGTTGCCCATCAACTTGGGCGGACTGTTCGTGACCGATGATCCGTCCATCACGGGCATCACCCAGTCACCCATCGCGCCGTTGAGTTTCATCGGCGGGCGCAAGTGGGTGCAATTCATCGCCAGTGGCAGCAAGAGCGCCGGTGCCAATCACACCGCCTTCGCGCTCGCCAAGGACGGCGAAACGCTGCGCCTCTACGCCGCCAACACCAACTTGATTGACGCGGTGGATTTTGGACTGCAAACCGACGGCGTTTCCCAGGGCCGCCTACCGGATGGCGCGGTGAACATCGTGAGTTTTTCAACCACGCCCACTCCCGGCAGCGCGAATTATCTGCCGCTCACCAACGTGGTTATCAATGAAGTGCTCACGCACACCGACGTGCCGTTCGAAGATGCGATTGAGTTGCACAATCCTACCCCCAGCCCGGTCAACATCGGCGGTTGGTATCTCAGCGACAGCCAGAGCGATTTGAAGCGCTATCGTATTCCCGACGGCACGACGATTCCGCCCGGTGGCTTTGCGGTGTTCTATCAATATCAATTCGGCCCGCCGGATGGTGAAGCCGACGTGCCACCGCTTTTCAGTTTCAACTCCGCGTATGGCGACTCCGCGTATCTTTCCGAAGCGGATGCCGGGCAGAATCTCACCGGGTATCGCACTGGAATTTCCTTTGGCGCGGCGGCGAACGGCGTGTCGCTTGGACGTTATCAAACCAGCGTCGGCGTGGATTTTGTGGGGTTAAGCCAGCCCACACTTGGCATGGACAATCCAACGACGCTCGCGCAATTCCGCACCGGCACCGGCGCGGCCAACGCCTACCCGCTCGTCGGTCCGGTGGTCATCAATGAAATCATGTACCACCCGCCAAACTATGGCACCAATGCGCCAGACGTGGAGGAATTCATCGAACTGCTCAATCTGACTGCCACGAATGTTCCGCTGTTCGACCCGGCGTATCCCACGAATGTCTGGCGGCTGGCCAACGCGGTGAGTTTTCAGTTTCCGCTGAATACCATCGTTCCACCGCACGGCACGTTGCTCGTGGTCCCGTTCAATCCGGCGACGGACGCCGCGGCGCTGACGGCGTTTCAATCCCGCTACGGTGCGAGTGGCTCATTGGTCGGGCCGTTCTCCGGCAAATTGGACAACGCCGGCGAAACGCTCGAACTCTGGCGACCCGATACGCCGCAATCGCCATCCAGCCCGGATGCCGGTTTCGTTCCGCAACTGCTCGTTGAAAGCATCAGTTACGATGACGATGCGCCGTGGCCGGTGGCCGCCGATGGCGGGGGCGCTTCTCTCCAGCGCATCGTGGCGGCCCACTATGGCAACGATCCGGTGAACTGGCGCGCGGGTTTGCCAACAGCGGGTACGCCCAACTTGATTCCGCCGACCGGCACGGCCAGTCTGCCCGGCAACGGCAAGGTACAGTTAAGCTTCACCGTCCAGCCTGGATTCACCTATCAATTGGAATACAAGGATGATCTTTCGGATGCGGGCTGGCTTCCGCTCGGGCTGCCGGTGATGGCGGAAACCGACGCATTGGTCGTTGAAGATGAAATCAGCGGTCAGCCGCAGCGGTTTTATCGGTTGGCGGTGATCCCGTGACGCGCTTTCGCCCGTGCGAAGCTCGCGCTGCGAAAAGATGGATTCCGCTCCGCGCTTCGGTGTAGTCTCCGTCATGCCGCAGCTACGTCAACTCAGTCTTCTCACCGCCACCGCGCTGGTGGTGGCCAGCATGATCGGGGTAGGTGTGTTCACGACCAGTGGCTATCAGTTGGACCATCTTTCCCGTGAAGAATTGCTTGCCGCATGGTTCGTCGGTGGATTGCTGGCGCTGTTGGGCGCACTGTCCTACGGAGGTTTGGCCCGAAGAATCCCGGAATCTGGTGGCGAATATATTTTCCTCGCCCGCACACTGCATCCTGCGGCGGGATATATCGCCGGGTGGATCTCATTGCTCGTCGGCTTTTCCGCCCCGCTCGCGGCGGCGAGCCTGGGGTTTGGGGAGTACCTGAAAGACTGGTTGCCGTTTTCGACCCCACGCTTAACCGGTTCGGTTTTGATCCTGTTGTTTGCCGCACTGCACGCGACCCACGTAGGCCGCGGGGCCTGGGTTCAAAACTGCGCCGTCTTGGCCAAATTGCTGTTGATTGCCGGTCTGGTGGGAGTGGCGGCAACCCGGCTGGAGCCGGGAGCGCCCGCCGCTTCGACGGAAGGGTTTCCCATCGCGGCCTTTGCGGTGGCGCTGGTGTGGATTTCCTTCAGCTACTCCGGGTGGAACGCGGCCATCTATATCGGGGGAGAAATTCGCGACCCGGAGCGCAATGTGCCTCGCGCCATGATTTGGGGTGCCGCCGTGGTGATGGCGCTTTATTTGGCATTGAATACCGTGTTTATTTATGCGGCACCGGTTGAAGTGCTCGCTGGCAAACCTGAAGTGGGACGAATCGCAGCTCAGGCCATCGGAGGCGCCGCTTTTGCCGATTTCACGACTGCGCTCATTGCGATAGCATTGGCCACGTCAGTGTCATCCTTGTTGATGGCGGGGCCGCGCGTCTATGCGCGCATGGCAGAGGATGGTTACCTGCCAGGGTTTCTCCGGTTCCCGCAGCAAGGCCCCCCACGCGCTGCAATTCTGTTTCAGACATTTTTGGGGTTGGCCATCCTGTGGTCGGCCGAGCTTTCGCAATTACTCACTTACATCGGATTTACGCTGGGGCTTTCCTCAGCCGCGGCAGTGGTGGGGCTGATCAGGGTGCGGCTTAAGGAAGGATCGGTCGTGCATGTCCCCGGCTGGCCTTGGGTGCCGGCTTTGTTCATCATTTTCGTTCTGGCGGTATCGGGATTCAGCATCGCCGGCAATCCGGGGCCGAGTCTGGCCGGGTTGGCTACCCTCGGGATCGGCTTCGTGGCCTGGCGGATTGCCTATGGCCGGCGCCAGAAAGCGGAGTAGATTGGGGGCATGAAAAGCCATTGCTTGAACCACTTTTTGGGGCTTGCACTTGTTCCGGGGTTCGCGTTCCTCTGGAGTTGTGGGCACGGCCCGGCCAACGGTGCCGTAAGCACCACCGAGGATCGGTTCGCCGTCGAACGCAAACGCATGGTTCAAGAACAACTATCGGGACCGGGACGCGGCATCACCAATGCGCGCGTGCTGGCGGTCATGGAAAAAGTTCCCCGCCACGAACTCGTGCCGGAACAGTCTCGTCACCAGGCGTATGGTGACCACCCGTTGCCCATCGGTCATGGCCAGACGATCTCGCAACCTTACATCGTCGCCTTCATGACCGAGCAGCTAGATCCCCAGCCGACCGAGCGCGTGCTCGAAATCGGCACCGGCTCGGGTTATCAGGCCGCCGTGCTCGCCGAACTGGTGAAGGAAGTTTACACGATTGAAATCGTCGAACCGCTCGCCCAACGCGCCGAGGCCGACCTGAAACGGCTCGGCTACACGAACATCTTCGTGCGCGCGGGTGATGGCTACAAGGGTTGGCCGGAAGCCGCGCCCTTCGACGCCATCATCGTCACCTGCGCGCCCGAGAACGTGCCGCAGCCGTTGGTGGATCAACTCAAAAATGGCGGGCGAATGATCATCCCCGTCGGCCCTGCGGGAAACCAGGATTTGATCCTCCTCACCAAACGCGGCGAGAAACTGGAACGCCGCGCCGTCCTGCCCGTGCGCTTTGTGCCCATGACCGGCACGGTGCAGGGCAGACCCAAATGACGAAACCCGAAGTCCGGGTGGCCAACCACCGGTTCACTTCACGTTCGGCTTTCGGATTTCTTTCAGCGTTTGGCCTTTGAGCTTGGGATTTTTCCAGTGGCGTTTTTCCCTCTCGCTTTCAAAGGCAAATCCGTGTTTCATCTGGGCCGTTTGAAGTGTGCTGGCGCGCGTCCCGCCGGCAGAACCAACTGAAAAATGCCTAAACGCACCGACATCCACAGCGTCCTCATCATCGGCGCCGGCCCGATCATCATCGGCCAGGCGTGCGAGTTCGATTACTCCGGCACGCAAGCCTGCAAAGCCCTCAAGGAAGAAGGCTACCGCGTCGTCCTCGTCAACTCCAACCCGGCCACCATCATGACCGATCCGGAGTTCGCCGACCGCACCTACATCGAACCCATCACGCCCGAATGCGTGGAGAAAATCATTGTGCGCGAGCTGGAAGAAATGCGGCGGATGGGCGTTCCCGTAGGACAGGCGTCGCGCCTGTCTCCATCTGAACAGAGTAAAAAGTCAGAGACAGGCGCGACGCCTGTTCTACCCAGCAAACTCGTCCTCCTGCCTACACTCGGCGGCCAGACCGCGCTCAACACCGCAATGAAACTCCACGAGAACGGCGTCCTGGAAAAATACGGCATCGAAATGATCGGTGCCAAAGCCGAGGCCATCCAGAAGGGCGAAGACCGCCAGATCTTCAAAGACCTCATGTTGAGCATCGGCCTCGACGTTCCCATCTCCGGCACGGCGCATAACATGGATGAAGCCCTTGCGGTCGCGAAGAAGATCGGCAAGTTCCCGCTCATCATTCGCCCCGCGTTCACCCTCGGCGGCACGGGTGGCGGCATCGGTTACAATCAGGAAGAATTTGAAGCCATCGCCAAGAACGGCATCGAACTTTCGCCCGTGAACGAAATCCTCATCGAAGAATCCCTCCTCGGCTGGAAGGAATACGAGATGGAAGTCATGCGCGACAAGGCCGACAACTGCGTCATCATCTGCTCCATCGAAAACTTCGATCCCATGGGCGTTCACACCGGCGACAGCATCACCGTCGCGCCCATCCAGACGCTGACCGACAAGGAATTTCAGATCATGCGCGACCAGAGCTTCGCCGTCATCCGCGCCGTCGGCGTCGAGACCGGCGGCTCGAACATCCAGTTCGGCGTCAGCCCGGAGAATGGCCGCATGGTCATCATCGAGATGAACCCGCGCGTCAGCCGCAGTTCGGCTCTGGCTTCCAAGGCCACCGGATTTCCCATCGCCAAGATCGCCGCCAAACTCGCCGTCGGCTACCTGCTCGACGAACTCAAGAACGACATCACGCGCGAAACCCCCGCGAGCTTCGAGCCGAGCATTGATTACGTCGTCACCAAGATTCCGCGCTTTGCCTTCGAGAAATTCCCGCAAGCCGACCCCACGCTCACCACGCAGATGAAAAGCGTGGGCGAAGCGATGGCCATCGGGCGCACGTTCAAGGAAAGCCTGCAAAAATGCCTGCGCTCATTGGAGATTGGCCGCAGCGGCCTGGGCGGCGACGGCAAGCCCTGGCGCATCGGCACGGAAATCTATGGCGACCGCGACATCCTCCCGCGCGACGTCATCAGCCGCAAATTGAGCGTACCCAACGCCGAACGCATCTTCTTCATCCGCCACGCCCTGCGCGCCGACTTCACCATCGAGGAGATTTTCAACCTCACGAAAATTGACCGCTGGTTCTTGGTGCAGATCAAAGAGATTGTGGATTTTGAGGAAGAACTGGCGGGGGCTAAAAACTGACGCGCCATATCATTGCACTTCAATAATGATTTACTAGACTCGCGCTGCGCGATGAGCATTTCACCTCTAAACAAATGGGTTCCCGGTGCTCTTTCCAAGGGACAACTTACACAACTCTGCAAACCGGGATGGATTGAGGATATTTCTGATGAAAATGATCCGATCGACTACTCAGCTATTGACCTGACATTGTCGGATGAAGGATATCAAATGTTGGAGGGATGTATTAAACCATTCGGTGAAACCTACGATCAAATTCTTAATAATAAAAATTTTGCGAAACCGTTGGGTAAACGCCCCCACTATTTGCTGGAGCCTAAGCAAACTTATGTTTTCCGCCTTAATGAACGCCTCGGATCAAAACTGCTAACTTCGAAGGAAATTTACGGGCAAGCAACCGCGAGAAGCTCTGTAGGGCGAGTTGATGTGCTCGCGCGCCTTATTGTTGATGGTATGAATACTTATGAGGGCTTCGCTCCTGATGATCTTCATCACCCGACCGGCCAAATGTATCTCGAGATCACTTCGATTACCTTCCGCGTGCGAGTCAAGCCTGGGATTGCTTTGTCACAGTTGCGCCTCTTTTATGGCAAGCCCTGTGACTGCGAAATCAGCGCACGAGAATTGTTTGGCACTGTTTTACAAGGTAGCACTTTCCAAGATGGATCTCTTTCAGTGGATTTGAAGAATGACCCTTCAATTGGAGGTTGTGCGTTTCGCGCAACTTCTAATCAACCGGACGTCATTCCATTGTGGAGAGGTGCGACCACAAATACAAAAAAACTATGGAGTTTGATGAAATCCGACCAAGTTCCTGCCGAAAGCGGCCCCAAAAATTCCATCAGACTCAAGAAAAACGCTTTTCACATTCTACTTTCAAAGGAAAAAATCTCGTTGCCTGGCGGTATAGCGGTTTATTGCAGGGCTATTGACGAGACAATCGGAGAAATGCGGATTCATTATGCCGGTTTTGTACATCCATTTTTCGGACGCGAACGTGACGATGGACAAACTGGAACTCCACTCATTTTTGAGGTTCGGGGCCACGATGTAAAGGTGACGCTTACTGACGGTGAAAAGATGGCGCGACTTACATTTTATAGAATGTCTGAGGACTGCAAACCTCCAAAACAAAAATTAAATCGCAGAAAAAGTGGCTATGAGAACCAAAAGCTAAAATTGTCTGGATTTTTTAGCCCTTGTGAATGGCTGTGAATAACAAACCGAGAATTAGGTGTTAAATTAATTTGAGCGATGCAAGTATGAGTGCAGCTTTGTGTGTGAAAGAGAATTTTCAAATCGTCCGGCTCGCTGAAGGTGATGTGCGCTGTAAATCGGATCACCTCGCGAAGTTCGAGGATTTGATTCTGGCCAACCAGCGGATGTACCCCGAAATCGAGCGTTGGTATTCAAGCAAGGTGTTGCCGGGCATCCGTCAGGACGAGCGTGTTGCTTTCATTGGCTACCTTAACGAGAAACCTGCGGTTTCAGCCGTGGTGAAAAAGGGGAGCAACGCGAAGTTTTGCCATCTGCGGCTTCACGAAGACATTCAAGAATCCAATTTGGGCGAGGTTTTTTTCTCACTGATGGCGTTGGAAATTCGCGACCTCGCCAAGGGCATCCACTTCACCTTGCCAGAATCGCTTTGGAAGGAGAAAGGCCACTTCTTCCAATCATTTGGCTTTCGTTCGGCGGAGTTGGCGGAAGCGCAATATAGGCTTCTTGATCGCGAGTTGGCGTGTTCGGCGACGTTCCCAGAAGTTTGGAGTTCAGTGCTCCATAAAATCCCGAAACTCGCTGATATGTATTCATTCGGAGGATTCTCAAGCGACAATCAACTTTTGATGAGCGTTAAGCCAGAGTTCGCGGAGCGAATCATGCGCCGGAAAAAGACCGTTGAGTTGCGGCGGAAATTTTCGACTCGCTGGATTGGCCACAGAATCAATATTTATGCCTCTGCTCCGGTAATGTGCTTAATCGGGGAAGCGCGCATTGCTGGCGTCGTAACCAACAAGCCTGAAGTGATATGGGAGCGATTCCATGATCAGGTTGGTTGTTCTCGTGCCGAATTTGATGCTTACGCCGCCGGCACTGATGAGCTTTATGCCATCGAACTTGATGACGTAAGGCCTTATCGAAATGGGCTTTCTTTGATTCAAATGTCTCATTTGGTCAAAGAACACCTCACGCCACCACAGTCCTACATGACTTTGGAAAAGAATAAACCTTGGGCGAAAGCGGTGTCACTTGCTGCTTATCTTCATGGTTGTTTTAAGAGCACGATGTCGCTGGCTTTGGACGTTGGTTCGCTTGGAAACAGGCGAACCACTGCTCCAAGCTCTGCCCCGGTTGCCCCGCGTTTAACTCAGGCCGAATTGATTTAGGCGTTGCTGCACTCCGTCCGCGAATCCCAACGGGATGGACTCACTCGCTCCCGCTCGTTCGGTCCTGACCGGCCTTTGGCTTCGCCAAACCCCTTTCGCGGTTTCCCAAACGTCTCAAGTCAAATCCATCAACCCAGCAGTCGCCCCGCAAGCATTTGGCGCTACCCTGGGAAACCGTCACCCACAAATTCATCAACGCTGCAAAACGGGCGTAGCGGCTTCTCGGCAGAGAGCCGCCATCTTCATTTGCCAGGAGAATCCGGCTTTCTCCCGAAAGCCGCTACGAGGAATCGGTTGCTCCAACTCCTTCAGAGTGTTTTCATTTCCGTTCGTCACCCAGCGTAGGTGCTTGCGCACGGCCACCAATTGCGTCGGCCAACGCTGGGCTGAACGCTGCAACCGCGTTGCGGTTGTTTGGTACGGCGGCGTTGCTGGTGGCAGTGCCACCTCCCACTCTGGCGACGCAGCACCGCCGCCATACCGGAGCTCGATCCGCTATCCGCTGATCCCAACTCTGGGGTCCTTCACCCATTGAATAATATTCCGATTGCATTAAGGTCCGTTCCAGAGACCAAAATCTATGCGCCGACGTAAGTTCATCATATTTCCCATCCTCATCGCTGTAGGGGTAATGCTTTTTCAATATTTCGGTTCGGAAAAGGTCACGAATCCGATCACGGGCCGAAGCGCACGGGTGGCGCTTTCCTCCGAACAGGAAGAGACTTTGGGCCTGCAGAGTTTTCTGCGAAGTGCTGTCGCAATTGGAGGTGGTCGAGCGCGGGCCGGAGTACGATCTGGTCGTCCGGGTCGCGGAACGGCTCGCGCGGGCGACGGGGGATGACGCCAAGGATTTCAAATGGGCGGTCAGCGTGGTGAATAGTCCGCAGGCGAATGCATTCTGTTTGCCCGGCGGGAAAATCGCCGTTTACACCGGCATTCTCCCCTACACGAAAACCGAGGACGGACTGGCTGCGGTGATGGGCCACGAAATGGCGCACGCGATCGCGCGGCACGGCTCGCAACGTCTGCTACGCACCAGCCTCGCGCAAACGGCTATGGCCGGCGCCAGTTTTTCGATGGGGAACATGGATTCTGGCGAACGGCAAACGATCATGGCCGCGCTCGGCGCGGGGGCGCAATACGGCGTGCTGCTGCCATTCAGTCGCGAGCATGAGACTGAAGCGGACCAGATGGGTTTGATTTACATGGCGCGCGCCGGCTATGACCCGCGCGAGGCGATTACGTTCTGGGAACGGATGAGTAAAGCAGGCGACGCTCAACCGTCTGAGTTCGCATCAACGCATCCGTCGCATGACCGCCGCATTGAAGACCTCAAAGATTTGATGCCGAAGGCCCTTTCGGAATACGAAAAAGTGAAGAGGGAGCGGTAGTAAACGCCTTGCGGGTGGGAGCACGGCGGGCAAGGCGGGACCAGCCGCGCGTGTTTGCGTGCCGCCCACCAACAAACCCCCGCCGCAAGATATTTCAACCGCCTCCGCCCATCCACCCGCTGCGACTGGTCCTGCGGACACAGGCGCGCTCCGTCCGAAAGCTCCATCCGGAACGGAATCTTTGCAGCCACCTGATTCAACCGCGAACCACATGCACCACGCGAAAGTTAAAATCGAATTCTTGTTCGCGTATTTGGCGTCTTTCGCGGTTCGCCCTCCGCCGACACAACTCCTCCAGAGTAGTTTTCATCTTGCCCATTCACCCAGCGTAGGTGCTGCGCACGGCCACCATTCCTCGGGCCGACAGCGGCACGGACAATCGCGCGCATTGACTCTGCCGACTTGGAGAATCACACTGTTGCGCTGAATGGAAATAACACCGTTGACCACCGCATTGACCCAATTATGGCTCTGACCCCGAGCCAGCAGTTGGCTGCCCTAAGTGATATCTTGGCCGCGCGCCGGGATGCTATCCTCCTGGCCTGGCGCAAGCTGGATCGCGCTGATCCGGAACAATTAACCGGGCGGGCGCTCACGCTCGGGCAATTCCTCGATCACATTCCGGCCATCCTCGACGCTTACCAATTCAAGCTGCGCTCCCGTCCGGGCGGGGCGAATGCCCAGGCGGCCGAGGTTGACAAAAAAGAGGAAGGGGTGAAACACGGCTTGCATCGCTGGCAGCAGGGCTATCGGTTGCAGGAACTCATCGGGGAATGCGGCCACCTCCAGTTATGCTTGTTCGAGGAATTGGGCAGCATCGCCGCCGCGCATCCCGAGTTGGAGCACGCAACGTTGGTGGAGGCGTATCGGCAGTTGCTCCACCTGATCAATGACACGATCCGCGAGAGCGCCGGCCAATATCAGCGCATGCAACAGGCGGAAGCCGCCGGACGCGTGGGCGACCTGATGGACGCCTTGGACACCGTCAACGAACTGGAGCGGCGCCGCGCCACGTTGCTCCATCAGGCAGTCCATGATCTCAACAGCGATGTGCTCGGCGTCAGCATCGCCGTGACGCAAGCCAGCCGGATCGACATGGGGGATACCGCCCGGATCGAATCCGGGGCGTTCCTCCAGCGGGCCGTGCAGGGACTCAACACGATGCTGGGGGAACTGATGGAACTCGCGCGGCTGGAAGCCGGTCAGGAGGAACGGAAGCTTGCCGCCTTCGATGCCGGCGAGTTGCTCGCAAAGTTGTGCGAGGGCAACCAGCCGTTGGCCCGCGAGCGCAAACTGTTCCTGAAGACGGAAGGACCGTTGCGTCTGGCCGTCGAGGGCGATGCCGACAAGGTCCGAAGGCTTGCAAAGAATTTGCTGGTGAATGCGCTCAAATACACCCATGACGGCGGCGTCATGGTAAGCTGGGGCGAGGAGAAAGAAAATTGGTGGTTGATGGTCAAGGATACCGGCCCGGGCATGACGTCTGATTCCGGTCAGTCCATGAAGGCTGGCTTGCAGGAAGCCACTGCGAGCGCGAAGGAATCGGATGAGAAGTCCGCGGCCATCAAGGGCGAAACTTCGCAGGTGCTGGCCGCCCCCGGGGACACCTCGTTCCGAACCAAAGCCACCCATCACGACCCCGGCGAAGGGATCGGACTTTCGATTGTAAAGCGCCTGTGCGAATTGCTCGATGCGAGTCTGGAAATTGCCAGCTCGGCGGAAGCGGGCACGACGTTCCGCGTCGTATTTCCGCACCGCTATCGCGCTGCTTCTGAGGTAAAATAGAATTGGTCGAGCAGGGAGGTTGGGTCGCCAGTCATTTCCCACCGCCGCGCATTTTCCCCGCGCTTCCGTCAACGAATCCCAACGAGATTCAAATCCATCAGCCCAGCAGTTGCCCCGAAAGCTTGCGGGGCTACCCCGGAAAACCGTCCCCACCCATTCATCAACGCTGAAGGCGTTGCATCACCTCCGCCCATCCATCCGCTGCGACTGGTCCTGCGGACACAGTCGCGCTCCAGCGTAGGGCAGGTGCCAACCTGCAGCGCGTCCGGCCTTTTTTCGCCACCGCCGCTTACCAATCGGCGCCAGCGCAGTCTGCCAACCTGCGCTACGACCGGGGCGCATCGTTTACGCTCTGTCGAATTCGGCTTTGATCACTCCCGCCAAGTCGGTGAGCAGCCGGTTGCCTTTGCCGAGGTAGGACGAGCCGTGCATGACCGCCAGCGTTTCCGGTTTGAGTTCGGCCAGCGTGCGCAGGACGCCATCGGTCTGGCACGTGTAGGGCATGTAGCCGGCCAGCGGGCCTTGCTGCATTTGTTGCATCGCCTTCTGCGTCGGCTCGATCAAGTCCGACGAGGTCACGGGAGCAACGTTGCCGAAGTGATGAAAGAGGTCGGAGCAGAACAACGTTTTGCGCGTCTCCTCGAACAGCACGCCCGCATCCCAACCATGCGGAATGTGCGGCGAACGATAGAACCGATAGCGATACTTGCCGGTGGTGAGAACGTCATCCGCCGTCATGCCAAACGCGGGGCGGAGGGAGAAATCGTCCACGCTCACCAGCTTGCCGACGAGGGTGCAGACCGGCTGGGCCTGGGGCGCGAGTTGCAGCCAGTCGTTGAGCGCGCCACATTCATCGGATTCAAAATGACTCCAAGCGATATGCCGAAGCTTTGCCGGGTCAATCAGCGTGGTAACGGCTTCCCGCAAGGCAGGGAACATTCCCTTCAACCCGGCGTGAAAAAGCAGCGGTTGGTCATCACGCACGAGGAAGTGATTGAACTGCATGTCGAAGGCCGGAACGTAAATGGAGAGCCGGAAAATGTCGGGGGCGATTTCATCAATGGTGGTCATGGCTGAGGAGGGTAGTGGAGTTGAGGAAACTGGCCAACGCAAATCAGTGCGCAAATCAGTTCGCCCCCCCGCGAACTTCGAGCCGAGCATTGATTACGTCGTGACGAAGATTCCGCGCTGTGCCTTCGAGAAATTCCCGCAAGCCGGTGCTGGCGCACGGCCGCCATTCAAGCTCATTACGCAGTTGAATGGATCGCACAGGCGGCTCTGAACCGGCGCCGCGGCGACGGGCGCAGACGCGCACTCCGTTTGAATCCCGCGACGAGCGAATCCTTGCCGAAAACTATCCGATGAATTCGATGCCACCTTCCTTGCACTGGTGGCCGGACTTGGGTAAAAGGTTGGCAACGGTTTGTGAACCACATCGAAATGGACGCGCTCACCAAAACAGTGGTGTTGCACCCTTGGCTAGGAATTTGTCGGACTTAGAAAACCGATTGAAGGAGTGGAAACTATTGCGGTCCCCGGTCGCTGCTAATACCGAGGGTCTGCGGCCCGCTCGCCGGGCCGCTGCTGGCATTCCCGGCCGCTCCGGTTGGCTTTTTGC
>JACZKP010000124.1 GCA_014860005.1 Verrucomicrobiota bacterium | reverse complement strand
CCGCGCATTCGCTCCGCGCAGGCGGTGGCGGCCCTCAGAACCCGAGAGACGAAGTCAAAAACATAGTGGAGACCTATTGGATCGTTGACCTGCAAATCAACGCCTTACATCTCCGCCCCCGCCTCATCCATGAAATTTGGGTTATCTGCGGCGCTGGCGGCTGGAACTGTGTCTGCGCGATGTGAAGACATCCGTCCATTTTTGGCAGGAAAGTCAGGGACTGACCGGAAGATTCAGTCCCAGCTCTCAGTTTTTGACCGACCGGCGGCGGCTCAAGTTTGCCCCAACGAATGTCACGTCTTCTCTTCGATCAACTCCCGCCGGGCGCCGCTCAGGAGCTGTTCAACAAAGTTGGTTGAATAAACGCCGCGACGGAAATTGGGGTCCTGAAGAATCGCCTGCTGGAAAGAGATGGTCGTCTTGACCCCTGCAATCATGTATTCGCCCAAGGCACGGCTCATCTTATCCATGGCTTCGCGCCGGTCTTTGCCATAGGTGATGAGTTTGGAGATCATCGAATCATACGTGGGCGGGATGGTGTAGCCGGCGTAAACGTGGGAATCCACGCGCACCCCGCGTCCGCCGGGCTGGTAATACATCTCAATCCGCCCGGGACTGGGCCGGAAATCGTCGAAGGGATCCTCGGCATTGATGCGACACTCAATCGCGTGGCCCTTGAATTGCACGTCACTCTGGGAAATCCGCAGCGGTTCGCCCATTGCGATCATGATTTGGGCACGCACCAAATCAAACCCGGTGACTTCCTCGGTCACCGGATGTTCCACCTGGATGCGCTTGTTGACTTCCAAGAAATAGAAGTTGCCTTGGCTGTCTACAACGAATTCAACAGTGCCGGCATTGGTGTAATTGGCGGTTTCCGCCAGCTTCACGGCCGCCTTGCCCATTTTCTCGCGCAGCTTCTTGAATTTGTTTTCGATGAGCGGGGATGGCGTTTCCTCGACCAGTTTCTGGTGGCGGCGTTGGATGGAACAATCGCGCTCACCCAGGTGAATGATGCGCCCTTTCTGATCGCCCAGAATCTGGAATTCGATGTGATGGGGATTCTCGATCAGTTTTTCGACGTAAACCTCGGAGTTGCCAAAAGCCTTTTCGGCTTCCGTGCGCGCCGCGTGATACCCTTTTACCAGGGAAACATCGTTATGCGCCGCCCGCATACCCCGTCCGCCGCCTCCCGCCACCGCCTTGATCATTACGGGGTAGCCAATGCGCTTGGCCACCGCCACGGCGTCCTGCTCGTTTTCCACCACGCCTTCCGAACCTGGCGGGGTTGGCACCCCGGCTTTCTTGGCCAGCGCCCGGCTCACGGCTTTATCCTCCAACGCATTCATGGCGCGGGAACTCGGACCGATGAAGCGAATGTTGCAGCTCTCGCAAACATCCGCAAAGTGGGCGTTCTCGGACAGAAAGCCGTAGCCCGGATGAATGGCGTCCACGTCGGCAATCTCCGCGGCACTCACAATCCGGTCAATTCGCAGGTAACTCTCACTGGAGGGCGCTCTGCCGATGCAAATGGCCTCGTCGGCCAACTGCACGTGCATCGAGTTTGCATCCGCCTCCGAATACACCGCCACCGTGCGGATATTAAGCTCCTTGCAGGCGCGGATGATGCGCACCGCAATTTCACCGCGATTGGCTACCAGGATTTTTTCGAACATGGATGGTTAGAGGAAACTTCCCGTATTGGCCGACGGACAGCAGCCCCCGTATTACTATGTAGGACGGACCTTGAACAAGGGTTGGCCAAATTCCACCGGCTTGGCGTTTTCCACGAGCACTTGCGTAATCACGCCTTTGACCTCGGACTTGATCTCGTTCATGACTTTCATGGCCTCGATAATGCAAACCACCGTGTCCGGGTTGACCTCCGAGCCGATCTCGACATAGTTGGCCGACTCTGGGGAAGGTGTGCGGTAGAAGGTTCCGATCATGGGCGACTTGATCTCCACCTCATTAATTGCAGGGGCAGCCGCAGCGGCCGGAGCCACGGAAACTGGAAGCGCCGGCGAGGCGTATGTCACCACCGGGGCCTCGTCATAGGGCGCGATTGGGCCACCGCCATTCCCGCCCCGCTTCAGCCTGATCTTGAAATCCTGCTTTTCGAGTTCGAACTCCGACACGGAGTTCTTCCTCATCAGGTCAATGATTGCCTTGATGTCTTTTAAGTCCACATTCTTTAATCGTTAAAGTCCCATTTGCCACACCAAGTCCAGCCCATGCGCCTCTTAACTAAAAAAGCAGATGCCGAACTTCGACTCTGCTTGTCACGTTGTTTAAGTTGACCGGAGCATAGAGCGCGTGAAAATCACCGTCAAGTGGCAAATTGGAAGGCCAGTTCAAATGACAAAACCCCATAAAACCTCACTATGTATCAAGCTTTAGACCGTGGATTCTGTTTCGTTAACGTTAAGCGACGCAATTAGCGCCAATGTGTAGGAATGGGGGCCAAATCCACTGATCTGACCCCGGCAAACCGGCGCAATCAGCGACTTATGCCGAAATTCCTCCCTAGCGTGAATGTTGGAGAGATGGATCTCAATCACCGACAGCTTGATCGCCGCAATTGCGTCCCGCAGTGCGATGCTGGTGTGTGTGTAAGCCGCAGCGTTCAAGACGACAACGTCACACGCTCCCGGCGCATTTTGAATCCAAGTCACTAACTCGCCCTCGGCGTTGGTTTGCCTGAATTCGACCTCCGCGCCCGAGGCGGCAGCTCGCTTTCGAACTTCGCTCTCAATCTGCGCCAGTGTCGCTTTTCCATAAACCCCAGTTTCCCTCTGCCCGAGAAGGTTCAGGTTTGGGCCGTTCAAGAACAGAATTTTCATCGGACGAAGCGGAGCTTACGCACTGCCAGCGACTTTGTCGAGCCGTCCCGTGCCGGTGGCGAGCAGCCATCCTCCCAGAGAAAACGCGGTCCAAGACAGCGCCGGGATGTAGAGGCCGAATTCCAACAATCCTTGAAGCGCCCAGCCCAGCAATCCCAGCCAAACGGCAAATCTGAGGATGCCCTCCTGTCCCACCGGTCTGGCATAACCCCAAATCAAAAGGCAGACAATGAAACCCGAGTACGTCACGCAGCCCAGCAATCCTGAATCTGAGGCCTGTTGCAGGTAATCGTTGTGCGTCAACCGTGCCATCTCGGATTCGGGCTTTTTGACAGCTTGATAGGCGATTGAGAAGGTGCCTGGGCCGGTGCCGAATAGCGGGCGGGCGGCTGTGGTTTGCGCGGCCGCCCGCCAGTAATCAAACCGCGCGCCCACACTCGTCGCCCCGCGCTCGAAGAACGTCGCGTAGCGAATCAGAAAGCCGGCAATGCCCAACACACACACCGTGCCCACCAGCAGCCATTTGGCACGATTCGACCAGCGCAAGTGCAGCAAAACTACCAACACTAGAGTCAATGCCAGCAACCAGCCGCCTTTGGAGCCGGACCAATACAAACAACCCAATGCTGCCCCGCCATACAAACCCGCCAATAGAATCCGCGAAGCAACCGTCAATCGGCCGAAATACCGCCACACCATCACCAAGGCTGGCGGCAGCAAAAGCAGAATGGCCCCGGCCAGCGCGTTGGGATAGAACAGCGTCGAGAATATGCGGTCGCTCGAGATCTTCTTCAAATAGTCCGGCGACACGGTTTCCAGTTGGGGATAAAGGTAGGTATAGAAATACCGGCGCGTTTCCTCCAACCCGCCAAAATGCTGCTCAATGCCCACCAGAAAGACGACGCCTAGCGCAGCCACAATGCCAACCCACAACGCCCGGCCTGACTTGTCCCGACTCAAACAGAACACACCCAGGTAGAAGCAAACCACGCACGCCGCAAAGTGTTTCAGGGTCGGCCTCGTCAAATCAGCATCCACACTCTGGGCTGCGGAAAGCAGTTGCCAGCCCAGCCACGCCAATGGCAGCGCGAGCAGCCACTTCGGCACGTTGACCCGGAATTGAGCAACGAAAAATCCGACCACGACCACCAGTGCCAGCAGCCAATAACCAATGTGAATCGGCCAGGCGCTTAACAGCCATTCCGCAAACCCGGCCGGCGGCTGGACCAGTTTCTCCATGATCGGCGGGTTGCAGAATTTCAGCAGAGCCAGCCCCAGAAATGCCCCCATAATGGCCGAAAAGACCCACGGCGGAAGCCGTGGCGGCGTTCGTCCGGTTGTTTGACTGTCCGAAGCCATCAGGGTTTCGTTCGTTCAGCGTGTCGGCAACTACAGGTGGAGTTTCAACAAGCCCACCTCCAGCGCGAGCGATTCCTGCACGTTGGTGTATAGCAGCCGCTGGGTTTGCTCCAGCACCCGCAAATTCTCCAGCGCCTGCCGGCCCGTGATGCGGCCTGCCACCTGGGCCGCACCCGTGAGTTGGGGAAAGTTCAGCAACTCCTGCCCGCCCGCCAGCGTGTGCAACCAGACATCGCGCAACCACCACTGCACCGCCAGCAGCACGTCCGTCCGCTGCCGACGGTATTCCGCCTCGATGGCCGCTTTCAATTCGTCCTCCCACTTCTCGCGCAAATCCTTTTCCACGTCCTCATAACGTTCGAGCGGCGAGCGGGCGGTCAGCGCTTCCTCCACCGCCGTTTTCATTCCGCTCAATCGCTGGAGCAACACATCCATCAACCGGTAGCGACCCAGGAGACTCTTCTGCTCTTTCCCGGCTAGTTCACTGAATTTCGCCAGCCATTCCAACTGGGCGGCGTCAAAACGCAACGGACCTTCCCCGGCAAAATTCAACCGCAAACAACGCGACAAAATCGTTTCCAACAACCGTTGCGGCTCGGTACTCAACAAAATCAACACCGACTTTGCGGGCGGCTCTTCGAGGGTCTTGAGAAAGGCATTCGCCGCCTGCACGTTCAACCGGTCCGCCGCGACGATGACCGCGACTTTATATTCCGCCTCGGCCGGCTTGAGATTGATCTCCTGCATCAACTCGCGCACCTGTTCCACGACGATGACGCGCGACTTTGACTCCGGCCGCACCCAATGGACATCTGCGTGATTGGCTTGCTCGATCTTTCGGCAACTCAGACAGCCATCGCAGCTATCAATCCCCACGCCGCCGTCCCCGGCCCGCACCGGCTGGGAACAATTGAGGGTCTTGGCCAGCGTACGGGCCAGCGCCTCCAATTCGTCGAGTTGATGTCCGGTGAACAGATAGGCATGTGCCAGCCGGCCACGCTGCAACGAGCGTTGCAGCAACTGCACGCCCTGCTCCTGATCTGGGAAATCTTTGAACGCCATCGCGCTGCCATTCTCGTCAATCGCAAACGGCCGGACAACAGATTTTCCACCCCGGCCGACTGGCTGCCTGCGAAAGAACTAAACCGCTCACCAACTAAATCGTTTTCGAGTGCCGCCGTTCGCCGGCGGGTGCCAGCGTGTTGTCAAAACACATGGCGATGTTGCGGATGAACAAGCGGCCGGCGTCCGTGACTTCCAAACCGTCAGCCGTGCGGAGCACCAGTCCGTCAGCCGCGAAGGGCGCGAGGGACGCCAGCTCACTGGCGAAGTGTTGTTCAAAGTTGATGCCCAGCTTCCGCGACATGGCAGCAAAATCGAGCGAGAGATCGCACATTACGCGCATGATGGTTTCGCGGCGGATTTTGTCTTCCGGGGTCACGAAATACGCCTTGTGCAACGGCACGCGTCCGGCGTCCACCGCAGCCTGATACTTCGGTAGTTCCTTCTCATTCTGCCAGTAGGCATCGGGCACTTGCGACACGCCGGACATCCCGAAGGCGTAAATGTCCGAGCCGGCCCGCGTGCTGTAGCCCTGAAAATTCCGCTGCAACTGCTTGTTGCGCTGCGCCACGGCGAGTTCGTCGGTCGGCTTCGCGAAATGGTCCATGCCGATATAGACATATTGATCGTCCGCCGTGAGGCGCTCGATGACCAGCTTGAGCACCTGCAATTTCGATTCCGGCGTGGGCAGGACTTTTTGCTCCAGAATTTTTTGTGACGGCTTGATCCACGGCACGTGCGCGTAGCTAAACACCGCCAGCCGGTCGGGTTTCATCATCAGCACGGTATCAAGCGTTTCGTTAAACGACGCCGGCGTCTGGTGCGGCAGACCGTAAATCAAATCGAGATTGATCGAGCCATAACCCAACTCACGCATCCAACCCATCGCCTGCTGCGTCATTTCGCGCGGCTGGATGCGGTGAATCGCCTGCTGCACCTGGGGATCGAAATCCTGCACGCCCATCGAGGCGCGATTAAAGCCGATCTCGCGCAATGCCACCATGTGTTCCCGCGTAAGCCGGCGCGGGTCCACCTCCACACTCGCTTCAATGTCGGGCGAAAAACTGAAGTGCTTATGGATGATCTCGCCGAGGCGACGAATTTCGTCTGGCCGAAGGAACGTGGGCGATCCGCCGCCGAAGTGGAGTTGAACGACCTTGCGATCTGGGTTGAGTTGGGCCGCCATCCGCGCCACTTCACGGCCAAGATAATCAATGTAGTCGCGGCCCTTGTCGTGATTGAGCGTGATGACCGTGGTGCAACCGCAGAACCAGCAGAGCGTTTCGCAGAACGGAATATGGAAATAGATCGAGAGATCGCGCGCGGTGCGGTTGTTCTCCTCCAGCTTGAGGGCGAGTTGCTCCCATGAAATTGTGTCGGTGAATCTTGTCGCGGGCGGGTAGCTGGTGTAACGCGGCCCGGCCACGTTGTATTTGCGTACCAGTTCGAGATCAACATTCAGCGTCTTCATTCGGCTACAAATCAAAATCCAGAAACGCGGAGAACAGGGAGGTTCGGCGCACAAAAGATTGTGCTCTCCGCGCTTTCTGTGCGCTCGTCGCAGTGCTATCTCCCAACTTCGTCGCGGCCTGCGAAGATTCTTGGGGCCGCAATCCAACCGCAGAGACGCGATGGACGCAGAGAACAATCCGCTTCGACAAAGCTCGGCGTGTATCGCGTCTCGGCGGTTTCTGCGGTTTTCTTCGGCCCGCGCTCTGGTTGGGGCTTCGCCGCGCTGTGTCTCCGCGTTCCAAGGAGAGAATTCCCCAAGTCAGGGTTTGCGCTTTGAACCAACCGAGGCTGCGACGCCCGGTCGCAGACGGTGACCGCAACGCCCCCGTCGCGGGAAACAGCGGGAGAGGGGCGACGGGGGCGTCGCCTCCACCTGCTGCGACGAGGCGTCGCAGCCACAGGACGTTCATGGGCGGGCTCATTTGAATGCACGGACTGTCTCCACCAGCGCGGTGATATTCTCCAGCTTCGCGCCCGGCGTCAAACCGTGGCCAAGGTTGAAGATATGCCCATTGCGACCTCGCATGGCTTCGAGCACTGCCTTGGTTTCGCACGCCACCCCTTCCGGCGTGGCATCACTCAACAAAGCCGGCGCCAAGTTGCCCTGCAATCCGATGCCCTCGGAAACATGTTTGCGCGCATCCGCCAGCGAGGTCTGCCAGTCAATGCCGATGACGTTACCACCCGAGGCGACCAAGTCCGGCCAGTTGCCGTGCGTGCCGAGCGAGAAAACAATCACCGGGGCAACCTTCAGTAGCCGCCGAGGTAACGAGGCGGACTCCGAGGTTGCCGCTGAACCCGCCTCCTCACCAGGGTGGCTACGATGCAGCGAAGCAATAATCTCCCGCATCCACCGGCCGCTGGCTTCCTGAAATTCCGTCGGTGCCAGATGGCCGCCGTGGCTGTCAAAGATTTGCAGCGCGTCCACGCCCGTAGCCGCCTGCATCTGCAAATACGCGGCGACGGCGGCCGTGAGTTTCTCCGCGAGAGCGAAGTAAGTCTTCGGGTCTTCACGAAAGAGCGCGAGCGCGCGGCTGTATTTGGGAACGCTGGCGCCCTCCATCATGAACGTCGCCAGCGTCCACGGCGACCCGCTAAAGCCAATCAGCGCGGTTTGATCGCCCAGTTCCCGACGCAGGATTCGCAGGGCCTGATCCACGTAACTCAGCTTCTCACATACCTGCTCAACGGAGAGTTTTTCGATATCCGAGCGCGATTGCACTGCGAAGTCCATCTGCACCCCGCCCGTCTCCTTGAAGCGATAGGTCTGCCCCAACGCTTCAGGAATCACCAGTATGTCACTGAACAGGATGGCAGCATCAAACCCGAACCGGCGCACGGGTTGCAGCGTTACCTCCACGGCGAGTTCCGGATTTTGCACGAGCTGCACGAACGTGTACGTCTCCTTGAGCTTGCGGTATTCCGGCAACGCACGTCCTGCCTGGCGCATCAGCCACACGGGAGGGCGATCATTGGGCCGGCAATGACAGGCATTGAGAAATCGCTGACGGCTCGTCAGTTCACCGGCGCTTCGGTCAGCCGTCCTCTGTCGGGCCGTCTGCGAGCCTGCCTGAATTGTAGATTCGTTCATTCGTTGCCTGCCAACCGCAGTCGTGGCCTTCCAAAGTCCGTTCCGGGACAGCCGTTGTTGGTCTTAAGCTATTAACACAAGACGGCGGTGGGGAACAAGCAGCTTTCCCAGTATGGGGCTTTGCAGACGCACTTCCGCACTGTCGCGGCAGGGGATCAACTCCGGTTCATGCCCGGCAAATCGCGACGGTTGCGGGCGACGTACCGCGCCAGGCGGGTGGGACTATGCAAGGTAACGAAATTGCCGTCCGTGGAGATCAGTTTTTGCGCACGGAATTTGGCCAACGCCCGCGAGAAGGTTTCACTGGCCGTACCCAGTTCCGCCGCCAGCACCCGTTTGGTGGTGTCCAGTTCGATGCTGCACGGTTTGGAGCTTTGCGGATCCGGGCAGTGCCCGACCAGCCATTCGGCAATGCGGGTCTTTACGTCCTTGAGGGTCAGGTCATCCAGCAATTCGATGAGCTGGCAAAGGTGCCGCTGCGTCGAGCGCAACAGACACATCGTCAGTTCCGGGCGTTCCTTGAGCAGGGCCATAAAGCCCGCGCGCCGGACCATCACCAACTCGGTCGGCTCAATGGCACACGCGTCGGCGTGATGACCCAACTCGGAGACCAGGCTTTCCTCCGCCAGCGATTCAAAGGGCCGGTAGAGGTGAATGAGTTGCTCCCGGCCGATCCAATTCACCCGGTGAACTTTGACCGCGCCGCGCCGCACCACGTAAAACCCGCGCACCGTTCCGCCTTCGCGAAACAGGTACTCGCCCGGCGCCACGGATTTCATTTCCGACAACTCCACCACGGCGGCCAGGTCCTCCGCGCCAGTGCCGGAGAACAGCGGACATCGCTGAAGGGTGCGCAGGATTGCACTCTGGTTAAGCGGCTTGAAGCATTCCGGTTTGATTCGTTGCATGGCGCCATGAACCGGCGGTGCGCGCCCGCCAGTATTTACGCCGCAAAGTTTCACCGTCCGGCTGCCAGCCGCTACACGGCGCTTGTCAATTGTCTTACGGATTTTGACGGAGTGAGGGCTGCAATCGTGCCGCGCGACAGGTCATCAACCCTGCTTGCGGTTGACGCGTGGGCGGCAGGTTGGACAGCTTATGTTGACGGGATGCACGGCAGTAGCTCGTGGATGAACCAAGTCCAACCGAGCGCGGGCAACAAAAAACCCCTTCCCGCCGAAACGGGAAGGGGGTGAATCAGATCAAACGACTACGGCGTGCTGACCACGCGGAAGAACTGTTGGGCATTGTTCCGGGTGGAGGTAACGAAGCTGTACGCGTTCCCGGTGCCAGCCACCGGCGCGCCGACGTTCTGCCATCCACCACCCAGGTTGGAAATGGCCTGGAGTTGGTAGGTCTTGCCCACTTCGGTGTTAAACGCCACTTCGGCGGCGGTGTAGATTTGGATCGTGTCGGTTCCACCCTCGGTAGGACCGGCATTGGCCCAGACCACGCCGTCCGGCAGCACCACGCCCGGCACCATCGGATCCAGCCCCAAGGCATACTTGAGCCAGTTGGGGACGCCGTCGCCGGCGGGTGTGGCATTCGGTGCGGCGTTGGGATGGCCAGCGGAGCCGAAGTATTGAATCTGCCATTCATCGGGCAGACCGTCCTCGTTGGCATCTCCGGTGAGATCGGCGATGGACGCTTTGAGCAAGCCCACCGCGTAGCTGACGTTGTGGACGCCGTAGCTGCCGTCGTAATACACGAACTTGTGGTTGAATGCCGCGCGCAATTGCTGGCGCGTGTAACTGGCCGTGACCGTAACGGTGGGCGAGCCAAGTGGTGGAAGCAGATTGCCCAACTTGTCGAGCAGGTGCTTTACCTCGGTTTGCACGCCTTCCACCACGCCGTTGCCGTCGTAGTCCGCGCGCTTGAGGTTGAACGTATCAATGTTGCCGTGACAGTCCACGCACGAACCGGTCAGGTGAACGTCATCCGATTTGTCGTCCGGCGTGCCGCCGTCCCAACCGGGACGGAAGGTGTGGCCGCCCACCTGCCCGAACGCGGGATGGGAAGCACTGACGTTCTGCAAATGGCAAGCCACGCAGGAATCCTCGACCACCTCACGATGGGCGGAACTGGGGATTTCCTTGCCATAGGTATAGGCGTTGACGCCGGCCAGCATGTCCGCTTGCGGACCATAGTGCGGACCGAAGTTGCCACTTCCCGCTGCTGTTTCGACATACGTGGCGGCGTTCTGACGGCTCATGTGGCAATTCACACACAAGGCACCCTTGCCCGCGTTGCTGATGGTGGTAACACCATCCATCAAGGTCACCGGCGCCACCGTGCGCAACATACTGGGATTCGTCGGCTCGCCATGCGGATCGTGACAGGCGGCGCAAGTAATGGCTTCGTAGGCTGTGCGGTGCTGACTTTGCGGCAGGCCGGCCATGGAATCCGTGAAACCCATCGCCGAATGGCAGCGCACGCACGCTGCGCGGCTTTCGCCCGTGGGGGTGCGGGTGGCTTCGGAGTGCAGGGAGTTGGCCCATTCTACGCCTTTGACGTGATACGGTTCGGAATCATGGCACTGGTTACAATCGCCTGCGCTGAAGCTGACGGAAATCTTGCTCACAGTTCCGAGCGAGGTGGCGTGCTCGCTGCCGGGGCCGTGGCAACTCTCGCACTGCACGTTGCCTTTTGCTCGCAACGATTGTGGCATCGCCAGCCAGTTACCATTGGTGAGCGTGGTCGGGAACGTCCAACCGGTCTGTGCTTGCACGTCGTCAAACCCACCGTTCACAGCGAGAGGATTTGTGTCGTAGCCGACCGAGTGGCATTTGATGCAGTTTTGGTTGAAGTGCGTGCCGTAATGGCCATCCACGGCATTGGTCAGCGCGGTGGCATGATGCGTCTTGGACCACGGCGTCACCATGTCGGGTAGGAATCCGCCACTGTGGCAAAGCATGCAAGTCTGGCTGCCCAGGTACGTCGCGCCGGTCACCTCGCGCGTGAGCACCAGCGTGCCGCCATTCGTCGCCACCGTGGCCGTCACAATGTATTGGCCGGTGACATCGGGGCGCAGCATCCGGCGACCATCCGCAGGTGCCACCTGATAGAATCCGCGATCACCGGGACTGTAAATGGGCATGTTGGCCGTAATGGGACTGGCTTCCAGGGTGGCCGCCGAGCCGATCGGCTTGGTGGTTAATTCCCAAGTCACGCCCAATATATTAGAGGCCGCGACTGTGGTTCGGATCTGGGCCTCGAGATACACGGGCTGGCCCAAACCGACGGTGAACAAACCGCCGGAAGTCTGGGTGGCGGCAGGCAGGGCATAATCTTTGATTTCTTGCGGGGTCAGGGGGCGCGCACCGATCTGACCTTGCTGGGCCACGACCGTGAAGGTGGAGGCAACCATCAAGGCAACGGACAGCAGATGCGCTGACAATCTATGACGGGATTCTTGGGTTTTCATAATCGCACTTTTGAGGATTGGAACTTTCTATTTCACACAACTTGCGGTGAGCATAAGCCTGCCCTTGAAACGAGCTACTCCGCTTTTGCCAAAAACCAAACATCCCTTGCCCGGCAGACGGCAACCAGAAAAATGGCGAGGCAGGAATGATTGACTTCAGGCGGCCAGTATTAACGCAATTCACGCGAACCCTCACGCGAATGGCCGTGCGCCGACCAGACCCTCCAATACGGCAGCGTGAACAAGTTCCGGTTAGCGGCTCACCCCCAATTGAACCCACCCAGGAACAGAATCGCAACTCTGCAACTCGTTGCCCACAAATTATCAAGGTTGCGGCTGAGTGCCCTTCATCCGTTCCACTGCGGCGATACGGGCCTGGAGTCGTCGCGATATTTGCGCGAGTGATTCGCTTTGTTCCGATTGCAGTTGCCGGAGTTGTTTCACGGCGGACGCCAGCTCGGCTTCAGAGTTCTGCCCGCGTGCCTTTGCGAGGCGTTGCTGGGCTTCATTCACCTTGACCTGCATTTCGTTCACCGCCGCCTTGAACTCTTCGAGCGCCGCTTCGCGCAACTTCTGAGTCGCCTCTTCCAGAGACAACGCCGCGAGGTTGGGCAGCGCGCGGGTCACTTCTTCGGCGGAAACCGAATCCACCGGGGCTGGATTGAGCACCGGACTCGCCGGGACGGTTGCCGATCCGCCGCTCACGCGCGCGATGGCCCGGCTTAAATCAAATTCCAACGCCGGCTCCCACTCCGCCAGCAGCCGCGGCAACGCCACCTTTTCCTGACGCGCCTCCACAGCGATGCCGAGATATCCCTGCTCGCCACGGCCAACAGTGAGCGGCTCGAGGCCATCCGACAACGCCGCCGCCTTCGCATCACGATCCGCGGCAGTAATGCGCGTCACCCCGATTTTGCCCCCACCCGCGCGCTGATAAGCAGACAACAATCCTTCCACCCGACCGGCAAAATCCTCCAACGCTTCGGCGGCGCGGGTTCCGCCCAGGAGCGAATAAAAGCGGATTTCCACACGGGTGTCCAAACGCTGCAAGACTGACTTCGTCGCTTCTGTCAATCCGGCGAATTCCGCCCGCTCCGACAACGCCTCAGCAACTCCGGTTGGCTCTTTGTGACTTGCGGCGCGAAACACCCAGAGCGCACCCAGCGCAAGCCCAAGCACCAAGCCAACCAGCAGAACGACGATCTGCGACCGGGCATGCACACCTGATCGCAGTGGCTGCTTGGTCTCAATCCGGTTAATCCTGTCCGACGCGATTCCTTTCATGGCACGTGTCCTGATCTCCAATACTTCGGTTTCCGTCTAGCAGAGATGGCCGGGGCAGGCGAGGAAAACTTGAGCCGGCCATTTTTTGCCCCGCCGGTCTAGCAGCGGCGTTGCTTTCGGCCGTGCTGTTGTCGCCGCTCAAATTGCATTTCCGCTTTCATTGGCCTTGCGTCACGGGGAGGGTGATGGGATGCTGCTCCCGCCGAACAGAAGTAGCACAACAAAATACGCGAGGATATGGGCAATATCTGCATAGCCCGAACCGGCCAACGGCGTAGAGTTGGATGCATACGTATGGGCCACCATAGGACATCTGAAGCCGTCGCAGCCATCACTAAAGGTCTCCGGTCGCTTCCCCGGACAAGTTCATCAACCTGCAACCCGCGCGCCATCGCGCTAGGCTTGATCGTCAGCACAGTTGTGCTGCTATGCCCATCCGCCAACGGGGTTGAACGCGGGCACATTACCGTTCCGACACCGGGCGGCATGCCGACGGTGCCGCTGATCACGAGCGTTCAAACCGCCAGTAACAAAATCACATTGAACTGGCAGAACTCCTGTGGGCCTTACCAAGTCTGGCTCAAACGATCGCTCGCGGATCCGCACTGGCAGGCGGTGACCGGTCCGCAGTTCTCGAACACCGCCACCATTGACGTGCTTTACAGCAACGCGTTCTTCCGCGTGTCCGGTCCATTGCCGCAATTCGCCGGTGACCGCGCGTGCGAGGAATGTCATGCCGGCGTTCATGCCTCCACTTTGGATACCAGTCATGCGCGGGCCTACAAAACGCTTCAGGACATTGGCCAGCAGAACAACAAATCCTGTCTCCCCTGCCACACGGTGTGTTACGGCACCGCAACCGGCTTCAAGGAGAACGACGCCAGCCGCGCCCACCTGGCGGGCGTACAGTGCGAAAGCTGCCATGGTCCTGCGGCCCTGCATGCGGCCAATGAAAATGATCCGCTCGTCCGGCCCCGCGTCGAGATTGCGGGTCAACTTTGCGGCGGCTGTCACATGGGCGTTCATCAACCGGATTATCCTCACCCCGGATTATACGAGGATTGGGCCGCCTCCGCTCACGCCATCGTCACGGAGGACATGAACCCGGCGGGCCGGATCAACAGTTGTGGACGCTGTCATTCCGGCTCGTCGCGACTGGCATTGCTCAAGGGGCTCGACCCGGCGGTGGCGGTGGCGGGCGATGCCAACATCGGCGTTTCGTGTGTGGTCTGCCACAATCCGCATCAGGAAACCACGCATCCGCATCAGTTGCGCAATCCAGTGGCTTCCACGAACGATTACTTTCTCACCACTTCCGAAGTCTTCGCGAACAAGTACGATCCGAACATCAATGTCTGCGCGCAATGCCACAATCATCGCGGCGCCGCCTGGAACAGCGCCGCCCGCCCGCCGCATCACTCGCCGCAGTACAACATGATGCTCGGGAGCATTGGCGAACTGCCGGCGGGGACGGCGCCGGCGGGAACGTCGGGTCACGGACGGTTGCTGGCGAAACAATGCGTCACTTGCCACATGCAAACCGGGGAATCTCAGGGCGCGGACCAACCGGCGATCACCGGCCACACATTCAAGCTCGAGTCCTACGAAAGTTGCGTCACATGCCATCCTTTCCCGGAATTGCTCACGCAATTCACCATTATGGCGGTGTCCACCCAGATTGATCAGTTGAAGGCCGCGCTGGACCTTTGGGCCACGACCAAAGCGCCTGAAGCGTTGCGCTCGAAATACGGCGCGCGGGCCTGGGAATTCACCAATGCGGGTGATCTCTCGTCCGGCGGCGCTGGCCCAACCGCCACGGAACAGGCCCAAATTCCGGAGGCGATCAAAAAAGCGCGTTTCAATTTGTACCTGGTAAAGTATGACGGCAGTTACGGCGTTCACAACGGCCCTCATTCCATCAAGCTGCTCGACGCCGCCCGCAGTTGGATCCAGCAGGAACTAAACAAGTGAGATGACTTGGCGCAGGATGGAATTAGGAATTCAGGGCGAGCGTTACGCGGGATGAATCTGATACGACCGACAACCGACACCTCAAGATGAAGCTCAACTTTGACGCACTCAGGAAACTGCCGGATCGCTGGGCAAAACCGCTCGCCTTTACGGCGTGCGGGATCGTGCTGGTAATGAGCGGAATTTCCTGCCGTACCGTGAATCGCCTGGCCGTGGTGCTGCCGGAAGTGCCCGGGGCCAATTATATCGGCTCCAAGGAATGTGCACAGTGTCACGAGGAAATCTATCGCGACTTCGCCACCGCTGACCACGCACGTCTGATCGCGGAGGGTCCCAACGCGAAGAATGTCGGGTGTGAATCGTGTCATGGACCCGGCAGCCTGCACTCGGATTCCGGGGGCGAAATCATGCCGCCCTACAGTTTCACCGCCGGACGTCCGGTTTCCAGCGATCCCGGGGCGCAGTTTTCAAATCCCCCGCCGCGCACGACCCAGACGGTTTGCTTCGATTGCCATGCGGACATCCGCGGCAAGTTCAACCTCGCCAGCCACCATCCCGTGCCCGAAGGCCGGATGACCTGCACCGAATGTCACTCTCCGCACAAGGGTTCGGCGCACACGTCCGGCGGCATGGCGATGTTGTCGCGCAATGAAGGCTGCTTGAAATGTCATCCCGCCCAGCGCGGTCCGCATGTGTTCGCACACGAGGCCATGAATGAAGGCTGCACGACCTGTCACGACGCGCACGGCTCGGTCAACGCGAAGATGCTGACGGTTCGCGACTCCAACCTCTGTCTCAAGTGCCATTTCCAAACCGTCCGCAACGGACAACTCCTGATTGGCGGCTCGGACCACACCTTGCGCGTGCAACAGGGGAATTGCTGGACCGCCGGCTGTCACGAGGCAGTTCACGGCTCGCGCGTCAGTTCATCGCTCAGATTCTAACCGGCAACCTTGAAGCACATGAAAGCAACACCAGCATGGGGACACGGATGGCAGCGGATGTTAACACACCTGCTGCGGGGACAGGCGCTGCTGCTGGCCGGGCTGTTGATTGCCGGCCTGGACGCCAGGGCCGAGGAACCCGAGAAGCCAGCCAGTGCGGAGAATTCATCCGGCACGGAGGAGAAGCAAGCCGAGGCCGAAGAGGAAAAACCCGAAGGCGCCGAGGAAATGGAAGAGACCGAAGCGGAGGAAACCGAGACGGAGGAAGAAACGAAACTCAGCCCCGAGGAAATCTTTGAAGGCGGGACGGAGACTTACACCAGTTGGATCGAGCTGTCCGGCGGCGGTTTCTTCACCAGCGGCAGCAGGCAGCAATTCCAGCAACGCCACCGCACGGAGCACAAGGCGTTTGGCGGGATCGAGGATTTTCATTACCAAAGCGATCTCGGCAAAGGCTTCGCGCTCACGCTGGATGGACGCAGCATTTTTGACAACGAGGACTACAAACTCAGCCTCGATCTGGCGAAAGAGAACCTCGGTTTTTTGCGTTTCAAGTACGAGAACTTCCGCACCTGGTACAATGGCGACGGCGGCTGGTATTCGCCGGGCGATGTCTGGTATGAGTTGCGGGAATCCAGCGACGCCCTCGCGCTGGATCGCGGCGAGTTTTCCGCAGAAGTGGGCCTGACCCTCAAAAACCTGCCGGCGTTCACTTTCAAGTACACCCGCCGCTACCGTGACGGCGAAAAGAGTTCCACTATCTGGGGGCCAACCCATCCCACCGGCACGAGCCTGACGCGAGGTCTGAGTCCCAGCTTCTATGACATTGACGAGGAATCGCACATCTTCGAACTCGACGCGAAGCATCAGATCAAAGCCACCGCACTCGGCTTGGGCTTGCGCTACGAAACCACGGACCTGGACAACAGCCGCAAGATGACCTTTTGGCCTCAACCTGATCCAGCCCCGCAGCGCCGCGTCACGGACCGCGAAGGCGCCAGTTACGATCTGTTCAACGTCCACGCGTTCAGCGAAACGTGGATCAAGAAAAACCTGTTCTTCTCCACTGGTTTCTCGTTCACGGACCTCGACAACGACTTCACCGGCAGCCGCATTTACGGGGATGAATTCGATGTGGTTTTTGTTCCCAATCCCGCCAACGGCACCGGCTACACCAACCTCGTCGGCAATTCGCGCAAGCAGGAATATGTGGCCAATCTGAATCTCATGTTCATCCCGTTCCAGCACTTCACGATTGTGCCCTCCGTGCGCATCCAGCGCGAGGATTGGGACGCCGAGTCACGGGGTTTCCAAACCGGCGCCAATCCCTCCGGCAGTTTTACCGGGAACACCGATGGCGACCGCCTCGATGTGCGCGAACGTCTCGACCTCCGTTACACGGGCGTAACCAACTGGGTGTTCTACGCGCGCGGCGAATGGACGCAGGGCGAAGGCAACCGGGATGAAAACGGTGGCATCGGGCCCACGGCGCCCATCGCACGGGAAACCGAGGACACCCGCTTCTTCCAAAAGTACAGCGCCGGGGCCAAGTGGTACGCGACGCGCAGTTTCAGCATTGACGCCGGCGGCTATTACAAACTCAACGAGTACGACTACGACCATTCGGTGGACAACACGCCAAACGCCGGCGGCAATCGCTATCCCGCCTATCTGGTGATGCAGGACTTTGAGACCTACGACGGCAACGTGCGGGTCACCGTGCGCCCGCTTAAGAACCTCACGCTCGTAAGCCGTTATGAATATCAGTTGTCCACCATCAACACGAAGCCGGACTCGATTTCCGGCCTGGGCCGGGTGGAATCCTCGGAAATGACCAGTCACATCATCGCACAGAACGTCAGTTGGACACCGTGGTCGCGGCTTTATCTTCAGGCGGGCTTCAATTACGTCCTCAGCGAAACCAAATCGCCCGCATCCGATGTCACGCAGGCCATCCTCGACGCGCAGAACGATTACTGGACGCTGAATTTTTCCTCCGGTCTGGTGCTCGATGACAAAACCGACCTGAACGTCGGGTACTCCTATTACCGCGCGGACAATTTCAAAGACAACTCCAGCGTGGGTGTGCCGTATGGCGCCGGCGCGGAGGAGCACGGGGTCACCGCCACCCTGACCCGGCGACTCACGCAAAACCTGCGCCTCACCCTCAAATACGGCTACTTCGACTACGAGGATGAATCGTCCGGCGGCAACAACGACTACCAGGCGCACTACGTTTCCTCGAGCTTGCAATACCGGTTCTGACCGCGCGGCATAGAAACGCCCCACGCCTGCTCCTGCGGCGGACAGCGTTTCGGTGACTTCATAGCAGGTCCGTGAACCGGACCAAAAAATGGGTGGAAAGCGACTGATTCTTTGAGGATGATTCACCCCATGGCACACGAGACCGTGATCTTGAAACACCCGGTGACGTCCGTGGATGAAGTTCAAAAGGGCTGGCACGAACTGAATTTGCGAGTGGGACAACTGGAGGCCGAACGCTGCGCCCTCGAGCAGGAAAACAAGGTCCTCCGCGCCTTGCTGGAACGGGTGATCGAACACCGGCAGAAGTCCCATAGCGAACTGGTGTTGCTGCTTTCCGGCCTGGTCAGCCGACTGCCCATCAATGACGTGGGCTTGCAGGTTTCCCGACTCGTCGAACACAACGCCCACGTAAGCGAGGTGTGCGCCGCCCTGGCCAAAGGCAAAGTGGAAACCGCCCTTTCGCAGCCCGCCCTGCTCAAGGCATTGGACCAGACCAAGCGCGAACTGGCGGCGGCGGTTAAACCCGCAGTGGAAGCTGTGATCAAACTGGATGTCCCGCTGGAGAAAGCGATGCTTGAATCCCTCATTACGCATCCGGAAGAGTTCTTCTCCCCCGCCGTGGTTCGCGCCAATCGTTGTTTCCTGAAGGGCCAGTTGCCCAAAGAGCGCGTGCTCCGGGAATTCGGCGAGGAGGCCCTGATTTTCTTCAATGATCTGACCACCGACCCCAAGCTGAATCCCCGCCCCAAACCCGACGAGATTGTGCTCGCCTTCAAGAACGATGCTGAAGCGCTGTTCCAGCAACCCTCCGGATTGTCAGCCGATAAACGCCAGGCCTTGCAGGCGTTGTATGAGAAGGTTCAGCGCAGCAAAACGAACACGGAGCCAGCGCGATTGCAGAGGATTGCCTGCTTCAAACTGTCGTTCATCCTGGAACTGCTGCACTACTACGAAAACCAGAACACCGAAGCTCCGGACGTGATTTTTGCCCAGCGCCTGCCCGCATTGGTCGAGCAATTGGTGCTCACTGGCGACCAGGACTCACTCGACGAAAAACTAATCCTCCAGGCGGAAGAACTGCTGGCTTTCGTGATCAGTCCGGATCATCGCCTGATGGTGGTAAACAATGTCGGCAAAGGCGACGGGGTGGCGCGCACGCTCAAATATGTCCTCCGGCTGCGCATCGGCAAGGACCTCGAGCACGATCAGGTCGTGCAGAACGAAGTCATCCCGGAACTGGTCAAGCACCTCATTCCCACTTCCCCGCAAAAACCACCGCCGCCCAAAACATTGGCGCCGCTCCTACAACTCATTCACCCGGACCTGCAACGTCAGATCGTGCGGGCCATCATGGCGTGCGACCGGATGCGCCGGGAGGACGCCCAGGCTCTGGGCCGCAAGCTCGGCGCGGAACTGGGGCTGGGCAAGTTTGAGGAGGAACTGAAAACTTCCGCCACACTCTCGCCGGAAGTGGAACGGCAGTTGGCCTGGGACAAGATCAAGGAACTGATCGTACGGCGAGCCGACCCCGCCGCCGTTGCTGCGGCCATTCGCGATCGGTTGCACGCCAAATATGAAGCTGAGGAGGTCAAGCAAAGCTGGATCACGCTCATCGAAGCGGACGTGATTTCGTTGATTCGGATTTTCTGTCAACTCCCGTATCTGGCCAATGGCAAGACCGACCCGATTGCCCAGGCCGTTTTGGAAACCTACGTCAGCCGTTTGATGCACGAGAAATATGCGGCCATCTACACCAAGGTCGTGAACAGCCTGCGAAACATGTTCAAGGCCAAACCCGACAGCCCCACGCTGCTCAATTTCGTTGCCCTCGTGAAATGGGTCGCGCCTGAAGCGGCCAGCCGGTTAAGCCACGACATCGGCATGCCCCTGCCCTAGCACGTTCCGCTCAGGAATATTTTGCCAGCAATGGCGCGAGTTCCCGTTTGGTTCTTGCCGGCCAGAGTTTCTTCTCCGTCATGATCGCGTTGCGCAAGGCGTGGTGGCAGGGCCAATCGGGCTGAGCCGGAATTTGCGGAATGACGTGTTGAATAATGGCCTTCGCCGTCGCGGCATTTTTCATCAAGTTGGCGATGATCATTTCCACCGTGACGTGGTCGTGTTCTTCGTTCCAGCAATCGTAATCGGTGACCATGGCGAGCGTGGCGTAGGCGATCTCCGTTTCGCGGGCGCACTTGGCCTCGCCGAGATTCGTCATGCCGATAACATCGTAGCCCAGCTTGTGGTTGGTGAGCGATTCGGCGCGCGTGCTGAAGGCCGGCCCCTCCATGTTCACGTAAGTGCCGCCATCATGCGCCTTGGCCCGGCAGGCGCGAGCCGCCTTGAGCAGCAACCCGCGCAGTTCCTCGGCAATGGGATGGGCAAACGCCACGTGCGCTACGATGCCGCGTCCAAAAAAACTGTGCTCGAAGTCGCGCTTGGTCCGGTCAAGGAACTGATCAATGAGCACGATGTCGCACGGATGATATTTCTTCTGGAGCGACCCGACGGCACTGACACTGATGATCCACGCAACCCCGAGTTTCTTCATGGCCCAGATATTGGCGCGATGATTCAATTCGCCCGGCAGGAGGCGATGGCCCCGCGCGTGGCGCGGAAGAAAAACGACGTCGCGACCGGCGAGTCTCCCGGTGAGCAACGCATCCGACGGCGGGCCGAAGGGCGTTTTGATCTTCACCCATTTCTGGTTCGTGAAGCCTTCGATACTGTAAAGCCCGCTGCCGCCGATGATGCCAATGCGATGTTCAGACATGCTGAGGATTTAACCGCAGGATGCGCAGAATACACGAAAAAACTGAGTGGAGATGGGATAGTAAAGCGGTTGTTCGCTCGCTTGGGTAACGCCCGTTAGGTCCCTCGCGATTCCCGCAGGAATTCCCAGTTGCTCGCGTCGCACAGTTTCTTGGCAGTTGCCGAGTTGACAAATTCATGCGCCGGAACAAAGTAACACCAACAGATTTTGTGGCCCATGGACGCATGGAATTCCAAGTTGTCGAGTCGGAGCCGAACTCGGCGGATTGCTCACGGTTTTACGCTGATTGAACTTCTGGTGGTCATTGCCATTATCGCTGTCCTGGCCGCGCTGCTCTTGCCGGCCTTGTCAACGGCCAAGGAGAAAGGCAAGCGAACCAAGTGTATTTCCAACCTGCGGCAATTCGGGATTTCGCACACGCTTTACGCCAACGACAATCACGGCGTGGTGTTGGAGACGCGCGCCACATCCGGCATTTACCGCCATCCCGGAACGGTGACGATGCGGAACGTGCCGGGTGTGAGTTACTACACGTTGGAAGCGCTGGCGCCTTACATTCCCGGAGTCAATCCCACGCCAACAGGCGCGGACGTGGGCGGAATCTGGTGGTGTCCGAGTCCGCCGGCGCCAATTCCTGCGGACGTGGCGTCAGTGATTCAAGCCTGGGGGTGGTTCAACAGCACCTATTCCTACTTTGGCCGGGTGGATCGCTGGCATTCCAATTCGGCCTCCCGACCCCAGGATCTCACGGTGAAGGAACTCGCCTCCGACCGTTTGCTGATGAGCGATCTACTTTCACACTGGCACGTGGATGATTCGTGGAGTTACAATCACGGCAAACATCCCGGCATCAATACCGATCGTGCCCCGGCGGCTTTCTCCGGATTGAACCAGCTTTTCGGCGATGGTCGCGTGAATTGGAAGCCGACAAAACAATTTGATGTGCCAAACTTGAACCCCGCCAATAACGCAATCGGAGTCGTGCGCGCTTACTCCACCGACGCGACATACTATTGAATCTTCCCAAGCGTGACTTGGGAAAGCTCCTCTGTAACTTATTCGCGCCATGTGTCGGCACAGTCTGCCGCATTGAATACCGGGTCGCTCAATGATCACAGCAACTTACATCGTTGCCTGACAACACCGGACTTACATAGGGGATGCCGAGTTCCATGCCGCGGAGAATCAGCAAGGCCGCCAACAAGAACACCGCCACGGGCACAGCTTTGAGCAGTTTCAGTCGCAGGGAGAACGGCACGAGTTTTCCGGAAAGACTGATCGCCAGCATCATGGGCACGGTGCCCAAACCGAAGGCCAGCATGTAGAGTGAGCCTTTGAACAGATCGCCCGTGGCGGTCGCGCCGGCGCAGGCCACATAAACCAGTCCGCACGGGAGCAGGCCGTTCAGCAAGCCGAGCACCAGCAGCGCGTCAAAGGAGCGCCGCCGGAGCAGCCCGGCCATCCGGGATTTGAGTTGATCCACGAGCGCAATCACAGGCTGCCACAAGGCCAGCCGGCGCGAGACAAACAGCCCGACAAGGAGGGTTACACCAAGCGCGATGGACAGCCAGCGCTGAACGCCCGCAAGCAACAGCGTTTTGCCGATCAGCCCGAAGATGAGTCCGAGCACACAGTAGGTGACCACGCGGCCCAGGTTGTAGGCGACGCGGCCAAACGCATAGCTCGCCGCCGAGTGGCCCGTGGGTGGCAGCGCGAGCGCCAGCGGGCCGCACATGCCCGCGCAATGCAGGCTGCCAACCAGCCCAAGTGCGAATGCGGTCCAGAGTTCCATGGTTCGAGAATGAAGCGCGGTTTAACTGCCCGTGCCGCCCACCATCACACTGCGATCAGCGAAGTATTCCTGATTCCGGGCGGTCCAGTGGACGCGAACCTTCCACAGTCCGGGCAGCAACGCGGCGGCATCCACGCTCTGACCGCCAGCGGCGTCGAGGTCCAACGCCAGTTCCCGATCCATCCCCGTTGTGGACGGGCGATAGAGGTGAATGCGGCCGGCGGTGTCCGGGTTGGCGTGCTCGGCCGGCAGGGAAATAGTTATCCGGCGCGTGGCAGCATCGTAGGCAATCTTGACATCATCGCCAAACGGCGCGGTGCGGTTGAGGCGGTCGAGCTGACTCTGGAACTGGATTTCCTGTTCGTAATAGTCCGCTGAAACCAGGTCCACTTTCTGGGAGGAGGCGATGACAATGAGCGCGAGCGTGCCGGCGGCGAACAAGCCGAGGGCGAGCATAATGCCAAAGGGCCAGGGATTGCGGGAGATTTTCATATTGGATGCATTGGGGAATCACCGTGTGTCATCGCGCGGGCCGATGAACACGGTTTTGAGTGTTTCGATTTTGCGTCCGCCGGAATAGACGCCCACCACCAGCGGCGTCTTGCCGGGCTGCATTTGGTTTCGCTCCAGTTCGATAAGCACGGAAGTCTCGGCAAGTTTTTCCGGTGGCACAACGAATTCGCGACCCATGACCTGCAAGCTGCCCGTGGCATTCTCCAGCTTGAGTTCAATGGGCATTTCCCGGCTGGTCTTGTTCACGACTTTGACGGTGTAGAGATTGCTGAACCGGCCGTCGGGCATCTGCTGAAACAGGGCGCCCTGTGCCCGCAGGAACGTGGCCTCCACGTCCGCCCGCGTGAAGACAAGAAAACCCCAGAGGCCAATGAGCGCCAGCAGCAATACGGCATAACCCACCAGCCGCGGCGTGACGCGCAGCGGTTCGCCACGCTCGATGCCATTGAGCGAAGCGTAGCGGATGAGGCCACGCGGACGGCGGATCTTGTCCATGACGTTGTCGCAGGCGTCAATGCAGGCGGTGCAATGCACGCACTCCATCTGGGTGCCGTCCCGGATGTCAATGCCCGTGGGGCAGACATTCACGCACTGATGACAGTCCACGCAATCGCCGTAACCGCCGACGTGAGGAAGCGGAGTCTGGAAGACTGAGACCGATTCCGCCTCCTTACGTCGGCGGCTACCCAAGGTGCCGCGCTGTTCACCGCGCTTGTGATCGTAGGCGACGACAATGGTGTTTTCATCGAGCAACGTGGACATGAACCGGCCATAGGGACAGATAAAGGTGCAGGCCTGTTCGCGGAAGCGCGCAAATATGCCATAGAACAACAGCGTGAACAGGATCATGAAGGTGAGCCCCACGAGATGGTTCATCGGATTGTCCGTGACGATCTGATACAACTGCTCCGTCCCAATGATGTAGGCGAGCAGGGTGTTGCCGACGACGAAAGAAAGAACGAAGAAAATGGCGTGCTTGGCGAGCTTCTTGGCAAACTTGGCCGCAGTCCAGGGCGCCCGGTTCAGAATACGCTGGGCCGGGGCATCGCCTTCGATGAAGTATTCGATCTTCCGAAAAACCATTTCCATCAGCACGGTTTGGGGGCAGGTCCAGCCGCACCATAACCGCCCAAACGCCGCCGTGAAGACAATGATGCCGGTGATGAAGATCAACAGCGTCACGGCAGAGAGGATCATGTCCTGCGGCCAGAATACCTGGCCCAGAATGACAAACCTGCGCTCGACGAAGTTGAGCAGCAGCAGGGGGTTGCCATTGATCCGGATGAACGGGCCGATGAACATGACGGCCAGCAACACCCAGCTCAACCACGTGCGGGCGCGGGTGAACCGGCCATGCGGCTTGCGCGGATAGAGCCAGACGCGATGCCCTTCCTGGTCCGCCGTGCCGAGATGATCGCGGAAATCCTTCCAGTCAACCGGCTTCACCACTTCCTCGTGCGGAGGCGTGGTTTCAGGCTTGGGTCCTTGAGGGTCGGTATTCACCGCGCGTGTTTCGTGAAGGGTCGTTCAAGGCAATCAGGCAACATGCCGCAGTCGCAACGAAAGGAGCGTGGACAGCTTTGTCCGCGCAACCATTTCCAAGCCACGGCAATTCGCGGACTCAGCGGTCCGCGCTCCGTTGAGCGACGCTAGCCGATGGCACGGCAAAGCCTGCGAAGAACCGCAGGATAACCGCATCCGCACCGCGGATGCTGACATTCGTTGCCCACCAAGCATTGAGAACTTCATGGTTTGGTCGAATCACTCGTAAATACTCGGACCGGTATCCACGGGTGCGAGATTCTCCGGCGGCTTGCCCGGCGTTTCGAGTGTCGCGCCGCGCAACGTGTAAATGTAGCTCGCCACCGCCGTGATTTCCGACGGCTTCAACACGCCTTTCCACTGCACCATGCCTTTTTCGGGGATGCCGTTCCAGATGGTTTTTACCGTGTCCACATAGTTTGAACCGTGAATCCAGTAGTCGTCGGTCAGGTTCGGACCAACGAGTCCACCGCCATCCGGGCGATGACACGGGGCGCAAAGTTTGGTGTAGGTATCCTTGCCGCCCTCCAGCACCCCGGCGTCGGTGAAGGGGTCCAAGGCGGCCAGGTTCTGCTCGAATTTCATCATCGCTGCGGACTTGATGGCTTCGCCGGCTTTGAACTCCTTCTCGTATTCAGCCACCATGAGGTCGCCCACGGCGAAGACATGGTAGTAGAGCAGGTAGATCACCGAATAAATGATGGTCAGATAGAACAACCACACCCACCAGCGGGGCAGTTTGTTGTCCAGTTCACGAATGCCGTCGGCCTCGTGGTCCATCAACAGCGGATCATTTTGGTCATTCATGGTGCGAGTCAGTTGTCGGTTGAGAGGGGAGTTTGGATTCGGGTACGACCTCGCCGCCGTCGAGCGGCAGTTCGCGCATCGAGTTCAAATAGTTTTTCTTCAGCCGGGCCGCCCAGATGAGCATGCCGACAAAGAAGGCGAAGAAGATGCAAATGGAGACGACTCCGTAGATACCCACGCCACCGATGTGTTCCACAACGTTTTTGATCATGGCAGGTTCCTCTTTATGGATTGGCCGCCGCAGAGGCCGGCGCAGAATTGGTGGCGGGCACAGCCTTGATATCCGTGCCAAGCCGTTGCAGGTAGGCGATCAACGCGATGATCTCCCGGTCGGCCTCCGCGGTGATCATGCCGGTCTTGAGGTTGGCGACAATTTTAGCCGCCTGCGCCTCCAACTCCTTCTGCGCCTCGCCATCCTCGAATCCGGCCGGATACGGCACGCCGGTCTTGCGTAACGCGCGAAGGCGCGACGGCAGCGAGGAAGTGTCAAGCTTCTGCGTGAGCAGCCACGGATACTTCGGCATGATCGAACCCGGCGAGGTCGAGTCCGGATCGTCCATGTGACTGTAATGCCACGCGTCGGGATACTTGCCGCCGATGCGGTGCAGGTCCGGTCCGGTCCGCTTTGAGCCCCACAAGAAGGGATGGTCGTAAATGAACTCCCCGGCTTTGGAGTATTCGCCGTAACGCTCGGTCTCCGAACGGAACGGCCGCACCATCTGTGAATGACAACCCACGCAACCTTCGCGGATGTAAATGTCGCGACCCAACACCTCCAGCGGCGTGTAAGGTTTCACCGCCGAAATGGTGGGGACGTTCTGTTTGATGAGATACATCGGGATGATTTCGATCAACCCGCCGATGGCAATCGCCACCACCGAGAGCACGGTGAACGTAACCGGCTTGGCTTCGAGCCAGCGGTGATTGTTCCAGCCGGTGTGGGCGGGTTCGTGCTTCGCCGTTTCACGAGCGAACGGCACGGCCTGGGCTTCTTGTTCCGGCACGAACTTGCCACTCTTCGCCGTGCGGTAGAGGTTGATCGCCATCAGCACGGCGCCGATGATGTAGAGCACTCCGCCCAGAGCGCGGAGTTTATACAGGGGAACGATCTGCAGCACCGTTTCGAGGAAGTTCGGATATTGCATGAAACCGTCCTCGTTGAACTGCTTCCACATCAGCCCTTGCGTGACCCCGCTGGCATACATTGGCACGACGTAGAACATCATGCCCAACAGCGCGATCCAGAAGTGGTAATTCGCGAGTTTGACGGACCAGAGCTTCGTGTTGTAAAGCCGTGGGAACAGCCAGTAGAGCACCGAGAAGGTGAGGAATCCGTTCCAACCGAGTGCGCCGGTGTGAACGTGCGCAATGGTCCAGTCCGTGTAATGCGACAACGCATTGATGCTCTTGATGGCCAGCGTCGGGCCTTCCAGCGTAGCCATGCCGTAAGCGGTCACGGCCACCACCATGAATTTGAGCATTGGGTCCTGGCGCACCTTGTCCCACGCGCCGCGCAGAGTGAGCAAGCCATTCAACATGCCGCCCCAACTGGGTGCGATGAGCATCAGCGAGAACACCATGCCGAGTGACTGCGCCCAATCCGGCAGCGCAGTGTACAGCAGATGATGCGGTCCCGCCCAGATATAGATGAAGATCAGCGCCCAAAAATGAATGATCGAGAGCCGGTAGGAAAACACCGGACGATTCGCCGCCTTGGGCAGAAAGTAATACATCATGCCGAGGTAGGGCGTGGTGAGGAAGAAGGCGACGGCGTTGTGGCCGTACCACCATTGCACGAGCGCATCCTGCACGCCGGCGTACATCGAGTAACTTTTGAACGGGCCGGCGGGCATTTCCATCGAGTTGACAATGTGCAGCACCGCCACTGTGAATGCCGTGGCGATGTAAAACCAGATGGCCACATACATGTGCTTCTCGCGGCGTTTCAGAATCGTGCCCATCAGGTTCACCGTAAATGCGACCCACACAATGGCGATGGCGATGTCAACCGGCCATTCGAGTTCCGCGTATTCCTTGCTCGTGGTGAGGCCCAGCGGCAGGGTGATGGCGGCGGAAACGATGATCGCCTGCCAGCCCCAGAAATTCAGCCAACTCAGAAAATCGCTGTACATGCGCGCCTTGCAAAGTCGTTGCAGCGAGTAATAAATGCCCATGAACATGCCGTTGCCGACGAACGCAAAGATGACAGCGTTGGTGTGCAGCGGGCGCAACCGGCCAAACGTGGTGTATTGCAGGTCGAGATTGAGTCCCGGCCAGAACAACTGGCACGCGATCAACAGCCCCGCGCTGAAGCCTACCAGGCCCCAGACCACGGTCGCGATCGCGAAGGCGCGGACAATGCGGTTGTCGTATTTGAAGGTTTCTACGTTCATGATTTGAGTTCGTTGTCTTTGATTGGCACGTTCAAAGTTTTTCCAGGCTTGGAAGTTTCGTCAGTCAAGACCCGCAACGAGGGGGTGAGCGTGTCCTCGAACTGGCCGGAACGCACCGCCCAGATGAAGCCGCCAAGGAACAGCAGCGCCATCGCGAGGCTGGCCAGGATCAGAATTAAAATCACACTCATGCCGTAAATCCGTTGCCGTTTAATCAACCAAGGCCGCGTCCGACGGGCCTTGCTCCAAGTCAAATTTCAGGCCGGTGCGCCGCGCCGCCCACGTCGTCACACCGCACGCGAACACCACCACCGACACCGAACTCACCGGCATCAACACCGCGCAGACGACCGGCGAAAGCAGCCCCGCCGCCGCGATGCTCACGCCAATAACGTTGTAGGCGGCGGAAATGCCGAAGCTGATCTTCACGATTCGCGCCGCCCGGCGGGCGAGGGTGAGAATCTCAAAGAGTTGCGGCACGCGCACCGCGTCCAGAATCACGTCGCTGGCCGGTGAAAACGCACCGATCTTCTCCACAACCGCCACGCCCACGTCGCTTTGCTTGAGCGCGCCGGCATCGTTCAAGCCGTCGCCCACCATCATCACGGTTTTACCCTGCTGTTGCAGACGCTGGATGAAGCCCAACTTGTCGAGCGGGCTCTGATTAAAGTTCAGTCGCGCGTCCGCGCCGAACAACGCGCGGAAGCGCTCGCGCTCGCGTTCATTGTCCCCGGACAGCAATGCCAGTTCATTGCACCCGGCCAGTTGCCGGAGCAATTCATCCGTTTCCGGCCGCAGCGTGCCGGCGAGCACAAATTCACCGTGATGCCGGCCATCAATCGCCACGTGAACCGCGCTGCCCTGGTAGCCGCCGACGTGAAGCGGCGGATTCGCTTCGGGCTGCAGCTCCACCGCCTCACCTCGGCGTTTACAATCAACCCCACGTAACGCCAGCCACCCGCGCGAGCCAAGCAGCAGTGCGTGTCCGTCCACGAGACCCTCGATACCGCACCCGGCAGTCTCGCGGAACCCATGAACCAGTTCAGGCAGATACTGGTCGCCGAACGATTCGGCAATGCGCGCCGAGAGCGGATGCGTCGAGTGCCGCGTGAGAGAGGCGATCCAGCGCGCCTCGGTCTGGCTCAACGACGGGCCATGGAAGTTAACCGCGTTCACGCCCGCTGAAGTGAGCGTGCCGGTTTTATCGAAGACAATGGCGTTCACGCGCGCGAGCCGTTCAATGACCAGGGCGTTTTTCAGGAAGACCCTGGTACGCGCCAGCCAGCGTTGCGCCGTGCCCAGCGTGAACGGCGCGGCGAGTGCCAGCGCACACGGACACGCCACAATCAACACCGAGGTGAAGGCCTTGATCCCTCGCGGAAGATTTCCGGACAACACCCAAAACAACGCCGCGCCGACGGCCACGCCAATAACGATGACCGTAAACCGCCGGCTGTAGCGATTCGTCAGCGTGTTGGCAGAGTCGTCGCGATCTTTGCGAAACGTTTCGTGATTCCAAAGGGACGTCAGATAGCTCTGCGACACCGCCTTGACCGTTTCCACTTCGATGGCCGCCCCAATTTGCTGCCCGCCGGCGTAGAGATACTCGCCCTCCTGCTTGGCGACCGGCTCGGATTCGCCGGTCACAAAACTGTAGTCAATCATGGCTGGCCCGCTTACGAGCCGCGCATCGGCAGGAATCAATTCTCCATTCCGCAGCACGATGCGGTCGCCGACGCGCAGTTGCGAGAGTGAAACCCGCTCCTCTGCGGGTTGAGCGGTGTTACGCTCACTGTGCTGTTCCCCCGTGCCGCGTCGAGTCACCGAAAGCGGAAAGAACGATTTGTAATCGCGATCAAACGCCAATCGTTCGTGGGTCTTCTGTTGGAAGATGCGCCCGCAGAGCAGGAAGAAGATCAAACCGGTCAGCGAATCGCAGTAGCCCTCGCCGGTGCGCGAGGCGATTTCGTAGATGCTTTGTCCGTAAATGGCCGCCAGCCCCAAGGCGATGGGCACATCCAGCGTGAGCATCCGTTGCCGGAGTGAGAGCCAGGCGGATTTCCAATAATCTGACGCGCTGTACACGACGACCGGCAACGCCAGCGCCAGACTCAACCAGCCGAACAGGGTCGTAAACGCTGGTCCGCTGAAGCCGTCCATCCCGAAATACTGCGGCAGGCTGAACAACATGATGTTGCCAAACGCAAAACCCGCAATACCCACCTGCAACCACTGGCGTCTCCGCGCGGAACTGGCAGGCCGCTTCTCCAGTTCCCCCAGCGTCAGCACTGGTTCGTAACCGATGGACGCAAGCAGCGCAACGAGTTCGCTGAGTTTGAGTTCGCCGGTGGAAAAGTTGAGGGCCACTTCACGCCGGGCGTAATTGACGACGGAGCGCCCCACACCCGGATGCAGCCGGAACAAATTCTCCAGCAGCCAGACACAAGCGATGCAATGAATGGCGGGAACGTGAAACGTCACCCGGCTTTGGTGGTCGTCGGCAAAATCGAGCAACTGTTGCCGGATCGCCGGCTCGTCGAGGAAAGCCCATTGATCGCGGAGCGCCGCGCCCTGCACGCGGATGCCGGGCGACTGACGCAGATCATAGAAGTGGCCAAGTCCGCTTTCCGTCAACAAGTCGTGAACCACCAGGCAACCGTTGCAACAAAACACTTTCTCCGCCTTGGCGAAACTCCCGTCCGGACACGGCTCGCCACAGTGAAAACACGCCGCGCGCTCGCGGGTCGGGTTGGATTGCCCCCGAGCCAGCGGCGCGTCGGTCAAAGTGGTTTCAAGCGAGCCGGTCACTTGTTTCGTGTTCGTCAAACGAGCCAACCTGATCACAGCCGGACCATTTCGTCCGGCGGTTTTGAACGCAAAGCAAACGCCCCGCAATGTTGCCCCATCGCGTTACCCAAATGTTCAAGCACAGGTTCGTGATGAGTTTTGCCTGAGGGCCGGAGTTCGGCTTTACATTTTTTGCCATCTCCTAGTCGCCATTTGGCGAAAGGAGCCTGCATGGAAAGAATTATTGCGCGCCATCGCCCCCGTCCCGATGCCAGTGGCGGGGAAGGTGAAGCTGACTGTTTGACGGATGGTTGATGGATGCCGCTTGCTCGAATAGGGCCTTGGGTCTATAAGTGGATCAACGTCGCAGCCGAAACATTTTTCTTATGAACTACGCCAGCCGCCAATCACTCAACACCAGCAAGGCCCTTTGCGTCATCATGGGGGGCGGGCAGGGCACCCGTTTGTTTCCGCTCACCAAAGAGCGCGCCAAGCCCGCTGTGCCGCTCGCCGGCAAATACCGCCTCGTGGATGTGCCCATTTCCAACTGCATCAATTCCGGCTTCCGGCGCATTTACATCCTGACCCAGTTCAATTCCGCCTCCTTGCACCGGCACATTTCGCAATCCTACAAATTCGACCAGTTCTCCAGCGGCTTCGTCGAGATCCTCGCGGCCCAGCAAACCCTCACGGATGCGTCCTGGTATGAGGGCACCGCCGACGCCGTCCGCAAGAATCTCATTCACTTTCTCAATCACGACTTCGATTACCTGGTGATCCTGAGCGGCGACCAGTTGTATCGCATGGATTACCGGCGCATCGTGGAGCAGCACAAGGAGACGGGGGCGAGCATCACGATTGCCACCATTCCCGTGGGCCGCAATGAGGCGCAGTCACTCGGCATCATGCAGGTGAACGAGGAACGCCGCATCACGCGGTTTGTGGAGAAACCCAAGGACCCCGCCGTGCTCGACTCGTTGCGGCTGCCCTCCGAGTGGCATCCCAAGCTGGGCATTGATGGCGGCCAGGAATTGTTTCTCGCCTCCATGGGCATCTACGTCTTCAACCGTGACGTGGTCCGCAAGCTGTTGGACAACACCCTCACCGATTTCGGCAAGCACATCATCCCGCACGCGATTGAAACCGACCGGGTTTATTCGTCGGTTTTCCAAGGCTATTGGGAGGACATCGGGACCATTCGGGCATTCTTCGAGGCTAATCTGGACGTAGCCGCCGAGTTGCCGCGATTTAACTTTTTCGACATGAGCGCACCGATTTTCAGCCGTCCGCGGTTTCTGCCCGGCTCCAAGATCAACGGTGCGCACATTGACCACGCCGTGGTCACCGACGGTTGCATCATCAACGGGGCGCGCATCACTCACAGCATCATCGGGCTGCGGACGCTCGTGGGTTCAAACACCGAATTGCATCGCGTGGTCGCGCTGGGCTGCGATTACTACGAATCGCACGATTCCATCATCGGGCACGAACAAGCCGGCAAACCGCGCATCGGCATCGGTTCGGGCTGCCGCATCGAAAACGCCATCATAGACAAGAACGCCCGCATCGGAAACAAGGTGGTGATCTCACCGGCGGGCAAGCCCGAGAATTTTGACCACGAGCTTTACTACATTCGCGATGGCATCGTGATCGTGCCGCGCAACGGCACGATCCCGCATGGCATGGTAATCTGAACCTGGCGTTGCGCCGCTTGCGGAGGATCAAGCGTCGCCGCGACCAACGTGCGTTCCGGCAACTTAACGCCTCGTTCGGTACGTTTGAATGGGTTCGGCGCCCAGCGTGTCCCGCAGTTTTTCCAGATGCGAGGGCGATTCGACTTCTTCCAGGGTTTTCCGCGCCCGCCGCAACCGCTCAGGAATCCCCAGACTGATTGCCTTGTCGGCGTGGCTGGCGCGCTTCGTAAAGCGGTCGAGGTAATCCACGTGGCGCCGCCACAGTCTGCGGTCAATCGCCTGTTTCGCCTCGAGCCGCGCCGCATACCAATCGCTGGCCAGCAGATAATCGCGCGTGAACAATCGGCGCACTTCGGCGTGATTGAGGTCCTTGCCCTCCCACTGGTCATCCCGCATGAGGTGCAATAGCGCCCGTAGCGGCGGACATGCCTGCGCCACGCTGCCATCGTTGAAATACAATCGGGCGACGCGCTGTTGGGTGGTGACAATGTTGTCCATGCCGTCCACAAACATCTCCATGCCCTGCAACTCCGGCCGCAGCATCTCCTCGGTAAACACCGCATGTGGATGATTGAAGACGCGGCCAAAGAACGCGCGTACGAATCGCGAATTGATGCGGTAACCCAGCCGCCCGGCCAAAACTCTGTTGCCGCGATGCTCAAAGTCCTCGCACCGGTCCAGATACTTTTCCGTGATCAAAAACCGCGGATCGCGCTCCGCCGGCATCATGCGGCACCAGACTTCCGGCACCAGCAGGCTGACATCGTGATCCACGCGCACCTTCGGCCCCACCCAGCCGGCAGCCGTCACGAAACCGTGATGCCCGGTGAGCACCCACGCCACGAGCGCATTGTTGAGATCAATGATGGGTGGCAGCGCGTTGAATGGTCCTTTTGTGAGCGCGCCTTCGGAACCCGCGCCCGTGGTGGAGGGCGATTTGCCGGTCATGCTGCAAATGAATTCCATGAACAGTTCCGGCAGCTCAAAGTAATGGATCGGATTGAACACCGACAACGGGCGGATGCCCCGGTCGGGAGGATTATTCCTGCGGCCCGGCAATATGGCCGTCACCGGTGTGTGCAACGGCTCGCCTGGTGGCACACGCCGACGCAGGCGGGCCGATACTTCGGCAAGGTACGTCGCGCGCGGATGCACCAAATCGGTGCGCTTTTGCAGGTAGCGCGGGTTCTTGCTGGGTTTGCCATTCACCATGCGCGGGTGCGCGCTGGAGATGAAGAAGCCCGGCCGGCCCGTCACCGCCACTTCGCGGATCAATTGCTGCATCGGCGGCGTGAACTGGTAAAAACCGATGGATTCCTCCACCAGTTCGCGCGCCCGCGCAGGCGTGAGCGGTTCGTAATTGGAGAAAAAGTTGTCCGGCTGGACAAAGTCCGCCTCGGTTTGTTTGTCGTAGCCCCGGTGAATGGCATCGTCGGGACGCTGGAAGAGGCGCTGTTCGCAGTTTTGCACAAACTTCACGGCGAGGTTTGCGTCCTCCTCCCGCAGATGTTGGAGCCGTTTCGCCGGCACCACGAGCGACGCCGTGATGTCGTCCTCGAATTGAATCTTCACCGCCGGCTGAAAATCTTTGCGCAAACCGAAGGTGCGCCAGGCGCCGTCCGTTTCGAAGCCGACGCGCATGTTGGCGGTGACCAGCTTGCGATTGTCGCACTTCAACTCATTGCCGGGCGTGCCGTTGATGATGTCCACGCTGAAATGATCGCGCCAGCGGTCGCCCCACTCCGGCACGTAATAGCGTTTTACCACGAACACCAGTTCCTTGAGATACTGAGGGGTGCTCTCCAGCCAGGCGTTGTATTCCGGCCGGTAGTCTTGTTCATCGGGCGTGAGCAGCTTGATGACCGAGCCGAGCGAACGTTCCGCGCTGAGAACGGGCCGGCGGTCGCTCCGGGACGCGTCCTTGAACCGCCCGCTGTAATCGCGGCCGATCAGTTCCGCCACGCGGTCGAAATCCTTTTTGAAATCGGCCACGAACACCGGGCCGGTCAGCACGGAATCCGTGATGGGCTTGGAGATTTCCGATTTGCCGCCACCGGAAACGGTGCAGGGCTTGTGGCAGAGCGCGCCTTCCGCAGTCACGCCCACCAGCCGCCAGGCGCGGTCAGCCGACGGCTTAACCATGCGGACATTGTAGCCGGACGGGCGCACGTAGATGCGCTCGGGAAGCAGTTTGAGGCTGCACTCCTTCTCCCCCTGCGACCAGGAAATGCGCTGCTGGTGCAGGTCAAACTTTGCGTCCTCCGGCACATAGAGAATGTCCGGGTATTTCCGGTCCACCGCGTAACCCTCGGGCATGGGTGTCATAAGTTCGGAAAAAAGCGCGGTCATTTCAGCATACGTGTGACCCTTGCGTTTCACGTGAACGTCGCCACTGAACTCTTCGCCCAGATCGTAACTGGGAAACACCAGCGCGCCGCCGGCGTGTTCCTCTTCGCACAGCCCGAACAAATTCGCCGCGTAGCTGATCTGCGTTTTGACCTCCTTCTTGCAGTAGCCGAAATAGTTGTCGGCGATGAGCGTGACAATCACGCCGTTCTCGTCGCGGCAGGTGAGCTTGAACGCCTCGCCCTCATTGTAGAGTTCTCCTGGCTCGCGCCAGCACATGCCGTCCTGACGCTGGCGCTCCGTGGCCTTGTCCCAAGGCGGCAATCCGACGGCCTGTTTCGTGACTTTGGTAAGATGCGGCGCCAGGATGACGCAGCCGGTGTGGCCGGTCCAATGCTCGACGTCCAGCGCGGCGTCATTCTCCGGCAGAGTCGGGTCGCCGCCATTGCCGAAGATGCTCTCCACAAAATCCAGGTTGCTCACCAGGCTGCCTGGAGCAAAGAAACGAATCTCCATTCGCTTCTCGGCCGTGAACCCCGGCACGGCCGGACAAACGAGCGGACGCAACAGCAGCGAAACCCAGCATTCCGCCGGCTGCGGTTGCGTAGCGGTGAAGGGAAGCCGCGACAATTCGGGCGGTGGATGCAGCGCGAGGCCGAGCATCCGGCCGAACACCAGCTTGGGCACGGCGCGTTTATCGGCGGGAATCGGCAGGCCCTCCTCCGCCACGTGAAAGATGCCCGCCGTCGTGCGCCGGTCGCTGCGCGGATTGTGCAGCACGCCCTGTTTGACCCGGTAGGAATGCACGATGTCCGATTCAAATTCGTCACGATCCACCGGCAGCGACAGCACGCGCGCCATGCCCGGACGATCCAGCACCAGTGTGCGCGCCGGCAGCCGCGTCACCGGCGCATCCTCCAGGTAGTCGTAAATGAACGACTGAATCCGTTGATCGGCGGGACAAAGGTAATTCGTGAGCAAACGCTCTTTCTCGCGGTATTGCGGAATGAGCGAGGAAAACACGTCGGCAAACTGTGGAAACGAACTGTCCGGCACCGGCGGGAAACCCAGCAGGGCCAGTTTAACATTGATGCAGGCAACCAGATTGTCGGATGGCGGAGCGGCAGTCATATTGTCGTGTGCAACTTTCAAAATAGAACGCGAAGTATGGTATTTGCACAGCCGCCGAATCAAGCCAATGCGAGGCGTGGGCGAACTGTGGAGCAGCCCAAGGCTTTAACGAAAGCCGCGTTGCTGCCACGCCCAGCGATACAGGTTGCGCGCGTCCACATACCGGACCGCGCTTGATTCTGAGCCCAGCACGGCCATCAACAAATGGTCATCGTCGCGACGCGCGCTGGACACCAGACACGCGCCCGCCTGCGTCGTAGTGCCGGTCTTGATACCATCGTAGCCGGTGTTCAACGGCAGCAACTGATTCGTATTGGTCCACACGGCCGTGCGCGTGCCGCCGTCCGGAGTCTGCACCCGGCCTTCATAGCGTTGCGTGGCCACGTATTCGCGGAAACGCGGATTCTGCATCGCGTGCCAGGCCAGCCGCGTCAGGTCGCGCACGGTGATGGTGCGGTCGTCGGGCGTGCCGCCATCGCCGAAGGAGGAACGATAAATGGTATTCGTCATACCAAGCCGTTGCGCGGTGCGATTCATCTCGGCGATGAAATTGGCGCGCGTGGCAAACGCAGGATTGCCGAGGCCCATTCCGCGCCACCGCTCGTCCGGTGGCGCGAAGCGGTCGTTGAAATGTTCGGCCAGCGCGTTGCCGGCATCGTTGCCCGATGGCAGCAACAGACCGTAAAGACACTCACGCACGGACACCCGCTCGCCGACTCTGATGTCCGCCGTCGAGCCCACGGTATCGTCGGCCAACTGTGAAAACGTCACCATCTCGTCCAGCACCGACGGCTGTTGCGCGGCCAGTTGCAGAATGACGAAAGCGCACATCATTTTGGTGGTGCTGGCGGCCTTGCGCGGTTCGTCGGTGTTCAGCCCCCAGAGCAATTCGCCGGTGCGGCCATCGGCAATCGCCCACGCCTTCGCGGTCACCGGCGGCGGCGCGTTCAAATCCTCCGCCAACCGGTCAACGGATCGTGGCGTGGTGCAACCCGTCAGGAGAAGACCGGCGATGCCCCAGCAAAAGAAGCTGATATGTTTCATAGTCCGTTGGAAACTTAGTGTGGCGACTTAAGGTTGGGCTATAACTAAATGAGCGAATCCTGCCCTTGGGCGGATGCCGCCAGGCGAGCCTCTTCACAGGTAATGCGCGAGTCGTAATTCCAGAAGATCCTTCAACGAAATTCGCTGAGGGGAATTGGCAGTGGGGAAAACAGCCACGGTCACTGTCCCGTGAGTATTCGCCACAACAATAGGCACGGAGGCGTCAGCGCAACCAAACCTGCCGCGCCAGCCACCAGAATAATCCCGGTGTTAATCAGCCCTTTATACCCCAGGTATTGGACGGCCCGACCTTCCGGCCAAGATCATGACGTTAGGCCTGCGCCTCGTCCGCATGATTTACTTTTTCCCCACCGGCTGTTACAAACCTTGCGTGCTCAACGTGACCAATCTCTGGAAATCCCTGCAAATGCATCACCGGCTCACGCTCATCGCCGGATCGTGCGTGATTGAGAATGAGAAGCTGTGCCTCGAAGTCGCGACGGCACTCAAACGCGTGTGTGACCGGCTGGGAATTCTCTACGTTTTCAAAGCAAGCTTCGACAAGGCCAACCGCACTTCGGCGCGTTCCTATCGCGGGCCGGGACTCGAAGCCGGACTCGCGGTGCTGGCCAAAGTGCGCGCCGCCGTGGGCGTGCCCGTGCTCACGGACGTTCACAACGAGGCGCAAGCCACCCTCGCGGCTGACGTCGTGGACATTCTGCAAATCCCCGCGTTCCTGTGCCGGCAGACGGACTTGATCGAAGCCGCCGTCGTCACTGGCAAGATTGTGAATCTGAAGAAGGGCCAGTTTCTTTCGCCGTCGGAAATGGGCCGCGTGGTGGAGAAAGCCCGGAGCGCGGGTGGCAAACGGCTGTTGGTCACGGAACGTGGCACAACCTTCGGTTACAATAACCTGGTGGCGGACATGCGTTCGATTCCCATGCTCAAGCAAACCGGCTGCCCGGTGATTTTTGACGCCACGCACTCGGTGCAGTTGCCCGGCGGCGGCGGCGACAAGTCGGGGGGGCAGCGTGAATTCGCGCCCGTGCTGGCGCGCGCGGCCTTGGCGGCCGGCGCCCACGGCATTTTCATCGAGACGCATCCACACCCCGATCGCGCCTTGAGCGACGGGCCGAACATGATTCCGCTCATCGAAATGCCCGCGTTGCTCAAGAACCTGCTCAAGATATTCAAAGCGGCGAAGGGATGAACCACGAACATCCAACTTCCAGCGTCGAACACACCGGAGCGCAAGGGAATTGAAAATTGATTTCCTCGTCCAGCGAAAGGCCGTTAAGGTTGCCACCGTGAACCGGAGCCTGACACTCGCGGGATTGGCGGGGCACGAAGTGACGAAAATGACCTTGAAGGCGCAAAACAATTGGGACCACTTGGTGGCGGCTTACGCCTCGTGACCTTGTGAAACGACCAATGACCAGAAACTCGCGCGTCGCGGAGCAACGTCCTCGCGGAGGCCGGCGTGGCATCCGGGCGTGGCTCGCGGGAGCGGTTTTCAGCGTGGTGCTGGGGAGCGGCGATTTGATGCTGGCGCAACCCCAGGCATCGCGGGGTGGGGCCAGTCCGTTCAACGTGGTCGAGTACTTTCCCGCGCCGCATCACACCCAGATGAAACTGCAAGTGACCGGCAGCGAAGCGCGCTTTGAAGCCGACAAGAAAGTGCGCCTCACGCAGATGAAACTGCAAACCTTCCGTGAAGACGGCCAGCGGGACATTGTGATTGATGCGCCAGACTGCCTTTATGACCCGACCCGGCGCGTGGCCAGTTCGCCGGGGAGACTGAAGGTGCAGACCGGCGATGAACGCTTTTCCGTGGAAGGTCAGGGATTTCTCTGGCGGCAGGATGATTCCAATCTGGTCATTTCCAACGATGTTCGCTCGCTGGTTCAGCGCACCGTGCCCGGCACTCCTGTCGCCGAAACCCGGCCGCCGCTCGAAATCACATCCCGTCAGTTTGAATTCGACATTGCAAACCGGCGCGGGGTGTATCGCGACCAGGTTCATGGCGAGGACCCGGAAGTGGAATTCACCTGCGGCGTGCTCACGGCGACCAGTTCCACCAATAGCCAGTCCTTCGATCTCCTGTTGGCAGAGACCGACGTCAGCATCCTCAGCAAAGCCGATGGACGCCGTGCGCGAGCGGACCGGGTGGTCTATACACGGGCGGATGAAATCATGCGACTCGAAGGCAACGCCGCGTGGCAACAAGGACGACAGGAAGGTCGCGCGGATCAAATGTTGATTCGAAGACTGGACAAGAGTTTTGAAGGCACGGGCACCGTCGCGCTGAAATTGCCGCGGGAATCGCTCGGCCTTGGCGGATTTTTTCTGATGACCACCAACGCGCCACCGCCAGCCACCGACGACGCGTCGCCCTTGGTGGACGTGTTTGCCGATCATTTGCAGATGCAAACCAACCGCACGGTTGCCGATGGCGCGGTGCGCGTGGTGGATGGCACAAACAGTCTAGCGTGCGACAAACTCACCATTGTCTCTGACCGGACCGAGCCTGCGGAAAAGGTCGCCATCGCGGAGGGACGCGTTGTGGTGAGCCAAACGGAGGGTGACCGCCGGCTGAGTGCCGATCGCGCGTTCTACACCACTGCCAGTGAAGTCATTGTTTTTACTGGTCATCCCACGTGGCGACTGGATCAAAGCGAAGGCCACGCGGAAGAGGTAACCATTCATGCGCCAACCAGCGAAGTTCTGGCCACCGGCAACGTGGCGGCCAAGGTCACTTTGGGCCAACAGTCCGGGGCATTTCTGACGTTCTTTCCCGACACACCGCACTCGAATCAGGCGCCTCAAGTGATTGAAGTTTTTGCGCCGGAACTCCGCGCCAAACGCGGTCAGGTGACCTTCCTGGGCGGAGCGCGGGCGCACGAATCGCCTTTAACCGGCCGCGAATCGCGTTTGCGGAGCGATACGTTGGAAGTTCGTTTCGGCGAAGACATCCAACAAGTGGAAAGCATCCGCGCGGTGGACAACGTGGTTTACGAACAGGGCACGCCCGGCGTGACTAATGGCCCCGCTTTGTACCGCAAGCTGACCGCCCGCACGATTTCATCGCAGTCAACCTCGGCCACGAACGGATTATCGGATTTGGTGGCCGAGGGCGACGTGCGGGTCGAACAACCGGGATACGTGGGGCGGGGACAGCGCGCCACCTACGAAGCCGCCACGCAAGTGTTGGAGTTGACGGGCACACCCACTCTCGACACTCCGGAACTGCTCATTACTGAGGCGCGCACGCTGGTTTGGGATCGGGCCAACGGTCGCCTGGCCGCCACCCCGCCTTACAAGATGACAATTCGCGCCGAGGTGTTGCCCGAAGCGCAGGAGATTTTGAAACCCAGCCGCCCATGAACGAAGCCGCGTCACAAGCCGAACAACCGGCCAACGGCGAGTCGTTGCTGTCCACGCACGACCTCGTGAAGGAATATCGCTCCCGCCGCGTGGTGAACAAGGTTTCCATCCGTGTGGGCGCCGGGGAAATCGTGGGGTTGCTCGGCCCGAATGGCGCGGGCAAGACGACGACGTTCAACATGGTTGTGGGCGTGGTGAGGCCGGAGGAAGGCCAGGTGCTTTTTCAAGGCCGCGACATCACGGCATTGCCCATGCACAAACGGGCGCGGCTGGGGATTGGCTACCTAACGCAAGAGCCGTCCGTGTTTCGCAAACTCACGGTTGAGGAAAACATTCTGGCCATCCTCGAAACCTGCAAGATGAAGCGGGCCGAACGCGCCGTGCGGCTGAAGTATTTGCTGGAGGAACTGGACCTCACTCCGCTGGCCAAGAGCAAGGCCTACACGTTGAGCGGCGGCGAGAAGCGGCGGCTCGAAATCACTCGCGCTTTGGTGACCAGCCCCAAGCTGATGTTGTTGGACGAACCGTTCGCGGGCATTGATCCGCTGGCGGTTTATGAGGTACAGAAAATTGTGCGCCGGCTGCGCGACCGCGGGCTCGGACTGCTGATCACGGACCACAGCGCCCGCGAGATGCTCAAGTTGATTGACCGCGGCTACATCATCGTCAAGGGACAGGTGCTCATCGAGGGCAGCGCGGAGTTTTTGGCGAACGATCCGAAGGCGCGGGAAATTTATCTTGGCCCGGACTTTAACCTTTGACACGAAAACTGATGACCCGTTGAGGTTTGTTGCCTCGCGTCATCCCAAACTCAATCCGACATGCGACACGAGAACGTCACGGTTGAACGGTTTTACACCGACCACGCGGGCGAACTGCAACTGCGGTTGACCGCTGGGGCGAAAGGCTTGAAACGGGTCATCCACGAGCCGACGGTCAACCGGCCCGGGCTCGTACTGACGGGTTTCAAGAAGTATTTCGCCCACAAGCGCGTGCAGGTGATCGGCAACGCCGAGGCGTATTATCTCAAATCGCTCGACCCGGTTTCACGCGGGCGGCGCTACGAGGATTTTTTTGCGCACCGTATTCCTTGTGTCGTATTCAGCCGCAATCACAAACCGGATGCGCAATTTCTCCGCGCCGCCGAAGCGGCGGACGTGCCGATTTTCCTGTGCCCGCTCATCACCATGAAGTTCATCAACCTCGCCACGCTGGCGCTGGAAATGATGTTCGCCCCACGCGGCACGGAAATGGGCAGCATGGTGGACATTCTCGGCGTGGGCGTCATCATCAAGGGCGAAAGCGGCATCGGCAAGAGCGAGTGTGTCCTGGCGCTCATTGAGCGCGGCTACAGCCTGGTCGCCGATGACGTCACCCGCGTGACGCTGATGGATGGACGCGACATCATCGGCACCAGTTCGGAAGTCACCCGTAATCACATGGAGGTCCGCGGTATTGGCATCATCAATGTGGCCGCCATGTTTGGGGTCAAATGTATTCGCGCCGAGAAACGTGTGGACCTCGTGGTCACCCTCAAAACGTGGAACGAAGTATCCGATGTGGACCGCCTGGGCATGGAGCAGGAATTCATAAAAATCCTCGGCGCGGACGTGCCGCACATAACGATTCCGGTGCGTCCGGGGCGCGATCTGGCCCGACTGATCGAAGTGGCGGCGTTCCAGACCAAACTCAAAATGGCCGGATACAATCCGGCCAAAGAATTGAACGACCGGTTGATCGCCAAGATGGCGGCGGGCAGCAAACTGTAGAATTGATTGGCGCAACGGCGCCATTTCAGCTAGGTATAATGCGCGATCCGATGAGCGCTAAAAAATTGCCGGACAACGGCGAAAACTTGACCAAAGAACTGACGGTGCAAAACAAGCTGGGCATCCACGCCCGGCCCGCCGCCATGTTCGTCAAGACCGCCAACCGCTTCAGCAGCGACATTTTCGTCGAAAAGGACGGTGAAAAGGTCAATGGCAAGAGCATCATGGGCCTGATGATGCTGGCCGCCGGCCCCGGCAGCAAACTCACCGTCCATGCCGACGGCCCGGATGCTTCGCAGGCCATCAACGAACTCGAAAACCTGCTCAAACGGCGGTTTGACGAGGATTGAGCGAGAAAATTATTGCTTGTTCAAGTTAGGCGGCAGCGAGCGTCACACCAAATTATGAACACAAAAGCCAAATCCATCCTTGCAGCAGTTATCGGCAGCTTGTGTATTGCCTACGCCTATTGGTGGCTCGACGCAGCCATGAGCGTTGTCCGGGCTGTTCCTTCGGCAGCAGGTGGTCTTGATGACAGACATTTCTGGTGGCCGTTCTGGAGCGGCGTTGCTCTCCTCGCGCTGGCGTGCTTTTGGTTTGTGCGGCACCTCTGGCGTCGGCGGTTCCCACGATGATCTCAGAAATGTTTGTGGTGACGAGTTTGCCACCTAGACCGCTGCAGCGCCGCCCCGCTGGGCAGTCGGACGGTGCGGATAATTTGTCCGCGATTGTTGCAGCCGACCAGGCGTTTCCGCCCGCGTCGCTCAGTTGGTCGTTCGATCCGCGAGGCTGCGCACACACCGTCTGATTGATCGCGCACTCCGCATCCCACGCAGGAATTTTTCCGCTTCTCCCGTGCGACCTCCGCCCCTACCCTGTCTCCATGTCTGCGGTGGAAATTGATGTCAAATACGTCGCGCATCTCGCGCGCATCCAACTGACGCCCGAAGAGGAACAGAAGCTCGGCGCGCAACTCGGTCATATTCTAGGCTACATCGAAAAGCTTAAGGAATTGGATGTCAGCGGAGTCGAGCCGACGGCGCACGCCGTGCCGCTGGTGAACGTGACCCGGGCCGATGAATTGCGACCCTCCCTGCCCCATGATGACGCCATGCGCAATGCTCCGGCGCAAGCCAACGGTTTGTTCGTCGTTCCGAAGATTGTCGAGTGAATTGCCAAGGCGTGACCAGCCGCAGTCACCAAGCCATGAGCAAAAACCGAAAACTGAGCCGAAAAAAATTCCTTCAGTTTGGCGCCACGGCGGCGGCAATTGCTCTCAGCGGCTGTCGCACCGCACCGTTCGCCGCTTCCGGCGCGAAACGGAAGTCCCGACTGTCCCTGGCCACATTTCGTTTCGACGTGACTCCACCCATGGGCCACCCCTTGTGCGGCGGCTGGATCAAATCGGTCGGCGGTTACGATGACTCACTCGAAGCGCTCGGCCTTGTGTTGCTGGGTGCAGGGAAGCCGATCGTGATCTGCGCGGTGGACTGGACCGGCTTGTTGAACGAGGCGCACATCGCCTGGCGGCAGGCGCTGGCCGAGGCGGCGGGCACTACGCCTGACCGGGTGGCAGTCCAATGCGTGCATCAGCACAACGCCCCGTTCGCCTGCCTGGAAGGTCAAAGGATCGTGGCCGCACAGCCCGGCTTGCCCCCGATCGTGGACCTGGCCTTCTTTGACGAATGTCTGCAACGCGGTCGCCGTGCTGTCACCGAAAGCCTGCGGCGGATTCAACCTCTGACTCATATCGCTCGCAGCCAGGGAACAGTCCACCAAGTCGCTTCCAACCGGCGCATCCTCGGCGAAGACGGCAAGGTAAAATTCTGGCGCGGCAGCCGCAGCGCGAAACCGGCTGATGCCGAGTTGCCGGAAGGGCTGATTGATTCTCAGCTCAGGACCGTGGCTTTCTACCATCACGACACCAAGCTGGCCGCCTGCCATTATTACGCCACTCATCCGATGAGTTATTATGGCGACGGACGGGTGAGCAGTGATTTTGCCGGACTCGCCCGCAAGCAACGCGCGAAGGACGAACCGCACTGCCACCACATTTATTTTACCGGTTGCGCCGGCAACGTGGCCGCCGGCAAATACAACGACGGTTCACCCGCCATGAGAATCGTGCTGACCCGCAGGATTTATGAAGGCATCGTCGCTTCGGAAACCGCGTTGCACCCGGTAGGTCTGGCGGAAGTTGTCTGGCGCAGTTGTGCAGTGCAGCCACCGCCGCGCTCCAGTCTGCACGCTGCGGAACTGGAGGCGGTGATAAGCGACACGAAGCGCAGTGTGGCCGACCGTAATCGCTCCGCTTTCCGGCTGGCATGGTTGCGGCGTTGCCAGCGCCAGACTCCGATTGTCATCAGCGCACTGCAACTCAACGATGCGACCCTGCTGCATCTACCCTCCGAGGCGTTCGTGGAATATCAACTGCGCGCACAGCAAATGGTCAAGGGACGATTCGCGGCCGTGGCAGCTTACGGCGATGGCGGTCCGTGGTACATCCCAACGGTGGAAGCTTTTCCGCAAGGCGGCTACGAAGTGGACTATTCCTTCTGTGATCCCGGGGTGGATTCCGTGTTGACCCAGGCGATGAACACGCTGCTGGCGTGAGTTGTTGACGGCGAGAACTTCGCCCACCCCTGCCCCTGCAATCGCTCTCCGGGGCAATCTTTCAGGGCAGAAACTGTGTCCGGGCAATGGCCAGCACCAACCATAAATTGATCGCGGTTTGACACAATATGTTGCCTGCCCGGCTGGAGATGGCAAATTGTCGCCAATGCGCGCTGCCACCGCCCGAGTTAATTACGCATCCGAGCCTTCCAACGAGGCCCGGACCAACGAGGTTTTTTCGGAACGACCGGTGTGGCGTTCGGTGGGTGCTGGCTGGCAACATTTGCACGGCAGCTTTCGCAGCACGGGTGCAAGTTTCGAGTGGCATGATTTCGAGTCGCGCGAGGAATTGGACTGGGGAAAAAGTTTCCATCCGGCCAGCGTGGAAGTGTGTCTGAACCTCGCCGGCAACGGGAAGGTCAGTCATAAGAACACGGAGGCGGCCTTTACGCCCTTGACGGTCGGCTTTTATCGTCGCGGCGACACGCCGGTGCGCGCGGTGCGGGAGGCCCGGCAGCGACACCAGTTTCTGACCGTTGAAATGTCGTTCGACTTCGTGCGCCGCCATCTCGGCGACTTCGCGCCAACCCTGCATCCGGTGGTGCGCGAGGTCGTGGCCGGTCAGGGCGAATCCTCCGCCATCGCGCCAACGTCACGGCTCACGGCCCGCCAGCAGCAACTTCTCGCGAGTCTGCGCGAACCGCCGGTGCTGGCTGCGGCCCAATCGCTCTGGTATCAGGCCAAGGCGCTGGAGGTGGTGGCCGATCTCTTTTTCCTCGCGCCGGACGGCCAGGAAATGTTTTGTCAGCGTCAGCAAAGACTGTCCGCCGAACGCGTGGAAAAAGTCATCGCCCTGCTGCGCGCCAATTTGGCCACACCGTTGAGCCTTGAGGAAATTGGCCGGGCCGTGGGATGCAGTCAGTTTCATTTGAGCCGCACGTTTTCCACCGCCACCGGCATGACGATCACGCAGTATCTGCGGCAGCTTCGCATGGATCGCGCGGCGGAATTGCTTCGCTCCGGCGAATTCAACGTTACCGAAGCCGCGCTGGAGGTCGGTTATTCCAGCCTGAGCCATTTCAGCCAGGCTTTTCATGAAACCTTTGGCTGCTGCCCTGGACTGTACCCGCTGCGGACGCCCACACAGAAATCGTCGCTGCCGCAACGCGATCAGAAATGACCTGCCAGCGAGGCCCGCAGGCGCCAACGGTCATCAGGAAGCAGCGACTCCCGCAGCCTGAGTTCACAATTCACATCATTTGAACGCGCTGGTTACAGCGACCCCATCCATGGGTGGGGCTTGAAGTCCCAGCAGCCACAGCGTCGTGGCGGCGGTGTCACATGTGCTGACCGGGGTGGTGATTTCAAAACGGTTCTTCACGCCCTTGCCCCAGGCTATCCACGGAATTTGCACATCCGCCAGCGTGCCTTTGCTGTGGCCGCGCTCATGTCCGCCGTGATCGGAACTGAGGATGACGACGCTTTTCCGCGCGAGGCCGGCCTTGCGGATGGCTTTGATTACCTGGCCGATGGCGGCGTCCGTGTCGGCCAGCACCCGCATTTGCTCCGGCGAACCCCAGCCGTATTGGTGGCCCACCGTATCGGGTTCGGCAAAGTGAATGAAGCAAACGTGGGGCTTGTGCTTGAGGATGTAGGCGGCGGCATCCGCGGCCACATCTTGCGCGAACACGTGGCCGTCAGTCTTGATCACGGAACCGCCCCGATCGGTTATGCTGGTGGCCAGCGACGCGGCGCGGTTGAAACTGAATTCATCCACAGTGCCGGGCTTGGCCAGATGCCAGAGCTTCTCCTTGCCCACAAACATTGCCGTGGACAGTCCCGCGGCTTTCGCGACCGTGAACACGGTTGGTACGCGGACCACCCCGCTGGTGGGCGACATTTTGTTCCAGGTAATCTTGTGCTTGTTCATCTCCACGCCAGTCAGCATGGACGTGTGGCTCGGCAGGGTGATGCTGGGAATTATGGTCCGCGCCACCCAGGTGTGTGCGCCTTCCTTCGCGAGTTTCTTGACCACCGGCATCTCGCTGCGCTGGAGCACTTCGGGATTTGCCCCGTCAATGCTGATGATGAAGACATGCTGTGCTTGCGGCGCGGCCGGGGCGGCCAGCGCGACACAACCTGCGGCAACCGCAACCAGACAATAACGAATGAATCCAATCATGATGCCGCAAAGTGTGTTCATTGTATCGTGCGAGGGCAAGCGAACGCTGCGGGGAATTCAGCCCGGTGGCGCTCCGCGCGGAGCTCGTGAAGCAGGAACCCGCCGTGGCCCCAGGTCACTCCACAATCTCGAGCTTCACCGGAGCCAGACCAGACTGGACCATCTGCAATTCCTTGGCAGCGGCCAGTGAAAGATCAATCACGCGCCCTTTGACAAACGGCCCGCGGTCGTTGATTCGCACGATGACGGAACGATTGCTCTTCAGATGCGTAACTTTCACCTGCGTCCCGAACCGGTAGCTGGGGTGCGCCGCGGTCAAACCGTGCATGTCAAACACCTCACCGCTGGCCGTTTTTTTGCCGTGATACTGGTCCGCATAGTAGGACGCCACGCCGGTTTCTGATTTGCGCTGTTGCGGACCAGCTTTTGCACCTGAATGGCTTTCAATCCCGACGGCTTCACGGGCATCCAATGACCAAGCCATCAGCAACATGGCCGACACAATCGCGCCTGTCATTGAATTCGAGAGGCAAAACACTCCTTTCATACCCGGCAGGTCGGGATTCGTTCCATGCGCCTGCCGTCCGGATATCAGCAGTCCGCAGTCCAACTCACGAGTTAATGACTTTCGTGGAAAACGTGCGACCGGTCGGGCTTGGAACTGGCTAGAAAACTGACACGCGTGCCTCGTGTTTGCGTCTCGGATTTTACGTCGCCACCTGCCGGAGAATTCTTCGGGCGGTGGCGGCTATCGCTGGATCAATACGTGCCACTTGGGCCGTTGCCAGCTCTTGCGGAAATCCTCAAGCGAGGCTGCCACGGCTTTGGTCTGGCGCTCCTGGCCATCAAGGAAGATCACGAGATCGAACTGCTGTTCAGTCGTTCCGAATTGAGTGTCGAACTGCTTCACAATCTCGTTGGCGGGAGTCACCTTGCGGCCCAGCATTTCGATCAGCGGAAACGTGAGGCCGCGAAAACCTGCCGCCGGCTCGTAGGCTTTATAGACGAGTTCCGTGCAGACGAGTTCAGCATCCGTCGCGAAATCAAAGTTAAAATCATAAGGACGCCCGGCGTAATGGAACGCGCGCAGCAGCGCCTGCGCTTTTTCCGCCTTCGCCAACCTCGGCCGCAGCGCCACCAGCGAATCGCAATCCGCCGAATGTTCCAGCGTGGTAAACGACACCCCTTCGCTGATTGCTTCGATGACGCGCACGGCGTGGCCGAGTTCCTGCGAAGTGACGCTCAACTTGTAGGCGTCGGGATACCTCGCAATGAGCAACGCCTCCATATCGCCACTCGCCTCACCTTGTTGCTTCACCCACGCCTGAGTGTCCGCGTCGGCAAAAAGCGCGCGCCGTTCTTCGGGCGTGCCGAGGTAAAGCGCCGCGTGCGACCAGAATCCCGGCAAACCAATGTTCGACATGTACCATTCGCGACGCTCCAGCAAAACGTCACCCGGCAAAAGCTTCGGCTGAAGTTGTTTGATCTGCGCCTGCGAAATCAACGAGCGGCCCGGCCGATACACCTTCGTGTCGCCCATCCACTCGGAGACGCCTGCCTGAACCGGCAGCCAGGTGGATTGCGCACTATTCTGCACCACTTTTAACGCGTTCTTCGCCGTCAACACCTGGCCGCGCCCTTGCCCGACACGCCAAAGGTAATCGGCGTCGGACCGGATGGCCTTCCGCAACTCCGGCCGACGGTCGCCGGAGAACGTCTTCATCAACACCTCGCGCGCGGCAAAGTCGGTCGCGATGGCGACGTTCAGGTATTTGAACTTGAGCTTCGCGTAAGTGCCCGCGGGCAGGCCCAGTTCCGGCACGGGGTCGTTGAGCACCTTGTCCAGTTCGGGATTCCGCTCACAATGCTCGATGAATTCCATCGCCGCGCGATACTTCGCCAGCATCGCCGCGTAACCGATGAGGAACGAATCCTCCTTCGCCGCGCCGCTGAGCCGATAAAATTGCGCGTGGTATTGCTCCACCGAATCCAGCGCCACGATGTAATCGAGAAACCGCTGCCACGTGTTCCAGACGATCTCCTTTTCCTCGCGCCGCAACAGCCTCGACTCGTTCGGTTGTTCGGCGGGAAAAATGTCCGGGCGCGTTTCGATATAGTTAATGACCGTCTGCAATCCCTGGCGCTGCACCGGGACAGCGCGAGCATCACCTTGCAGGCGCTCTGCGAGTTCGGCTTTGGGCAGTTTGTGAACCGGTTTCATCTCCGCAGCCCAGCAAGAGGCGGTGGCCAATAGTGGCAACGCAACGATCAGAATCTTCATCCTGTTATCCGAGCAGCGTCCTTGGGAAAACGCGAGATGGCAAGTCCGCTTTAGTTTCAGAGAATCGGTCCCTCATTCAAACGCGTGCGCCCGAAGGTTTGCGAACAAAGCACCACCGCGAGGCACCCGACAATTCCACCGGCATGAGACACAGCAACCGGCGCGCCCACGAGACCGAAATGCAGAAACTCGAAGAATACCTGTCCCGTGATTGCCTCGATGGCTGCTTTGCCCACGACCGCCGCGAACATGACGATGCCCATCCTGATTTCTGCCAAACTGCGCGCCGGATTCGCCAGCAATTCCAAGGCTGAGACTGCCATCAGTCCGTGCGCAATACCGGACAGCCCGCATAGTCCGCTATCTGAGACGGCGCCCGCAGCGAGCCACGACAGCAGCAGGCTGCCGGCGCCGCCTGCGGCGACATAGCCCAGCCGACGGACGACGGTTGCTTCGAGCAGGCCGTGATAGAGCAAAAGAAACGCAGCTCCGTCGAGCAACAGGTGATACCAGGTGACATGCACAAACGGATGCGTAATCAATCGCCACCACTCGCCGCTGCAAACCGCAGCCGGTTGAAAAATCATGGACTGCCGGACCGAACCGAACAGTACGGGACCGCTGAACACAGCGATCAATACGGCGAACACGAGCAACTCGAGCTGTCGGACTCGAACAGAAGTGCGCATGGTCACCTCCGTGCGAGTTGAATGGGTTTTGCAGAGGCGCGCGAACAAAGTCGTCCGCGCGCCTTGTACGACGTGAGAGTCAGCGATGGCTCGGTTCATGAGCAAATCGGTTGGCAGCGGAACAAGCCAAAACTTTTCCCGCTGCTTGCACCCCTATGACACCTTCCGCTTGCGTCGCAACAGCCACGCGGCAAGCAGCACACCCAGCGGTCCGACCGGGCTCGTGCCCGTTGCCGGCAACCGGAAGTCCGAGCTTTGGCGGCGGTCCAAGGGTGGCGGTGTTTGTGTTTGCGCCGCTGGTTGCCGCGCCGGTTGGGTAACGGCTGGCGATGCTGAAGCCAGTTGAACTGGTCTGACTGGTGTGTTTGATTCGACCGCCTGCGGACCGAGATTGGCCAGCGCCTTGTTGCGGATGCTGTCGAGTTGTTCCCGCAGTTTCGCGTGCGCCTGACGATCCCGTCCCGTGCTCTCCAGATTTCGCCGCGCAATCTTCCAACGCTGATACTCTGCGTCATTTTCCAGCACGAGGAAGGAGGTGTACTCGGTCACGATGGAAAAGTCCTCGCCCAGGCGGACAATCTCCGGAATCACGGACGAACGGTCGCCTTTGCGGTCGGCATCCTTGAGCAGGCGATTGACGCGATGCCAGGCCCACATGCGGTTGATTTCTGGATTAACCGCGTCGGTTTTCGGGAAATCCAGTCGGGCGGTCTGCTTGACTTCCACGCCGTTGACACTGCCGCGCAACGTGACCTCGGCCGTGCCGCTGCCACGATACCGGCCATACACTCTCACGGGCGCTCCGTGATAGAGATTCGGCATCACGGCAGGCTCGACCTCGGTCACGTCCACGCCCGCAAACTTGAGTTCCAGGTTCGTGGCAAAAGGCCGCATGAGCTTCTGCCGAAACGCACGCGCCTGGCGGGTGAAGTTGTCACCGGGCGAAATGAATGCAGCCAATCCGCCGGAATCCTCAGCCAGTTGTTCCAGCAAGGGCCGATTCACGTCGTTCCCCACCCCGATGCAGAACACGCGCGTGTTACCCGGGCGCTTTTGGATTTGTTGCAGCAATACCGCCCGTTCCTGTTGCTCGGTCAAACCGTCGCTGAGGATGACGACGTTCAATGGCCGGTCGTTGGAGGCGAACTTGTAGGCGGTGGTCATCGCCGGTTGCAGCACCGTGCCGCCCTGCGCTTGCTGGGTGGATAGATAATCGAGCGCGCGTTGTTTATTAGCGGCCGCGCCGGCCTGCAACTGGCCGAAGGCGAGGTTCGGCGTGACGTTGAACGTCATGACTTCAAAGCGGTCGGCGTCGCCGAGTTCGTTCAGAAATGCATGAACGGCATCCTTCGATAACAGCAGCTTGCCGCTGTCGGCCATGCTGCCAGAGGCGTCGAGCACAAAGACGTAATCCATCCCGTCCTGCCTTTGGGCCACGTCCTCGCCTACAGTCACCGACAAACAGAAGAATCCGTCCTCGCCGCTCCGCCGCGACGTGATCAAGTCCATGCCGGTTTTCGGACGCGAAATCTTGCACGCCAGTACGACATCCTGAGCAAGGCTGCCGCTGGTAGATTCGAGATTCGCCTGCCAATACACCTCGGAGTGCTTGGCAATCGCAAACGCGTTTCCATGGCTGGGGCTTTCCAGTTCCACGATTGGCACGGCGGACTTGATATCGAATCCGATGGCGAACTCGCCGGTCGTGCGCGAATCCACGTCTTTGCGGCTGACGGTCGCGAGCGGATAAACGTACGTGGCGACGTCATTGTCGTAATCGAGTTCCTGATAATAGGTAATCTCCACCTTCTGATCGGCGCCTGGGCCGATGGGAAAGATGCGCATCTCGAAGGTGCGATAGTCCACTTGTTCCAGTAGTCCCGGATCAATCCGCTGTTGCTTGTAACTGTCGTAGATTTGGCGGGCGCGTTGTCTTTCCAGAACCTCGCCGACCATTTCCTTGCCGTTGATCCACATGCTGAAGTTCGCGACCGATGCACGCTTCGGCACCGGGAATGTATAGAGCGCCTCGACCTGCCGCTGCTCGGTGTTGTGGAATACTTGCGTCACTTTCGTGACCGCGATCCCGTTGTTAATGGTCACCGCCACGTCGTGCTCTTTGATTTCAAGCACGCCGCCAAATCCGCCGTCCGCAATCAGCAGCCCCGCCGCATGGGTCGGTGTCGGGCAGGTTATCGCAGCCAGTGCGAGAGCGGCGAGTATTCCGGGCACGGTCTTTCGCCAGTTTGTTTTGTTTGCATTCATGATATTGCAATTAGTTTTGTTTTCTTGCGGAGGTCTTGCACCCGCACTGAGCGTGAGCGAAACACAGCCGCTCCAAGCCGGTATCCATTTCCCATGCCGGCAAAGCGACCGGAAGCCTAACTCTCTGGTGTGAAGGTAAATGTGATTAAGAGCTGAGAATACGGTTTCGCACCACGAAACCCAGCGCTCGACATTTAATGCCGACCTCGCCTACAAATAATGCATGACGACCGACGCCAAGCTTTCTTTCGCAGACCGCGAATTCCTTAAGGTCGTCGCGGAGACGGCGTTCTGTAATCCCTTCAGCGAGCAGCGGCCTGAACTGGACGCGAAGATCGTTGGCCGTCCGGTGGAACCCGGTTCAGAAGATCATCTGGAAGAAATGACGCGGGCAGTCTCGGCGCGCTTGCAGGCGGTCGAAGACCGGGGACACGCGGACTTGCGCCGATATTCGGGAGCCGATCGCGAGTTGATGCGTACCGTTTTCCTGTTCGAGATTTTCCATCAGTTCTGCCAGAGCTTCGACCAACTGATACTCGATCAAGTCAAACTCGGCGCGCAGTCCGTGCCCGTGAAGTTTGCGGACGAAGCCTTGACGCGAATGCGCCGGCGCGGAATCGTGGCCGCCGAGGCGGCCCGTTACTTCTCGATCTTTTACCAGCTTCGGCGGGCCTACCATTTCATCGTGCGCGGGCTGATTGGCCGAAGTCCATGTATGAGAGAACTACGGCGGCATCTTTGGAACAATGTGTTCACCCGTGACGTGCCGCTTTACGAACGTTACCTGTGGAACCGCCTGGAGGATTTCTCGACGTTGTTGCTGGGCGAAACCGGCTCCGGCAAAGGCGCCGCCGCCGCTGCCATTGGCCGGTCGGGCTACATTCCGTTCGACGAAAAGCAAGGGCGATTTGCCGAAAGCTTCATGCGCGGATTCATCGCGCTGAACCTGTCCCAATTCCCGGAAGCACTGATCGAGTCGGAACTGTTTGGCCATCGCAAAGGAGCTTTTACCGGCGCGGTCGAAGCTCACGAGGGTTTGCTCGCCCGATGCAGCCCACACGGCGCGATTTTTCTGGATGAGATCGGCGAAGTCAGCGCGCCCATCCAAATCAAGCTGTTGCAAGTGTTGCAGGAGCGGACATTTTGTCCCGTCGGCAGCCATGAGGCCGTGCGGTTTCGCGGACGAGTGATCGCTGCCACCAATCGTCCGCTGGAAACGTTGCGAGGACGCGGTTTGTTCCGCGACGACTTTTTCTACCGCCTGTGCTCGGACATGATTCTCGTCCCGCCGCTACGGCAGCGATTGCAGGAAGATCCCGAAGAACTTCATCGCCTGCTCGATCACGCCGTCACCAGGATCATTGGCGAACCGGCGACCGAACTCACACGACAGATCGAGGAAACAATTCGCCGCACGGTCGGCGAGAAATATCCCTGGCCGGGCAACGTGCGCGAACTGGAGCAAGCCGTCCGCCGGATTCTGCTCACGGGCGATTACGCGGGCAGCGCGACGCCAAAGTCGCGGGACTTGGTGGAACGCCTTGTCCACGGAATTGAAACGGAAGCGTTGGACGCTGACGGCTTGCTCTCCGGTTATTGCGCATTGCTTTACGAACACTCGGGCAACTACGAAGCCGTCGCCCGGCAAGCCAATCTGGATCCTCGTACCGTCAAAAAATACTTGCGCCAGAATCAGCAACCCGCAGTCGCAGAGAGCCGCAGCTAATCAAAGCGTTCGAAGTTACCGCCGCCCCAATCGTTCCAGCAATTTCCCATGTATCCCACCAAACCCGCCGTTGCTGAACACGACCACGAGGTCGCCCCCCTGCGCGCGGCCGGCGACGTGCGCCACGATTGAATCCACGTCGGGCAAATACGCGGCGTCCTTGCCCAAAGCCTTGATGTCAGCCATCAGCTTCTCTGGATTGAGTCGCTCCTCGGGTTTCAGCAACTCAAGTCGTGCGACCTGCGACACTACCACGCCGTCGGCTTGGGCGAAGGATTCCGCGAGCTCGGTTTGGAAGACGTTCCGCCGCGTGGTGTTGCTTCGCGGCTCGAAGATGGCCCAGAGTTTTTGCGAGGGATACTTCAGCCGCAAGGCTGCCAGTGTCTGGCGGATCGCGGTCGGGTGATGTCCAAAATCGTCAATCACCGTCACGCCGCCGGCGATGCCGCGCACCTCCATCCGGCGCTTGATGCCTTTGAACGTCTCGAAGGCGGACTGAATCTGTTTATTGGACAACCCGAAGTGCTTGGCCGCCGCAACAACCGCCAGCGCGTTGCGCACATTGAATTCGCCCGCGAGGTTCAGATGGAATTTCGCACTGGGGATTTCAAACTCGCTGGCCGTCGGTCCGAGCCGTACGTTCGTGGCGTGAATGGCGTTCTCCTCGCCCAGGCCAAAGCGTTTCACCGGACAGAAATTCACATCCAGCAGCGGTGCGAGGTTGGGGTCATCCCCATTGCCAAGCAACAGGCCGTTGCGCGGCACGAGCCGGATGAAGTGGCTGAAGGTCTTCTGAACCGCGGCAAGATTTTCAAAAATGTCCGCGTGATCGAATTCGACGTTGTTGATGATGGCGCACTCGGGCAGGTAATGAATGAACTTGCTCCGCTTGTCGAAGAAGGCGGTGTCGTATTCGTCACCCTCGATGATGAACCACTCGCTGTCCGTGAACCGCGCGCCCTGGCTGAGATTGTTCGGAATGCCACCGATGAGATAGCTCGGATTCAGGCCGTTGTGCTCGAACACCCAGGTCAGCAGGCTTGTCGTCGTGGTCTTGCCGTGCGTGCCGGCGACGACAATGGAGCGTTTGCCGCGGATGAAGAACTCGCGCAGCAAATCCGGCAACGAACAAAACCGCAGCTTGTGGTCCAGGCAGTATTCCGCCTCCGGATTGCCGCGAGAGATTGCGTTGCCAATGACGACAAGGTCGGGCTTGTGCGCGAGATTGCGCTCCGCGTAACCGTTCATCACTTCGATCTGCCGTTCCGCGAGGAACGTGGACATGGGCGGATACACATTCTGGTCCGAGCCGGTGACGGCGAACCCGCGCTGCTGCAATGCCGCCGCCGTGGACGCCATCGCCGTGCCGCCAACTCCCACAAAGTGAACCGAGCGAATCTCTGAAAACATACCGCAACGAAGATAGTTGGATTTGAACCGCAGGAAAGCCGGAAGTGTCCAGGCTCGTTGCGCACAGGATTCTTCCAGCCACCGAAAACCAGACCACACGATGCGATCTGGCCATCGAAACGATTTTTCCTTTTCCGGCAAACAGACTGGCCACATGCTCGCGCCGTGCAACCGTTGCGAGCTGCTGACATCCGACGTGCCGTGCGTGCCGCTTTCGCCGAGGACATCGGTTCGGGCGACGCGACCACGCTCGCTACCGTGCCGCCGGGAGCGCGGGCAACCGCAATCATGCGGGCGCGGGCGCCGCTCGTCATTGCCGGACTGGCGTTTGCGGTCGCCGCATTTCAGGCAATGTCCCCCCGCGTGAAAGTGCAGCCCTTGGTTCGAGATGGTGACCGCGTCAGCGCAGGAGCAGCGATGTTGAAAATCTCCGGCCCGGCGTGCGCCCTCCTGACGGCGGAGCGGGTGGCACTCAATTTTGTTCAGCGCCTCTCCGGCGTGGCCACGCTTACGGCGCAATACGTGGAGGCCGTTTGTGGTACGGGCGCCAGAATCCTCGATACGCGAAAAACCACGCCCGGTTGGCGGCGCTTCGAAAAATACGCGGTGGTGTGCGGCGGTGGACACAATCACCGGTTCGGCCTCCACGACATGGTGCTGGTGAAAGACAACCACCTCGCCGCGTTGCGCGAAGCGCAGCCCAACGCCATTGCCGCTGCGGTGAACCGCGCGCGAAAGCGTTTTCCCAAATTGAAGGTCGAGGTTGAAGCTGACACGCTCAAGCAGGTCGCCCAGGCCGTCGCTGCCGGGGCGGACATTATCCTGCTCGACAATATGACGCTCACACAGTTGCGTCGGGCCGTAAAACTGGTGGCCGGTCGCGCAAAAACCGAAGCCAGCGGCGGCGTGAACTTGAAAACGGTTCGTGCGATTGCAGGCACAGGCGTGGATTTCATTTCCGTCGGTGCGCTCACCCATTCCGCGCGGGCGGTGGATATCGGGTTGGATTTTGAGGGATGAACATCCAACACCCAACCTTGGGCAGCGAACATGCATTCGGGCGTGGCTGTCAGCTCGTGGGCTTTGGCTCGTGGCTGGTGAGAACTGAAGCTTTGAGCACTTTGGTCGCTTCAATTGCCGTCCCATGACCATTGACGCTCAAATCCTCTCTGCGCTGCGTGCCAACCCTGACGGCGTTTCAGGTGCGGAACTGGCGGAACACTTGCGCATCAGCCGCGCCGCCATTTGGGCCCGCATCGAGGAATTGCGCGGGCTGGGTTACGAAATCGAGGCGAGTCCGCATCTCGGCTACCGATTGGTGAACGCACCGGATGTGCTGCACGCGGATGACCTACTTTCGCGGCTCGGCAAGACCAAAGTCATTGGCCGCGATATTCATGTCTTTGAGAAGACCACTTCGACCAACGACGTCATCGAGAAGTTCGCGCGCGATGGCGTGAAGGAGGGTGTGGTGGTGTTCGCCGAGGCCCAAACAAAGGGCCGGGGCCGGCTGGGACGCCACTGGATTTCACCGGCGCGAAAAGGGCTGTGGTTTTCCGTGTTGCTGCGGCCCGACCTGCGCCCGCAGGAGGCGACGCAATTGACCGTGGCCGCCGCCACCGCGTTGCGGCGGGCAATCCATCATTTCACCGCCCTGCCGGTCCAGATCAAATGGCCCAATGACATCCTCATTCACGGTCGCAAAGTGGCTGGCATCCTCACTGAGTTGAGCGCCGAACTGGACCGCGTCCGCCACATGATTCTCGGCATTGGCGTGGATGTAAATCTCGCAGCCGCGGAGTTTCCGTCGGAATTGCGCAAGACCGTGACCTCGTTGAGACAGGAACTGGGCAGCGCAGTTTCCCGGCCAGAACTGGCCACTGAACTGTTGCGTGCGTTGGACGAGGATTACGCGCGAATCGGCGCCGGCCAGTTTTCCGCCGTGGCGGACGAGTGGGAAAAACACTGCACCACCCTCGGCCAGCAGGTGGTGATCAACATTGGCGACCGCAAACTGCGCGGGCGTGCGGAAGCACTGGACAACGACGGCGCGCTGCTACTGCGCACGGAGCACGGCCATCTGGAGCGCGTCATTGGTGGCGATGTGACTTTGGAGAAATGAAACCCGAAATCCTAAATCCGAAGCCATCAAGAGGTCCGAAAACCGAAGCCCGAGCAGGGCGTGCGAATGGCGGGGAATTATTAATTCGAATTTCTGACTTCTGATTTCGACATTCGGATATTCAACCATGATTTTGCTTTTCGACATCGGCAACACGAACACGCACGTCGGCCTCGCAACCGAGTGCCGGGTGGTGCGGCAGACCGATATTCCAACTGCGGCGTGGCGGACGGGAAAAGCCATGGCGGCATTGACGCGCTTTGTTGGCCAGGCGTGCCTGGACGGCGTGGTGGTGTGCAGTGTGGTGCCGCGCGTGACGCCGCTCGCGAAACGCGCCGTCCGGCAACGATGGAAACTGGCCAGCCTCGAACTCACGCCCAAAACCTTGCGTGGGGTGGGTATTGATTATCCCCGGCCGGACAGCATTGGTCCGGACCGTTTGGCGAACGCGGTGGCGGCGCGGCATCACTTCGGCGCGCCGGTGGTAGTGGTGGATTTCGGCACGGCGGTGACGTTCGACGTGGTGGACGCGCGCGGCAACTACATCGGCGGCATCATCGCGCCCGGCCTGGCGGCGATGACGGATTATCTGCACGAGAAGACGGCGCTGCTGCCGCGCATCAAGATTCGCGAGGTGCAATCCGCTATCGGCAAGAGCACCGAACACGCGATGCTGGTGGGCGCAGTGCATGGCTATCGCGGACTAATTCGCGGGCTGCTGTCGGAACTGAAACGGGAGTTGAAAGCCCGCCGCCTCCCCGTCGTGGCGACGGGCGGTTATGCGAAGTTGATTGCGTCGAAGCTGGCGCAGATTTCAGACATCGAGCCGAATTTGACGCTGGAAGGATTAAGACTGGTGTGGAAGGCGACCTGCGGAAGGAAATGACTGCCGTCTATTTTTGTGTTTAGCGCGCGACTCAGCCACTAACTGCTCATCGTCCGGTCCTGCTTGCATCCTTCATCTTGTGCGAACGCGATAGAACTGACGGTCTCCGGCTGGCAGAAGCTCTGCCCAGTTGGTTGATCGCACTGATGGAACAAAAGTGCCGACACTCTCCCATTGAGGAGCAAACAGTTCAGTGGCGCGTTCCACGGTGGTAGTTGCACCGGGCGTCAGGCGGCTCATTTCTAAAGTGATCTCATTTCCGGTTGCTGCAATACTGTCGATAATCACGCTGTCCAAGGCGCGGGAGATCACATCGGCCCAACGGGTTCCCACCCGCAGTTCGTCAAAAGCCAGTGACCCGATGGATCGGTCTTCCAACAAAACGCTGTCAATTCGATCTGGTTCCGAATCGAGTTGGCGCACATGGACAATGTGGTTGGAACTGCTGGCGCCACCCGGCTGTGGCTCTGATGCTATGTCGGGGTCAACCCACAAGTCGAGTTGCTCCACATCGGATGCGGAATAACGATAGCGCCCAACAATCAAGCGGGTGGTGTTTTGCCCTAGCTCGACCATGTTCGTGCTTCCAGAGTAACCTTGACCAATTCGAGCCTGAATGCGGTAATCGAACCCTTGCACACTGATCTGACTCGAACTCAGTCCAGAGGATGTGAACGAAAAGTTCCAAGTGGCCCCTTGGGTAATCTTCACCAGAAAGCTAAACCACACTGACTCGTCATCGCCAAGGACGTGAGTCACGAACTTCCGCTCGTAGTCAGCACCGTGGATGTTGTTGGTTTCCGCAACATGGCCGCCGGTTGTGGGGATCGAGGGATGCGCCAGACTATTGGAAAACACAAACCAGTCTGAAGTTGCGTAGTGCTTCAGCCAGCGATTTGTTCCCCAATGAAACCCATCATAGCCGCGTCCTTCCAATGACGCCCCATGCGGATAGTCAAAACCATCGTAAACGATCAGTTCTCCCCTGACGTTCGCAAAGACAACCAGACCGGTGGCGAACGCAATTGTCCGACGCAGTGGAATCGCGCTGATGCTGCGAATAATGGAGATGGTTCTCACACGTTTTGGATTCTACGACGGCTGACAACTCTGTAAACTGTGCGTTTAAAGGCACACCCCCTCCACACCAGTCCTAAATGAACCCAAAGTTGTGTTGGCCCGCACCAGAACTCCAAACTTGCAACCCGCCACCTGCGTCGGAACAATCCGCGCCGAATGAATCGTATCGTGGAACGTTTCGCACGCCTGAAGCGCGAGGACAAAAAGGCGTTTGTCGTCTATATCGGCGCCGGGGATCCGAATCTGGAAGCCACACGCCAATTCGCGCTCGCGTTTGATCGCGTGGGGGTGGACATCCTTGAACTGGGCGTGCCGTTTAGTGATCCACTCGCCGATGGGTTGGTGAATCAACTCGCCGCCCAGCGCGGACTGGAATCCGGCACCACGCCGCCCAAACTGCTGGAAACCGTGGGTGCCATCCGGCGCGAATCGCAGATTCCCGTCGTTCTCTACATTTACTTCAACCTGATTCACAAGGTCGGCATGGAACGCTTCATCAAAGATGCCGCGAAGGCGGGCGTGGATGGTTTGCTTGTGCTCGATCTGCCACCGGAAGAGAGTGACAATTATGAAATGCTCATGACCAAGGCGGGAATGTGCCAGATTTATCTGGTGGCCCCCACGACCCCGGAAGACCGCATGGCGCAGATCGTGAAACGAGGCGCGGGTTTCATTTATTACATTTCACGCGAGGGCGTCACCGGTATGCAGAGCGAGGTAGCGTCGAATCTCACGCAACAGGTGGCGAAGATTCGCGCGCACACGACGCTGCCGATTGCGGTGGGTTTCGGCATCTCGAATCCAGAGCAGGCGCGAGCCGTGGCGAAGGAGGCGGACGGTTGTGTGGTGGGCAGCGCCATTGTGAATCAAATTGGGCAGTACGGAAAGTCGCCGGAACTGGCCGAACGCGTGAGCGCGTTCGTGAAGTCGTTGGCGGACGCGGTGAAGTCAGTTTGAAGATTTGAAATGGACCTTCAACTCCAACCCGCTGCAAGGAATGCTTTCGATAAAGCAATTGAGAATTTCCTCCCCAAATTAACACCAACTCCGCCACCAAGAGGAACAAGTCCAACTAAGGGGTCAGACAGCGAACGAATCGTTCCGGCAATTTCAGCACCCAATATAAAGTGGACGGGCCTGGTGAATCGATTCGGCGAACAGCAAGGGATGGTTTTCGATACAGGGAAAGGTTTGGTCGGCTTGGTCCTTGAAGATTTCAAACTTTTTAAGAGCCGCATTTCCGATTTTTGCACCCTGCCCCAAATCAAAGATATTCTCAGCGTCGAGTTCGTCGTGACTGCAACCATGGAATGGTTGGAGAAAAAATATAAAGGAGAGCTTCCAGCAGAGGTAACTGTTACGGAATTCTTGTCCACAAAAACGGACGAAAGTGTTTTGTCTCGAAATGTCGGCATCTGCCTGACTCATCTTGCAATCGAAGAACCACTTGTCATAGGGCGGGTGACTCTCGACTATATTAGACGCGAACAAATTGAAACATGGGAAGCGCAAGCCGCGTCGGCCGGCACTCAAAGTAAAAAAGACGTCCACGCGCGATTCGAGACATTTCGAAAGACCTATCAAGGAATGGTGTTGGCGAGAATGATCCTGCGAGCGGATAAGGAAAAATCCTTCCAAATCATTCACGAGGAAACGGACAGAGCCCTCGTAATTTTGCGGTTCTTTTGCCCGTCTGCGCTCAAGCCTGACATGCCAGCGAGTTTTGGAAAGCTAGGGCACGTCTTACTGCCGCAAACCTCGTTCATTGTTTGGCAAAGCGGGCCACCATCCAGAACGCAGCAACTTGAATCACCGAATGATTACACATACACAATCCGTAACGCCGATCTAAGACAACTAGATGAACTTGGATTTAACCGAATAAGTAAAATCGTCGCCAAATCCGACAGAACCAAGTTCGAGGCATTGGTTTTCGATACGATGTCTCTTTACAGCCAAGGTGTAGCGTCGAGAAGCATTCAAGAAAAGCTTGTCTTCTCAACCGCAGCATTGGAAACCCTTTTACTCAAAAACTCGAACGAACCGATCCAAGGTTTGCTTGGACAACGCTTAGCTTATCTGACCGCAAACAATGTTGATGAGCGAAAGGCAATAATCAAAAATTTCAAGGAGGCTTACGCACTTCGCAGTTCATTCTTACATCACGGGAAAAAAGAGTTCGATTTGATTACCTTGAGTCAATTTCAAACATCTGTCTGGACAGCCATTAGAAACGCACTTCTTAGTTCTGACCGCTTTTCTGCGAAAGACCCATTTGTTGAACATTTAGAAACAATGGCATTGACGTAAGTATTTTGACTATATGAAAACCAAAACCGACAACAAAGACCGTTTCGTGATCATCATGGCCGGCGGTCGCGGCGAGCGTTTCTGGCCCGTCAGCCGCGAGCAGACACCCAAGCAACTCATCAAGCTGTTGGGCGACCGTTCATTTCTGCAACAGGCCGTGGATCGCGTGACACCGCTCGTGCCGCTCAGGAACATCTTCGTCATCACGAACGCAGCCCAGGCGGCGGAGGTGCGGAAACAACTGCCCAAGCTGCCCAAGGACAACGTCGTGGCGGAACCAATCGGGCGCGACACCTGCGCCGCAGTCACACTGGGCGCCGCGTTGGTGGGCGCGCGGTCCACAACCGGTGTGATGGCGGTGCTGCCCGCCGATCACGTGATGCCCGAGGAGAAGAAATTTCAGCAGGTGCTCGCGGATACGTTTGATCTGGCTTCACGCGGACAGGCCATTGTCACGATTGGCATCAAGCCGACCGAACCGAACACAGGGTATGGTTACATCCGCGTGGGCGAGGCGTTGCCGCCGCCGGTGGGCGTGAAGAGCTACAAGACGGTTTTCCATCGCGCCGAGCAGTTCGTCGAAAAGCCCAATTACGACACCGCGTTGGGTTATTTACAGAGCGGCCAGTATCGCTGGAACGCGGGCATGTTCATCTGGAGCTTCGTGACGGTGACGGAGGGTTTGCAGAAACATCAGCCGGAAATGTATGAAGCCTGCCAGCGTTGGTTCAAAGTAGCAGGCAATTCCACCAAACTTGCCAAGGTGCTGGCCAGGGAATATCCCGACATCAAGCGGGTTTCGATTGATTACGCTCTGATGGAGAAGGCGCACAACGTCATCGTCGCTGACGGCGCGTTTGCATGGGACGATCTTGGTTCGTGGACGGCGCTGGCGCGTCATCTCAAGGCGGACCCCGAAGGCAACTGCGCGGTGGCAGACTTCATTCATGTGGACGCGGCGCGGAACATCATCTACGACGCGCGCAGCAAGGCCCGACGCACGCCCATCGCCGTAGTGGGTTTGCGAGATTCCATTCTCGTGCAAACGGACGATGCCGTGCTCCTTGCCCACAAGAGCCAGGCGCAGAAGGTCAAGGAACTGGTCAAGAAAATGGCTGAACACGCGAAGTTGCGGAGGCTGGTTTGACGCGCATCGCCGTGGCGCGTTCGTTGAGGCAATCCCCAGATTCCTGAGCCACCCATGGCCAGCATGCGCCAATACCTCAACCGGATTCGGGAAACTGTTGGCCTGCGCGACGCGCCACCCTTTGTCCGGCGATTGATCATCGGCGTCATTGGCGGCACGGTGCTGTTGCTCGGTGTGGCGATGGTGGTGTTGCCCGGGCCAGCAATCATTGTGATTCCGCTTGGCTTGGCGATCTTGGGCACGGAATTCATTTGGGCCAGACGGCTGCTGCGCAAATCGCGTGGTGTATTTCGCAGTGCGAAGCGGCGGTTCTTCAAAACTCCGCGGGGCGAAGGCTGAACCGCAAACGATCCGTCAACGGATGACCGCCGCCAGTTTCTGCCGGAGGTGTTCGACCAGTTGCGTGTGCGCCGTGTTGACTTCGGCGTCTGTCAGTGTGCGGGCGGCGTGCCGGTAAACGAAAGCATACGCAAGGCTCTTCTGTCCGGCAGACACGTGCTGGCCGCGAAACACATCAAACAACTCCACGCCTTCCAGGTTGGCGGGTTTCGCCTTGCGCACAGCCTGCAGCACGGCGTCGTGCGTCACACTTTCCGGCACAAGCATCGCCACGTCGCGGCGGATGGCGGGGAACTGCGGCAGCGGCTTGAACGACTTGGCGGGATTCCGGCGCGCGATCAGTTGATTCAAACTCAATTCGGCGAGCAACACGGCGTCGCGCAAATCATACTGCTTCGCCAGTCTGGGCGAAAAAAGCCCCAATTCACCCAGCGGCAGCTTGCCGCCCAGCGCGATGACGGCGGATTCGAGAAACAACTCTGGATTCTCAGTCCGGGCGGTGAAAGTGACACCGCGGACGCCGAATTGTTCCAAGAGTTCCTCTACGAAACCCTTGAGGTCCGTCAGCTCGAATTTTGCCTCGCGTTCCTCGCCACTCCAGAAACCCGGCTGCCGTTTTCCCGTGAGCGCGATGGCGATGTGGCGTTCTTCCTTGGCCGCACGGGTAGCATTGTTTGCGTTGCGGAACACCCGCCCGACTTCAAACAATGCCACGTCGTAATTCTTGTGCGTGACGTTATGCCGGAGCGACTCCAGCAACCCGGGCAGCAGGCTCGGTCGCAGCACATTCATGTCGCTGCTCAGCGGATTCGCCAAGGGGACGAGGCTTTCCATTGGTGCGGTCAGTTTCGCAGCAGTATCAGAAATCAGGGTTTGTCCCTGCGCCTCATTCAAGCCGAGACCCGACAGGATGCGCCGCACTTCAGCGATTTGATCGTGAATGGCGTCAAAGGCATTTGTGCCAATCGCGCCGCGCGGCGGGGTGGCCGGGACTTTTTCCAATCCGTGAAGCCGCTCAATCTCCTCGATTAAATCCGTTTCGCGTTTCAGGTCCACGCGCCAGGTCGGAATGCGGAACGCACACGTATCATTGGTTTGGGCCGTGGCTTCCAATCCGAGCATGGTGAGATAGTTCACCTGGTCGGTGTGGGCAATGGTAATGCCCAGCAGTTCATTGGTCTTGGCGTAACGCAGCATGACTTGCTTCGCTTCGGCAGGATGGGGGCAGGCGTCCACGACTCCTTCGGCAAGTTGACCACCGGCGGTTTCGAGGATCAACTGCGCCGCGCGTTGGCTGGCCCAGTCGCAAATCCCGATGTCCGCCCCGCGCTCGAAACGGTAGCTGGATTCGCTGCGCAAACCGAGGGCCTTGCTGGTGCGACGGATATTGGTCGGCGAGAAATATGCGCTTTCGATCAGCACGTCCACGGTTTGATCGTTAATCTCAGTGTTTGCGCCGCCCATAACACCGGCCAACGCAATGCCCTTTTGCTCATCAGCAATGAGCAGCATGTTGCTCGTCAACGTGCGCTCCTGATTGTCGAGCGTCTTGAACTTCTCTCCAACGGCAGCGCGACGGACGACGATCGTCGGCTTGCCGTCGTAGCCGCCGACGTGAGGAGGCGGATTGGCCGACGCGTCCGCCTCGTTACCTCGGCGGCTACCGACGATGAGATGATAATCGAAGGCGTGCAGCGGCTGGCCACATTCGAGCATCACGTAGTTGGTCACGTCCACCACGTTGTTGATGCTGCGGATGCCGACTCGCTCGAGCATCAAACGCAACCAGTCCGGGCTGGGGCCAATCTTCACGCCCTTGACGATGCGGGCAGTGTAACGCGGGCAAAGTTCCGGGTCTTCGATGCGGACGGCGACCAGGTCGGCGGCGTGTTGCGTGAGGCGTGAGGCGTGAAGCTCAGTGGACGGCCGCTTCAGCTTGTTGCCGGTTACGGCGGCAATTTCGCGGGCGATGCCAAGGACACTGTTGAGGTCTGGGCGGTTCGGGGTGACTTCGAGATCGAGAACCACGTCTCCGCCGCTCCGGCCGAGATACTCGGCAAAGGGTTTGCCGACGGGAGCGTCAGCAGGAAGTATTAGCAACCCGTCAATCTGGTCCGGCAAGCCGAGTTCCTGCGGTGAGCACATCATGCCCTGGCTGGTGATCCCAAACACTTTTCGCTCCTTGATGACAAATGGCTCCTTGTCACCAGGTTTCATCGGCAGCGCGAAATTAGGCAGGATGAGGGGAACTTTGTCGCCGGGTTGATGATTCTGTGCGCCGCAGATGATCGTGCGCTCGCCTTGGCCGTCGTTTACCCGGCAAACGGAAAGCTTGTCGGAAGCGGGCACTTTGTCGCGCGTGAGGATTTGCGCAACGACGATCCCCTCGAACTCGCCGGAGATCTTCTCCACCCCCTCGACTTCGAGCCCGAGCATGGTGAGCCGTTCGGCCAGTTGTTCCGGCGACCAGTCAAATTCAACGTATTGCCTGAGCCAATTCAGCGTAACTTTCATTTCAATTAAAGGCCGGAGAGCCTAGCGGATGCTTCGGCAAAAGCGAATCCCGTTTTGCCGCAGTTGGCGATGCACCTCACGCACATGCCGATGATCGCGGGTTTCCAGCGTGCAAAAAACATTCACCGTGGACACATCAGCGCCGGCGAATGCGCGGTCGTGCGTTACCTCCTTGATGCTGGCGCCGGCCTCGGCGAGCAATCGCGCAAGTTTCGCCAGACCGCCCGGCCGGTCACTGATGACGACTGTGAAGCGCGTGAGTCGCCCGTCCACGACCAGGCCTTTCTCGATCACCCGGTCCAGGATGTTCGGGTCAATATTACCGCCGCACAGGGCCAGAACCACGCACTTGCCGCGGAGATGATTCAGTTTGCCGGAAAGGCAGGCGGCCAGCGGCGTTGCGCCCGCGCCTTCCACCACCGTTTTTTCCAGTTCCAAAATTCGCAGAATGGCCAGGGCAATTTCATCCTCGCTGACGCGAACAACTTCATCCACAAGTGACTTGGCGATTGTGAAGGCGTAGGCACCGATTTGCGGCACGCTAAGACCATCCGCCAGTGTGGTGGCGCCGGGAATCTTCACCGGCCGGCCGGCACGCAAGGCTTTGGTGAAGGTTGGTGCGCGAAACGATTCCACGCCCACGACGCGAAGCTTGGGACGCCGGGCTTTGAGCGCCGCCGCTACTCCGGCAATCAGTCCGCCCCCGCCAATTGGGACGATTACCGCTTCAGCCTTGGGGACCTGCTCAAGAATCTCCAATCCCATTGTGCCCTGCCCCGCAATGATGGCCGGATCGTCATATCCGTGAATGTAGCTGAATCCGTTTTCGCGGCCCAACCGCTCGGCTTCCTCCTTGGCGGCGGCAAACGTTTCACCGTGGAGAATTACATTCGCTCCGAAACGCCGGCAGGTGCTGCTCTTGATGAGCGGAGCAAAACGCGGCATCACCACCGTGACCGGAATGTCGAGCAGCGCTCCATGATACGCGAGGCCAAGCGCGTGGTTGCCGGCCGAGGCGGCGACAACTCCGCGCTCGCGTTGCTCACAGGGCAGTTGAAGTAGCGCGTTGCGGGCGCCGCGTTCCTTGAAACTGCCGGTGCGTTGGAGGTTGTCCAGTTTGCAGAAAATGCGCATCCCGGTCAGTTCCGAGAGCGCGGCGGACGCAACACAAGGCGAGTAGAGAACGCCTTCGGAAATCCGGTGGCGGGCTTGTTCGATTTCACGCAGCAGTGGTTTCATCCGATGAAATCAGGTTTTCCGATTCGAGCCATCGGAACAAGCAAAACCCGGCCGCCGCCACCGTTGAAGCGCGCCCGCAATTTGACTTCAGAACTGGATGCGGTAACCGGCACCCCAGACGTCCACTCCGCCCGTGTCAAACATCCAGCCGCCGGACTGGTGATCAATGAAGAGCATGAGTTGGTGCTGAGGGTAACGAGGCAGGGCCAGTGTGAATTCAAGGGGCAGCCAGTATTTCAGATTCGACCGATCTTCGCCTTCATGCCGCTGGCGGTCGGCGGTCCAGATTTTGGAAGAGTAAGACAGGCCGCCACCAATGGCGAAGGTGGTATAGACAAAATGGTTCCAGGGAAAGTCGCGCCAACGGAACGTCAATCCCAGGTTGTAATCGGGGAACATGTCCTTGCCGTCCTCGTCCACCAGCGTGAGCATGAACGGCAACTCCAGTTGCGGTTGCACCCGCGAGTTCCAGAGTTTCCAGTCAAACTCCCGCAGCCGGTAGGACGCGGTCAGGTTGTACGTCAAGCCGCTGCCTGGGCCGTTGAGCTCTTTGTAATTAACCGTGAAGTAATCGTGGACGCGGGTATCGGAAATGATACCCACACCAAACGCGAATGACCATCGCCCGCTTGTTTTGATCTTTTCCGGCAAGCGTTCCCGTAGTGGCTCGCTTGTGGATTCCGCTCCGGTGTCTTGATTCTCCTGCCCGCCGGTCGCCGGCGCCCCTGACTCCACCGGTTGGAGTTGAGCCAACATCGTCGGGACGTGAAAATGTTTGGCGTATTGGGCAGAACTGTCCTGCCGGTAAAGGTTGCTGAGTAACAACAACCCCACAAGCACGTGGCAAAATCGCAGCCGGGTAATCATATGCATCAAACGGCAAATATCTAGCCAAGAAGCCAAGCCAAGTCCAGAAGTTGGTTTGCGCGGCGGGAGAAATCGAGGGCTAGTAACCCGCGGGCTTTATCACTTCCTTGATTGGCCCGGCCACCGGGGGGAAGGCGGCATGATAATCCTGGCCCACCAACGCCGCGACCGTGGCGGCGATCTGGCTTTGGGTGACCCGCACGCAATTCGTCCGCTCGCCCAGCGGCGGCGTGTCCGGCCCGATCACCGCGATCCAGGTATTCTCCGCACCCGCAATCTTCGCACTGTGATGCCGCCAATCCTGTGGGCCGGAGCCGCGTCCGTGGTCGGTGCTGATGATGAAACTGGTGGTGTCGCGATAGGCCGGCAGGGATTGCACGGTCTGCCAGAGCGTTTGGATGAACCGATCCACGTTGTGCGCGGCGCGGAGATAACAATCGTAACGGCCATCGTGCGCCCACTCGTCGGTTTCGGCAAAGGCCACATAAAAGACGCGGGGTTGTGCCTGCTTCACGTAGGTCAGCGCGGCCTGAAAGGTAATTGAATCCATGATGACACCGGACCAGATGGGCGTGGTATTCTCCACCAATTGCTCAAGTTCCGGCGACACGGTCAAACTCCGGGACGCGTTGGCTGGCAGCGCATAGCCGCTCCACACCGGCAGTGGACTGCGCCCAGCGTTGAGAATCCAAGGGATCACGTCCCAGTTGACGACAGTGGCGACCTTGCCTTGGAAGCCCGGCTGCAGGTTGAGCCACTCGAAGACATTTGTGTTGGGATTGGGAATCTTGTTGTTGCTGTCAATGCGCGGGTCCACCACGCCGGTGAGAAACTCGCTGTATCCCGGATAGGAAAACCGCTTGTCGTTCACGATCTGCGAAAAGCTGCCTTTGGTTTGATTGCCAAAGATCTGGCCCTTTGCTGCCACCTCGCTCCAGAGGAACGGCAGCAACGCCTGCCGCCGCTCCTCCGATGTCGCGCGCCAAAACTGCCGTTTCAATCCCTCAACGTCCTTCACGCCGCCATGCTCTTTCGCGAGCAAGGCTTCCTCGGCCCCGGTGAACACCTCCTGCCAGCGCAAGCCGTCGGTGGTGATCAGGAAGACGTTTTCTGTCTTCAATTCGGCGGCGTTTGCCCCAACCAATAGGGCGCAAATGGAAATCGTAGCTGCAAGGGGAATCAACCGCACGGGTGGCCGGCGGCAATCAACGGGCCGTTTGGGTTCGTCAAGCATCGTGTTCATAGGTCGAATGGGTTGAAGCCACGATAGCCGCAAAGCCGATCCGCTGGCCAGCGAAATTAGTGCGTGCCGGCGGCGCTGGCTTGTGAAGGTCAACAAATCGCCAAGGGTGACTGCAAAATCCGTCAGGAATTATATTGGCCAAGAAATCCAGTTTTTGATAACCACGAGACAGTTCCGGAAAGCGTGGGCCGTGCGGTTGGACTGATTCTGAGCAAGCACCGCGCTTCATCGGGCGGAAAAACTCTAATAACTACCCAAATCCTATGGAGTACATCATTGGTGGATTGATTCTGATCGGGGCCATCGTTGCCACGGCCATCACCCTTCTTTGCATCCGCAAAATCCAACCTGGTCGCGCCGGCATCAAAACCGGCTGGGGCGGCCTCAAGGTTTCCTTCGACTGGATGGTGCGCATGCCGCTCGTCCAGACGTATCACATCATGGACATCTCGGTGAAAAAGATCGAGATCGCCCGCAAAGGCAAGGACGGCCTCGTCTGCAAGGACAACATCCGCGCGGACATCACCGTGGCCTTTTACATCCGCGTGGACGCCACCGAAGAAAGTGTTCGCAAGGTGGCGCAGATGCTGACGCCCGAACGTGTGTCGGACGTCGAGCAGTTGCGCGAGTTGTTCGAGGCGAAGTTTTCCGAAGCCCTCAAAACCGCCGGCAAGCAGATGGAATTTCATGAGTTGTTTACCGAGCGCATCAAGTTTCGCGACGAGATTCAAACCACCATCGGCAAAGACCTTGACGGTTTCCTGTTGCAGGACGTGGCGATTGATTATCTCGAACAAACGCCGCTCGATCAGCATGACCCGAGCAACGTGCTCGATTCCGAGGGTATCAAGAAGATCACTGAGATTACGCAGCGCGAACGCGTCATTTCCAACGAATTTACGCAGCGCGCCCAGGTGCAGGTGGAAAAGGAAAATGCCGATGCCGACATCGCCAAGCGTGAACAGCGGCGCCGCAACGAGGAAGACACTGCCAAGCAGATGCGCGCCGTCACTGAGATCAAGGCTAACGAAGAAGCCGAGGCGCGCAAGGTGATCGAAGCCCGCCGCCAGGAAGTGGAAGGCAAACGATTGGAGGCCGAGGAATCCATCCAGTTGCGTACGCAAGACATGAACCGCGCCGTGCAGGAACGGCAATTTACCGTCACGAAGGAAAAGCAGCGGCTTGAGCAGGAATCCGTTCAAGAAGGCGAAGAAGCTCGCGTGCGCCGCGAACGCTCCGTTTCGCTCGCCGAAATGGACAAGGAAGTCAAAGTTGCCGAAGCCGCCGTCGAGGTGGAACGCAAACGCGCCGTCGTCGTGGCCGAGCAAAAAGCGGTGGTTCAACAGCAGGAGGAGAAGACGAACATCGAAGCGCGCATGACCGCAGATCGCGTGCGCGAAGTCACGCTCATCGAGGCGGACATGAACGCCAAAAAGGAGCAGGTGCAAAAAGTTGTCGCTGCGGAAGCGCAAAAGGAATCCGAGCGCCATCTCGCCGAAGCCGAGAAGATCAAGACCGTTACCGCCTCCGAAGCCGCGCGCGATGCCGCCACTCGCGATGCCGAACGCATTCAGACCATGGCCGACGCCGAATCCAAGGCATCCGAGAAGAAGCGCCACGCGATGGAACAGGAAGCCGAAGGTCACGCCGCGCAGGAAGCGGCGGTTGGACTCGCCGAGGCGAAAGTGATCGTTGCCAAGGCTGGCGCGAAAAAGGCCGATGCCGAGGCAATCAAGGCACTGGGTATTGCCGAAGCCGAAGTCGAACAGGTCAAGGGCGATGCCCATGCCAAAGTCACGCAAACCCAGGCCGAAGCCGAAGCCGAAGGCACGAAGGACAAGGAACTCGCAGTGGCGACAGGTATTCAGGCGAAGGGCTTGGCCGAAGCGAAATCCATCGAGGAAAAAGCCAAGGCCATGAAGCTGCTGCACGAAGCCGGCCAGCAGCACGAGGAATTCCGCTTGCGCCTCAACAAGGAACGCGATGTCGAACTCGCGGCCATCAACGTCAATCGCGACATCGCTCGCGCCCATTCCGAAGTTGTGGGAGAAGCGCTCAAGAATGCGAAGATTGATATCGTTGGCGGCGAAAACGACTTCTTCGAGAAGATCGTCCGCGCCGTGGGCAACGGGAAATCCGTGGATCGGATGGTCAACAACAGCGAGACGTTGTCCGACATCAAGAACACGTTCTTCAACGGCGACCCGGATTTCTTCAAATCCCAACTTGCGCAGTGGGTAAAGGACTTCGGCATCAAAACCGAAGATCTTAAGAACCTCACTATCGCCGCGTTGCTGGGCAGAATGATCGCGTCCTCCAAGGACAGTGGGTTGCAATCGTTGCTCAAGTCCGCCCATGCGATGGCGCAGGAAAGCGGCCTGTCCGACGTGATGGCGTCAGCGGTGTTGGCGGATAAGCCATCACTCGCGTCGAAGACGACAACGTGATAAGGATTTACCATGAAGACGATCCACGCAGTCTATGAGCAGGGCGTTTTTCGCCCGCTGGGAAAAGTTGAATTGCCGGAAAAGACCGAAGTTGAGTTTGAACCGCGCACCGTCGCTGGGCCGTCGCAGTTGAAACCGGGGATGGCGGCCATCTACGAGATTCTGTCCGAACGTTATGAGTCCGGAGAAACCGACGTCGCCGCCCGTCACAACGAGCATCAGCCATGAGGGTGCTGCTGGATACAGTCGGTTTGCTGGCGGTATGGGATAAAACCGATCAATGGCATCAGGCGGCGGCAACTGGCTTACGCAATCTCCAGGCGGCGGGCGCTGAGGTCGTCGCCACTTCGTATGTATTACTTGAGTGTGGCAACGCCGCGGCCCGCCGGCCCTATCGCGACGCGGTCACCCGCCTCAAACAGAAGCTCGAAGTCGAGCAGTGTTTGATCACTCCGACGGATGAGGATTGGGCGGCGGCGTGGCTCGCTTATGCCCGGGGCGAAGCTAACTCGGCCGGAATTGTGGATCAGATTTCCTTCGTCGTTATGCGACGGCTGGGACTGACCCAGGCATTCACCAACGACAATCATTTCCGTGCGGCTGGTTTTGAAACTGTGTTTTGAACCCAACGGCGGCAAACCCGCTTGCGCGCCCATTCAATTGGGATTTTGCTGTGGTTACCAACAAACAAACCGAGTTAGTTGAACGCTCGCCCTCAACCCGGCCCTCTCCCCCGGGGAGAGGGAGTGGCTATCGGCGCTCACTGGTGATTCGTCAGCTAACGTGCCAGTCGCCGCGCTTTGGAATTTTGCCAGTGGGCAATTCCGATAAACAGCCGCGTTCAAATGCAAGTGAGACGGCGAGCGTTTCTCCCTCTCCTGGGGGAGAGGGCCGGGGTGAGGGCGAGCGTTACACCATCTACCAATAAAACACATGAAGATTATTATAGCTCTGATGCTTCTGGTTTTAACGATTGGTTGTCGTGGTCCGCATTCAAACGGCGAACCGAAATCGGCCAAACCTGAGAGCATCGCAGACGGTGAAATTACAACAAAAATATCTGAACTTGATCGCAACAAGGATGGGAAGGTGGATGTCCGCATGGAAACATTTTATCGAGGTGGCGTGAAGGTGCTGATGGTGTATAGCCGAGCTGACACCAACGGGGTGATGAAAGTCGGTGCGCGAACCTATTTCGTGAATGGGGATATCGTCTTGTCCGAAGGCGATGATGATGGCGACGGTCTTTTTGAATCAATCGTCGCATCTCATCCAGATACGAAGGATTTGGAGGTGTTTATCCGAACCACTGAAGGGGTGCGGCCAGCCAGCACCCGCACAGTGGACGCCCATAAAAAGCAGATGTCCGCAGTCGCTGAGTTCTTTCAGGAAGTGTCAGAAGGGACTTCTGCCAGTGAAATTGATAAGCGATTCCATGACGCACGTAAGAAAATCGAAGATGCGGAGCGAGAGAAAGAAAAGTAGTACAGACGACAAAGTGACCTAATCCATGGCCGAAGCCCCCGAACCAAAACCCGCCCCGCAGCCCGAAGGCGCCGCCACACCCGCGCCCGAGACCGCCGCGCCTTCCACGGCGCAAACGCTCGGCAGCGCGACGTATGAGATCATTCGCCAGCGGTTGAACACGCAGGGCGCGGCGTTGCGCGAGCGCACGGCCAAACTCGATGCGCGGCGCTCGGAGGTTTTTGGTTCGATTGAATACAAGCTGCTCCAGGCTGACCGCATCGTCACCGCGCACAATTGCGTCCCGCGCGATATGATCCAGCTTGGGCACGGAAGATTTCTGTTCGGCTTCAACGTTCAGTTCGGTCTGAAGAAGGAGATGGAACTGGCGGACGTGTTCGCGGTTTATCGCCGCGACGAAGAGGCCGGCACGTTCAAGGAGGACAACCTCGATGTCCTCAACGACAAACAATTCCTCATAGATTTCAAGCGACTCTACAACGTTTATGAGAAGAGCGCGTTCCGGAAATTCGCGGTCATTGATGGCAAGCTTTACATGAAGTTCGCCACCGGCGCGGGGCTGAATGATTTCGCTGTGTTCAAGTGGGCGTTCAATGACGGCAAGCTGCGCTTCGTGGACGGTCGGGCCGAGGCGGAATATCGCCGCATCGGGTATCCGGCGGCGCACCAGTTCCGCTGGCAGACGCCGGATCGCGAATCCTATCGTTACGGCGATCACCCGCACATCTCCATCGAAGACCGCGTGTTTGTCGAATGCGTCGGCGGCGACCTCACGATCAAAGTCGAAGACAACACCGCGTCCGGCGAAGGCGTTTATGCCGAACCGGTGGACGATAAACATCAGAAAGTGGACGATGCCGAAATCGCCTACGGCCTGGTTGGCCATTTGATCCTGCTGAAGATCCGGCCTTACAAGGAACAGGCGGCGCGCTATTTCATTTTCAACGAGAAGCAGCAAACCGCGATGCGCGTGGATTCACTCGGCCAATCCTGTGTGTTGTTGCCCGAAGAGCACGGTTTGATTTTCCCCGATGGCTACTATCTCGCGACCGGCGAACTCAAACAGTTCGAGAGCAAGGACGAGAACATGGTCATCGAGCGCGTCGTTCATGCGCCGAATGGCGAGGACGTGCTTTACTGTTTTTACAACCGGTTGACCGGCGATTACGCGCTGCTACCGTATCGGTTGATCGCGCAGAAGATCGAGGAACGCATCAGTTGCAATGGTTTCTCGCTGTTTCCGAACGGTCATCTCGTGCTGTTCCGCGCCGAAGCCGAGGCGCAGAAGCATCACATGATTCAACTGCGGCAGACGCCGTTTCATCAGCCCGGCCACGAACCGCCCGGCAAGAAGGACGCTTTCCTTTATCAGGTCGGCAACAAGGAGGTCGTGCGCTGCCTCGCCGAATGCAACGAGGTGATGACGCTCGTGCGGAAGGAGAATCCGTACGCGGAAATTTACACCGACCTCGTCAAACGCTGCGGCGCGATTCTGGATTCGTACCCGTGGTTGTCGAGCGCCGATGGCTTCCAGGTGGACGCGGCGTTGCGCCAGGTGCGCGAGGCGGCGGACAAGGCGGTGGACGAATTCGACAAGGTGCGCCGCCTGCAACGCGAAGCCGTCGAGCGCGTGAAGGACGTGCGCAAGCGTTGCACGGATCAGTTTCAAAACATCCGCCGCGCCAGCTTCGGCGGGCTGAACGATTTCGTGCTGAATCTTGCTTCGCTGCGAAAGCTTCGGGGCGAACTGATCACGTTCAAGGAGGTTCGTTATGTGGATGTCGCGCAGGTTGAGGAACTGGAGAAGCAAGTCGTGACGCAGACGGATGAATTGTCTGGCTCGTGCGTGAAGTTTCTGCTCAAGCCCGAGTCGCTCGAGCCGTATCGCAAACAGGCCGCCGAACATCTCGCGGCGGTGGATCGCGTGACGAAGGTCGCGGAAGGCAAGGAAATCGAGAAGGCCGTCACCGTTGCGGGCGGCGAACTCGAAATGCTCATCGAGATCGTCAACAGCCTGAAGATCGAGGACGCGACCGAGACGACGCGCATCATTGATTCGATTACCGCAGTCTATTCCACGTTGAATCAGGTGAAGGCGGCGTTGAAGAAGCGACTGGAAAGCCTCTTCGCCAGCGAAGGCGCGGCCCAGTTCGCCGCGCAGATGAAGCTGCTCGGTCAGGCGGCGTCGAGCTATCTCGACCTCTGCGATTCGCCCGCCAAGTGCGAGGAGTATTTGAATCGGCTCTCCGTTCAGCTTGAAGAACTGGAAGGCACGTTCGCCGATTTCGAGGAATACACGGTTCAACTGGCCGACCGCCGCACGGAACTTTACGAGGCGTTCGAGCAGCGGAAAGTCGCGCTCGTCGAGCAGCGCAATCGCAAGGCCAGCGCGTTGCTGACCGCCGCCGAGCGCATCCTCAAGGTGATTCAGAATCGCCTCGCGGGGTTCAAGTCCATCGAGGACATCAACAGCTACATGGCGTCGGACCTGATGATCGCCAAGGTCCGCGAGACGATTGAGCAACTGCTCGCGCTGGGCGATTCGGTGAAGGCGGATGATTTGCAGGGCCGGCTCAAGAGCACGCAACAGGAGGCGGTGCGGCAGTTGAAGGATCGGCAGGAATTGTTTGTGGGCGGGCAGGACGTCATCAAGCTCGGCAAGCATCATTTCAACATCAACACGCAGCCGCTTGAGTTGACGGTGGTCAATCGCGACGGCGTGCAGCATGTCCACCTGACGAGCACGAAGTATTTCGAGCCGATCACGGACGAAGCGTTCCTCGCCACGCGTGATGTGTGGGATCAGGAAGTGGTTTCCGAGAATCGTGATGTTTATCGCGCCGAGTATCTGGCGTGGCAGATGTTGAAGGCGATTGGAGACAGGAGCGCGGGCTTTAGCCCGCTTCAACGTGGAAATGGCAAGGCGGTTGGAAGTTCGAGTGAGCCGCAGTCGGTGCGTGAGGTGAAGCGGCCTGAAGGCCGCGCTCCGGGAATGGCGGAAGCCCTCGCTTTCTCGGAAGAGCAACGCCTCGCGTTCGTGCAGGAGTTCATGGGCGCGCGTTACCTGGAAGGCTATACCAAGGGCATTCACGACCTGGATGGCGCGAAGATTTTCCACGTGCTGTTGACCACGCATCATGCGCTGCAACTCGCACGCTTCAGCCCGACGGCACGGGCGTGCGCGGTGGTTTACTGGAATCGCTTTTGCCCGCCGGAAACGCGCACGCTCTGGGCGGCGAAACTCAACGCGTTCGCTGATCGAAATAAACTCTTCCCCGGCGACCCGACGCAGCAGAACTACATCACCGCGTTGCAAGGTTTGATCAGCGCGTTTGTGGAGGAGGCGAAACTGTATTCGCAGGAGATTGCCAACGAAGCCGGCGAATATCTGTTCAACGAATTGATCACTGGTGAAACCGCTTCCGTCAGTCAGGAAGCAGATCAATTGTTCGCGGCCTTCAACAAGCATCTTGCCAGCAAAGGCAGCGAGAAAATGTTTGAGCAACGGCGGCAGGCGTTGGCCGAGCACCCGGGCAGCGAGCTGGATTTGGTACGCGATTGGGTGCGGGGGTTTCTACTCACTCAGGTAGGTCCGGTCGCGCTGCGACCGGACGTCGAGTCGCAGCGCGACTCGACCCACCAACTCAGATACCTCGAAGAAGTCGCCGCCATTCTGTTTTGTGGGAACGATCTCAAGCGTTCCGTTGTGAAGGCGGCCACCTCGCGGGTCATTGAAGGCATTAAGGGCAGCCACGGCCTGATTCAAGGCAGCAAGTATCAGTTCGATTACCTGAATTTTCAGGAGCGGTTGCAGAAGTTCGAGCGCGATGTCGTGCCGCGATTCGAGAAGTTCCACGCCTTGAAGCAGCAATTGATCGAACGCGAGCGCGCCAAGCTGCGACTGGATGAATTCAAGCCGAAGGTGCTCACGTCGTTCGTGCGCAACCAGCTCATTGATCAGATTTATCTCCCGATGGTCGGCGATAATCTTGCCAAGCAGATCGGCGCGGCGGGCGCGGCCAAGCGCACGGATTTGATGGGTTTGCTGCTGGTGATTTCACCGCCCGGTTACGGCAAGACGACGTTGATGGAATATGTCGCGAGCCGGTTGGGAATCATCTTCATCAAGATCAACGGTCCGGCGCTCGGGCACAATGTCGTGTCACTCGATCCCGAGGAAGCGCCGAACGCCGCGGCGCGTGAGGAGATCATCAAGCTGAATCTCGCGCTGGAGATGGGCGATAACGCGATGATTTGCGTGGACGACATCCAGCATTGCAACCCGGAGTTTTTGCAGAAGTTTATTTCGCTGTGCGACGGCCAGCGCCGCATCGAGGGCGTCTGGCGCGGGAAACCGCGCACGTACGATTTGCGCGGGCGCAAAGTGGTCGTGGTGATGGCGGGCAATCCTTACACCGAGAGCGGGCAGAAGTTCAAAATCCCGGACATGCTCGCTAACCGCGCGGACACCTACAATCTCGGCGACATCATAGGCGGCAACGCGGATTACTTCAAAGCGAGCTATCTGGAAAACGCCGTCACCTCAAACGCCGTGCTCGCGCCGTTGGCGAACAAGAGTCAGAAGGACATTCGCTCGTTCATCCGCATGGCCGAGTCTGGCGAGCGCGAGGCGGAAGGTTTCGAGGGCAGTTATTCGTCACAGGAGGTGGAGGAAATTCTGTCGGTGATGAAGAAACTCGTGATGATTCGCGAGGTCATCTTGCGCGTGAACCAGGAATACATTCATTCCGCCGCACAGGCCGACGAGTTCCGCACCGAGCCGCCGTTCCGCTTGCAGGGTTCGTATCGCAACATGAACCGGCTCGCGGAAAAGGTCGTCACGATCATGAACGACGACGAAGTGCGCGCGATCATCCTCGATCACTATCGCGGCGAATCGCAAACGCTCACGACGGGGACGGAAGCGAACATGCTGAAGTTCCGGGAACTCATCGGCATTCAGACCGCCGAGGAAAAAGCGCGTTGGGAGGACATCAAGAAGACCTTCAAGCACAACACCGCCGCGCGCGGCGCAGGCGGGGACAGCGATCCGGCTGGACGCATCGTGGCGCAGTTGAGTGGTTTTCAATCAGGGCTTGAGGGGATTCAACAGGTGATTGCGAGTCAATTGGCAAAGCCGCCGCCAGCGCCGCCGCAAGTAACGGTGGACATGACTCCAGTGGGCAAAAGCTTGGAAGCATTGCAGGCTGCGATGGAGAAACAATCCGCCAAACCGCAAGTCGCCCCGCAGGTGGTTGTGGACATGTCGTCAGTCAGCAAAGGACTGGAAGCGCTGCAAGCCGCTATGGAGAAGCAAACCGTGCGACCGCAGGCAGCGCCGCGACCAGTGACGATTGATCTCGGGCCGTTGAGCCAGAGTTTGGAAGCATTGCGCGCGACGGTTGAGCAACGTCTGGCGCAACCGGCAAAGAAGGGCGCTGCGGGTGACGGCAATTTCAACCAGTTGACCGCCAAGTTGGGCGAGGGATTAAACGCGTTACGTCAGGATTTGAGCCAGGCGATTACGGCGGTTCACACCGGCACGGTCGGCGACGCAATGAAGCGGATGGAGCATGAGATGGAGATGGTCCACAGCACGCTGGCAACGTTGAAGGACATGGCGGCGCGGCAACGCGATCATCTGCGCACGTCGCAGGAGTTGCTGGAAACGCGGGCGAAGCAGGGTTCGTTGGAGATTGATGTCACGCAGGAGATGTTGAGCAACGAAGCGGAGTTTCTGGAACATTTCCAGAAGGCCATCGCCGAGGCGCAGAAGCAACGGGAAACCGGAGCGTCGGGAGAACAGAAACCGCCGATCATCGGCGGCAATTGAACCGAGAATCCACGGAGGCGTTATGAAGCAATTTATCAGCAAAGCCAAGAACCTCAGTCAACGGGCGACCGAACTCAGAATCGCGTTGCAGCAGTTGCCCCCAAAAGTCGCGGAAGTACGCGAAACCATCGCCGCGACCGCCGGTCAACTCCAGCAGTTGAAGGTGGATGTGCAATCCAGCGTGATGGATTTGAAGGCGGACAACGAGCACCGCATCAGCCACGCCCTGCTGGAGATTGAGTCCAACCGGAGGATATTCCTCGAAGCGGGTTTCGAGTTGAGCGGCGTGGATTTGGAGATCAGCCCCGTGCAGCGCCTGCTCGTGCGTTTGCGCAAACTGGAAGAAGTCCCGCTTTCGGCGGTCCGCGCTTTGATCGCCGCCAATCAAAAGGTCAAAACGACCCATGCCATTTTGTCGGCACTGCTCCAAGCGCAGCAGATGGCGGATGAAGTGGAATTGACCGACCTGGAATATCGCGAATTGATGGTGAGCTTGGGGCCAATTCCATCCATCCGACTTTGCTGGCGCGCAGAGGAAGTCGAGCTTGCCGAGGTTGCGCCAACGCTGCCGGCGATGCCCACATCATCGCCCGTCACGGCATCGGCACCGGTGACGACCTCGGCTTTCAGCCAAAGTTCCTTCTTCGAGAAACGCACCCCGCCACCACTGCCCGCGCCGGTAGCCGCGGAATCCGTGGCTGCCATTGCGCCAACGATCAAACTATCGGCTTCGATTGCGCGGCCATCGGACGCCACCACGGCAAGTGAGCCTGCGCAGGTTGTGGCAGATTCGGGTGTGGCAGTTGATCCGCTTGCGCGGTTCAAGAAAATGCCGAACCTCGTAAAGACCAGAGGTTAAAAACCCGGCGGACGGCGGAGGATTGGGTAATCACTGGCGCGGTGGGAGGCCGCACTTGCGCTACGGATCCTGCGCAAAGTCCGCCAGAAACTTCTCGACGGTCAGGCCGGATTCGCGGAGGGGATGCACCACCGTCCACGGCTTGCCGGGCACGCCCTTCGCCACGGCGGCAAATTCGTCCGCCACGGCTTTGCGCGAGTCCGGGAGCGGCCAGTCAAGGTTCTGTTCCCGGCAATCGGCGCGCAGCTTTTCCCATTCCCGCAGAATGGCAAATCGCACGGGCAAATGACTGAGCCGCACGCGCGCCAGCAGCTCGGGATCGTCGGCCACGGCGCGTTCCGCCGCCTGCCAGAGTTGTTCCGCGGCCACCAGGGGTTTGGCTTCACGATGCGGCCCTTTCGGTTTCGTGAAGCAGCCGAGGTAGAAACCGCGTGACGCTTCGTGCATCAATTCGAGATAGCTCGCGATGGGTTTGGCCGCCGGGCCGTAATAACCTTGGAGAAATTCCCGGATCAGCGCGCGGTCATCCTGCTGTGGATTCCAGAGCAGTTGCGCCAGCACCCAGGCGCGCAGTTCGCCCAGCTCTCCGCCAAAACCCTGATACGCGCCCTGCTCGAAGACACCGCGCACGCCGAACTTCTGAAAGAGCCGCACGTTCGCACCGAGCGTGAACCAGTTGGGATGCGGCAACAGGTAATTCGAGAAATCGGTCGTGTAATCCCAGATGTAGAGTCGCTGGCAGATTTTCGACCAGCCTTCAAGGTCGGCCAGGAACGCGGCGTTGGACGGATGATCCAGTGGTTCGCGGAAGTTGCACTCGATGCTGCACAACCGGACGATCACATTCGGACGCGGCTTGATCGTTTTGGGCGGCTTGCGGGTGTATTGATAGGCAAACGTGTCCACCGCCACGCGCGGAAATTCCGGTTCGATTTTCTCGGCGATGTAATTCACGAAAGCGATCATGCTGCCGGCGGGACTGCCCTCCGCGTCGTCAATCGCCTTGCAGTGCTCGCACTGACACTGGCCGTACCAGTCGTTCTGCGTCACGGAAATGATGCCGGCATCCGGGTCATCGTGCAGCCATTCCTTCACGCGCCCGACGACGAAGTCGCGCAGTTCCGGGTTCGAGAGACAAAGCTGGGCGCGCTCGTGCGTGCGCTTGCCGTTGATCAGACTGTACCACTCGGGATGATCCTTGAAATGTTTCTCCGGTGGTACGAGCGGATAAAACGTGTGAGCAAAACCTTTGTACCGGATGCAATCGCCCCACGCGGCGGGGATGCGGCGATTCTCACCATTCGCGCCGTTGCGCACTTTCCACAACGGATCAAATCCCTGAAACCAGAATGGCTCGCGGTACTCGAAGGGAGGCTGGCCGCGCACCTCGAGGTCGGGAATTTGCAGCGTGCCCCGTTGCGGGATGTTGGTGGCCCAAGGCGTCCACCAGCGCACGCCGCACTGGTCTTGCAGGAAACGGTTGACGGCGTAAATCGTTCCGCGGGGTCGTCCGCCGGCCAGCAACAGGCGGTTGCCTTTGGTCCGAATGACAAACTCCTCCGGGGCCAGCTTTGCCAGCTCAATTTCGGGAAACAGTTTCGCCGCAAGCGCGCCCGGGCCGACAATGATGGCGTTCGGCGGCGCATCGGTGGCGTTGGATTGAATCACGAACTTCCCGCCCGTAATCTGGTTCAGGTGGAAAACAAGTTCGCCAATGGCGTGTTGCTCAGGTGCCGCTGCATCCGCCTGTTGAATGATGACGACCCCAGGCGTACCGGAGTCCGCGAGCTTAATCGTTGCGCTTACTGATGTGGCGGCGGCAATGAGCATCATCCCTGCGGCGGTGGATCGAAAGGTGAGTTTCATGGAGTTCTCCATTCTGCAAGCGTTATAGGACATTCCTAAACCTTCGGCAACTGCCACGGGTCGCGGCGTGGGCGATCCAGCAGCTTGTTCGCTTCGTTATCGCCAACAAATTGCTCTGCATCTGGATTCCACTTCAACTTGCGGCCGAGTTTGATCGCGAGGTTCGCCAGATGACAGACCGTGGAAACGCGGTGGCCGATATCCACCGGGAAATACGGGTCCTTGCGGCTCCGCACGCATTGGAGAAAGTCATCGTGCTCGCCTTGCGGATTCGTGTAGAGACGCACTTCGTTTTCGCCAACCTTTGAATTCAGAATCTCCCGTGAACTGGCTTGCACCGGCCCGCGCCAGCCGGTGTTGCCCACCCAGCCGTCCGTGCCGATGAACTTGAGGCTCGGATTGCCGGGCTTGCACGTCATCACCACGCCGTTGGCGTAGCGATACGTGACGTCGTAATCCTTCACGGTGTCGTAGAGGCCATCCGTCCAGTGCGTGCCTTTGCCGTCAATCTCCACCGGCCCGCTGCGCTCGGTGTCGTTGGCCCATTGCGCGGTGTCGAACAAGTGCGTACCCCAGTCGCAGATAATTCCGCCGGAGTAATCCCAGATCCAACGGAAATTCCAATGCACGCGGTCCCGCGTGTAGGGCGCGAACGGCGCCGGCCCAAGCCACATTTCGTAATCCAGTTCCTTGGGCACGGGTTGCGGCGTGGGATCGCCGGCTTGTTGCGGTTGCTTGGGCAAGATTACCTCGATGCGCTGGAGTTTGCCGATGCGGCCATTGCGCACCAGTTCCGCCATGCGATGATACTCCGGCACCGCGCGATCCTCGGTGCTCGTCTGGAAAACCTTCTGATGCTTGCGCACCGCCTGAATAAGCAGCTTGCCTTCATCAATCGTGAGCGTGGGTTTCTCGCATTGAACGTCCTTGCCGGCCTGGATCGCCAGGATGCTGATGATCGTGTGCCAATGGTCCGGCGTGGAAATCATCACCGCATCAATGTCCTTCCGGGCCAAGATTTCGCGGAAATCCTTTGTGACGAAACAATCCTCGTTCTTGTAGAAGTCGTTGATTGTTTCCGACGCGCGAAAGAGGCGGTTGCTGTCCACGTCGCAGGCGGCGATGACCTGCGCGTCCTTGTGGCGGAGATATGGCCCGAGATTCCAATTCACCCCATGATCGCCAGTGCCGATGAAGCCGACGGCGATGCGGTTGTTGGGTGAGGTCGCGCCGCCCATGCCGAGGACGGAGGAGGGAATGATCTGGGGCGCGCAGGCGGACAGGCAGACGGCAGCAGCGGTTTTATGGAGGAAGCGCCGACGACTGAAGCCAGGTTGGTCTTTTGCTGCTTTGGTATTCGCCTTCACAGAATTTTATTCCTTGTAGCCTGGCAGATGATGTTTGGCCCAATGTTTCAACGCGCGATGCTCGGGCGCACGCAATGCGGCAATGGCCCTGGCCAGACGCACATTGAACCGTGCATCGTTTACGAAAAAACTCAGGTCGGCGGCTTCCGCCACGGTCAAGCCCATGAAATCCATGTCCTTGCTCAACCAGATTTCATCTTCCGCCGGGCCGGTCGTAGGAACGGGAAAATCGGCATCCGCCCATTGCCGCAGGCTTTCGCGGTAAAACCACGCCGCGCCGCCACCGATCAAAACCACGCTTTGCAGCAGGCCGGGAAACGCCTGGTCCAGTTGTCGCAGCGCGAGCCGGATGCGTTCCCCATCGTAGAGCTTGGGCAGGTCCATGATCAGTCCAGGCGCATGATGTCCGGTTCGGCTTCGGTGATCGTGAGCGTTCCCAATCGGTCGCCCATCTCCCGGAGTTCGCTTGCCGTGTAACGGTTGCCCGGCTGCTCTTTCCACTTCTGCTTGCGCTCGAATGCGGCGACGCGCTTCGCCTCGGTATCTGGTCGGGGCGGCGGTTCGTTGTAGCGAGTCGGGCGCATGGGGTAATCCTAGTGGGTTGTGGTGCCCAAAGCGAGGCCGGGCATGTTTGCCTGCCCGGTCAATTCCCCGGGCGGCCAAACGAAATCAACAGATTGTTTGACTTGGCCAAGGGTGGTTTTCATAAAGCTCAAGTGAACAGCGGCAAACCCAATGCAGCGGCCGCTTGCGCCTGCCGCTGGTCCGTGGTTACAAACTCGGTCGCTTGGCCAGCTTGAGCAGCGGCGAGATGCAACGCATCAAGCGTTCGGATTAAATGCGGAGGCTGTTGCTGGTACAGCTTCTTCACCAAACTCTGAAATCCCGGAAGTTGTTTTGCGTCAGCGGCGCGGACGACAACACGGGCCGCTGCGATGTCCATTTCAAACTGGCTGTAGAAAGCTTGCGCCGTTCCTTGTGTAATGTCTCCAGCGGCTTCCTTCCGTTGTAGCACTACGAATAATTCCCATCGTGCAACGTCGCTCGTCAGCACCGGGCCGGTGGCGCTGGCATGCGCGCGGAATCGTGCAGAATCGGGTTCGGTAACGTAAAGCTTCAGCAGGGCGGAAGTGTCCCAGTAGCGCATGGCTCAAAGGCGGTCTTCCCGATCCTGAGCCAGAATTTGCTCGACGGTCAGCCCGTCCCGGCCGCTGTTGTAACGCCGGTTCAAGTCTTCCAATTCCGCGACCCACTTCGTTCCGTCAAACGATTGTGGTGCGACCGACTCCACCCGGGTGAGCTTTGCCTTGGGTTTGCCCTCGACGGTGATGAGCACGTCCTCGCCCTGGCTGGCGAGTTCCACCAGCCGCGGCAAATCCGCCTGGCTCTGGCTCAAGGTCGTTGTCATGGGGGCAGGATACGCTGCTAGGCCAACACCGGCAAGGGGAGTGTAGCGGGCCGCGCGTTAGATGCTTTCAAACCACAATACATCTACAGAAACGGCTTCGATCATTTTTGTGACAACGCCAAGCTTAAGTTCTTTTAGTTTGTCTGCCAGCAAATCGCCGTCAACGAGATCGATTGGCGGAGCTCCGTCGCGTGTTGCTTCTTTGATGGCGTCGCGGGAAAATGTTCCGGTGGTAATAAAAAGCCCTTTATCCGCCCGGCCGACCATCGCTCCACGGAAATCCCGAATTTCACCTGCCCCAACAACGCCAAGCCATCGCTTGCATTGGAATACTTCGTGAAAACTCATGAAGCCGTGGATCTTTGCGATGCCCTTGCCGTCAATTCCGCCGTCGCCGGTGCGGCCTGTGACCTCGACTTGAATAAAGCCTGACTCCCGGAGCACGCGCTGAATCAACCGCTCGAACGCGGCGGGGGACAGCGTCTTGGTTAAGACTGTGTGAAGTTTCGAACGCCACGCTTGCGCTTCCTCTGGCTTCTCGGATTCGACTTCATTGTTTTCTTTTGCAGATGGCTTTGCTTCACGCTGTTTACGATCAAGTTCGCGAACGAACCGCTGCACTTCTTTTGCGTCAACTTCAGAGGTCGACTCTGCTTTCTTCGTCAACGACCAAAGTCCGCGTTGCGGACTTTCTAGGAATCCACATTTCTTTAGATAGGTGCGCGCCCAGGCCAAGCGGTATTGAACTTCAGTTTGGTTACTGGTTTCGGGATCGTGTGGAATATTCAAAACATTGTCTGGCAGTTTCAAATTCTCCGCCGCGCGCTGGTAGATTTCATCTGTTGATCCCGAGCCGCCAAGTTCGCGGAGCGCCTGAAGCACCGGATTCATCAAGCGATCGTAAGTTGGAATTGGATTTTGGCTCATAGCGTCAAAACTGTTTCAAAAACCGCACGTCATTTTCGTAGAAGAGGCGGATGTCGTTGATGCCGTAGCGGAGCTTGGCGATGCGCCCAAGTTCATAATAATTTTGCCAGCGGCAGGATGTCGTCGAAGTGCCTGTCGCAATGTTCCAACTCCAGCTTGTGCGTCACGGCGCACGCAGCGGTGACGATGTCGCTGATGGGAACGGTGAATCCCTTTTCCCGACAGCGGAGAGCCAGCTTGGAGGCCAGCCGCCAGACCGCCGCATCCACCGGGATGCGCTCGACCTCATTCTCCATCTCGGCCAACTCCCGCCTTTCCTTCGCACCACGCACGCCATGCCACAGTTCGACCAAGGTGATGTCGCACCACGCCGCTTCACCGCTCAACACCAGCACTTCCACGCTGTCGCCCGCTTCGGACTCGCGGTCGCGCAGGTATTCCACCCAACTGGAGGTGTCCACGAGCTTCATCGCCGGGCCTTGGGTGTGTCGGATGCCCGCATCGCCTTCAGATCGGATTGCGTCATGAAGTCGCGGAACTGGCCGCGCACCCGTGCGTTCATTGTTTCCAGCCGTTTGAGCCGGTTGAATCGCTCCACTGCGGTCACCACGGCCTCGCGTTTCGTCTTCGCGCCAGTGAACCTCATGGCTTCTTCCATCGTTCCTTCAGGAATATCAATTGTTGTTTTCACGCTTCTACAGTATCGGTTTTAGGATTCCAGTCAAAGCTTGATTAAATTCCTAAAACTGTTTCAAAAACCGCACATCATTCTCGTAGAACAGGCGGATGTCGTTGATGCCGTAGCGGAGCATGGCGATGCGTTCGATGCCGAAGCCGAACGCCCAGCCGGTCCAGACTTCGGGATCGTAGCCGATGTTCTCGAACACTTGTGGATGCACCATGCCGCAGCCGGCGATTTCCAGCCAGTCCTTGCCCATCTTTTTCACGAGCGCGTTGGTGAAATCAATTTCGTAGCTCGGCTCGGTGTAGCTGAAGTAGTGCGGGCGGAATCGGATTTTCACGTCGCTGCCCATGATCTCGCGGAAGACGAATTCCACCGTGCCCTTGAGGTCGCCAACGGTCACTCCTTTGTCCACGTAAAGCCCTTCGATCTGATGGAAGGTCGGATTGTGCGTGGCGTCGGCGTTGTCCCGACGATAGACGCGGCCCGGCACGATGATGCGCACGGGCGGGGGTTGACTCTTCATAACCCGAATCTGCACAGACGAGGTGTGCGTCCGGAGGAGCCGTGAGTCGCGTGATGCGTGATCCGTGATGCGTGAATCTGAATCTGCACCGCTGCTGGCCAGATAGAACGTGTCCTGCGCATCGCGCGCCGGATGGTCAGCGGGAGTGTTCAACGCATCAAAGCAATGATACTCGTCCTCGACTTCCGGCCCATCGGCGACAGCGAAGCCAATCTTGCGGAAGGCGCGCACAATGTCCTCGGTGACTTGCGTGAGCGGATGCAGTTTGCCGAGCACGCGACGGCGGCCCGGCAGGGTGAAGTCGGTCGGCTCCTTGGGCAATGCGGCCTTCAACTCCAGTTCCTCACGCCGCGCGGCGAGGGCGACTTCGAGTTCCACTTTGGCGGCGTTGATGAGCTTGCCGGCGGCGGGACGATCTTCCTTCGAGAGCGTGCCGAGCTGCTTCATCAGCGCGGTGAACTTGCCGTGCGGGCCGATCCACGCGCCTTTGGCGTGATCCAGCGCGGCGAGATCGGGCGCGGCCTGGAGTTCGGCGAGCGCAGTTTGTTTGAGCGGTTCAATATCGGTCAGCAAAGACATGCGGAGATTTAGCCGAAAAAAAGCGCAAAAGTCACAAAATAAATCGCCAATTACTTTGCTTTGTGGGGTAGACCGTCAATCTGCGGACGCTGAACTTTTTGCCTGGTTGCGGATACCAACCGCAACTCAGCAAACCGCCAGTTGCGCACCAAACAAAAGGGCGACCATCGCTGGTCGCCCGCTGAAAGCTGATCGCTGCGATTAAGCCTTGGCCAGGGTGGCGGCAGGCTTGTTCTTCAGCGCGGCTTTGGCAAGGTTCACAATTTCCAGGAAGGTCGCGTTGTCCTGCGCGGCGATATCCGCCAGGATCTTGCGGTCGAGTTCGCACTTGGCGGCCTTCAACCCTTCAATCAGCCGGCTGTATGTGATCCCCGCAGCACGGGCAGCAGCGTTGATGCGGACCTGCCACAGGTAGCGGAAAGTGCGCTTCTTGACGCGACGGTCACGGTAGGCGTATTGCCGGCCATGATCCACAGCGTCCGAGGCGTAGCGGTAAAGTTTGGAGCGTTTGAGGCGAAAGCCTTTCGCCGCTTGCAGCATGCGATTGCGGCGTTTGCGGGAGGCGGGTGAATTGGTAACGCGCATGGGAAAATCTCAGGTGCGGGTAATCAGGGTTAGAAAAATCAGTGACTCCAAGGAAGATTCTGTTTGATCCGATATTCGTCGGTTTTGTGGACCAAGCCCGTGCCACGCAAGCCCCGACGACGCTTCGGGCTTTTGGTCTGGCAAAGATGGCGACGACCGGCCTTGCTGCGCAGGACCTTGCCGCTGGCGGTCACTTTGAACCGCTTGGACACGGATTTCTTGGTTTTGATACCTTTGGGACGACGCATAAATTCAACTTTCTTCCAAAAAGAGGGCGCAATATAGGAAGCCCCCATAGCCCACGCAAGAGCTAATTTGGAGTGATTTGGCGCGCCGACAAACTGCCGAATTGGTTCTGTCGCCGTCCTGCTTCCACCAGCGCGACAAAGTGAAGCAGTTGATGCTTGGTTGACGGACCGTTCGTACCTGTGTCACAGTGCGATGCGGCGACTGTGCCGTCACCAGGTAACGCGAGGCTATTATGAACCGAACTCACCTCGGGCTATTCGTGTCAGCGATTTGCGTTGGCATATTTCTCTCAACATCCACTCCCACAGCCCGCGCCGACGCGCTGGACAACTGGACGACCAATCAGGTGAGCACGAATTCTTTCCAGTTGAATCGTGTTGTCTATGGCGGCGGCCGCTACGTTGCCGCCGGAGGGCTTGGTGACGGCGGCGTGCTAATGTCCTCCGAGGATGGGGTGAACTGGACGCTACGGGCTTATGATGGGAGCAGCGGCCCGCCGTCACTGGTTTGGGGATTGACTTACGGTGGCGGAAGGTTTGTGGCCGTAGGTCATTTCGGCGGCACGGCGAGTTCGACGAATGGCATTGATTGGACAATTAACTACGGCGGTGACGGCTGGCCTGACAGCCTAGGACTCTCTGGCGTCGCTTATGGGAATGGCGTTTATGTGGCGGTCGGGAACAACTCCGGCTCCGTCAGCAGCATCTTCACATCTACCAATGGAATTCATTGGACTGCGCCACCTAAACACCCGAGCGAAGTTCGCGACGTTTACGATGTGGCGTTCGGTACAAGGTTTGGTACGGGCTTTTTTGTGGCTGTCGCGGAGGGCGGCTACATTTACCGGCAGACTGGTGACAGCTTTTGGCTGCGAAGTGGCAGCCCGATGGGGGTCGGCAGCCGCATCAGTTATTGCCGAGACCTGCTCATCACGCCCGTAAGTGCGGGGGTGAATCTGCTTTCCCTTGACGGCATCAGTTGGGCGGCCGTTAACACCGGAGTTGCCAAGTTGTTGGGGAAACCCATTTATGCGGCCGGCATGTTTTTCGCCCGCGCGGGTAATTCGTTGACTTCGCGTGATTCGTTCGCGACCTCCACCGATGGCACCAATTGGGTCCTGCGCACGCAACAGTTTCCTACTTGGAGTTCGGACATTGCTTCCGACGGTAGCAGATTGGTGATCGTGGGCGCGACCTCGCCGGGTTGGAATGCCTTCACGTTCACCTCGGACTCCCTGCTCGAAATCGGGATCGAAGACGCCTCACCGCATCGAATTAAACTCACGGGAGTCGTGAACCGTCCGTATCGCGTCGAGTTTCTGCCTTCCCTGCCTTCCAGCGCCACGAATCCCTGGCAAACGTTGACGAATCTGATTCTGCCCAGCAGTCCCTACTTCATAGCCGATCACGAGTCGCCAAGCGCGGCGCAACGCTATTACCGCGCAGTGCTGCTGCCTTGATTGCTTGCTTTTATGAAAACCCAGTCATCGCTCAATCCCCGTTGTGGGAGGTTATGTTGCTATGTCCTCGCATCCATGCTGCTCGCGGCCGTGACCCACGCCTACGCGCTGGACAACTGGACGACCAATCAGGTGAGCACCAACTGGTTTGGGCTGAGTCATGTGGTTTATGGGAACGGGCGCTATGTGGCCGCCGGCGGAAGATCTGACGGCGGGGCAATCCTGTCTTCAGACGATGGGCTTAACTGGACATTGCGTGCGGACGGAGGCTGCTGCGGGCCACCGTCACTCGTCTGGGGCTTAACGTACAGCGAGGGCAGGTTTGTCGCCGTTGGGCACTTTGGTGGAACAGCAATTTCCACCAACGGGGTGGATTGGACGTTCGGCAGAGCCGCGAGCGCAGGGTTAACCGGAGTCGCCGTAGCGGATGGTATCTGTGTGGCCGTTGGAGATGGCACGGTTGGAAACACTGTGGACAGCATTTTCAAATCCACCAATGGGATTGACTGGGTGGCTGAAGCCAAGAGTACAAATGAAATCCGGGACGTCTGGGACGTGGCGAATAGGGGCAGCCGCTTCGTAGCAGTCGCCGCTGGAGGATATGCTTATAG
>JACZKP010000123.1 GCA_014860005.1 Verrucomicrobiota bacterium | reverse complement strand
ACACCATCCACCAGGTCCGTGCCGGCGGGTTGCTCGACGGCGATTTCGGGAACGGCGGCGGTTGTGCCCGTGCCCGTGAGCGCGATGTCGAAAGGATTTTCATCGCTGTCATTGCTGGCAATATGCAACGCGGCGTTCTTGACGCCCGCGCTCGTCGGCGTAAATCGCACGGTGAAAGTGGTGCTGCCGTTGGGGGCCACGGGCGCAACCGGGTTGACGGTTACGCTGAACTGGGCCGCATCCGCGCCATCAATTGTGATGCCCAAGCCCGTGAGATTTGCGTTGCCGCTGTTCGTGATGGTGAAGGTCAGGCTGGTATTGGTGCCCACAAGCACCGAGCCGAAGTTCCGGCTCCCAACCCCGTCCACCAGGTCCGTGCCGGGCGGCTGCTGAACCCCTATCTCGGGAACCGTGACGGTGGTGCCAGCACCCGTGCCGGTAATCGTGATGTCAAAAGGGTTCTCGTCGCTGTCATTGTTCGCGATATGCAGCACGGCCGTCTTCACGCCCGTGGTCAGGGGGGCAAATCGAACCGTAAAGATGGCGCTGCCGTTGGGGCTTATCGGGGCGACGGGAATGGCCGTCAGTTCAAACAAGTCCGAATCAGGACCATCAATGGTAAACCCGGACACGATGAGATTGGCGGTGCCGAGGTTGGTAATGGTGAACGTCAGATTGGTGTCGTTGCCGATATTCACCGAGCCGAAGTCCCGGCCGCTGACGCCATTCACCAGATTGACGCCGGGTGGTTGTTGAACGCCAATTTCAGGACCCTCCGCGGTGATGGCGGGCACCCCGGCGCCACTGCCGTTGAAGGTCACGCCCGCACTGAAAGCCAACGCTCTTCCCTCCATCGTGCTGCTGGTATTCATCGTGATGGCCTGGTCGGCCAGAATGGTGCCCTTGAAATCGGAGGACGTGCCCAGCACCGCCGAAGTGCCGACCTGCCAGAAAACATTCTTCGCCTGGGCGCCGCCGGCCAGGATGACTTTTATCCCGCTGCCCAGTTGCAGATCCGAGGCGATCTGGAAGATCCAGACATCATCGGGACCGCCTGTGAGCGTAACGTCCGCTCCGGTAATCAAAGCGGTGCTCGTGAATTTGTAGAGGCCAGGGACCAGGTTCAGCCCGCCGAGGTTCCCGCCATTGGGATTCAGATAAGGTCCGGTAGGGATGGGGGTTCGTCCGGCGGCATCGTTGTAGGCCGTGGTCAGATCGCCTTTGGCCGTCGTCAACCGCGTGGCATCTACCACCGCGCACGCGGGCCCGCTGGCATCCACCGCATAGATGGTCCCGTTGACCTGGGCGCAAGTGACACCGATGGCCGATCCCGCAATGGGACTCGCCCCAACATCGCCGTTAAGGATGCCCCCGCCCGTTGAGGTGATCGCGGCACCGGATAAAATCACGAAGCCGGCGGTCGAGCGCAGATCCACAGGATCCGGGCCGGCGGCCAGGAGTTGGTGCGGCAGCGCCATCATCAATAACAGCGCAGTTAAAATTCGTACGCTTGCGCTGGCCGGATTCGACGGGCATCCATCCTTCACGCAGGCTGAGGTTCCAATTGGCGAGATTGCGATCTGTTTCACGCGCCGACCATAACTGAAAGCGCCTCGGCTGTTCTATGGGGTATTCCCCGTCGGGGATTTCCCCGATGAGTAAACTTGCGAGTTTTGACACCAACACCCCCACCATTGGCCACGTATCGGAAGGTTGAGTTGGGAACGGCAACATCCTCGCCGCTTTGGCGGTGCTGCCATGATGTTAGCGGGCCCAAGAATTCAAGAACCCAGCCGTGACAAGCACGGCTGGGTGATCCAGGGAATCGAATTCGGAGTTTCGGGACGCGACCTTGGTTGCCTCGCTCACGGCGCAATTTTCTCGCTCACCCACTGGCGGGCCTGGGTGAAGCCGTCCTTCAAGTCGTCATAAGCCTTCCGGGAGGTCGTCTTCACGCTCTCCCAGGTGGACTCGGTGGCGTTCTGGGTTTCGTCAATGTGCGTGTTCAACTTGGCCGCTTGTTGCCGCAAGGCCTGAAGTTTTGGGGTGGCCTCGACTCTGACCGCCTCGCTGGATTTTTCGATTTTGGCTTCGAGCAGTTCCAGGTCCTTGTTGATCTCGGCCAACTGAGTTTTCATCTTTTCGGTATACTCCGCTTTTTGCGCGAAGGTGTAGTCCTGCTCCTTGACCGCCTGCGCGGCGGCGGCGGTCTTTTCCCGGACGTCGTCCGTTTGTGGGGAAGTGGATTGCGGTTTATCGCAGCCGACCATGAGGGCGGCGGCGGCGAGGAGGGTGAGGAATAATGTTTTGTGTTTCATGATTGTGTCCTGGTTTGCGGTTCGAACTGCCAATTGCGCTTGCCCTTTCACTGAAGCTGGCGGGTTCGCTCAACTCTGTGACCATGGGCTTACCATTTGCCAGCACGCTACTCGAAGGGCCGGCCCTGACCAGCGGGGGATATCCCCCACGGTGAAGAACCCCCGGCGCAGGCAACAGTTGTATCCGCCGGTAGATCCCGCACTCAGCCAACTGGTTTGATCTGGCTTGATTCACTTTGATTTGGCCTGATCCAGCCGCGTCGGGTCCGACTAATCAGATCAGTCAGGAACGACCGGGACATCAGCCGGTCGGACAAGGCGTACTCCCGCCACCAGGCCGCTTGACTCTCCTCCTCTTCCCGCTCCCGGGCCCGGCGCTCCCGCTGGATCTGCAACCGCCCGGCGCGAGAATCCTCCCGCCGCACGCGCGCCAGTTCGCACAACACTTCTTGCCGGCGGTCCCACCGTTCCTTGGGATCGGTGATCGTGGCCAGTAACTCCCGGGCGGATTCCGCCAGTTCCACCGTCAACACCGCCGCGCCGTCCGCCGTGTCCACCCACGGATGATCCGGAATGGTAAAGACGAGGGAGAGGGTCATCACTTCACTCGTAGCAGCCGAGGTAACGAGGCTCTGATCGCTCTTCCCGGATTTAGTTTGAGCCTCCTCACGTCGGCTGCTACCCGGATTCAAATGCATCTGCACCACGCGGCGGGCAAAAGTCTGGCGCAGGCTGTTCGTCGTGATCAGACCAAAGCGTTGCGCTTTTCCCGCGCGCACCAGCGTGGCCGCCTTGTGCCACCAATACAAAACGAAGCCGGCGGATTCCGGCATTTCGGGATACGTGGCGCGCAGCGTTTCGGCGTACCCATCGCCCAGGTCTTCGCGCAACTTCACTTTGCCGATGAACGGTGGATTGCCGACGATGAAATCAGCAGCAGGCCATTCAGCCGGGCGCGGGTTCGCGTAGGCCAGCAACGGCACGCGCTTGGTTTCATCCGGCACTTTGCGACCTGTCACCCTGTCGGTTTTCAGGCTGCGCCGATCCCAGACGGTGATTAGTTGAGACGGGAGAGTTGATGGATGATGGGCGTATTCTCCCTCACCCCGGCCCTCTCCCGGCGGGAGAGGGCCGGGGTGAGGGGGAGCGGTACGAATGAAATCCAGCCGCCGAACTTCACTGCGCACTTCATCCGGCAAGCCGGGCACATCAGGATTTTCCAAAGCCATGGCCCAGGTCACCGGTTGCGGTTCACCATCGTAAGCCAGCACGGCGTCGCGGC
>JACZKP010000122.1 GCA_014860005.1 Verrucomicrobiota bacterium | reverse complement strand
GCGGTACCGCCGGCGGGGGGTGGTGTGGTGCAACAGGCAAATGCGCCGGTATTCGAGGTGCCGCAAACACAGATTCTTCCGTTCGGCCCGGTGTTGGACGTGGTGCCATATATTTCGGCGGATGGATACACGGTGCAGATGACGATCATCCCGACGATAACGGAGTTTGTGGGATATGATGATCCGGGTCAGTTTGTGCCGCAGGCGATCACGGGCGCGGGTGTGCCCTTGACGAGCGTTTTGCCATTGCCGCGTTTCCGGTTGCGGCAGGTAACGACCAGTGCCGTGGTGTGGGACGGGCAGACCATTGTGCTGGGCGGATTGCTCTCGGAAGACGTGCGGCGTTTGAAGGATAAAGTGCCGGTTCTGGGAGACATCCCCTTCTTGGGCCGGTTTTTCCGGAGCGAGGCATCCTCCACGGCGAAGAAGAATTTGATGATCTTTGTGACGCCGACAATTATTGATCCGGCGGGCAACCGGTTGCATTCGGAGGATGAGTTGCCGTTTAATCCGAACATGATTCCGGTGCAGACGATGGGCATGGCGCAGTGAGAGTGTGCTGCCGAGCGGCTCGCCGGCAGAACTGGGTCTGTCTCTCGTCGCCCATTTGCTGTGGCCGGGTCGCCAGTATGTATGATGTCGCGGCTGCTTATCGTTGACGGGCACGCGTATGCGTATCGGGCGTTCCATGCGATTCGCGAATTGCGGTCACCGGGGGGCGACCCGACGAATGCGATCTATGGCTTCATCAAGATGCTGGAGAAGCTGCGGACGGGGTTGTCGCCGAGTCATGTGATGGTGGTGTGGGATGGAGGATTGGACGCGGGCCGGGTGGCAATGTTGCCGGAGTATAAGGCGCAACGGCCGGAGATGCCGGGGGAGTTGGCGGTGCAGTTGGATGGAATCAGTCAGTATCTCGCGGCGGCGGGATTGGCGTCATTTTGCGGGGATGGGATTGAGGCGGATGATTATATTGCCGGGTTGGCCTTGCGGGCGGTCGCGGCTGGATTTACGGTGGTGATTGCGAGTTCGGACAAGGATTTCATGCAGTTGGTGCAACCGGGGATTGGGTTGGTGAATCCGAATGACAAGTCGGAGCGGGTGTGGGGGGCGGCTGAGGTGCGGGACAAGACGGGAGTTGAGCCGGCCCAGATCGTGGACTGGTTGAGTTTGGTTGGCGATAATGTGGATAACATTCCGGGAGTGCCCGGGGTGGGGCCGAAACGGGCTGCGGAATTGTTGGGGCAGCTTGGTTCGATTGAGAATTTATACGCGCGGCTCGGCGAGGTGAAGTCGGAGCGGATGCGCGGGGCGGTGGCAGCCTCGGTGTCGGCCGTGCGCAGGAATCAGGAGTTGGTGCGATTGAAATGCGATTTGCCTGCTGAATTTGTGCCGGCGGAATTGGTGGTGCGCGCGCCGGACGTAGCGCAGTTGGCGGGATTGTTCCGGGCGTGGGGATTTCGTTCGATGCTGGCCGAAGTGGCGGCATCGTCCAGGGTTGAAGACCGGCAGGCAGTCCTGCTTTAAGAGTCTGGCAGCATGATGAACAGTTTTTCCAGTTTGGATACAGTCGGGCGGGATGCGCGTGGTGGTCGGAATGTCGGCGGCGATCTGTCCCGTGGAAACCCCGCAGCGCGCGGAAGTTGTCCTAGACAAGAGGACATGCCAATGCTATTTAACGACTAATTTTTATGTCACCATTGTTGTTGGCCGTTCGAAGACTTACCCAGCTTTTCGGGATGCTTGCGGTTCCCCTGCTCGTGAACGGGCAGAATGCCTTCTCGCCTGGAGGGAATGACTACGTGATTGCGGGCGCTCTGGGTGGTGATCAAACGGCTCCGCAAGCGGCAGTGAACGCTGCCGGTGGATTCGTGGTTTGGCAGGACAATTCCGTCAACGTCAACGGGCTGAGGATTCGGGCACAACGCTTGAACAGCAGTCTCACCCGGTCACAGTTGCCCTTCTCAGTCAGTTCGGTGGCCGGCGTCGCCAACGTTGGGGACCAGGAAAAGCCTCAGGTTGCTTTGCTGAAGAACGGCGGGGCGGTGTTTGTCTGGCAGGGTGGCCGGTTCGGATTTCAGAAGATTTATGCCCGCTTTTGCGCACCCGATGGCACGTTCGTGACAAGCGACATCCGGGTGAACACCTATACCAACAACTTCCAAGTCAATCCGAGTGTCGCCACCCTCGCGGATGGTAATGTTGTGATCGTTTGGGCCAGTGATGGACAGGACGGGGACATGCAGGGGATTTTCGGGCAACGCCTGTCTCCAGTTGGCGCGAAGCTGGGCGCCGAGTTCCAAATCAACGAATGGACTTTCCGGAACCAACGCACGCCGACGGTGGCAGCGCTGGCCAACACCAATTTCGTTGTGGTTTGGGTGTCCGAACTGCAGCGCGGCAGCGCGACCGTGGATATTTACGCGCGCCTTTTCGATGCCACCGGCATCGCTGCGGGTGACGAATTTCCCGTGAACCCCAGCACGACGAACGCTTGCGCGAACCCGGTGGTGTCCGGGTCGCCCGAGGGCGGCTTCGCCGTGGCTTGGAGCCAGAAGGACGATGTGCTGTTGGCTGCGGGAAGCCAGTTTGGGGTGCTCGTCCCTGCGGTTCAGCCGTCGAAATCAACCAACGGTTGGGATGTGGTCGGAAGGTTGTTCAATGCGAATGGCAGTGCCGCCAGCGGAGACTTCTTTCTGAATACGAAACGCTATGGCGACCAGTACGGCCCGAAGATCGCCGCGTTCGGCAGGCATTATCTGGCGGTCTGGACGAGTTTTGGGCAGGACGATTCGCGCGAAGGTATCTACGGCCAGTTCCTGCGCGCGGATGCTTCCCTTTTCGGCGAGGAATTCCGTGTCAATACCACCACCATCAGCCGGCAGATGCTTCCGGCCATTGCCACGGACGGCGTCAATCGCTTTCTCGTGCTCTGGTCGTCCTTCCGGGCCGGTACCAGCTTTGATCTGTTTGCGCGTTCGTATGATCTCATCCGCTTGGAAACGGTCGCGACTCCGCAAGGCGTGATTCTCTCTTGGAACACGCAGCCCGGCCTCGTATACCGGGTGCAAACGTCCAATGACAACGAGATGTGGAGCGATTTTGGCTCCCCACGAACAGCTGTCGGGTCTGGCGATTCCATTACGATAAGCCCGGCCAGCGGCAGCGCCTTTTACCGCGTCATCCGTCCGCAATAGCTTTTATGGTGCGACTTATTAAACAAACGTTGCTGGCCCTGATGGTTGCCGGCGCTGTCTATTCGGCACACGCTTTTTCCCTGGCGGGGCCCTTGGCGGATTGGCAAGTGCCTGCGATTGGTTATAACCCACTAAACGGTGACATTAGCGGACCGATGAATCTTGGGGAAGAATACCGTTGGAACATCAAGACCATCACCTACGGGATTGACGAATCATTCCTAAATTATTTCGGACAGCGGGGCGTGGACGAGATCAACAAAGCCTTCGCCATATTGAACAATCTGCCCGCAGTCTCCCAAATAAGTCCTACCTTGGAAGAGTTTCCCTTGGACACGAGGCGGGAGAATTTGCGCGCCAGTGCCCTGTTTCTGTTGGATTTGAAATCTGCCGCGTTGGGATTGTTGGTAGAGCAATTGGGGTTGACCAGCCCGGATCGATATGTGTGGTGTCTGCGTGACCGGCGCGTCATTAACAACGTCGGCTTTTACCTGGTGATCAAGCGGAATTTTGATCCTGTTACGTTTGCGCCTTCCAGCTATGTTAACGGGGTGCTGTACACTTACGCGATTCTCCAGTTCACGGAGCCGGACTGGTGGGATGCGATTGAAGTCCCGCTGGACCCGCAGGCGTTTGGCTACACGGCAGTGGCTTCCGACTTTGGCAGCATTGCCTCGGGCGTGGGTGGGACGGGCGGACCTGGTTTGTCTTATGGCCAATTCTATACGGGTCTTACTCGTGACGACGTTGGCGGATTGCGTTATCTCTATCGCCCAAACAATTACAACATCGAGGATTTGGTCCCGGGCACGACCGGGTCGGGCCTTAGTGGCTCGCCATGGGACCTGCCGGGCGGCGGTGGCACCAATGGCGTCACTAATGCGGTTGTTGGCGTTGCGCTCCGCCCCGGCGTGGATCGCCTCACCTTTCGCCGGGCCGAATATGATTCGGTGTTCGGCAATTTTATCATCATCACCAATCGGTACCAGGACACTTTTTACACCAATGGCACACGCGTGACCCAGACCGCGGAGAGAATCCTGGTGCAGCCCGACATTCTTATCACCGCCGAAGATTTGGGGTTGACCACTGGAGGCACTCCGGTTTTTGTCAGGCGCAATGCTGGATGGATCAATAACGACGCCCTCAATGGTCAGGCGGCTTTGGACGGTCCCGGCATCATCGCCGGACAGATCGTCCTTGCCTTCAGCAAGGTTGGCCCGCACATGTTCAATCAAGGCCTGCCTGGTCCCGCATTTCTGGATCAATTCAATTCCCTCGGCTCCGGTTTTATCTGGGGTTCATTTGACGGGACCACGAACGCACCCGTCGTTTATCCCATTGGCAGTTCCATTCAGGAATTGGAGCAGCGAGTTTTAGGCGGAAATTAGGTGAGCGGCAACTTGTGGCGGAATTATGAAGCGATTATTACTTTCGAGCTTGGTGGGCCTAGCCCTGCTCCCGCGGGTGGGAGTGGCCGCCGATGCTCTGTATCTCAACAACGGCACCGTGTTCAATCCCCAGGTTGACGCGATCAATTTTGTCAACCGGGGATTATTTCGGGCTTCCGGCAACCTACCGTACGAAACGTGGAGCACGAGAAACTTCACCAACACGGTGGGAACCTTTTCGGGCTCCGGCGTCATGATCGGGTCACCGGGGTTCCGGTTCAGCACCACCTCGACGGCCAACGGCATGCGTACCATGGCCTCCAGTTTCTTCAATGATAACGGCGCCGTGGTTGAAGCAGTGGACACGTTCCCCTTTTTCACGTTCTGTGAACAGGCGGCAGTTGGGCCCAGTTTTTTGCTCGTTTCGGCTTCGAACATTGTGGTCAAGGCAGGGACCGCAGGTTTGCCGAAAGCGTCGCTGATCGTCGGGGCAAATGGCCTGATGGAATTAACCGGCAAGAAGGTGGACATATCCCGTGCCGGCCTGCAGGTGTTGCCCGTTTGGAATTCACCACCGGGCAGCGCCAACGACCTAGATAACGGCATCTTTCTCCCCGATGTTGCGATCACGGACTTGTATTGGGGACGGGCGGATTTTACCGAGGATGATCCGTTGTTCAGCGGCGGACTCTGGAATGGTGCGGTCGCCGTGGCGCAGGGTGGTCCTTTTCCAGCGGTGCAGCCCGGAGGGGATCCGGGGTTCGTGTTGTTTGGTCCGGAGGCCGATTCCTATATTCGTGGGGTACCCGGATTTATGGCAACGGTGACGGTCACCAACGTGGATGGCTCGACCACTAGCCTCAGTTTCCCCACCAATATCACCAAAGGAGCGGTGTTCGTGGGTGCCTCGGCAGGCTCTGCCGTGCAGATCGGCTTCACTCCCTCAACCATTTTTAACAACTTCTTTAGCGTTGCCTCGATGCTGATTTCTGTGCAGGTAACGAACGAAGTCACCCAGCGGATGGAACCAGCGTACATGTTCTTGCAAGACAGACTCGCCTCTGGTGGCACCACGGGCCTGCTGGCCAACGTCGTTGGCTGCCCCGCGGTCGGCTCGCGTCCGGCCAATTATCTGCTTACGCGACTTCCATTTTCCCCCGGCGGCGCGGGCAACAACGGCTACCCGGAAGCTGACTTTTTTCTCAGCGCGGGATCCCTCAGATTGGGACCCAATGTCACCAACGTGATTTCCGATGCGGTCACAAACACCGTCCACCCTGGCGGGGCATTCTCATCCTATGGTGCTTTCGCCGACAACGTCGTGAGTCGGCCGCTGCCCGTGCCGGGTGGCACCGTCACGAATCTTTCCGGCAAAATCCGCATCTCGTCGGACTCGCTGGATATGGGAAGCACGCGGTTGCGGGGTGAAGGGCACATCATCATCCAATCCTCGCACTTGATTGCCAGTAGCAACGCGGTCGTGGACTGCGAGAACCTTAGTTTCAATCTCGCCTCGACCAACGGGAACCTGCGCGTGCAAAATCTTAGCCGGGATGCGTCAATTCGATTTCGGGGACAGATCCGGGTCTGGAGTGCCACCTGGAGCAATGCCGCGATCGTGTTGCTCGACAACTATGTGGTTGATACCAACGGAGTGGCTACGCCCGAGCCCATCACAAATACCGTCAGTATTGGATTTCAAACTCTCATGGTGGATGCCACGCAACTGGGGGCGTTCGCTCTTCCGGTCACGGTCCATGGATTCACCGCGCGCAGCACGAACGTCGTCATCAGCGACAACATGTCCGTGGCCGAATCATTTCTAATTGACGGCAGGAGTTTGACAATCAATGGGAATCTCACGATTCCGGGCGGCGTCCCGGTGGTGAATCCGATTATTGGCTCCCCACCGCCCGGTGAGCCTCTCCAGAACTGGGCCGGTGTGAATGCGCCGAATCTCCAGTTTTTTACAAATAACGGCACGTTCTCCATCTTTAACGAGGCGCATTTTGGAGATGACAGACCCCGGCCCTATTCCACCTTCGTCAACACGGGCACGATTGAAGGCTGGAGCCTCCAAGTGAACAGCGACTACTTGCAGAACAGCGGCACGCTGCTTTCGCTCGCGGCACTGACGCTGCAAACCCCTTCCGGGAAATTCGAAAACGGCGCCAGCACTTCTGGAGGCGATTCCCAGTTCCTGGGGGGCAGCCTCAAATTCAGTGACTACCAAATGATCGTTAATGGTGGGCTCTATTTCCGGGCCACCAACGCGCTTTTCGACGGCGGTGGTAGCTCGAGCAACCTGTTCCGAGTGCAAAACGGCTTCAACCTCCAAATGAAACCGCAGACCGGAGACTTGCTGGGCACCACCTTTGAAACGGTCGCGCCCGATGTGCCCAGCGTCGCGATTGAGCACACTTGGGCCGGTGAGGATCGCGGTCCTACGGCGGCGGGATACACGAACAACACGGCCATGGGCAGACTGATCGTTTCGTCGTTAAGCCGCGATCCGTTCTTCTACTTCGCCGGCACGGGAGCGCAGAATGGTCTTTATGTGGACGAACTGGATCTGACTGCCTTGGGTGCCAACTATCGGAATCGTCTTGCGATTGATCCGAGCCTGGTCATTTACTTTGCCGCCGCGAAGCTCGGTGTGGGGGTGGTGGATACGAACGGGCTGCAAACTACGGAAGAGTACCTGGACGGCCAGTTCGACAACCGGCTGCGCTGGGTCAGTGACTTTGCGGGACCAAACAGTTCGGTGGATGTGTTGGTCAACGGCACGCAAACGATCAAGGTCAACCGAGCATTGCGCTTCAGCAAACTCATTGACTCCGACGGGGATGGCATCCCCAACTTCTTCGATTTTACGCCGTTCGATGATGTTTTGATCGCCTCCATCAAGCCGCTGGCGATGCCGTCTGGAATGCAGCTTTCCTGGCCGGCAGTCGCGGGTACGGTGTATCAGGTCGAATACCAAACCAACTTCAATGCCCCGTGGCGGAAGTTGCTGACCACGGCGTACAGTTCAGCCACCAACGGGATTTGTACTGTGATTGATACCAACGGGGTCGCCGGAAGCTCGATGCGGTTGTATCGGGTGATGTACACCCCGGCGGGACCATGACAACCGGTCTTGTCGCAGGGCGGCAGTCCGGTAATTTGAAACAATAAGATGACTGCCCAAGCGCGCGTGCCGCGTGCTTGGAGGCCAAAGGACGATTCATGAAAATGCGGAATCTGATAGCTGCGTGTCGCGCGCAGGTGTGCCGTGGGGGTGAAACTCTCCGGCGGTTCGTCGTGGTTTTCGCCAGCCTGAGCGTTGGCGTGTTACCGGTGTCGGCGGCGGGCGAATATGTCCAGATTGACGGACACGAGGCGCATCCCACCCGGATTCTGGCGAAGTTCAAGGACACGGTGGTGGTGGCCGCCAGTGCGGATGCGCTGGCCCAAGTCGGTTCGCGGGTTGATTGGCAATACCGCCTCGTGCCGGGACTGACCCTCATGGAGGAAGCGGACACGCCCGGGTTGGCCAGCGCGTCGGGGATGGACGAAACTGCGGTGCGAACTCGCCTGCTCAATCGCATCAATGCTTTGAAAGCCACGGGCCTGTTTGAATACGTCGAGCCAGATTACATCGTCTATCCGCTGCTGACGCCCACGGATCAGGGATTTGTGGATGGCACCCTCTGGGGGCTGCAAAACATGGGCCAGAATGGGGGTGTTCCGGGTGCGGACATCGCGGCGACTGCGGCGTGGGACCTGACGACCGGTTCAACCAACGTCATTGTCGGCGTCATAGACACCGGCATTCGCTATACGCATTACGATTTGACCAACCAGATGTGGATCAATCCGGGGGAAATCCCCGGCAACGGCATTGATGACGACGGCAACGGCTATATTGACGATATTCACGGTATCAATGCCATCATCAACAGTGGCAACCCGATGGATGACAATGACCATGGCACGCACGTGGCCGGCACCATTGGGGCCGCCGCCAACGACGGCAACCGCATGGTGGGGGTTGCTTGGAACGTGCGATTGATGGCCCTGAAGTTCCTTGGCGCTTCAGGCGGCGGGTCCACCGGCGATGCGATCAAGTGCATTGACTACGGAGTTGCCAACGGCGCACGCGTTCTGAACAATAGTTGGGGTGGGGGACCTTTCATGCAGTCCTTGTTCGACGCCATCGTCCGCGCCCGCGATGCCGGAGTTCTGTTCGTTGCCGCGGCGGGGAATGACGCCCAAAACAATGACGTGGCTCCCTCTTACCCGGCAAACTACGCCGTGGAGAACGTGATCTCCGTGGCGGCCATGGATCGCTTCGACCAACTTGCCGGCTTCTCGCACTATGGCTTGACCACCGTGGACCTGGGTGCGCCCGGCGTGTCCATTTTCTCGAGCGCGTCTGGCTCGGACACCGACTACCAGTCCTTCCAAGGCACCAGCATGGCCGCGCCACACGTGAGCGGTGTCGCGGCGCTGATTCTCAGTCTGTATCCTGCGGCGGATCTGGAGGAAATCACCGGTCGCCTGCTGGGCGGGACGGTCCCGGTGCCCAGCTTGAGCGGTCGCACAGTCACCGGTGGTCGTGTCAACGCCTACAATTCCCTGACTCTCTCTGGCAGTGGAGTATTGCAGTTGTCTGTAACCCCGCCGTCGGGTTCCGTGCTGTTGAGCGGCTCCGATCAGCCAATCATCGTCAAAGTCAGTGATCTCTTTGGTGTTAATACGGCTACGGTCACTGGCCAGGTGATTGGGGTGACCAATCTGGTTTTTGCCAACGACGGCCAGCCGCCGGATGCCATTGCCAATGACCACCTCTACAGCGCCATGTTCCAGGTCCCGTCGCCCACCGGGGCCGTGACCATGACCCTGACCGCGAACGCACCCGACAAGTTCGGCGTCACCAACGAGGTCTATTACACGATCCTGCCGCCGCCTCCGAACGATCATTTTACCAATGCCACGAAGGTGCCCGCCGCCGGCACCACGTATCTGGCCAACAACCGTTTTGCCACCTTGGAAGCAGGCGAGCCTCGACACGCGGGCTTGTTCAGTGCGGTCGGTTCCCTTTGGTGGTCCTGGTCCCCGGCCAACAACACCAACGTGTTTATTGATACGACCGGCAGCACGATTGATACGGTCCTCGCCATTTACACGGGTAATTCGGTCGCCAACCTGCAATTAGTCGCCGCGACGAATGACATTGGGATTCGCCGACAGGCCTATCTAAGCCTGCCGGTCGTGGCCGGAGCCACCTACCGTATTGCGGTCGCCAGCGCTAACACGAATTCGCTAGGCTCGATTCAGTTGCGCGTTGCTCCGGGAGGTTCACGTGACGTGACCCCGCCGACCGTCTTCGTTGCGAATCCCCTAAGTGGACTGGCCGTGAGTAACCAGGTGATCAGCGTCCAAGGCACCTCAGTGGACCCGGCGCCCAACGCTACTGGAGTTAGTGAGGTCTTCCTGAGTGTCAATGGTGGCATCGCAGTCACCGCCATTGGCACGACTAACTGGAGTGTGCCGGCCTTGTTGCAGAGTGGCCAAAACGTTCTCCAGGTTACTTCGGTGGACGCCGCCGGCAACTTTTCCCCGAGGGTGACTGTCCAGGTGTATTACCTGCCGAATGACCCGCCCAACGATGTTCTTGCCAACGCCATCCCGCTGACGGCCATGCCTGAGCGCGCCGAAGGCTATAACACCAACGCCACGAAACAGATTGGGGAGCCGCATCACGCCGGCAACGCGGGTGGCAGGTCCATGTGGTACTTCTATCAGCCGCCGGGTGACGGAGTTTTGGTTTTGAACACCACCAATTCCACGTTTGACACCCTGCTGGCCATGTACACCGGGTCGGTTGTCACCAATCTCACCCTCATCGCCAGCAACGATGACGCAACCGATGGCGAACCGGGTGGCATCAGCCAGATCGTTCAAGCTGTGAGATCCAACACGGTTTACTACATCGCGGTGGACGGATACGACGGTGTGTCGGGTTTTGTTTCCCTGAATTACTCATTTACCCCGGCAACCCTCTTTCATCTGGCTGTTGGCAGTGCCACGGGCGGCGCCGTTCTGCCCGCCTCGGGATACTATGCCAGCAATTCCACGGTGACGCTGACTGCAACCCCGGCTGCCTACTACCGGTTCAGTTCATGGAGCGGTGACTTGGTTTCATCTGTGAATCCGGTTACGGTGGTGGTACAAAGCAACATGACCGTGACTCCGGTGTTTGCGCCGGTTGAGTTCACCGATGGATTTGAATCCGGGAACTTCTCGCAGCTAGGCTGGACCACGAGTGGCACCAAGCCTTGGTTCGTCAGCGATGCCGTGACTTCGGTGGGGCAGTGGGCTGCCCGTTCTGGTCAGATGAACGACAACCAGGTGAGCCAGCAAATGAGTTCCCTGATCTTGACCACCAACCTCTTTGCCGGAAATGTCACATTCGACTATCGCGTCAGTTCCGAACCCATCTATGACTACCTCAAGTTCTCGGTGGACGGCGTCGAAGTGCAGCGGTGGTCGGGCGAAGTCGGTTGGGCCACCTTCATGTTCCCCGTCACGGCGGGCGATCACACGTTGCGGTGGGATTACGTGAAGGATCCTACCCTCAGCGCCGGACTGGATGCTGCTTTCCTGGATAACGTGGTTCTACCCTTCAGCCTCCCGATTGATGAAACCACACCAGCCGTTCTCCAGATAATCCGGCTGCCGGATGGCAGCTTGCTGCTCGAGATCCATGGACAGACCGATCGCGAATACCTCATCCAGGCAACCACCGACTTCAGTGTGTGGCAGACCATTGCTACCCGGGTGGCGGCGGGCGGCGTGATTCAATTCACGGACCCGAATACTGGAGCGCATCCCGTGCGTTTCTACCGTGCGATTGTGCCTGTGCCCTGAAACCCGCCGTTAAGGTGCTCAAGCGCAAATCCCGCACTGCGTGGAAAGTCCGGGCAGGAAACCGGGCTTGATTACACATGGGTTTATGCGAGCGGCTTGAATGTGACTTCGTGCAGTACTGTTCCGTCGAGATTCGTCACCTTCAGCCGGAGTTGCGTGGCGTCGGCGACGCCTTCCGTCCACGTCGCCCGCGATAATTGCGGGCCGCCGCCGATGAGTTGGCCGTACGGGAATTCCGTCGTGGGCGGCATCCAGAAGGACTGGTGGGTGTGACCGGAGAGGATCACCTGGGCCTTCCACTCGACGAGGGCGTTGTGCCATGCCGCCCGGCTGCGACCACTGTGCCGGTCAAAGCCGGTCTTTGAGTAATCCTGCTCGCCCTCGTCCCGCCAGCGAAGCGGGATGTGGCAGAACACGACGCGATAGGGCGCATCACGCAACTCCGGCTGACGGAGCGTCTCCTCCAGCCAGCGCGCCTGCTCCGCACGCAGGGCATCGAAAGCCACCCGGCCTTGGAAGGATGGGTGATCGTCAGGTTTGTCCTCACCCGTATGCAGGCAGAGGCACGCCACCGGCCCGGAGCGGAACGCGTAGAACGGCCGGCCCTCCGGCGTGGCCACCATGCCCGGCATCTTGAAGGCGTGCGCCCCGCGGACGTCATGGTTGCCCCATACGATGAACAGCGGACGTTTCTCCGTGATGTCACATTCGCCGGGATGCAACAGCGTGGGCACAAGGAGTTCGTCTTTGGTCCAGTCGTTGCAAGTGTCCCCATTCCAGACGAGGAAATCCGCAGGGGGCGTCAATTTGTGCAACGCGCGGATGCTGTCGTTGTGAACGTGGGTGTCATTCCACATGACGAAGCGGGTTTCCGTCGCGGTCGGGCTGAGCGTGGAAAACGTCTTCCACGCGCTGGTGACCGTCTCCTTGTCGTCAGCCGCAGTGGTTTGAGCGCGAACCCGGTACGCCGTGCCCGGCTTTAATCCTGACAATCGGACGCGCAAGATATGTTCGCCCTGCGGCACAAAACCAAATGCATCGGCGCCGGCCGTGCCCTTGTGAACATCCGCTGTTTCCCACTCGATGCGACCGCGACTGAGCCGGCTGACCGCCCACACGGCCTCGATGCCATCCGCGCGTGGCGCCATGAGTACCATCGGAGTGCGGACCAGCGGCGACTTCTGCGTGAGGGAGGTGTCCTGTGCGAGCACAGTGCCCAGCCCGCCAGTGGCGAGCGTGCCGATGAAGGATCTGCGTTTCATAGTCATCGCGGGAGGAGGATGGGATGTCGCGCGACGAAGAAACAAGCTGATATTGCGAGTGCATCATGCATCTCGAACCACGCCACCACCTGCTTCGTCCATGCCCAGCTTGATGACCTTGAGCGCGCCCCGCCACCGCGCCGATTCGGTCTGTGGTTGACCGGGGTCTCAGCATTCAATCCGCTATGCGATTTCGCCGGATAAGAAGCGCGAAGAATTCTTCGGCACCACCGTGTATGAACGGCGCGGTGGATATGGGTGGTTCAAGGGGTGGGATTGGTTTGCACGGCAGAAGCGCTTTACTTTTTTCAACCGTTCGCAACTGGTGAAGTTTGCCGGCACCGACGATATATCACTCGAACAGACCCTGAATTTCCTCCCACGTCAGGTTGTCCGCGAGCGTCTCCTCGCCGCCGAGAGTGGCCTTGATAATGGCACGTTTCTTTTGCTGAAGCGCCAGAATCTTCTCCTCCACCGTGCCGCGCGCGATGAGCTTGTAGCTGGTCACCACGCGGGTCTGGCCGATGCGGTGCGCGCGATCCGTGGCCTGGTCCTCCACGGCCGGGTTCCACCACGGGTCATAATGGACCACCGTGTCCGCCCCCGTGAGCGTGAGGCCCACGCCGCCGGCCTTGAGGCTGATGAGAAAGACGGGAATCTTCGCGTTGCCCTGGAATTTCTCTACCACGGCGCCGCGATTCGTCGTCGAGCCATCGAGGTAGCAGAACTCAATGTTCTCAGCCGTGAGTTTGTCCTTAAGCAGCGCGAGCATCGTCGTGAACTGGCTGAAGACGAGCACGCGGTGACCGCCGTCCATAGCCTCCTCCAACAACTCGCCGAACATCGCCAGCTTGCCGGAGCTGTCGTCGGTGAATTCGGCATTCTCCATTTTAAGCAGCCGCAGGTCGCAGCAAATCTGCCGCAGGCGCAACAGCGCGTTGAGCACGATCATCTTGCTTTTAGCCACGCCCTGCGCGCCGACGGCGTCCATGACTTCCTTGCGACTGACGGCAAGCACCTGTTTGTAAATCTCCGCCTGATCGTCGGTGAGTTCACAGAAGGAAACTTGTTCGAGCTTCGCGGGCAGGTCCTTGGCCACCTCGGTTTTGAGCCGGCGCAGGATGAAGGGCCGCAATCGCCGCCCGAGCCGCGCCTGCACGGCCTCGTCCTTGTCGCGGGTAATGGGCTGCTCGTAACGCTCGCGAAAGTCCGTCGCCGAGCCGAGGTAGCCGGGCATCAGGAAATCAATGATGCTCCAGAGGTCGAGCACCGAGTTCTCCATCGGCGTGCCGGTGAGCACGAGCCGGTGGCCGGCGCGGACCGCCTTTACGGCGAGCGCGTTTTGTGTCTGACGATTCTTGATGTGCTGGGCCTCATCGAGCACGAGCGTGTCGAACTCCAGCTCGCGATACCGCTCCGCGTCGCGCCGGATGAGCGCGTAACTGGTGATGACAAGGTCGCTCTTGGGGATGTCGTCGAAGTGTTCATGCCGGCCCGTGCCGTGCAGCGCAACAACCTTCAGTCCGGGCGTGAACTTCTTGGCCTCCGCCAGCCAGTTGAAGACCAGCGATGTCGGACAAACGATGAGCACCGGGCCGGAGAGCTTGCGGTTCGTGTGACAGGATTGGATGAACGCCAGCGTCTGGAGCGTTTTGCCCAGGCCCATTTCGTCCGCCAGGATGCCCCCGAACTTGTTCTCGCGGAGGAACTGCAACCACGCCACGCCCTGCCGCTGATAGGGCCGCAGCACTTCTTCAAGCGGGCCGAGCGGCGGGCACGTGAGCTTCGCCTGGCCGCTCTGTCGCGCCGCGCGTTCGCGCCAGCCGGCCGCCGCCTGCACCTGCCAGCCGGGCTGCTGGCGGAGCGTGGCGTCGAGGAAGCCCGCTTGGACGTCGCTGAACCGGTAGCCTTTCGCGTGTTGTTGCGGCGCGCAGTCGCGCAGAACCTCGTTGAATTCCTCCAGCGCGCCCGTGTCAATCAGCGCGATGCGGCCATTCTTCAGCCGCGTCGTGCCGTTGCCGGATAGGATGAGGCGCTGGATGTCCGCCGCCGAAAACTTCTCGCCGTCCGCCGACGCCAGCGACATCTCGACATCGAACCACCGCTCGCCGGAGGGCCGGATTTCAAAGCGCGGTTCGAGACGTTCGAAATTCTTCACCGTGCTGTGCTCGAGGCGATCCGCCAGCGAGACTTCCCATTCCTTCTGCCAGCGCGGGTAGTCGCGCGCGAAGAAACGCACAACCGCCGACTCGCCATGCATGTTCCAGCGCCCTTGCGAGTCGGGGCCGTTAAAGCCTGCTCGGCGCATCCGCTCCGCCGCCGCGACCTCTGCGCCGAAGTCGCGCGTCGAGTAACGCGTGGTGGATTTCGGGTCCGGCAACCATAGCGACTCGTCTTTCGCCGTCACGCCCACGGTCATGATGCGCGGGCCGTAAGCGCACTGGAGCTGGGCCTGCACCTGATTCAGTCCGCCGTTGAGCGCAAGGATGAAGCGCGGTGACTGCGGCTCCAGCGTGAACTCATCAATGCCAAAGTTCGCATCCACTTCACTCTCGGCTTCCAGCACGACCAGCTCCTGGCTGAGGAATAGCGGCACGCGCGATCGGGGCAGCTTCATCGGCGCGCGGAACAACTCGCGCCATTGCTTCGGCAGGCCAACCGGCTCCAGCGAATCTCCGCGAAACGCCCACAGCGACTCACCCTCAATCAATGTCGGCGGCTGGAGCCCCGCTGGCAGGTTCAATCGGATTTCACCCGAGGTTTCGAGTGTGGCCTCCACCGGCACGCGCCACGCTGTTGCGCTCACCGTGAGCGGTGGATTGCGTCCGAGCGCCACCCGCGGATGACCGGCGAGGGCGTCGAGCAATTGGGTCAATTCGACAAGATTGAGCATCAGGCCGCCGGGCGTTTCGTCGCCGGCGAGTTCCTCGGCCTTGTCGAGCAGGCGCGTGTCTTCGGGCGACAACGCAAACGGCTGGTTCATTGGCAGCGCGCTGAGGGGCACGCGACCCCGGCTCCATTTGCCCTCGAATGTGGCCATCACTTTCCCGCGTTCGATGCCTGCCGCGAAGGTTGGCGGCAGGATGACGGAGATTTCCAGGCGCTCGCCCTGTGGAGTAAAGCGGCTGGACGCGCCCGCCGCGGCCGGCGCGCCTACTCCACAGGGCGAGCCGTTGGCGGCGCGTTTGAGCTTTGGTCCCGGTTGCGGCTCCGGCTCGCGCACGATCGGTCTGCCCCCGGGTCGCGCGGGCAGTGGCGTGGCGGTGTCGCTCCCTCGTGGCGGCGCCTTCGTCCTCAGCAAATGGTGCAGCCCCACTGCGACCGAGTGTGCGCAGATGAGGCCCGCCTCACGTGAGGCGCGGCAGGGGCAGAGGTTGTCAATGTCCACCGGCCCCTTGATGACCAACCCCGCGCGATACGACGATGTGCCCTCCTGCACCACGCCCTTAAGCAGCGGCGGCGTCCAGTTCGAGGAAATGACCTTGCCGCCCGCCAGCAGCGAACGGGCGTGCTTGACCGCCTCCCAGCCGGCGGACTTCATGAAAAATGGTTCCGTCAACTCCGTGAAACTCATCCGCGCGATTGTGCCGGACACCTCGCGCATCTGGCAACGCCGCAAACCAGCGCCGCAACCCCACTCTCAGAGGCGTTCACGGAAGCGCAGTTACGACCTCGCGCCCTAAGCTCTTTTCGCCGGGCCGAATTCCGGCGAAGGCCGTTCAACTAATCACCAAGAACTTCCCCGCGCGTTACGGCCAGCCAAGGCTGCGTCTTTTGCCCTTCACCCCTGGTTGTTTCGCGCTTCCCTTCCCTGACTCAAGAACTTCTCTTGAAGAAGTCGCCCCTCGCCTTCGCGCCGGCCTTGGCTCGTCCATCCCTCGCGCGGGCGGCGAGGATGAGGCTGAACTTCTGCAAGACGGACTGGTGATCGCCCTCGGCCTGTTGCGCTGAAAAACTACTTCATCGAAACACCGATTAAAGCTGAAGAACGCCCCGAGGCTGTCGAAGTCACGGTAAGTTAATCGAGCGTCAATTCCATGAAGACGGCGTCGCGGCTGGGATTGTCGTAGTATGGCGGAATACGGGTAAAGCCGAGTGACTCGTAGAGTGCAATCGCCGCATCCATCGAACCTAAAGTGTCCAGGCGCATCCGTTCATAACCAACCACTCGGGCGGCAGTGATGACGCTGCCGGCGAGTGTTCGCCCCAGGCCCTGCGCCCGAAAGTGCGGCCGCACATAGAGCCGCTTCATTTCACAAATCCGCCCCTCGATCTTGCGCAGGGCCACGCAACCTGCGGGCGTTGAGTTGGCGAACGCGACCCGCAATCGTCCCTCCGGCGGCGCGTAGCGGCCCGGCAACGTCGCGAGTTCCTGATCGAAGCCTTGAAAGCAGAGGTCCACCCCGATGGCGCTTGCGTATTCCACGAATAATTCGCGCGCCACAGCGAGATGCTCCACTGAAGTCGCTTCCAAGACCGTGAACGCATTCATACCGCCGAGGACATCTGTGGGTGACGGGCTCACCCTCGTCAGATGTGCTTGGAGTCGTGCTCGTCCTTCACGGCGTAACCGCTCTCCTGCCGCTTGAAGTTAATTTCGTTCTTTTTGACGTAGGAGTTGAACACGTCGTCCGCACTCATGCCCAGCACTTGCGCCATGCTGATGAGAAAGTGGAATAAGTCCACGACTTCGACCCGCGCGTTTTGCTGGTCGAACTTCTGATACTTGGCCCACCACTTCCAAGGTACGCTGTCGGTCAATTCGGCAATCTCCTGCGTCATGGCGCGGCAGTAATTGAGAATCCACTTCGTCTTTTCCTCATCGCTCATGCCGTCGGTGTTGACGCCGATGCGCTTGTTGAAGGCGTCTTGCATGCGCCACAATTCACGGAGTTTATCGGGTTTGTCCATGGCCAGAGCATTTGGGCGGCGAACCATGGAGGCAAGTCCAAACGTTGAACATGAATCTTGAAATGCGCGCGCTCCACCTGCTTTCATGCTTCCTATCCGCGAAGTCCGAAATTGAGTTTCCTATTTTCAGTGAAAGGCCATACGTTAAGTGCATGGCGCTGGTTCGCATATTGGTTGACGGCTACAGCCTGCTCCACAGTTGGCCGGAGCTGGCGCCGGGCCGGCCCCGCCATTCGGCCGCGGCGCGCGAGGAACTGGTTCATGTTCTCACGCGCTACCACGACGCCATCGGTACGCCGATCACCATTTTCTTTGACGGCGGGGGATCCCCAGCCGGCGTGCCCAAACGCGAGACCTCGCGACACGTGGAAGTGTTGTTCTCGAAAGCCGGCCAGACGGCGGATGAAATGATCGAGCGCGCCGCGCATCGTTTTCAACCATACGGCGACGTGCTGGCCGTCACGGACGACAATTCGGAGCGGGACATCGTGATCGGTCTGGGTGGCCATGCCTCCAGTTGCCTGAACTTCATCCGCGAAATCGAGTCGGCCCTGACGGACTTTGCCGACGACCTGAACCATTACAACCGCACGGAAAGAAACCGATACCACCATGCTCGCAAGGTTTGATTACGCCACGAAGCTTGAGTCCATCCGCCGCGATCGCCCGGTGGCAAACCGGCTCGGGCGGGTGATTCTCGCCGGGTTTGTTGCGCTGGTCATTAGTTGGAGTGCTGGCGACCTGTTCGCCGCTGCGCGCATCGCAGAGCCGCCCGGCCGGTATTTGCTGATTGTGGACACGTCCTTCTCCATGCGGCGCAGTGCGGAAAACATGCAGAATGTGGTGGGGAATCTCGTGGCCTCGGGCATGAACGCCGAGTTGCGCCCCGGCGACACCATCGGCTTGTGGACGTTCAACGACGAGTTGCATGCGGGAAATTTTCCGCTGCAACGCTGGACGCCGCAAACCCGCCAGCGCGTCGCGACGGGCGTGGTGGAGTTTCTGCAACGCCAGCCGTATGAGCGGAAAACGCAGTATGACAAAGTGCTCGGACCGATGGGGCGGGTGATAAAGGATTCGGACAAGATCACGGTGGTGCTCATCACCGACGGGGAGGAGAAGTTCAGTGGCACGCCGTTCGATGAGCAGATCAACGCCGCTTACAAATTGAATATCTCGGAGCAGCGCCGGCGCCGATTGCCGTTCGTTACTGTCCTGCGCGCGCAGGCCGGTCAGTTCATCGGCTGGAAAGTAAACACGCCGCCGTGGCCCGTGGAATTTCCCGAGTTTCCAGCCAAGCCAGTTGCGGTCGCGCCCGATTCGCCCCCGCCGGTCGCGGATGTGAAGCCAGTGCCACCTCCGGTGGTTGTGACTACACCCACAAACGCAATTGCCGGAGAAACCGCCGTCACGGAGGCAAAATCTATTTCCGAGCCTGTCCCTGGAGTGCCCGTTGAATTGCCCCAGCCGGATCCGCCTGCGCCCCAGCCCACGTTGCCAGCGGAACCGCCGGCGCCGCACACCACCTTGATTGCTCAACCGCCGCCTGGCGTGCCAGAGGATTCCTTGAAAACTGAAAGTCCTCCATTCCCGAAACCAGAGCCACCGCCCAAAACAGAGCTGCCGCCAACTCCGTCCGTGCCGCCGGTGGTCTCGCTGCCGCCAGATTCCGAGCCGGCGACTGTCTTACCGCCCAAACCCGCGGAGCCTGTCCAGATTGCGAAGGTGGAACGGACGCCCGACCCGACAACTCCGGCGCCAGTAATTACAGCTCCACCGCCAGCCGCACCCACACCCGATGCTCTGCCTATGGTTGAAGCCAAACCCGCTGAACCGGCGGCCGGACCAGTTGCGATGCCAACCACGCGCCCGCCCGCAGGGGATTCCCCCGCGTTGACCGAAGTGCCGCTGGTGCAAACCGCCGTGGCCACGTCCGCCGATTCCTGGTTCAATAGAAGCAGTGTCATAATAGCCGGCGTGGTCTTGATGCTGGTGGCCTTGGGATTGTTGTTCGCGTTTATGCGCCGGACGCGTGCCACGCCGAAAGTCAGCTTGATCACCCGTTCGATGGATCGGGAGGAGAAATAATCTGCCGCCGGACCCGGTGGAGCACGTTGCGCCACTGGTCCGGCTTGGGAAAATCAAAACACGGGACCAAATTATGAACCGCCGCCAATTCTTGAAAACCACGACCGCCCTCGCCGCCACGGTGACTGGCGCGACTTCGTTTCCACTGGGCGCCGCGACTGCGGCGCCCTCGGCCCGCCGCCTGCCGCGCTGGCGCGGCTTCAACCTGCTGGAAAAGTTCACCGCCCGGAAGGAGGGCAACCCGCCCTTCCGCGAAAGTGACTTTGAAATCATGGCCGAGTGGGGCTTCGACTTCGCGCGCCTGCCGATGTCCTATCACTGCTGGGCGACCCCCGAAGAGCCAATGAAGCTGCGTGAAGCCGAATTGGAACACGTCAGCCAGGCGGTCGAACTGGGCCGCAAGCATCGCGTGCATGTGAACCTCAACTTCCATCGCGCTCCGGGCTATTGCGTGAATCCGCCAAAGGAACCGCTCAACTTATGGACGGACGAGCAAGCCCTCGAGGCCTGCGCGTTTCACTGGGCGCATTTTGCCAAACGATTCAAAGGAATTCCCAGCGCACAGTTGAGTTTTGATCTGGTGAACGAGCCGGCGAATGTCTCGGAAGAGAACTACGTCCGGGTCGTCAAACGGCTCGTGGAGGCGATTCGCGCGGAAGATCCGCAGCGGCTCATCATTGCCGACGGCCTGCAATGGGGCCGCGATCCCGTGCATGGCCTCAGTGAACTGGGTGTGGGGCAGAGCACGCGGGGCTACGAGCCAATGCAAATAAGCCATTATCAGGCGAGTTGGATTCAGGGTTCGGACAAATGGCCCGAGCCGACCTGGCCATTGAACCTCGGTGATCGGGGCGTGCGCGACAAGGCGTTCCTCCGCCGGGACCGGATTGAACCGTGGAAGAAACTGGAGGCCAAGGGCGTCGGCATTCACGTGGGCGAATGGGGCGCGCACAACCGGACACCGCACAAAGTCGCGCTGGCTTGGATGCGCGATTGCCTCGAGTTGTGGCAGGAAGCGGGCTGGGGTTGGGCGCTTTGGAATCTGCGCGGCTCGTTCGGCGTAATGGACAGCCGCCGGGCGGACGTGGAATACGAAGATTTTCGCGGCCATAAGTTGGATCGCGAAATGTTGAAAGTGCTGCAAGCCGGATAAGCGAGGGTGGGGGCCGGTGGCGAAAGCGCCCATTGACTCGCCCGGAATTTCTGCGTAGTAGTCGGGTAGGACGCGTGCGGTGGCAGCCCACGTGGCTTGAATAAAGACGATGTAAAAATTTACCCAGCATGAATGCTAAATCCTCCCCCAAAACCGGCCGGTCCCGGATGCGTGCGAAACCTGCCCGTCTGGCCTTCACCCTGATCGAACTGTTGGTCGTAATCGCCATCATCGCCATCCTGGCCTCGATGCTTCTGCCGGCGCTGGCCAAATCCAAACTCAAGGCCCAGCAGATCACGTGCGTCAGCAACATGAAACAGCTTGGGCTTTCCTGGATCATGTATTCCGTTGACTACGATGACCGCATGGTGCCCAACTGGATCGTGGATCGGCGCGCGTGGATTGATGGAATTCTGGGGAACCTTTCTGCCTTGCCCGGCGCCACTAATCTCCTCGCCATCCGGTCCGGCCTGCTCTACCCCTACAATCCCAACACGGACATTTACCAATGTCCCTCCGCCAAGACCGGTCCCTCCAGCCTGCGCGGGATCCGTCAGGTGCGCCATTACTCGTTGCAAGGCCGCATGGGGGGCGCCGATGCCGCCGATGCCGCCCGCTATGGCCTCAACGACACCACCTGGGTCTTGGGGGCGACTTACCCGCAATACAAAAAAACGAGTCAGGTCAAGAATCCTTCTCCCTCCGAGGCCATGACGTTTCTGGACGAAAGCATAGAAACGCTGGATGACGGTTACTTTGCCGTGAACGCGGCGGCGCAAATCAATGGTTGGCAGAACTCCCCCACGGCCCGGCATATCAAATCCGGCGTGTTCGGTTTTGCAGACGGCCATGCCGAGAACTGGCGCTGGGTGGCGCTGAATCGGGATCAGGTTCTGAATGCGACGGTGACGCAGCACGGCGCCAACACGACGGTGGATTTAAGACGGGTCCAGCGGGCCGTATTCCGGTAATGACGGAAGAGTTGCCAGTGCCGTTGACCAAGTCGTGCAACGGGTCGCGTGGGGAGCGGCCAACTCGTAACGCAGATTTCCGACCCGCCGGTTTCTGTCAGGTCCAAGTCGCGTGCGAATCGCCTGCCGATTGGAAATGGGCGATACAGCAGGCTGGAAACCGCGCTACGGCTCCACAACGCGCAACCACACGGTTTTCAAATACGCCGGCTCGGCGCGACTGATGGGAAAATCCGGCGGCTGCGGCACGTAATGTTCCTGCGCGATTCGCCGGCCTGCCGCATCAACCGCACCACGGACGGCGACAAGGAAGTTTTCGGGCGGCCAATCCGCCGCGTTCGATGAAGCAAACAAGACGCCGCCCGGTTTCAACACGGACAGCGCGAGTTTCACCAGTTTGCCGAAGTCTTTCTCCACACGGAACACGCCACTTTCTTTGGACTGCGAAAACGTGGGCGGATCGAGGATGACTCCGTCGAACGCCCGCCCCTTCTTTGCCAGGCGCTTCAGCCAGTCGAAGGCGTCGCCGTAAATGAATTCGTGGGCGGCGGAATCGAGGCCGTTGAGCGCAAAATTGCGTTTGCCCCATTCGAGATATTTCTTGGACAGATCGAGACTGGTGGTCCGCGCGCCCGCGAGCGCGGCGCAAACCGAGAATCCGCAGGTGTAGGCGAAGCAGTTCAGAATTTCGAATTTCGAATTTCGAATTTTGGATTCACGCAATGGGAAGTTCGCCGCCACGTGGCTGGTTAACAACCGCCGCCGATTGTCCCGTTGATCGAGAAACAACCCCACGGAGTAGCCCTCGTTGAAGCTCAACTCGAACTGCACACCGTTCTCACGGATGTTGAAGCGCTCCGGGGCAGCGTCGCCCAGCAAAAGCCGGGCGGACGACTCTTTGCTGGTTGCCTGCCGGACACTGCGAATTAGTTCCTTCCGATAGACGCCGCGCAACGCATGCTTTTTTCGCCACCATTCGAGTGCGCCTTGCAGGCTTCCCAAATCGCCCTCAATTGCGGACAATAGAAAATCCCCCAGCCGGTCTGCATACCAGCCCTTGAGTTGTGGTCCATCACCCGCCCCGTGAGTCAACCTGAAGGCATTTGTCAATTCCGCCTCAATAAATGCGCCTCGCAAGTCATCCCGGGAAGCGGTGCTGAAATCGGTCGGCATCTCAAAGGCCAGTTGCTGGCCGCCGGCCGGATGCTGGAAAGTTAGCTTTTGGGCGTGCAGACATATCCGCTGTGAGTCAACGCCACCATAGAGCACGTCGCCAATAATGGGAAAGCCTTGTTCAGCGGCATGAACCCGTATCTGGTGCGTGCGTCCGGTAAGCGGTTCGGCTTCGACGAGGTGCTGTCCGGCCGCGTCTGTGGCCACAAAACGAAATCGCGTTTCCGCCGGTTCGCCGTGCGCGCAGCTTGCGTAGCGTTCACCAAGGCGCGCTATTTGCGTTCGCACGATGAATTCCTCGCGCTTGGGTTGGCGATCCGCGAGCAGAAGATACTGTTTCCGAACGGTGCGCCTGGCGAATTGTTCCGTGAGCGAACGATTTGCCAAAGGGGTCTTGCCAAAAACCATCACGCCACTGGTTTCCTTGTCGAGCCGGTGAATGATGGCGAGATTGGCCCAGCGCGGCTCGCGATGCTTGAGCCAGTCGTAAATGCCCTCGCCCGCGAATGGCGACGGTGCGTGCGTGTTCCAGCCGGCGGGCTTGTTGACCACCAGCAGGTGCTCGTCCTCATGCAGAACGCATGGCGGCAACGAACTCTGAAGTGCGGTTGTCACACGTGATTCAACGCTCGATTTGATCTTACTCTTAATCTTCCTCTCAATCGCAAACCCCGGAAGAGCCGGATTAAGATTGTGATGAAGAGTAAGAAGCTGAGGCGAGGAGCTTCTCACCAAAACTTCCAGTCGCCTTTCCACACAATCCACACGCCGAGTAGAAAATTCGTGATCGCGTGTGCGGTCATCGCGTCGCCGAGGCGTTGCTTGCGGATGACCAGCCCTTGATAAGCCATCGCACACAGGATGCCGGCGAGCCACTCGTGGTGGGCAAAGCCAAATACCGCCGCGGTCACCAGAAACGGCATCCAGGCGAAGTGTCCCAGCGGCAGGGACATGAAATCGGTTTTCGCGATGTAACGGTAAAGGAAGGACCGATAAAAGACCTCCTCCAAAGGCGGCACGACAAGCGACGATCCAACGATTCGTACAACAATGAACAACCAAGCCAGGCCGGTGCCGTCACCAAATTGCGTGTGAGGATTCCACGGGGTACCGGCCTTGCCAAACTTGGGATAGAATTCGTCCAAACCGATCCAGACGGCGCAAACGCCCACGCCTACCACCACCGCCTCCCAACTGAACGCCCAGCGCATTTCCAGCACCACGCGGCGCATCTCCCAGATCAGCCAAACGCCCACGAGCGTCTTGGCCAGGTAAAACCAGTAGCGCGAGGCTTCGCCAAACTGACCCTGGCAAAACGTCAGCACGAGGAAAACCAAGAAGGGTGTCACGCGGGCAAACAGTGGTGACGCTTCCATTTTTTGGCGCAGAATCATGGGCGCAGAACGTGGCAAATGCGCCGCCGCGGAGCAAGCTCAACGGGCGGGGGACGTGAGCCTGACTTTCAGCGACGGAGGCGGTAACGGGGAACGAACAGCCCGTTAACGAAGCAGCCGTCGAGGTAAAGAGGCGGATGAAACCGTGATGGTCTTGTGCGATTTCCGCCTTCTCATGTCGGCGGCGACGCACCGGAGGCAGTTTCTTAAGGCAGTTAATCGTCCAACGCCAGCACGTTGGTTTGCGTGGTGCTGCCCAGCGTGACCGCTTCCCGAGTGATGGCGAGAACGCGCAACTCCCCGACGCTATTGCCGACGAACACCGTCTTGCCGTTCACAATCGCCGACGGGCGGTTGGGATTGTAAAAGATTCCCTGCAACTTCAAGGCGGGGGCGCTGGGTGTTTCGATGAGCGGGGCAACCACAGACTCGTCCGCTGTGGGTGTCGCCAAGGCTACTTCAGTCACCGCCTCAGTAATGGCAAGTGAATCTGCGTCCGCCGCGAGCAGAGCGACGGCCGGAGTTTCGGGCGTGGCAATGGTCGGATCAAGAGTCGCGTCAGGGAGCGGGTCAGGGAGCGGGCTGGCTTCAACCACGGCCGTTGGTTGAGCCGGGTCGGGTAGTTGGGTTGCTGTCACCACCTGAGGGGCCGAAGCTCTCTTCTCCAGCGCCATCACCACGAGCAAGCCGCCAACCAAGAAAACTGCCGCCACGGCGAATAAAAGAATCATCGGGAGCGGCGATTTGCGTTGCGGTGCGGGCTCGGCGGCCCGGAAGGGCAGGTTCGGCGGCGGCGGCGGATTTAATTCCTGCGCCTGCTTGGCGCGTTTCAGGGCATCGTTGATAAGGCTCATGCGTTCTTGGTGAGTTGAGGTTTCAGGTTGATGCGTGCGGTTCTGACCGGCATGCGCCGCACTCCGATGTGAAGGCGGCGCTGGAAGAATCGTGGTATAGGCCGGATTTCATGAATGAATGTTTCCCTCAAGTTCGCGGACGGCCCGGCCAATCATGCGATAACCAATCTGATTTTGCTGCTGCACGAAGCCGGCGAGCAGGGCTTTGTCGCACACCGCGTTGACCAGCCGCGGAATGCCGCCGCTGTAGCGATGAATCCGCCACAAGGCGGGGAGTGTGAAATGAGGTGTGCCATTCGCCCCGGAAACCTGCAAGCGATGCTGGATGTATTGCGACACCTCGGTGCGATTCAGCGCGTGCAAGTGATACCGCACAGTGATGCGCTGGCGGAGTTGTTTCAGGCGCGGGTTGTTCAAGCGGTCGCGCAATTCCGGCTGCCCCATCAGGACGATTTGCAGCAGCTTGCGGTTGTCGGTTTCCAGGTTCGAAAGCAACCGCACCTGTTCGAGCAGTTCATCGGTCAAATCCTGCGCCTCGTCAATGATGAGCACGGTATCCTTGCCGCGTTCGACCTGTTGCAGCAGGAACTGGTTGATGACGGCGAGCGTGTTGAGCCGGTCCAGGCCGTTGGCGGGCAGGCCGTACTCCATCGCGATGGCCTTCATCAATTCGTCGGCGCTCATCACCGGGTTGAGAATGAGCGCGGTGGAGAAATGGCCGTTGAGTTGTTCGAGCATCGCACGGCAGAGCGTGGTCTTGCCCGCGCCGACTTCGCCCGTGAGTTGGACAAAACCCTTCCGTTCGCGAATGCCGTAAAGCAGGTGATTGTAGGCTTCGCGGTGTTTCGCGCTGTAAAACAGAAACCGTGGATTCGGCGTGATGTCGAACGGCGGCTCTGTCAGGCCGTAATGATCGAGATACACTGGTATCTGTTTCTAGCACAAAAGGTGCCCGGGGGAAGCATAGAATTGATGAGCCAAAGCCCGGCGCTTGCAACCGCTCATTGTCCCAGGACAGGACGGTCGCGGAAGTTCATGACCTTGGCTATGACAACGCGACTTTCCTGGCCGCGCGCACCAACATGGTCGCCTCGATCTCGGTCCCGATGGTGATACGCAAAAAATCCATCACTTCGGGCGTGCGGAACCAGCGGACGAGAATCTTCCGTTCCCGCAATTTTTGCAGCCAGTCCTTCGCGGGGAACAAAGGCGGTTTGGCCAGGATGAAATTCGTCTGGCTCGGCAGCACGCGGAAGCCGAGTTTCGTCAATTCACGGCTCAACCATTCGCGAGTGCGGATGATCTGTTTGAAGTTGGCCCGGTAGTAAGCAAGGTCATCCAGCGTGGCTTCGGCGGCGATCTGGCCCAGACCGTTCACGTTGTAGCTGTCCCGAATTTTGTGCAGCGCTGTAATGAGATCCGGATGACCGACGAAATAGCCGATGCGCTGGAAGCACAGGGAGTAAGCCTTGGAGAAGGTTCGCGCCGCCAGCACGTGCGGATGCTTGAACGCCAGCTTCAGAGCATTCTCATCTGCGAAGTCCACGTAGGCTTCGTCGAGCACGACCACGCCGCGCTGTGAGCGGCACAAGGCCTCGAGTTGCTTTGTGGAATAGCCGCGTCCACTCGGGGCATTGGGCGTGGTGACGAAGGTCAGCGCCGCTTTGAAATCCCAAGTAGATGGTCCCCCTC
>JACZKP010000121.1 GCA_014860005.1 Verrucomicrobiota bacterium | reverse complement strand
GGTCCCATAGACCGCGCGGGCCGTCAGGCTGTAGCTGCCTGCGTTCACACTGTTCCACGCAAAATTGTATGGCGCGGCGGTGTCTTCGCCCAACAGCGTCGTGCCATTGTAAAACTGAACTTTGGTGATCGTTTGCCCGTTCGCGGTGACACTGGCGGCAAGGTTAACACTCGCGGGTGCCATGTAACTTGCGCCGTTGCTCGGCGTGGTGAGCGCAATGGAGGGTGGTGGATTGGTGACGGCGATGCCGACCGAAGATGAAGCAACTGTACTCCCCGTCCCATAGACCGCGCGGGCCGTCAGGCTGTAGCTGCCTGCGTTCACACTGTTCCAGGCAAAATTGTATGGCGCGGCGGTGTCTTCGCCCAACAGCGTCGTGCCGTTGTAGAATTGAACCTTGGTGATCGTTTGCCCGTTGGCGGTGACACTGGCGGCAAGACTGACGCTCGCGGGTGCCGTGTAACTCGCGCCAGAGGTCGGAGAGGTCAGGACAATGGTGGGTGGTGTTAACAGCGGAACCTGATGGCTCACTTCGTTGGAATGAATGCTCTCGACTCCGGTGGAATGGAGCGCTGTTGCTGCGAAAAAGTAGGTCTGGCCGCTTTGCAACTCCGCAATTCTGGCCGAGGTTTGGTTGCCAACGTTTGTGGAATACGAGTAAACGCCACTCGTGGTCCCGTAATGCACCCGGTAACTGGTGACGTTTGGACTGGGGCTCGCATCCCAAGCCAGGTTTACACTCTGAGAATTCTGGGCGAACAGATTTGAAGAACCAATCAACAACCCGCTTACGACCCCCGACAGCAACAGATACTTCCAACTCACAACTTTGAATAATTCCTTGTTATTAATCCCTGAACCACACACCCATGTCTCACCACACCCGGAAACAGAGCCGACCACTTACCAAGCACATGACCTGCCAGAGACGATCAGCGCGCCGCCACCTGGCGCGTCAGCGGTTTGGAATGCGAAGCAAAGCACTGAAGCTTCAACGTCTCGGACCCCGTGTAGGTGCAATGCTTACAGAAACGCCGATTGACGATCGTCAGTGAATGATCGGCGCTGCGTGTGGATTGGAGATTTACCGCTGGTTCTTAGTCCATGATGTGGACTTAAGCGGCGTGGGAGTTGGAATGCCTCCAACATACTACCCTCGGTCGGTTTGTTTTGGTAATCGTCTCAATGGACATGCGCGCGACGCCGGCTGTGCTCCGCAGCGTGTCGTCATTCGGCGCTTGCGGTGGGCGACCGTTTTGTTACTGGTGACTTATGCAACGTGGACAGAGACCGTCCGAACTCGCGGCGAAGTTGTCTTTGGCCGCCTTGCTGACTGCCTTGTTGCTTGCCGCCGGTTATACTGCGGCAAGTCCTGCGTTGCATCACGCAGTCCAGCACAACCATACTTTGTGCGCGATTTGTCTCCTGGCCCAGGGGCAGATTGAACTTCCCGAAACGGATTTGATTCCGCGTGGGGCTGTTCCGTGCTCATTTTGCAGTATGCTGGCCGCCAAGGCCAGGATTCCGGAAGGCTTCGGTTTCTACCTGCCGCCGGGACGCGCCCCGCCTCGCCTCGCTCACGGTTTCTGAGTACGCCGGTGTTTCTTGAGCAGTGAGTTTCGGCTTTTTGAGGTTGAACATTAACATGCCACTTTGAATGGCTACCTTTCACGGGGTTTGTATGAGAATGATCAGAATTGCAGGAATGGCCGTTTGGGCGTTCGCGTTGGGACTGAACACGTTTGTGCTTCAGGCGCAACCGACCAATGAAGTTGAACAATTGAAGCAGCAACTGCAACAGATGCAGGAAAGCTTCGAGCGGGTCCAGCGTGAGCACCGCCAGCAGATGGAGACGCTAACCCAGAAGCTTGATGCGCTGGCCAGGCAACAGTCGGCCAGCACAACCGCAATTGCGACCCTGGCGGAGCCCGCGGCCAAGGCCGACGTCGAAGCGTGGCGGCCAAGTGATCCGCTCCGTGTGGGGCGAGGCAACGCTTACTTGGACATTGGTCTCGTGGGAACGTTTGCGGCGGGCGGTTCGACCGCCAAGGACATTGATGGCGGCACGCAGTTGGGCGGGCACGATCCCAACCAGCGTGGGTTCACCGTGCAGGGCGTGGAGGCGAATTTCACTGGCGCGGTGGACCCTTATTTCCGCGGCGCCGCCAATGTATTGTTCAGCATTGATTCCGAAGGGGAATCGTTCCTGGAACTGGAGGAAGCCTGGCTGGAAACCATTTCCCTGCCGGGGAATCTGCAGCTTCGCGCCGGGCAATACCTGACCGAATTTGGCCGGGTGAACACGCAGCATCCGCATCAGTGGTCCTTTGTGGATTCGCCGTTGGTGAATGCGCGATTTCTCGGACCGGACGGCTTGCGCAATCCCGGCGCGCGGCTCTCGTGGTTGATGCCCACGCCAATATATTCTGAATTGTTTCTGGGCGTGCAGAACAGTCACGGCGAAACGGCGTGGAGCTTTCGCAGTGACGGTCACAGTCATGGCCATGAAGCGGAGGAAGAACTGCCGTTTGCCTATCGCCATGCTGATAACAACCGTGGGGTGCGTGGCTTGGGCGACTTGTTGTTCACGCCGCGCTGGGCGGTGTCGTTCGACGTGACGGATAATCAGATCCTGTTGCTGGGCGCGTCAGCGGCGTTCGGTCCCAACAGCAGCGGCGAGAGCGGCGACACGACCACGCAGATTTACGGGATGGATCTGACGTGGAAATGGAAATCCCCCAGCGCCCACGCGGGCTTCCCGTTTGTGATGTGGCAGAGCGAGGCATTGTTGCGCCGTTATCAGGTGGGAGCATTTGACTGGCAGGAAGTGGCGGATGAAGACGGCGAGGCGGTCATGGATGAGGACTTGATGGCGCCCGCTCAGTTGGGGCGGGAAACGCTCACGGACTACGGTTTCTATTCGCAACTGCTGTGGGGTTTTCGCAAGGGCTGGGTGGGCGGTGTACGTTTCGATTACGTGGACAGCGTGAAGGGCGATTACGAGAAATTGAACCTCTCGTTGGACGAGGCCACTTTGGGTCGGGATCCGTTCCGTGACTCCCGCTGGCGGCTCTCGCCCAACCTGACCTGGTATCCGACCGAGTACTCGAAGGTCCGGCTGCAGTACAACTACGACGATCGTCGCCACCTCGGCACGGATCATTCCGTGTGGCTGCAATTCGAGTTCCTGCTGGGCGCGCACCCGGCGCACAAGTTCTGAGTCGCGGATGAACACCAATGGACACGAACATGACAACGAATTCTCTGGAATCAATTGATCAACGCGGAGACGCACAGGGGGTTGAGAAACGCGGAGCCACAGCGCCAGCGTTTGTGCGTCCCTGTGTGGCTTGGGCGATCCTGCGTCTGGTTTGCGGCGCCCTGTTGTTCGCAGCGACGGCGCACGCGAAGTTGAACGTCGTCGCCACCACGCCGGACCTGGCGGCCATTGCGAAGGAAATCGGGGGCGAGAAGATTGAGCTTACCATCATGGCGCGGCCCACGGAGGACCCGCACTTTGTGGATGCCCGGCCCAGTTTCATCGTGAGGCTCAATAAAGCAGACGCGCTGATCCATGGCGGCGCAGAGTTGGAAAGCGGATGGTTGCCCAAACTGGTTGAGCAGGCGCGCAACGCCCGGATCATCTCGGCGGCACAAGGCAACGTGAATTGCTGTGAAGGCGTCCGGATGCTCGAAGTGCCCGCACAACTCGATCGCTCGAAGGGCGACATTCACGCCAGCGGTAATCCACATTACCTCGTAGATCCAGAGAACGCGAAGATCGTGGCCCGCCACATCGCGGACGCTTTTGGCCAGATCGATGCGAGCAATCGCGAGTTCTACGAGGCGAACGCGAAGAAGTTCAGCGGGGCGCTCGCAACCAAGCTGGCCGACTGGCAGGCGAGGCTCGCACCGTTCAAAGGACAGCAGTTGGTCGCGTATCATAACTCGTGGGTTTACTTCGCGGAGCGTTTCGGCCTGAAGATTGAATTGTTTCTCGAACCCAAACCGGGCATTCCCCCTTCGCCCGCGCATCTGGCGGGCGTGATGGCGAAGATGAAGGAGACGGGCGCCCGCGTGATCATTGTTGACCCATATCTCAATCGGCGAACCGCCGAAACGGTGGCGCGGGGCACCGGCGCAACGGTGGTGGACGTGGCTCAATTCCCCGGTGGGGTCAAAGGCACGGAGGGCGGCTATATTCCGCTGCTGGATTATTTGGTGAACGCGCTGGCAAAAGCACTCGCAGAGAAACAATGAACATCCAACCTCCGATGATGGATTTCCCGCACCACTGGCATTTGCCGCTCCAAGACCATGGAAGTCCGACGTTTCGCTGTTGGTGAGAACCTGCATTGTTTTTGAAATATGGATGCTCCTGACACGGTGACGTGGGCTCAAATCATGTCGGTCATGAAGTGGCCCCTGGTCGCGTGCCTGCTCCTGCCTGGGATTCTGGTGTATTATGGCCTGCACGTCATCAAACGGGAGGTCATCTTTGTGGACTTGGCGCTGGCGCAGGTGGCCACGCTGGGGACCTGTGTGTGCCTTTACCTCGGCCACGAAGCCGATGATCCGCATAACTTCTTTTGGTCGCTCGGGTTCACGCTGGCCGGCGCCTTGGTGTTTACGTTCACGCGTCCCACTCATCGCACGCGGGTGCCACAGGAGGCGTTGATCGGAATTGTTTATGTGGTGGCGGCGGCGGCGGGCATTCTCTTGTTGAGCAAAAGCCCCCACGGGAAGGAGGAATTGCAGAAGACCCTGGTGGGCGATCTGCTCACGGTGACGTGGCCGCAAATCTGGAAGACCACGGCGCTCTATGCGGGGATCGCAGTGGTTCATTTCATATTTCGCCGGCAGTTCATCGCGCTCTCATTCGACCACGACAAGGCTGTGGCCAGCGGTCTGCGAGTGCGCTGGTGGGATTTCCTGTTCTACGCGCTGTTTGGCCTGATCGTTACAAGTTTCGTGCAGGTGGGCGGCGTCTTGCTCGTGTTCTCGTATCTCATTGTGCCGGCCGCCTGCGGAATTTTTCTGGCCCGTTCGTTGCCATCGCAGCTCGTGGTGGGTTGGGCGACCGCCACGCTGGCGAGCGTGGGCGGACTCTACGCCTCGTTCCAACTCGACGTGCCAACCGGCGCGGCCATTGTCTGCGCGCTGGGTGTGGTGCTGCTGTTGGCCGCGATTGCGCAGAAGTTCCAGCGCCCTACCTGATGTGCTTCCTAACCGAAGCGCGGGCGATCATGCCTCGACTTCGGCGGTTTTCTTGCCCTTGAACAGTGTGTAGAGCGCCGGCAACACCAACAGGGTCAGCAGCGTGTTCGTGAAAATCCCGCCAATGACCACCGTCGCCAGCGGGCGTTGCACTTCACCGCCCACGCCCACGTTGACTGCCATCGGGATGAAGCCCACGGCGGCGACCAACGCCGTCATCAGCACCGGACGTAATCGCACCAAGCAGCCTTCGCGAACTGCCCTTTCCACCGGCACGCCCCCTTCCATCATCTGCTTGATGAAGGTCACCAGCACCAGACCGTTTAGGATGGCCACGCCACTAAGGGCAATAAAGCCGATGCCGGCGCTCACCGTGAACGGCATGTCCCGCAGCCACAGCGCCAGCACGCCACCGACCGCACCCAACGGAATCCCAGTGGCTACAATAAACACGTCGCGCAGCGATTGGAGGCTGAAGTAGAGCAGCACGAAGATCAACGCCAGGGCCATCGGCACAACGAACATCAGCCGCCGATTGGCTCGTTCCATGTTTTCAAACTGACCGCCCCAGTCCATCGAGTAACCCTCCGGCAGTTTCACCTGCTCACCAATCGCTTGCTTCGCTTCAGCAACAAAGCCGGCCACGTCGCGATTTCGCACGTTTACTTGCACGGTCACACGCCGCCGCGCCCATTCGCGGTTGATGCTGGCCGGGCCTTCGGTTTCGGTGATTTGCGCCACTTGATTCAATGGCAGCACCGGCCCGGCGGCCGTGGGAATGAGCGTGTTGGCCAACGCGTCCGGATCGGTCCGCTGGCGGTCGGGCAGCCGCACCGCGAGCGGAAACCGTCGTTGTCCCTCGCGCACTTCGCCCACTTTGATCGCGCCGACCGCTTCCACGACGTTCAACACATGTCGCCGGGGCACGCCAAAGCGCGCGATGGCCTCCGGGTCCACCCGCACCTGCAGGACGGGCTGGCCGGTGAGTTGTTCGCCGGTGATGTCCACCGCGCCCCGGATGCCCGACAACACGCCCTGCACCTGTTCGGAGAGTTCCCGGAGTGTCTCCAAATCGTCGCCGTAAATTTTGATGGCTACGTCGCCGCGCACGCCGGCAATCATCTCGTTCAGCCGCATTTCGATGGGTTGGCTGAACGCGGCCGTCATGCCGGGCTGCTTGTCGAACACCTTGCGCATGGCCTCAATCAACTCCGGCTGGGTGCGGGCCTTCTTCCACTGGCTGCGCGGCTTGAGCGCCATGAAAAAGTCCGTCAACTCGATGCCCATCGGATCGGTGGCCACTTCCGCGGTGCCGAGCCGCGACCAGACGTGCTCGATCTCATTCGGGAACTCCGCCAGCAGCGCTTGTTCGATCCGGTTGTTCCACGCGACGGCTTCGTCCAGGGAAACGCCGGCCAGGCGCACCGTGCTGACCGCGAGGGCCTGTTCGCCGAGTTTGGGCATGAACTCCCCGCCCATGCGCGAGGCGAGCCACGCCCCGCCGCAGACCAGCGCGAGGGCCGTCAGCAGCGTAGCGGCGCGAAACCGTAGCGCGCAGTCGAGCAACGGCGCATAGCCCCGCCGGGCCTGGCGCACGAGCCACGGATCGGCGTGTTTGATCGTTTTCGGCAGCAGCAGACTGGCGAGCACAGGCATCAGGGTGAGGGACAGGATGAGCGAGCCGAGCAGCGCGAAAATCATGGTCAGCGCCATCGGTTTGAAAAGTTTTCCCTCGATGCCCTCCAGCGCGAGGATCGGCAGGAACACGATGAGGATGATCAACTCGCCGAACATCGTCGGCTTGCGCACTTCAATCGCGGCGTCACGAATGGTGTCCAGCCACGGCTTGTCGCGGCGCTGGGCCACGTGCCGCGCGCAGTTCTCGACCATGATGACCGAACTGTCCACGATCAGCCCGAAATCAATCGCGCCGAGGCTCAACAAGCTCGCGGCGATGCCGGTTTGCAGCATCAGTTCGCCGGCAAACAGCATGGAGAGAGGGATGGCCGTGGCAACAATCAGTCCTGCGCGGAGATTGCCGAGGAACGTGAACAGGACGGCGATGACCAGCAACGCGCCCGCCAGCAGGTTGTGTTGAACGGTGCGGATGACTTTGTCCACCAATTCCGTCCGGTCATAGAGCACCCGCAGTTCCACGTCCGCGGGGAGTGACTTCTGGACCTCGGCCAGCTTTGCCTTCAGCGCGTGCGTCACCACGGCGCTGTTTTCGCCCATGAGCATGAAGCCGAGTCCCAACACCACTTCCCCCTGGCCGGCGGCCGTCACCGCCCCGCGGCGGATTTCGTGGTCCAATTGCACGGTAGCCACGTCCCGCACCCGCACGGGCATCCCGTCGTGCGCCACGATGACGATGTCGCCGATTTCCTCCGTGTTGGTCGTCAGGCCGATGCCGTGAACGAGCAGCGATTCCCCGCTTCGCACGATCTGGCCGCCGCCGACGTTCTGGTTGTTGGCCTGAAGCGCTTCAATCAATTCCTCCAGCGTGACGCGGTACTTGACCAGCCGGTTCGGGTCCACCACGACATGGAACTGCTTTTCGAAGCCGCCCCAGGAGTTCACTTCAGCCACGCCGCGCACTTTGCGCAACTCAGGCTTCACCACCCAGTCGTGCAATTCGCGCAACTCGGTCAGCGTGCGGTCCGGATTGTCCGAGCGCACCACGTAATGAAACACCTCGCCCAAGCCGGTCGAGATGGGGCCAAGCTGCGGGCGCGCAATACCTTCGGGCAGCTCGACGCCTTGCAGCCGCTCCATGATGAGCTGCCGTGCGAGATAAATGCTGGTGTGATCGTCAAACGTGGCCACGACTTGCGACAGGCCAAATTTTGAGATCGAACGCACGTTTTGCAGTCCCGGCAGTCCGCTGATGGCGAGCTCGATGGGCTGCGTGACTTGTTGCTCGGCCTCCTGTGGATTGAGCGACGGGACGCTGGTGTTGATCTGCACCTGGACCGGTGTGGTGTCCGGAAAGGCGTCAATCGGCAGGTGCAACAGGGCGCGCCCGCCCACAACGACGAGGACGCCCGCCAGCACGCAGACGAGCAGACGGTTCTTAAGGGAAGCGGTGATGAGCCAGTTGAGCATAAGGAAACTTCTTGGCTTCTATTCGTCCGCGCAGCCGGCGCCAAGGCGGGAGATCAACAATTGGGATTTGAGCGGAAAACTGCCGGCGAGGACGACGTGCTCGTCGGCGTGCAACCCTTCCAACACTTCGAGTTGCCCGTTGTAGCGGGTGCCCAGCCGTACCGCGCGCGCCTGAAACAAATCCTCCGCCAGCTTCACAAAGACCAATGACCGGCCCTCCACCTGTTGAACGGCGGCGGCGGGCAGCACCAACGCGCCATCGGCGTTGCCCGTCAGTATCCGCGCGCGGGCGAACATCCGGGCTTTGAACGCCCCGTCGGGATTCGGCAGTTCCGCCCGCGCCCGAGCCATGCGGCTGCGTTCGTCCACTTCCGCGGCGATCCAGGTGAGTTTGCCGATGAACGCGCGCCCGGGAATCGAATCCACCTGCAGTTCCACCGTCTGACCCGCGCGCACGCGCCCCAATTCGGCTTCGGGGATGTTCAACATCGCCCACATCGTGGCGCGGTCGGCCAGCGTGAAGAGCGGCTTGCCTGCCTCGATCAACGCGCCGCGCACCACCGTGCGCTCGATGATCTCGCCGGCGAACGGCGCCCGCACTTCCAGATAAACTGGCTCCTCGGGCCGGGTGCCGAAGGCATCAATGTCTTCCTCGCTGAAACCCAGCGTCCGCGCCTGCTGGCACGCCGCGCGATGCTCCGCTTCGGCCCGTTGCAGGTCTTGCTCGGACGTCACCCGCCCGGCCCGCAGCTTCCGTTCCCGCTCCAACGTTTGGTGCGTGAGGACCGCCCGGGCCACGGTTTCCGCAATCGCCGCCGACCAGATACGGACGACGACCTGTTTCTCATCAACCGTGTTGCCGAGGTCCACCGAGACCTCCTGGACGATGCCGCCGACGGACGCGACAATTTGTGCCAGCTTGTTTTGGTTGAAGGCGAGTTCGGCGAGACAGTTGATGCCATCGCCCAGTCCGCCCACGGTCGCCTTGCCGGTCCGCACACCGGCCAGAGCGGCGGAATCTGGCGAGGGCAACCGCACCTTGAGGCCATCGCCCGGCTTCAACTGGCCGGCCAGATCGGGATGGCAGATGCCGCACTCGGCTTCTGGAACGCCGTGTTCCTTGCACATCAACGCCGCCATTGACGTGCCGCTCGGCACTACGGCTTGTGGCTTTGTCTGCAAGTCGGGCCGGCAAAGAAAACATTCATCCTCGTAAAGCGAATGATCCTTGCACCACTTCCGTTGTTTGTCCTCAAGCTCCGGGTGGCAAAGCCAGCAACGGTCCTCGTATCGGTCATGTTCCTTGCACCACAGGCGGCCCTTGTCGCGCAGGCCCGGGTCGCAAATGAAGCAAAGCTCCTTTGGCGCTTGGTGCTTCGCGCAACGGGCAACGGTTCCGGGATCGGCCTGGGTACTGCCGTGCTTGTGCCCGTCATGGTCGCTGTGGGCATCTTCCTTCTTGCATCCGGCCACCAGCACCACGGCCACAATGCTTGCCAGCGCGGCCAGCCTCACGGTGACCGTCCGGTTCATGTTGTGATTCGATTTCATGGTTCTTTTAATTCGTTATTTCGTGGTTAAAGTTTGATGGGTTTGTGGCTTTTGCATCGCTTCCAGTTCCGCTTGGGCCACGTTCAATTCGAGTAGCTTTTCCTGGTAGGCCAGGCGTGCTTCGGCGGTCGTCCGTTGTGTGTCCACCAAGTCAATGAAGTTAAATTTGCCTTCTTCAAACCCGGTCTGGATCAGGCGCAATGCCTCCGCCGCCTTGGGGAGAATCCGCTCGCGGTAGTTGGCCACTTGTTCAGCCGCCGTGCGATAGCGCTTTCGGGCATTCGCCCATTCGCGCTGCAACTGCTGCTGCGCGGCGAGCATTTCCGCCTCCGCGACATTTACGTTCGCCCGTGCTTCCTGCCGTTTGCCTTTGCCACGATCAATGAGCGGGAGCGGCAGCGAGAACCCAAGTTGAATGATGGATTCGTCCGTCGCACCGATGCGTCCGCCGGCCACACCCACCTTCACATCCGGATACGGTTCCAGCCGAACCCGGCGGTACTCCAACTGCGCACGATCCAGATTCGCTTGCGCGGTATTTAGAAGGGGATGCGTTCCCGGGTGCTCTTCGGGGGTGAGTTCCAGCAAGCGCGCGTTTGGCCTGTCTGCCAGCGCGCCGGTGAGCTTGGCGTGGTTCAAGTCGGGCCGCCCGAGGAGCGTGGCGAAAGCCTGCTGCGCCGTGGCCAGTTCACGCTCAAATCCCGTCAACTCTGTCCGCGCCTGTTCCAACTGCACCTCTGCCCGCAACTGTTCCTGATATGCCGCTGCTCCAGCGTCCACCCTCTTCCGCGCCGTGTTTGCAGATGACTCCGCCACCACCACCAGTTGTTTGGCGACTTCCACAACTCGCTCTGACGCCAACACCCGGAAAAAGCCCGACTTCACGTCCCGCACCAGTTCGGTCCGGCGTAGAGTCAGTTCGGCTTCTGAGAGCTTTACCCCCGCGTTGCCAATCTGCCCATCCAGCGCCTTCTTGCCCGGGAAGGGCAGCGTTTGCGCGACGCCGATCGTCTGCTTGGCATCCGCGAAGCCCTGTCCTCCGCTCACCGGCCAGTCTTCCGCACTTAACTCCAATTCTGGATTACCCCATTGCCTCGCTTGCTTTGCCCGCCCGACGGAGGCATCCACACGGGCCAATGAAGCGCGCAGTTGCGGATTGGCTTCAAGCGCCAACTGGATCGCCGCGTCGAGACTCAACCCATTCGTGCCGGGCGCGATGTTGGATGTCTGGCTTCCGACGGGGAAGGCAGCAACGCTGCCCAGTGCCACTGCCAGTAATAGTGTTGAACTGTAAAAAATCGTTCGCTTCATAATCTTCTCAAACGGACAAACCAAATGGGGAAAACAAGAACTGCACGGCGTGAGTACACACCGAGTTCAGATGGGAAAGTCCCAGATCGGGACTAATTACGAAGGAAGCGACGGAGCGCGTGGGGCGGCCGCAGCGCGGTGAGAGAACTGCCAGGCCTTGAGAAGTTCCAGTGGGATAGAATCGAAGGCAATGCTGGTGGTGACAAGGACCGGCTGTGCTGATGCCAGTAGAATTCCTGCCAAGAATCCCGGTTCGACGAGCGTCGGCTTGGGCACCACTTGTCGTCCGTCTTCGGTCTTGTAGAAGCCGGATTCGACCGAAACGCAACTATCCGTCTCACAGTCATTCTCCTGGTGCGGTGGGGCGGTGACTTCGTCGCCGCAGGCCAGAAACTCAAGGCCGGGCACTTGCTCCAGACTGCAATGACTCGTCACCAGCGGCCACAGGGCCACTAGAAACAACGTCAACAAGGTCTGAAGCGACTTCACGCATCTACTGATAGTGTTCAAGCAAAAGATTTTCAATGCGAATCTCACAGGAGCTTTTGCACGCCGTGCCTTCGTGCGTATGATCGCTCAATTTGTTGGAGCGTAATGCGTTCGCGTTAGTTGATTAGTCCATGACCCGCAACATGCCTGCAAGTGACTTGCACAAGTCGCAATTGCCGCCGTGCATGGAATCTGCTTAATTAGGCTGTCGTCATGAATGTCACACAAGAACCAACGCGCAAACCGCTGCGCAACAAGCCGCTGAAGGCGGGCTTGCTGCTCGGCGTGTTTCTGTTTGTCCTTGCGATGGCTCAGTTCAAGGCACTGCACCATCTCCTGCATGCCGACGCCGCCGCCCCCGACCACCGATGCGCCGTAACGCTGCTCGCCAGCGGCCAGGTTGACACGACTTCGCCACAAGTGCCGCTTCCGATCATGACTTCGGCAGTCTTCGTTTGCCTGCAACCTGCACCGCTTTTGTTACCGGTTGCCAAGTACTCGCTTCTCCCCAGCCGCGGTCCGCCGGCTTCCCTCATCTAATTCTCGGTTGGCCTTTCCACGGCCGGAGTGTGTCCACGCATGAAATGCGCCGACGCCCCGGAGGAAAGGACCGATTCAACTCAACAATTACCTCGGGCTTTCCTGCTGCCCGGATCCATGTCCGTGTGGATTGAATGCAGAAGCTAATAAACTATGAAGACGAATCAGGCGTTCACCCGCCGTGGCGCGTTTACTTTAATCGAATTACTGGTGGTCATAGCCATTATCGCCCTCCTGGCCGCCATGTTGTTGCCGGCCATGGCTGGCGCGAAAGCCAAAGCCCGTGCCTGTGTGTGCAAGTCGAACATGCGGCAGATGGGCCTCGCGATGGCAATGTACGCCGAGGACCATAACGGTTATCTGCCGGGCACGATGCACGGCGCGGGCGGCGACACCAATCGCTCGTGGATCATCAGCCTCGCGCCGTACGTCGGGAACGTGGACGAAATCCGGCTTTGCCCCGCCGATCCGAAAGGCGGAGAGCGGCTCGCCAACGGCGGCTCGAGTTATGTGCTCAACGAATACACTTCGGTTCGGCAAGCGAACATCTTCGGCGCCGCGATCGGGCCGGACTACCGGAAGCTCGACGCACTGCGCCGTCCCAGTGACACGCACACCGTGTTCATCACCTCGGATCGTACGGAGGTGGGTATCAGTTCGGATCACACGCACTCGCGGTCGTGGGCGAAGAACTGGCCCGGGGTGATCAGTGACATTCAGCCCGACCGGCACAGCCCGGGCCGGAAGTCGCCGGACCATTCAACAGGCACTGGCAATTACCTGTTCGCCGATGGTCGCGTCGCTGGACTCAAGGCAGAAAGTTTGAAAGCCAGAATCCTCCGCGGCGAGAATTTCGCCGAACCGCCGCAATGATTATTCAACCTCAAACCAACCTCCAATAAAGAACCCAAAGACCAAAAACCAAAAACACATGAAGAAACAAATCCTCCTCACCGCCGCCCTGTGCGCGGCAACTGCGCTTACTGCGCGCTCCCAAACCCTGCTAACCATCGAACATGTGGACATTGGCCTCGCCTTCGAGGACGGCCTGTGGGACCTGCATGTCCACGATGAAACCAACGAGCAGGAATATGAACCCGACGGCGCCATTCTTTTCGTCGGCCCAACAGCGAGTAACACCGTGCCGGCGAATCCGATCTTCAGCTTCCTAGGCAATTCAGGTGATCCTGTATGGCAGTTGCCGCCCAGCGCCGACCCGAATCTGCTGTTCCTGGGCATCGGCACCGAGGAAATCGCGGACGGTGTTTTCGTAAACAACGCACTGACCCTGACACTCACGGGCATCAGTGGCCCGGGGCACTTTGCCTTGTACCGGACGGACATCTTCAACGTTCCCACCGTGTTCATGAGCACGCGCGATGGTATCAGTCCCGCGGATAAGTATGAGGCGCAGGCTGGCGGTCACTCGCACTTCTTCTGGGCGTTTTCCGAGATGGGCGAGTACACGTTGACGTTTGAAGCTTCTGGATTCCTGGACGACGGACAAAACACGTTCACGTCCAGCGGCCCGGTGGAGTACAGCTTTCAGGTTGTGCCCGAACCCGGCACCACCGCGCTGATGCTTTTGGGCGGAGCGGGCTTGTGGCTCAAGGTCCGGCGGCGATCACGGTTGAGTTGAACTGGCGACCTGCGGCGGTTGCCGGTGTTTGCCTTTCCGCCGGCAACCGCTCGTCGCCGCGTTTCCATGGATGGTCACGCGGTTGTTTTTATGAGAAATCAGATTGTCCCAATCCTCGCAGTGCTTGGACTCACGTTTGGCCATTTGTCCGCCCAGACCAACTTGCCGTCGTTGATCACGGAACACGTGGACATTCGCATCCACTACACCGCGGAGGGAACTAATAATCTCAGCTTCGTGATTCGGGATACCGATCACGCGGTGGATTATCAAACCAACGAGATTGTGCTCGTTGCGCTGGAGAGCAGCAAGTTGATGCTGCCTGCCGGCACGCCGTACGGCAATGAAGGCGATCCACTATGGGTGCTGCCGCAAGACCGGCAACCCGGGCAGGAAGTGTTGTCGTTGGGCTTCGCGGCGGGTGGCGCCGGCGTGTTCGCTGACGGACGATTGACCATCCGTTTGAAAAATGTTGATGGCCCCGGGGATTTCTTCCTGGTCCAATCCGGCTCGTTTGGAACGGAGATCAAAATGAGCACCGCGGACGGTCTTGACGAGTCGGACAAGCTGGAGATTCTCACGTCCGGGCACGATCATTACAACTGGGCGTTTACCACAAGCGGGGTTTATTGCGTTACGTTTCAAGCAAGCGGCACGCGCGTGGGCGAAACCGCGCCGATCTTCAGCCCGGAGGCAACCATTGTCTTTCATATCCGGCCCTTGGGAGTCGTGACCCCGTACGCGTTATGGCAGAAAGCGCACTGGTTGCAGGGAACGGACGACACTATCAGTGGTCCGGGGGCGGACCCAGACCAGGATGGCTTGGTCAACGCGTTCGAATACGCATCGTATCTGGACCCGAATGCCGTTTCCACCAACGGACTTCCGGCGTTTGCCTGGCTGACGGTTGGCCCGGATACCTTCGGCGCGTTCACATTCACGCGGGTGAAGGCGGCGTCGGATTTGAATTATGAGCCGGCAGCCCGAAGTCAACTAAGCTCGGGAGTTTGGGAGGCTATGACCCACGAGGTCAGCGTGATGGACCACGGCGCCACCGCAACCGTTACCCTGCGCGACATGGTCCCGATGAGTTCGGCGACCAGTCGCTTTTATCAGTTTCGCCTTCAGCTTCACCAGCAATGAACACATTGGCCCTTCGTCATGCTGCCATGACTGCTCCATCCATACCGTTGGCTTCGCCGATGAAGTCCAGTGGGGAGAGGCTTGCTTGGGCGCGCGGGGTGTGCCGGACGCTGCATGTTCGTCTGACCCCAATCCGCGACCGCATTCTGGCCGTGCTGGCCCAGCAACGGATACCCATGAGCTTGGAGGCGCTGGCTGGCGCGGAGGGCATCCGTGGCGGGTGCAACGCGGCGACGGTTTACCGCGCGCTGATGCTGTTCAAGGAGGTGGAGGTGACGCGGCAGGTGAGCTTGCCCAACCGCATCAGCTACTTTGTGCTGAATGTGCCGGGGGAGAGCAGCCATTACCTGATTTGCCGCGCTTGCGGGATGGTGAACGAACTGCCCGCTTGCTGCGGTTTCGCCGAGATGGAGAGGCACATTATGGAACATCACGGCTACAAGGTCATGCATCACGATCTGGAATTCTTCGGCATCTGTCCCGCCTGCCAGAACCGTCCGGCAAAAGTGCCGTGGACCAAAGTGCCGGTGCGGCGGTAGATTGAATTACCCCCAATCACCTTGGTGATTAGAACTCCAGCGACATGAGTTTCAAACCTTCGACGCGCCCCGACTTGGGGTCGCGCACAGTGTTTGCATTGCCGGCAAAATACCTGGGTGGCGCGACCGGGTTCAGCAGTTGTAGCACTCGCCGGGTCTTGACCACCTGCACGGCGATGCCGCTGACCGAATAACTCCGGCCAGTGACGCGATTTGTTTCAACCGAGCGGGATTCGATCACACGTGGCACTTTTGAAGTGGCCGTATTCCGATCGAGATTTTGCTGCTCTTGCGGCGTTTGAGCAGCCACACCGCCAGCGAGCAGGACAAACAGTAATGAGATCGGTGTCTTCATACGTCACAATTTTCTGCGTTCTTGGCAATTTCGGCCCGCTCCGGGATTCCGTCAACTGTTCCCCTTGAACCGCCAAATCGCAAGGGGCCGCGACCTACAGTTTGCGATCGCGGTGAATGGTCATCCTTTTCTCCCCTTGACAATCTAGGTAATCCGCCTATTCTCCCCTAGAACATCTAGGACAACGTATGGCTGCAACCAAATCTGAACTCTTACAAGGCACACTGGACTTGCTCATCCTGAAAACCCTCACCGCCGGCCCGATGCACGGTTACGCCATTGTGCAGCGCATCCAGCAACGCTCCAACGAAGTGCTGGTCGTGGAGGAAGGATCGCTTTACCCGTGCCTCTATCGCATGGAGGACAAGGGTTGGATTTCAGCCGAGTGGGGCAAGTCGGAGAACAATCGCCGCGCGAAGTTTTATTCCCTGACGCGCGCCGGCCGCAAGCAACTGGAGGAGGAGACGGCGATCTGGGAGCGCGTTCATCGCGCCATTACGTTGGTCCTGCAAGCGGCGTGAGTCTGGGGGGCAAATTACCACAAACTACCACCATTCCCGTTTGAACATGAACATCGCCATGACCGAGCCTCAAGCTGCACCAGCATCCTCAACCGCCAGTGAAGCGATGCTCCGACTTAGAAACGTCGAGAAGCATTACCAGACCAAGGCGGGCTTCACATACGTTCTGCGGCAAATCAATCTCGACATTGCCGTAGGCGACTTCGTCACCATCATGGGACCGAGCGGCGCTGGGAAATCCACGCTGCTGGGCATCCTCGGCATGTATGACCACGCGTGGGAGGGTGAGTTTGAATTCCATGGACACTTGGTGCATCGGCTTGCTCCCAAGGATCGCGCGATGCTGAACAAACGCTACGTCGGCTTCGTGTTTCAGCAATTTCATCTGCTCGATGACCTTACCGTTGCGGAGAACCTCGACATTCCACTCTCCTATCGCAACGTGCCGAAAAGCGAGCGCCAGGGAATGGTCGCCGATGTCCTCGACCGCTTTGGCATGGTCGCGAAGAAGGATTTGTTTCCCAACCAGCTTTCCGGCGGGCAGCAACAACTCGTCGCCGTCGCCCGCGCCATCATCGCCAAACCCGCGCTCCTGCTGGCCGACGAACCGACCGGCAATCTGCACACTGACCAAGGCCGCGAAATCATGGAGCTGTTCAAGAAGCTGAACCAGCAGGGCACGACCATCGTGCAGGTGACGCACAACGAAGCATGGGCGGCTTGTGGCCGACAAATCATCCGGCTGAAGGATGGGTGGATGAAAAAGTGATGCGTGAAACGTGACGAGCGAAAACAAACACCGACATTCTCACTGCCCTGACTGCCATGTCGTTCGGAAATTCCATGGATGAATCCCACAGGGATTCCGGCTTCAATTGAATGGCGTAGTAAACCTATGAACCCACTCCATAATATCTGGCGCTGGCTCCGCTCGCTGGGACAACGGCGCGCGGTGAAGCAGGAGATTGATGAGGAATTGCGCTTCCACCTCGAGCAGCGCACGGCGGAGAACATCACCGCTGGCATGTCACAGGAAGACGCCGAGCGTGAGGCGCGGAAAAGATTCGGCAATGTGCAGAGCGTGCGCGAGGAGTGTCGGGAGAGGCGCGGCGCGAGTTTCGGCGAAGCGACGTGGCAGGATGTTCGATTCGGTTTGCGGATGCTGCGCAAGAATCCCGGCTTCACCGCCGTGGCCGTGCTCACCCTCGCGCTCGGCATCGGGGCGAACACGGCGATTTTTAGTGTGGTCAATGCAGTTCTGCTGCGCCCGTTGCCGTATCACGAATCCGAGCGGCTGGTTGCGGTTTCTGAAAGCAACCCGCAGTTGGGGTGGCAACAATACACGGTGTCACTTGCCAACTATCTGGACTGGCGCGAGCAGAACTCCGTCTTCGATGCCCTGGCGGCAACGGCGACCGCCGGTATGGGCATAATGAATAGCGCGTCAGGCCCGGAACAAGTCCGCACGGCGTTCGTTTCGGCGAATCTGTTTCCAGTGTTCAACGTCAAGCCGTTGCTTGGCCGCTCGTTCGTAATCGAAGAAGAACAGAGAGGACATGCCGATGTCGTTCTGTTGAGCGAGCGGCTGTGGCGAAACCGGTTCGGCGCTGACTCGAACATCGTTAACCAGAGCGTTCGGTTGAATGGCCGAAGTTTCACGGTGGTGGGCGTCATGCCGGCGCGGCTTAAACTCTTCGAGCCGTCCCGTGTCCAAGGCTGGGAGTCTGGCCTCGCTCAGGCAGATTTGTGGCGTCCGCTGGTCGTCTGGCCGGAGAAGTTAAAGTGGCGCAATATGCGGGAGTTCCTTGTGCTCGGCCGCTTGAAACCCGGAATCACGCTTGAGGAAGCACAGAGCCAGATGACGGGTATCGCAAGCAGGATCGAACAGCAGTTCCCTGATTCAAACCGAGGCTGGGGCGCTAGAGTGACGCCTTGGCAGCAGGAAGTGACCGGTCGCTCCAACACGGGGCTGCTCATGCTGCTGGCTGCGGCGGCGCTGGCGCTCCTGATTGCGACAGCCAATCTGGCCAATCTGCTTCTGGCGCGATTGGCGGCGCGCCAGCGGGAATTTGCCGTGCGTGTCGCGCTCGGCGCGGGCAGGTTTCGGCTCACGCGGCAGTTGCTCACGGAAAGTTTGCTCTTGGGTTGCGCTGGGGGAGCGGCGGGTCTGCTCTTAGGTCACTGGGGATTGAGCCTTTTAACCAATCTGTTGCCGGCTACTCTGCCTCGTGCTGAGGAGATTGGCCTGGATTTGCGAGTGCTTGGATTCGTCGTGGTTGTGTCGGTCATCACATCCGTGACGTTCGGATTGTGGCCCATTCTCCAGTTTTGGCGGACAGATGTAAATGAAGCGCTTAAACGGGAAAGCCTGAGCAATCTCAGAGCAGGAAGCGGTCAGGTTCGCAGTTTGCTCGTCATTTCGGAGGTTGCTCTCGTCACGATGCTCCTGGTGGGAGCAGGCTTGATGACCCGAAGCTTCTTTAGGCTAAGCGAAGTCCACCTCGGCTTTAACCCCGAACGGCTCGTGTCCGTGGATGTGTCGCTGGGCGGTTGGAACTACACCAACGGTTCAACGATGATTGAATTTGTCGAGCGTCTTTTGCCGCGGCTGGCCGAGTTGCCAGGGACGCAATCTACGGCGACCGGAAATCTATTGCCCCTCGATCTTGCGCGAGAAAATTTGGACATCGCATTCACGGTTGAAGGACGTCCACCGCAAAATCCGAACGAGCGACTTGTGGCGGGGTTGCGCCAGGCAAGTCCTGCTTACTTCAAGACGCTGGGAATTCCCCTGGCGCGAGGTCGCTACTTTACCGATTACGACAACCGCTCCACTCGTTCGGTCGCAATTGTAAACGAGAGCTTCACGCGGCAGTTCTTCGCAGGCAGCGAGCCAATCGGTCAACGCATTTCAAGCCCGGATTTCGGTTCAGAGCCTTGCGAGATTGTTGGCGTCATCAAAGACGTCAAACACGCGGGGGCGAATCTTCCCGCTACGCCAGAGGTCTTCAGGCCGCACCTCCAAAGCTGCTTTTCGACAATGACAATTGTGGCGCGCACTTCACTAACGCCAGTGGAGACGATTGCCGCCCTGCGGCTGGCCGTGGCGGCAATTGATCGGGACGTCGCGGTTTACAATCCGCGCACAATGGCTCAACAAGTCACTGCGGCCAGTGCTCCGCAAAGGTTTTCGATGCTCCTGATGGGCTTGCTCGCCAGTCTGGCATTGGCGCTGGGAATCGTAGGGATTTACGGCGTCCTTTCCTCCATAGTCGGCGAAAGGACTCGGGAGATCGGTGTCCGCATGGCGCTGGGAGCGCAACGACGCGACATCTTTATCTCGATCATCGGTCGCGGCATGAGAATGGTCATGATTGGTATGGGGCTGGGTTTGGTTGGCGCGCTGGTGCTCACGCGTTGGTTGCGGAGTCAGTTATTCGAGATCACACCGACCGATCCGCTCACGTTTGCGAGTGTCACTTTGATCGTTGTGGCTATCGCGATCATCGCTTGTTGGTTACCCGCCCGGCGTGCGACCAAAGTCGCTCCAATGGAAGCGCTGCGGCACGAATGATGAGATCGAACACATGAATCTCCTCCAAAAACTCTGGCGCTGGCTTCGCTCGCTTGGACAACGACGCGCGGCGAAGCAGGAGATTGACGAAGAACTGCGCTTCCACATCGAGCAGCGCACGGCAGAGAACGTTGCCAAGGGCATGTCGTCGGAAGAAGCTGCGCGCGAGGCGCGGAAACGGTTCGGTAATTTGCAGAGCGTCCGCGAGGAATGTCGGGAAAGGCGTGGCGCAACTTTCGGCGAAGCGACTTGGCAGGACGTTCGGTTTGGTCTGCGCCAACTGCTCAAGAACCCTGGCTTCACCGCCGTGGCCGCGCTCACGCTCGCGCTCGGCATTGGTGCCAACACCGCTATTTTTACCGTCGTCAATGCGCTGATGTTCCGGTCGCTGCCAGTACCGGATCCCGGAGAACTCGTTCAGGCGTATGTGGAGGGACCTGGCGGCCGCACTCACACGTTCACGTATCCGGGATACGAACGACTCCGAGACGCGAGTCCGACCCTGAACGGTCTGCTGGCGGCCGGCAACGTCGCGCAAGGCCGAATGGTCGCCTCCGGCATGGGCGGATCGGAAACCGAGATGATTCTTCTGCAAGCGGTGACGGGAAACTTCTTCAACGTCCTTGGTGTGCAGGCGTCCCTTGGGCGACTGCTAATTCCGAGCGACGATCTGCGGGGGAAACCGGAGCGCGTAGTCGTGATCAGTCATGGCTTCTGGCAGCGGCGATTTGGAGCCGACCCGGCGGTCATCGGCAAGACCATCACTTTCTTTGATGTGCCCGCCACGATCGTGGGCGTCACACCGCCCGGCTTCTTTGGGATTCAACCGGCCGCGAATCCGGACCTTTGGCTGCCCCTCCATTTGATGGCTGTGGTGCGGTCTGATGCGCTCGGTGAAGGCTATGATTGGCTTTGCTTGATGGGCCGGGTCGGGCGTGGCCGAGAAATCCTCGGAGCGCAGTCGCAACTTGCCGTGGCCTATCAGCACTATCGCACGGAACATGTCGCAGGCATGAACGCAGAGGACCGCCGGCGGCTGCAACAGGAACGGTTGGAACTCCGGCACGCGGGAAGCGGATGGACACGTATTCGCGACCAGTTTCGCCAGCCGTTAATGGTGATGACGGTGGTTACGGTGATGGTGCTGATGATTGTCTGCGCGAACCTCGCAAGCCTGATGCTCGCACGGGCGGTGGCCCGCAGACGGGAGTTTTCAGTCCGTGCCGCCCTCGGAGCGCACGGGCTGCGGTTGGTCCGCCAGTTGATCACCGAAAACATTTTGCTGGCTGTGCTCGGCGGGGTGCTGGGGCTGCTGGTTGCGCAGTGGGGCGCACATCTGTTGGTGTCCTTCGCGGGAATTCAACCCGATCCCCGCTCGTTCAACCTCGCTCCAGATGCGCGGGTCTTGGGTTTCACGATGGGGCTTTCGCTGGTAACCAGCCTCGTTTTTGGCCTGGTGCCGGCGCTTCGTAGCAGCCGCACCAGCCTGACGGCAACCATGAGCGGGGCGGGGGCGGCTAGTACCTCCAATCCTACACGCCAGTTTTTGCAGAAATCGTTGGTCGTCGCACAAATTGCCGTCTCCCTCGTTTTGTTGGTCGGTGCCGGGTTGTTCGTGCGCACGCTCCAAAACCTCAAGGGAATGGACATGGGGTTTTCGCGGGAGAATGTCGTCCTCTTCCAGACCGGGTTCAGCCAGCGCGTTGAGAAGACGCGTCGTCTCGTCAGCTATAAGGAGTTGTTGCGGCGCTTGGAGGAATCACCCGGTGTGCTGGCCGCTTCGATGTCCCGTGTCATCCCGCTCACCGAGAACACGTGGGGGCAGCAGTTGGAGATCGAAGGCTACACGCCGGGACCGCAGGAAGTCGTGCGTTGCAGCGCCATGTCCGTGGCCCGCCGCTATTTCGAGACGATGGGCACTCCGCTGCTGCGCGGGCGCGACTTCGGCCCGCAGGATGAGCGGCTGGATGCATCTGATTCCGCCAACAGACCTGGTGTCGCCATTGTCAACGAAAGTATGGCCCGGAAGTATTTCGGAAACGAGAAGGCTCTGGGTCGGCGCTTCAGCTTCTCCGGAAATGCCGGTCGCAAATTTGAAATCGTCGGCGTGGTCAAGGACGCCAAATACAAATCCCTGCGCGAACCGGCGCCGCCCACCTTCTACGTCCATTCATTCGACGAAACGCGAGACTGGGACATGGCCTTCGTCGTGCGCAGCGCCCGGCCCGGGCTGGTAATCGAGGGGCTTCATGGAATCGTGCGGGGGACGGATTCCACGCTGCAAATGCGAACCGTCATCACGATGGACGAGGTCGTGAACACTTCGCTGCGCCGCGAACGGATCGTCGCCAGCCTGGGTGGATTCTTCAGCCTGACGGCCCTCGCGCTCGCCTGCCTTGGCGTTTACGGAACCATCTCCTTCATGGTCGCTCAGCGCACCCGCGAAATCGGTTTGCGAGTCGCCTTGGGGGCGCAACGGCGCGATCTATTATCGCTCGTCGTCGGCTCCGGACTGAGGCTTGCCGTGATCGGGTCCGTGATCGGTCTGGTTGGCGCGCTGGTCGTCACACGCCTGGTGTCGCGCCTGCTCTACGGCGTCAGTCCTATTGATCCTGTAACCTTCATCGGTATGACGCTGCTGCTCGTCACTGCCGCCATGTTGGCCAGTTGGCTGCCCGCCCGACGCGCGGCGAAAGTGGATCCGATGGTGGCGCTGCGGCACGAATGACGAAATCGAACCGATGAATCCCCTCCATACAATCTGGCGCTGGCTTCGCTCGCTCGGACAACGACGAACGGTGAAGCAGGAAATTGACGAGGAACTGCGTTTCCACCTCGAGCAGCGCGCGGCGGAGAACCTCGCCGCGGGAATGTCACCGGAGGAAGCCGAACGCAAGGCGCGGAAACGGTTTGGCAATGTGCAGAGCGTTCGCGAGGAATGCCGGGAAAGGCGCGGTGCAAGTTTTGGCGAGGCGACGTGGCAGGATATTCGATTTGGCCTGCGGATGCTGCGGAAGAATCCGGGGTTCACCACCATTGCGGTGCTTACGCTCGCGCTTGGTATCGGCGTGAACACGTCCATGTTCACCGGACTGCATTCACTCCTCCTGCCGAAGCTGCCGTATCCTGAGCCCGACCGGCTGGTGCGGGTGTTCCGAACGTCGCCGCATTCGCAACGCTGGCCACATTCGCCGGCAAACTTTTTGGATCAGCAGCAACAGAACAATGTCTTCGAGCACATGGCGGCAGTGAACGTACGGTCTTACAATCTGTCCGAACCCGGGCAGCCCGCCGAACGACTTCGGGCCATGGAGGCTACGGACGATTTGATCCCGATGCTGGGTATTCAACCGCTGCTGGGCCGTGGATTCACGCCCGAAGAGGATAGCCCCGGCCAGAATGGCGTCGTGATCCTGGATCACGGTTTCTGGCTCCGGCGTTTCGCGGCTGACACCAACATCCTCGGTCGCGTGCTCCAATTGGATGGACGGGCCGTCACCGTGATTGGCGTGATGCCGGCCAGTTTCCAGGACAGCCACCAATGGGGATCGGTGGATGTACTGCGACCGATCGCGTTCACGGACGACCAACGGCAGAACCGGGGTGCGAGTTACCTGGATGTGGTGGCGCGACTCAAGCCGGGGTTGTCCTTCGCCCAAGCCCAGGCTGGTATTGAGGCCCTTGCCGCCAGGATGCGCCAGGATCATCCGGATACCAACGGCGAAGTGGGACTCCGCATATTGCCTCTCGCGCAAGCCCGGATTGACCCGCGCGGCAAGATCATGCTTTGGCTGATCATGGGGCTGGCGGGTTTCGTGTTGTTGATTGCCTGCGCGAACCTGGCCAACCTTCAATTCGCCCGCACCGCTTTGCGTGCGCGTGAACTGGCCATTCGGGGCGCCATGGGTGCGCCGCGCGGACGCTTGTTGCGACAGTTGCTCACGGAAAGTCTGCTCATCGCCGCTCTCGGTGGCTGTTTGGGCGTCCTGCTCTCGCACTGGGGCAATCAGATTCTGAACAGCCAGTTGGTGGAGGATGGCAAACCCTTGCTGACCTTGAAGCTCAACTTCGTCGTTCTCGGATTCGCGCTTGGCGCCTCAACGCTGACTGGTCTGGCGTTCGGTCTTGTCCCTGCCTGGCTCGCTTCGCGCACGGATGTGAATGCCGCGCTGAAGCAAGGTTCGCGTGGCGCCAAGGGGGACCGCGCGCAGCACCGGATGCGTCACGGATTGATTGTCGTGCAAGCGGCGCTGGCGCTCACGCTGCTGGCGGGGGCGGGCCTGGTGGTGAACGGATTGAAACACTTCGGCGCCCGGGATCCGGGCTGGCGCGTGGACGGATTATCCACGGGGCAACTCGTTCTGCCGAGCGACAAGTATGGCACCGGCAAACTGCGACACGCCTTTGCCGAGCGATTCCGGGAAAAGCTGGTCGCACTGCCTGGCGTTGAACGCGCGGCGGTTGCCAGCACGTTGCCGCTCTCGGGCTTCCGGATGGCGACCGACCTCGCGGTCGAACATCAGTCGGAGACGACCTCGGGACGCCGGAATCTCCGCAGTGTCAACTTTGTCAGCCCTGACTATTTTGCGACGTTGGGAATGCGTTTGCTGGACGGGCGCGACTTCACCGCTGCGGACACCGAGGACCGACCCAACGTGGTCATCGTCAACGACACGCTGGCTCGTACCTATTGGCCGGGCGAATCCGCGGTCGGCAAACGCATCGGTTTCCCGGATGCCTGGTTGGAGATCGTGGGTGTGGTAAATGATGTGCAATCTTCCACGGACGCCGGCGAACCTTCCACCCGGTTTCAAAGCTACCGGCCTTTGGCGCAGGAATCGCAGTGCAGTTTGACCGTCGCTGTCAGGGGCAACATTTCCACGGCCGCGCTGCGACAAGCGGTCGCCGAACTTGATCCTGATTTGCCACTGAGCCAGGCCGGATCGGTGCGCGCCATGGTAGCGCAAACGCACAGCCAGTTTGCCGTGGGCGGCTGGCTGTTGAGTGCGTTTGCTGGCCTGGGCCTGCTCCTGGCCGCGCTCGGAATCTACGGCGTCATGGCCGGATTCGTTACGCAACGGACCAACGAGATTGGCGTGCGTATGGCGCTCGGTGCCCAAGTTCACGACGTGCTGAAACTCGTCCTGGGCCGAGGGCTGAAGCTTGCGTTGCTCGGTACCGCGCTTGGATTGGTTGGTGCCGCTGGCATGACCCGAGCGTTGAAAGCCATCGCGCCGGGGCTTGAATCCGACAGCCTGCTGGTTGTGGCACTGGTGGCGGCGCTGCTGGTCGTGGTCGCACTGATCGCCTGCTGGCTGCCCGCCCGCCGCGCGACCAAAGTGGACCCGATGGTGGCGCTGAGGTGCGACTAAACTCATTAACAATCAAACCAAATCAAATGCATCCAAAAAACAACAACCTGAAACTACCCATGAACAACATTCCACGCATTAAATCCTTCTCCAAGAAAGCAAGCGCTTGTGCTCTTGCCGTTCTGCTGTTTTCCGTCGCCACGAGCTTCGGCCAATGCGACAAAAACGTCGTCCTCACTTGCGCGAAGACCGAATACCTGAATGCAGAGGGTGTTGTCCAGCGAACGGTGGAGGAGGAATGCGTGATCAAGGTCAGTAAATCGGAAGTGACCATCGCTCCCAGCGGCCACGTCAAAATGACCGGTTCGGTGACCTCGACCGTCTGCGATTGGAAACAGCCCTTCAAGGTGGGAAAGACGACTTTGGAAGCGACGTTCAAGAATGAAAATGGCGACACCAGGAACGCCACGCTTATCATCGAAGGCAAAGATGGAAAAATAACCTGCGTGATGAAGGAAAAGGCAAGACCGGACCGGGTGATCAGAGCGACCGCCAACAAGTTCGAGGAACAAAAGTAATCCACTCCCATAACGACGCGATGCCAAGTATTGACCGTAATAAATCATGAAAGAGATCATCACCAAAACCCTGGGTTTCGCGACCGTCGCCATCTTGCTAACAGTCGGAGCCGGTTGCGGAAAACATCAACCAGCCAGCCGAATGACCACCAGCAGCACAGGCGGCCGCGAACTCGCGGTGGTGATTGATGGTCGCGCGTCATTCGAGAAGAAGGGCGACGATCACGTCATCACCTTCGGCGGGCATAGACTGGTGCTGAGGAAGGAATGGCTGGTTGTTGACGGCGATAAAGGGTTGTTCGGCATTCCTTCAACCGCCAAAAAGGTAGAGATCGAAGTCAGCGACGGCGTTCTCACCATGACCGCGGACGGATCGCTCCTGATCAAAACACCAATTTGAAAACGAAAACCATGCAAGCATCCATACCCCTGATCCAAATGGAGAACATCGAGAAGGTGTTTCTCACCGACGAAGTCGAGACGCACGCGTTGTCCGGCGTGAAGCTGGAAATCTTCCACGGCGATTATGTGTCCATCTCCGGCCCGTCGGGTTGCGGCAAGTCCACGCTGCTCTCGATCCTCGGCCTCCTCGATTCGCCGACGAGCGGCAAATACGAACTGCGCGGCGAGCCGGTCGCGCAGTTGAATCACGCGCAGCGAGCCCGCGTGCGCAACCGCGAGATTGGGTTCATTTTCCAGAGCTTCAATCTCATCGGCGACCTGACCGTGTGGGAGAACGTTGAATTGCCGCTGACCTATCGTGGCCTGACCAAGGCCGAGCGCCATGAGCGCGTGGATGAGGCGCTGGCGAAGGTGGGGATGACTGCGCGGGCGAAACACTATCCGGCGCAACTTTCCGGCGGCCAACAGCAGCGGGTGGCCGTGGCGCGCGCGTTGGGCGGACGGCCTTCGATCCTGCTCGCAGATGAACCGACCGGAAACCTCGACTCGAAGAACGGCGACGCGGTGATGAAGCTGTTGCACGAACTGCACCAGGAAGGCGCAACGATCTGTCTGGTCACGCACGACGAGCGTTACGCGCGCGATGCGCAACGGACGGTCCACTTGTTCGATGGGCAGATTGTGGCGGAGGAAATGGCGGCAGCGCGATGAACCCGGAAAGCACAAACGGAGTATTGGAGGGTTGGAGTATTGGAGGGTTGGTCCAACGACCGGATCTTCCCAATACTCCATTACTCCATCCCTCCATCACTCCCTCGTTCTGACCATGGACATGCCCATTTCACCAGCCATACTGAAACGGCGCCGGCAAAAGCGTTGGTGGCTGGGATGCGGAACGGTCGTGGCGCTCGCCTTGGTCACGCTCGGTTTATCGCGTCTCCAGCCTGCCGCGCCGGTCGTCGAGAAATCTTCCATCTGGATAGATACGGTGAAGCGCGGCGAGATGTTGCGCCAGGTGCGCGGCAACGGAACGCTCGTGCCGGAGGACATTCGTTGGATTCCGACCATCAGTCCCGGACGCGTGGAGCAAATCCTCGTATTGCCCGGCTCCGCGGTCAAAGCGGATACGGTCCTGGTGGAGTTGAGCAATCCCGACCTGGAGCAAGCCGCGTTCGAGGCCGAATCACAGGTCAAAGCCGCCCAGGCCGCGATGGCCAATCTGCGGGTGCAATTGGAGTCGCAGAAGCTGACGCAGCGGGCGGCGGTGGCGAGCGCCGAAGCCAATTACACCGGGGCGAAACTGGATTTTGAAGTGAACGAAGAATTGGGCCGGAGCGGCTTGGTGGCGGCGCTGACGGTGAAACAAGCAAGATCGAAAGCTGAACAACTCGCGACGCTGCTGGAGATCGAACGGGACCGTTTGAAAATGGGCGTCGAAGCGGCCCAGGCCCAGATCGCCGAGCAGATCGAGCGGATCGCGCAGTTTGACGCGCAACTGGAGTTGAAACGCCGGCAGATCGGGGCGCTCAAAGTCCGCGCGGGCATGGACGGGGTGTTACAACGGCTCGGGGATTTGGCGGGACCGCTCCAGGTTGGCCAACAACTTTCGGCCGGCGCACTCGTGGCGCGGGTCGCCAATCCGGCGAAGTTGAAGGCCGCGATCAGAATCGCCGAGACGCAGGCCCGGGACATTCAACTGGATCAATTCGCGGAAATTGACACGCGCAATGGCGTGATTCCCGGGCGCGTCATTCGCATTGATCCGGCCGTCGAGAACGGCACCGTGACGGTGGACGTGGCGCTGGATGGTCCGTTGCCGAGAGGGGCGCGGCCCGACTTGAGCGTGGACGGCACCGTTCAGTTGGAGCGATTGGAGGACGTGATGTATCTGGGCCGGCCGGTGCAAGGCCAACCGGACAGCACGGTGGGGCTGTTCAAATTGGTGGATAGTGGCAAAGGAGCGGTGCGAGTTGCGGTCAAGTTAGGGCGCTGCTCGGTGAGCACGGTTGAAATTGTGGACGGACTTCAGGTGGGCGAACAGGTCGTGCTCTCCGACATGTCGCAATGGGATGCGCAGGAGCGGCTGCGGCTGAAATAGCTCAATTCGGCTGCCCGCAATGGGATAAGATCAGGCTCTCAGCGGCAACAGCTTTGCTCGGTTCGTAATTCAAGTAAGGTCCGAGCCATCTTTCCACCTCCTGAAGGGTAAAGCCCTTGCGTCGGTGGTAATCCAGCACCTGATCGCGGTCCAGTTTGCCGACGGCAAAATATTTCGATTCCGGGTGCGCGAAATAAAGTCCGCTAACGGAACTGCCGGGCCACATGGCAAAACTTTCGGTGAGTTTGATGCCCGCATTCTTCTCCACGTTTAACAAACGCCAGAGCGTGCCCTTTTCCGTGTGATCGGGGCAGGCGGGATAACCGGCCGCGGGGCGGATGCCGCGGTACTTTTCTTGAATCATTTCCTCCGGCGTGAACTTTTCGACTTGGCCGTAGCCCCATTCCTGGCGTACGCGCTGGTGAAGGAATTCTGCGAAAGCTTCCGCCAGCCGGTCAGCCAAGGCCTCGGCCATGATGGCGTTGTAGTCGTCGTGATCGGCTTTGAACTTCTCGACGAGTTCCTTGAGCCCATGGCCGGTTGTCACAGCGAAGGCGCCGAGGTAATCCCGTAGGACAGGCGTCGCGCCTGTCTCACTCTTTAACGGGTTTGAGTCGGAGACAGGCGCGACGCCTGTCCTACGCTTTGGCGCAATAAAATCCGCCAGACACCAGTTCGGCGTGCCGTCGCCTTTCTCGATTTGTTGGCGGAGGAAATGAAACCGGGTCAGGAGTTTCGTTCGTGAGTCGTCGTCGTAAACCTCCACGTCGTCGCCGACGGAGTTTGCCGGGAACAATCCATAGACCGCCCGAAGTTGCAGCGATTCCTTCGCGACAATTTCGCCGAGCAACTTCTGAGCGTCGGCAAAAAGTTTCCGCGCTTCCTCTCCGTGCTTTTCATGCTGGAGAATTTTCGGATAAACGCCGCGGAGTTCCCAGGTATGAAAGAATGGCGACCAGTCAATGAAGGGGACAAGCTCGGCGAGCGTGAGGCGTGAGGCGTGAGGCGCGGGGCGTGCTGAACCATCCGAATTCAGAACGCGCACGCCGGTAAAAGCAGGCTGCGGCAGACCTTCGTAACTTAATTTCGGCGCGCGGTCGTGGGCTTGCGCCAACGGGATCAACCGCGCTTTCTGTCCCGCGTGATGGGCCCGCGCGCGTTCGTATTCCTCACGGATTTGCTGCACCAGCGCGGGCTTTTGCTCCGCGCTCAACAGGCCGCTCACCACGGGCACGGCGCGGCTGGCGTCCACGACGTGCATGACCGGTTCACGGAAGTGCGGTGCAATCTTCACCGCAGTGTGCGCCTTGCTCGTCGTTGCGCCGCCGATGAGCAGCGGTTGCTTGAAACCTTCGCGCTCGAGTTCGCGCGCGACATGGACCATTTCGTCCAGGCTGGGCGTGATCAGCCCGCTCAACCCGATGATGTCCACCTGCTGCTCGCGGGCCGTGGCGAGGATTTTCTCGCATGGCACCATCACCCCGAGATCAATGATTTCGTAGTTGTTGCACGCCAGCACCACACCCACGATGTTCTTGCCGATGTCATGCACGTCGCCTTTGACCGTGGCGAGCAAGACTTTGCCTTGCGCCTTCACGGCGTGGCCGGCGGCGACGAGCGCGGCCTTCTCGGCCTCCATGAACGGTGTGAGATGTGCCACGGCCTTTTTCATGACCCGCGCGGATTTCACCACTTGGGGCAAAAACATTTTGCCCGAACCGAACAAGTCACCCACTACATTCATGCCGGCCATGAGCGGCCCTTCGATCACTGCCAGGGGACGACCCAGTTTCTGGCGCGCTTCCTCCGCATCGGTTTCAATGAAATCCACAATACCCTTGACCAGCGCGTGTTCGAGGCGTTGCTCCACGGTGCCGTTCCGCCATGCGCTGTCGGTCACCTCGGTTTTGTCCTTTTGCTTCACTGACTCGGCAAACTTTAACAGGCGCTCGGTGGCGTCCGGCCGCCGGTTCAGCAGCACGTCTTTGACGTGTTCGAGCAGGACTTTGGGAATCTCCTCGTAAACTTCCAACATGCCCGGATTCACAATGCCCATGTCGAGACCGGCTTTGATGGCGTGGTAAAGGAAGGCCGAGTGCATCGCTTCGCGCACCGTGTTGTTGCCGCGGAAGCTGAAGCTGATGTTGCTGATGCCGCCGCTCACTTTGGCGTCCGGGAGGTTCTGTTTGATCCAGTGCGTGGTCCGGATGAAATCCACCGCATAGTTCGCGTGTTCCTCCATGCCGGTGCCCACCGTCAGCACGTTGGGATCAAAAATAATGTCCTGCGGCGGAAAGCCCACCCGCTGTGTGAGCAACTCATACGCGCGCCGGCACACGGCAACGCGGCGTTCAAAGGTGTCCGCCTGGCCGCGTTCATCGAACGCCATCACGACCACGGCGGCGCCGTAACGCCGGACCAGATTCGCCTGCTGGAGAAATTTCTCCTCCCCTTCCTTGAGGCTGATCGAGTTGACGATGCCTTTGCCCTGAATGCATTTCAAACCGGCTTCGAGGACCTCCCACTTCGAGGAGTCCACCATCACCGGCACTTTGGCGATTTCGGATTCACCCGCGATGAGATTGAGGAAGCGGGTCATCGCCGCGACGCCGTCAATCATGCCTTCATCCATGCAGACATCAATGACCTGAGCGCCGTTTTCGACCTGCTGGCGCGCGATGGACACGGCGGCTTCAAAATCGCCGGCCTTGATGAGTTGGGCGAATTTCGGGGAGCCGGCAACATTCGTGCGTTCGCCGATGTTCACGAAGTTGGTCTGCGGGGTAACTGTGAGCGCATCGAGTCCGCTCAACCGCAGGTAAGGCTCAACGGTCACGGGCGTGCGGGGCGGCAAACCTTTGGCCGCCTCGGCAATCCGTTTAATATGAGCGGGCGTCGTGCCGCAGCAACCACCCACCAGGTTCAACCAGCCGTTCCGCGCCCATTCCTCAAGCTGCGGGGCAAGTGACTCCGGTGTTTCCGGAAAGCCCGTCGGAAGCAGGGGATTGGGCAATCCGGCGTTCGGATAACAACTCACATAAATCGGCGCGACTTTTGCCAACTCCTCGATGAGCGGGCGCATTTCCTTCGGTCCGAGCGCGCAATTCATCCCCACACTGAGCAATGGCACGTGGGAAATTGAATTCCAAAAGGCTTCGACCGTTTGGCCCGTGACGCCGCGGTTGCTTCCGGCCTGAATAAACGTGACGGAAGCCATCACGGGGATTTGAGATTTGAGATTTGAGATTTGAGATTGCACGGGCAACGCCGGGCAGGGGAGGGCGGCAATACCGCGCTCCTCGAAAATCTGCTGGATGGCAAAGAACGCCGCCTTTGCGTTGAGCGTGTCGAAGATTGTTTCGACCAGCAGCACATCCGAGCCGCCGTCCAGCAAGCCGCGAATCTGTTCGCCATACGAAGTGACGAGTTGGTCAAAGGTGCAGGCGCGTGTGGCGGCACTGCTGACATCCGTCGAGATGGACGAGGTTTTTGTTGTCGGCCCAATCGCGCCGGCCACTAAGCACACTCGCCCCGGTTGCCGCGCCATGACTTTATCTGCGGCGTTCCGGGCGCACTGCGCGCCGGCTTTGGCCAGATCATAGGACAGCGATTCGAGTCCGTAATCAGCGAGCGAGATGGATTGGGAATTGAATGTGTTCGTTTCAACGATATCGGCACCGGCTTCGAGATACTCGCAATGGATCTCCTCGATAATGTGAGGCTGGGTAATATTCAACAGATCATTGCAGCCCTGTAGGTCCTTGCCCTTCCAGTCCGCAAACCGCTGGCCACGGAAGGCCGCCTCATCAAGCTGGCGTTGCTGGATCATGGTGCCCAGCGCGCCGTCAATGATAACAATCCGCTCGCGCAGCAAACGCAGCAGCTTCGTCCCACCATTTTCAACCTGATTCACGGCCTGACAATAACCAACCCGAGACCGACTTCAAGTCTAAAATCAATGTATCAGGATATGAAGATATGAAGGCTTGTATGCCAATGGACTTTTCGCCCCCGCTTCGTCTCTGGTGCGAGTTATGAGAGGGTGCGTTACGCAAACTTCGCGAATGCGCGAGTACGGCAGACACCACTTTTTGCCGATGACTGGGCACAATTTGTCATTTGGCGCTTCGCTCGTTGACACTGCCCCGGCCTTTGTTAGATTCGCCGCCGTTTCTATGGAGTTTCTTCCAACGAAATCGTCGGATTAACCACGAGAGTTTTGAAATTGGACACTGTTTATGGCTAAAGCATCGAAATCGCAGAAATACGTTTATTTGTTCGGTAACAAGAAGGCCGATGGCAACGGCTCCATGAAGCCCCTGCTGGGCGGCAAAGGCGCAAATCTCGCCGAAATGTCGCGCATCGGGTTGCCCGTGCCTCCGGGCTTCACCATTACCACCGAGGTTTGCACCTACTACTACGACAACAAGCGGACCTACCCAAAGGTCCTCGAGGCGCAAGCCCGCGATGGCATGGCGTTCCTCGAGAAAATCATGGGCACCAAGTTCGGCGACAAGAGCGCGATGCCGCTGCTCGTTTCCGTGCGTTCCGGCGCGCGCGATTCCATGCCGGGCATGATGGACACCATTCTCAATCTTGGCCTCAACGACGCCACGGTGCTGGCGCTGGTCAAGGCCACGCAGAACGAGCGCTTCGCCTGGGATTGCTACCGCCGCTTTGTCCAGATGTACGGCGACGTCGTCATGGGCGTCCAAAAGAGCAAGGACGAGGATCACGAGCCGTTCGAAGTGGTCATCCACAGTTTCAAGCACGAGAAGTATCATGCGGACATCGTGGACAGCGAATTGACCGCGGCCGACCAGCAGGAGCTCGTTGCGCGCTTCAAGGCCCTTATCAAAGAGCGCACCGGCAAGGAATTTCCGCAGGACCCTTGGAAGCAGCTCTGGGGCGCCACCGGCGCCGTGTTCGGCTCCTGGATGAACGACCGAGCCATCGTGTATCGCCGCAAGTATGGCATCCCCTCCGAATGGGGGACAGCCGTCAACATTCAGGCGATGGTTTATGGCAACACCGGTGACACCTCCGGGTCCGGCGTCGCGTTTACGCGCAACCCGGCCAACGGCGTCAAAGAGTTCTACGGCGAATTTCTGATCAATGCCCAGGGCGAAGACGTTGTCGCCGGTGTGCGCACGCCTGAACCCGTCGCGCAACTCGCCAAGGAAATGCCCGCTGCCTACAAGGAACTGGACAACATCCGCGCCACGCTGGAGAAACACTTCAAGGACGTGCAGGACTTCGAGTTTACGATACAGGACGGCAAGGTGTTCATGCTCCAGACCCGCAATGGCAAGCGTACGGCCATGGCGGCGCTCAAGTTCTCCATGGACATGTGCAAGGAAAAGCTCATTGACTGGAAGACGGCCATTCGCCGTAACCCCGCCGATCAGCTTGATCAACTCCTCGCGCCGGTGTTCGAACGCAAGGCCGAAGCCGCCGCCCGCTGTATCGCCAAGGGTTTGCCCGCCGGTCCGGGTGCCGCCTCCGGCAAGATGTATCTCAACGCCGACCGCGCGGACGCCGCTGCGGCCAAGGGCGAGAAGGTTTTGCTCGTTCGCAATGAAACCACGCCGGAAGACCTCCGCGGAATGATTGCCTCCGAAGGCATCCTGACCGCGAAAGGCGGCGTGAGCTCGCACGCGGCCTTGGTCGCGCGCCAGATGGGCAAGGTTTGCGTTTGCGGCGCGGGTGCGTTGCAGATTGACTACGCCACCAAGACCCTCACGGTGGATGGCCAGACGTTCAAGGAAGGGGATTTCCTCTCCATCAACGGCACCGCCGGCAACGTCTATGCGGGCCAGCTTCCGACCGCCGCGTCGGAAATTGTCCAGGTGCTCGTCGAAAAATCGCTCGATCCCAAGAAGAGCGAAACTTACGGCATGTATGCCACCTTGATGAACTGGTGTTCCAAAGTCACCAAGCTCCAGGTTCGCACCAACGCGGACACGCCCGAGCAAACCGAGAACGCCATCGCGTTCGGCGCCACGGGCATTGGCCTCACGCGCACCGAACACATGTTCTTCGAGGGTGACCGCATTGACGCCATGCGCGAGATGATCCTGGCAGACACTGTCGAGGCCCGCAAAGCCGCGCTCGCCAAGCTCCTGCCTTACCAGCGGGAGGACTTCGTGGGCATCTTCAAGGCGCTGAAAGGCTACCCGGCCACCATCCGTTTCCTCGATCCGCCGCTGCATGAGTTCCTCCCGCACGAGGACGCCGCGCAGAAGGACTTGGCGAAGAAAATGGGCGTGCCCGTTGAGAAGATCAAACAGCGTGTGAAGGAGCTCCACGAGTTCAATCCGATGCTCGGCTTCCGCGGTTGCCGTCTGGGGATCGTTTATAGCGAAATCTCCGAGATGCAGGCCCGCGCCGTCTTTGAAGCCGCCGCCGAGGTGCAGAAGAAGGGCATCAAAGTGAAGCCCGAAGTCATGATCCCGCTGGTCGGGTTCAAACGTGAACTCGACCTTCAGGTTGCCGTCGTTCATGCCGCCGCCAAAGCGGTCATGGCTGAGAAAAAAGTGAAACTCAGCTATCTCGTCGGGACGATGATTGAAGTCCCGCGCGGCGCTCTCACCGCGGACGAAATCGCGCAGACGGCTGAGTTCTTCAGCTTTGGCACGAATGACCTCACCCAGACCGCCTTGGGCATGAGCCGCGATGATTCCGGTTCGTTCCTGCCGGCGTATGCCGAGTTGGAAATCGTGAAAAAGAATCCCTTCGCCACGATTGACCAGACCGGTGTGGGCCAACTCATCAAGATCGCCGTGGAGAAGGGCAACCAGACCCGGCCGGGCATCAAGCTGGGCATCTGCGGTGAACACGGCGGCGACCCCGATTCCGTGAAATTCTGCCACCGTGCCGGCCTGACCTACGTGAGTTGCTCGCCTTACCGCGTGCCGGTGGCGCGTCTCGCCGCCGCGCAAGCCGCGCTGGAAGACGAAGCGAAAGCTCCAGCCAAGAAGGCGAAGAAGAAGTGATCACTTCAGGATAGCCGCGAACGCGAGTTCGCGGGCTGAATTCAAAGCCGCTCAGGGAAACCGGAGCGGCTTTTTCGGTCTTATCGCTCGGATAGAATCTGGAGCCTACCCCCGTAATTGTCTCACCCCGCATGGTAACCTTGGCGGCATGAATAACTGCTTTTCAACTGGCACCGGGCCTGTAATTTGGGCTGCGTCAATTTCATGAGCAGAAGCACAGACAACTTCTTCCCGGAAGGCTGGCTGCGAAATGCTGCCGCCAGTGTGCTTTATCGCTCTGAAGCGGAGTGGACTGCCGACCCGCAGGCGCGCAACTCCGCGCATCTCATCCGCCGGGCTTGGCGAAGCCTCGGGCTCGAAGCCGTCCTGACCGTCGAGAACAAGCCGACGGTCTATTTCAAGCGCGTTGCGAAAAAGAATCCTGCCGCCGAGGCGGAGCTTCACCGCCTGCTGTGGAATCAAGGCACGGCCACGCTGCTTGTGGTGCGAGATCCCTCCGAAGTCCGCGTCTATTCCGCGCTCGCCTTGCCCGACCAGAAGCCCATCGCGGAAGCCGAAGACGATGCGCGTTTGGTGGAAACACTGACGCACATCAAGTCCGCACTCGAACTCACGGGCTTCATCCGCCGCGTGGAGACCGGCCGCATCTACCTTGAGCCTCGTAAACGCGGCAGCTTCCAATCCGAGAACGGCGTTGACCGCACCTTGCTCCGCAGCCTCAACGCTGCGAGCAAGCGCCTCTGCTCCGGCGACGACGCGCTCAAGCCGTCCGTCGCGCACGCGGTGCTGGGTCGGCTGCTGTTTACCTGCTACCTCCGCGCGCGTGGCGTGTTGAGCAACGACTATCTGAAGCACGATGCCGGCGTGACCCTCGCGACCAAGCCCGGCCACCCGACGCCGAGCATTCAAGAGATGCTCAAGGAAGGCTCGCCCACCCAAGCCAAGGAGACGCTGTTCAAGATTTTCAAAGCCGTGAAGGGCGACTTCAACGGCAGTCTCTTCGGCGAGGAGTTGGAAGGCGAAAGCCGCGCTGTCCACGCAGCCCACCTGGATGTCCTGCGCGACTTTCTGAATGGCGAGGACGCCGGGCAGCAGTCGTTCGGATTTCCGGTCTATGACTTCCGCCTCATCCCGGTCGAGACCATCAGCGCCATCTACGAGAGCTTCCTGCGGAATGAAAGCCAGACGCTGCAAAGCCAGACTGGCTCGTTCTACACGCCCCGGCATCTGGCCGAACTCACCGTGGACCTCGCCACCGAAGGCTGGCCCACGCTGCTCGACAAGAAGTGTTGCGACCCGTCAGTCGGGTCGGGGATTTTTTTGGTCATCCTGTTCAACCGCATGGCCGAGGAGTGGCGTTTTGAGAACCCCCGCAAGTCCAACGTCGAGCGCGCCCGCGCCTTGCGCGAACTCTTGTGCAAAAACTTCTGGGGCGTGGACTTAAACGTCACCGCCTGCCGTATCACCTGCTTCAGTTTGTATCTGGCGTTGTTCGACCAGCTCGAACCGGCGGACATCTGGCAGCTCAAGCGGGAACTGGAACGCGAGAAAAGTGACCAGAAAGTGCTGCCGCCGTTGCTGGCCGAATCGGGAAAGGATTTCAAGGGCAGCGAAACGCCGCGCGTGCTGGAAGCGAATTTCTTCAGAGAAAATCTTCCGCTCCCGACGGACTTTCATCTGGTCATCGGCAATCCACCGTGGATTGGCCGCGGGCAGGAGCGTGATGCCGAGATGGAACGCTGGTTCGACTCAAAAGAGAACCCGTATCTGGCTGACGCGCCTAAGTCCGCCGCCGCCCGTCGCGCCTACTTTTTCCCCGAACGCCAGAGCGCGCACGGCTTCATGTGGAAAGTCCCGGCGCACCTCCGCGCCGACGGCCGCGCCTGCCTAGTGCTGCCGACGAAGGTGTTCATGAACGAGAGGACGAACGCTTTTCAGGCCGGCTGGATGAAGCAGTTCTCCCTCGACCACGTCATGCAGCTTGCCGACTACAGCTTCTTGATTTTCGAGGAGGCGGATTGCCCGGCCGTCATCGCACGGTTCACCCCTCACAAGCCTGCTGACCAAGCCGTCGTCCGTTACGACACGCCCAAAGTGGACCGCACTGACCCGCGTCACTCACTCATTACCGTGCTGCCCGATGACCAAAAGGGCTTGCGCCTGCAAGAACTCCTGCTGGGTGCGCAGAACAAGCGCGCGTCCGTCGTCTGGAAACAGGCTTTGTGGGGCACGGGCCGAGACGTGGCGTTTCTCCATCGGCTGTATCGCCTGCCCTCGCTCGGCGATATTGCTGGAGACCCTGATGATGAAACCAAGCGATGGGCGAAAGGCCAAGGCTTCAAGCCCTATCACGGTAAGGGCGATCCGATTCCTCGGTGGTGGAAGGATTCTCAACTCTATCTCGACGCGCGTTGCGATGAGATCAGCCTTGTGCTGACGCCGGACGATGCTGCGCCAATCGGCCCGCAGCCCACTGAGCTTCATCGTAGCCCCGACAAAAAGCTCTTTGCTCCTCCAATGGTTTTGGTGACCCAAGGGTTTGGCAAAGCTGCCTTCTGCGATTTTCCCGTAGTCTTCGAGCACGCACTTCAATCCATCGCTGCCAAACAGAAAGGCGACGACGACTTGCTGCGTTTTCTCGCCGCCGTCGTTACTTCTTCCTTCGCGAAGTATTTTCTGTTTCAAACCGCTGCGAACTGGGGTTCGGAGCGCGACAAGGTTCACTTCACCGAATTGCTCCGCCTCCCATTCCCTTTGCCGAAAGATTGCCGCGATCAAGCCGCCGCCGAGCGCATCGTCTCGGCCGTTGCCAAGAGAGTCCATGAAGCACACACCCGCATCGCCAAAGCCCCGCTCAATCTGACAGAGCGCGAAGACGAAGTCGCCGCCGCCAAGCGCGACATCGAGCCGCTGGTGTTCGAGTATTTCGGCGTCACGGCTACCGAGAAGATTCTCATCGAGGACACGCTGAACTGTTTCATCCCCAGTTCCACGCCCGGCAGTCTCGACGGCGAAATTCCCACGCTCGACGATTCCAGCCCCGATGAGCGGGCTGCCTACGCCAAACAGCTTTGCCAGACGCTCAACATCTGGGGACGCGGCAAGGGACTGAGCCTGAGCGCGCAGAGCCGCATCGCGGAGAAGTTTGGCCTAAGCCTGCTGATTCTCACGAAAGGCAAGACCACGACGAACTACCGCGAAAGCGAAGGGCAGACCGAAGTTGCCGAGGCCATCGCGGGCATCGAGAAGGCCATCACCGACAAGCGCCACAAACTCGCCTACGCGCGCGGCTTCACCCTCTTCGAGCCGAACCGCGCGCTCGTGCTCAAGCCCCTCGCCCGCCGGCACTGGACGCGCACCGCCGCCCTCAACGACGCCGACGCGATGTTCGCCGCCATGTTTGAACCCGCGCCGCGTACTGCATGAGATTCCTCGGCGCAACCCACAAATTCCTCGGCGATGTTCTGCCGTCGGATTTCCGCGCCGAGATTTTTAGTTTGGTGGAAAATGCGTGGCCGAATGTTCCGAGTCCGCGCGATGCGTGGCTTGAGCCGCGAATCACTGGTTTGTTGAAACTGGCGATGATTGCCGCACAGGAGGCGCGATACGAGGCGGATCCGCCATTTCACATTTCTGAAGACACGAAGATTCGTGACCCGAAGACCGGCAAGGAGAAGGAACGCACCGACGCGGAGATTCACCTGCGCCACCACTACATCAAGGGACAGCGGCCCTACTTCGTGTTCGAGTCCAAGCGACTGAATGTCCCGTATGGCGGTGTCCCGAGTCCAAATGTCCACGAATACGTGGGTGATGGCGGCATGGGCTGCTTGCTCGCCGGCGGCTACAACACCGTTCCGAACTACAGCGGCATGCTGGCCTTCGTCATGGACGGTAACATCGCGACCGCCAAACGTGCCGTCGAAAAACAACTCGCCAGAAGATCTGAGGAGTTGTGCTTACGTGGAGAAGCCAAGTTTCAGGCGTCAGCGCTCATGGCCAAAGGAAGCCCTCACGGCGAAACCCACCACACCAGTGGTGGACGGACGAGCATCATCTTCCACATTTTTCTGCCAGCAGTGCGCGCGCAGCGTTGAGTCCCCGACACCCTGATTTGCCATGCCGCATCAATTGGTTCTCTCTCCGCACGGGCGACTGCAGCTTGAAGAAGCCGCAGGCGACATTGCGTCCGGGTTTCAGGCGGAGACGGAATGGTGCGAGGCGTTTGCCGAAAGTTCCGCTCGCGGACTGCTGACGCTCGCCGCGCGACGCGCAATGCAGGGCGGATGGCCGGCGGCGTTCATGTTCTGGCGCGAGTTTGCCGACGCATTTCTTGCGGCCTTGGCGCATTCTCCGGCGGTGGCGGATGGCCAGGCCGCGTCCGAAACGGTTCCGCCCGCCGACCTGTTTTTTGCGCTCACGTTGCGCATCCCGGCCATGCGCGGGGCGGAGTATGCGTCGCCGGAGGTGTTTGCCGGCCTCTGGCGCGAACTGGACGCGGAAGCGCGCGAGCAGGCGCGGACGACGGGCGGTTTGAAGCCGTGGCTGGCGCAAATCAATCCCGCGCTGCATCTACTCGGCAAGGTCACGTTTCATCTCGCGGAAAACAAGCGTTCGCCGGAGACGCCGTTCGCCTTCATGGCCACTTACACGCACCGCCTCTCCGCCCAGGAAAAACCCGTGCATCTGCCGTTGGCGCGCGCTCTCCAGGAATACGCCGGCACGAAGAATCAAGCTGCTCTCCGCTCGCTCCTCGAACCCGTGCAACAGGCGGCCGGGGGCAGCGCCTGGGTGCGGGAGCAACTCGACAGCCGCCGCATTTTCCAGCCGCAGGCGTGGACACCCCCGCAAGCCTACGCGTTCCTTCGCGAGGTGCCCGCGCTCGAAGCCGGCGGAATCGTCACGCGCATTCCAAACTGGTGGAAGAACGGGCGCGGCGCCCGTCCGCAAGTCAGCGTGCGCGTCGGCGAGCAGCGCAACGCCGGTTTGGGGGTGGATACCTTGCTCAGTTTTTCCGTCGAGTCCACACTGGACGGCCAGAAGTTGACGGAGGAGGAATGGCGGGCGTTGATGGCTGCCGATTCCGGACTGGTTTCCCTGCGCGGCCAGTGGGTGGAGGTGGACCGCGAGAAACTCAACAGCGTGCTGGATCATTGGAAGCGGGTCGCGCGGCACGCGGCGGGCGACGGGGTGTCCTTTCTCGAAGCCATGCGGTTGCTGGCTGGCGTCAAGCTCGGCGCGGAAACGCCGGACGAGACGGCCGCACCCACGGTGGACTGGAGCGAAGTCGTGGCGGGCGGCTGGCTGCGTGAAACGCTGGAACGACTGCGGCAGCCGGACACCGACGCGGGCTTTGATCCGAACGAGCACCTCCACGCGACGTTGCGGCCTTATCAGGCGACTGGAGTAAAATGGCTTTGGTACTTGCAGCAACTCGGCCTCGGCGCGTGCCTCGCAGATGACATGGGCCTGGGTAAAACCATTCAGGTTATCGCGCTGCTGCTGCGGTTGAAGCATGGCAAGGGCGTAGCGGTATCTCGGCAGCACGCCGCCATCTCAGCGCAAGACAGTCAGCGGCGCTCTGCCGAGGCGCCGCTGCGTCACGCGGCCAATGCTCCCTCCCTTATCATCGCGCCCGCTTCGTTGCTGGCGAACTGGAAGAACGAACTCGCCCGGTTCTCGCCCTCCTTGCGCGCGGGCTTCGCGCATCCGTCCGAATCGCCCGGCGGCGGGTGGCGCGACGCAAAAACTGCCGATGCGTTCCTCGCTGGCAAGGATGTGCTACTCACCACCTACGGTCAGGCCGCGCGGCTCGACTGGCTGGCGCAGCGCGAGTGGCGGCTGCTCGTGCTCGATGAAGCACAGGCCATCAAGAATCCCGGCGCCCGCCAGGCCCGCGCCGTCAAACGGCTGCGCGCCCGCGCCCGCATCGCCCTGAGCGGCACACCGGTCGAAAACCGCCTCGGCGATTTGTGGTCGCTTTATGATTTTCTGAATCCAGGCTTGCTGGGTAGCGCGCCGGAATTTTCGCGTTACGCCAAGAACCTGCAAGCCGCCGAGCCGCCGAACTTCGCCCCGTTGCGCCAACTGGTGCGTCCCTATCTCCTGCGCCGGCTCAAGACCGACCTGAGCATCATCGCCGATCTGCCGGACAAAACCGAACTGACCGCGTGGTGTTCCCTCACCAAACGCCAGGCTGCCCTCTACGGAAAAAGCGTCCACGAGCTCGGCGAGAAACTCGAAATCCTTTCCGACGGCATCCAGCGGCGCGGATTGGTGCTCGCATTTCTGATGCGCTTCAAACAAATCTGCAATCACCCCAGTCACTGGCTGGACGACGGCGCGTTTGGCGCAGATGAGAGCGGCAAGTTTCTCCGGCTGGCCGAGCTGTGCGAGGAAATCGCCTCACGCCAGGAGAGGGTGCTCATTTTCACACAGTTTCGCGAAATGACCGAACCGTTGGCGGGGCGGCTACGCGACATTTTTGGCCGCTCCGGCCTCGTGTTGCACGGCTCGACGGCGGTGAAGCAGCGCCAGCAACTCGTGGCGGATTTTCAGCGCGATGATGGCCCGCCATTTTTTGTGCTGTCGCTCAAGGCTGGCGGTACGGGCCTAAATCTCACCGCCGCCAGCCACGTCATCCACTTTGATCGCTGGTGGAATCCTGCCGTGGAGAACCAGGCGACCGACCGCGCCTTCCGCATCGGGCAGAAGAAGAACGTGCTGGTCCACAAGTTTGTCTGCCGCGGCACCATTGAGGAACGCATTGACGCGCTCATTACCGAGAAGAAGGCGCTGGCCGAATCCGTCCTCGGCACGGATAGCGGTGCGGAGAAACTGCTGACCGAAATGTCGAACGACGAACTGCTCCGCTTCGTGGCGCTGGACTTGAAGACGGCGAGCAGCGAATGATCCTCCCCCGACGACCTTTCACGGATCACGCATCACGCATCACTTGACGAAACAAGCCATTCGCAACACGCTTCCTCCCATGTCTTGGTATTCCTTTCGCCCCTACGTCTCCGTGGCCGAGCGCCGCCGCAAGGCCGAAGCTGCCGCGAAGAAACTCGTCAAGAAGTCAGGCCGCCCCCTCGCCCCCGTGAACCTCGCCAGCCGGAAGATCGCCACCACGTTCTGGGGCAAGGCCTGGTGCGACAACCTCGAAGCCTACAGCGATTTTGCCAACCGCCTGCCACGTGGGCGCACCTACGTCCGCAACGGCTCGGTCATTGATCTTCAAATCTTGCGGGGCAAGGTTGAGGCGCTGGTGCAAGGCTCGGACTTGTACAAGATTGCCATCGGCTTCAGCCCGCTGGCTGCCAAACGCTGGAAGGATTTCAAAAGCCGGAGCGCCGGCAAAGTCATCAACTTGCTTGACCTGTTGCAGGGCCGGTTGTCAAAGGACATCCTCGCAGACATCACGGCCAAGGACGCCGGACTTTTTCCATCGCCCAAGGAGATTGACCTCGACTGTTCGTGCCCGGACTGGGCGGACATGTGCAAACACGTCGCCGCCGTGCTCTACGGCGTGGGTGCGCGGCTGGATGAAAAGCCGGAACTATTCTTCACCCTGCGTGGCGTGGACATGCAGGAATTGGTCACCGCCGCCAGCACCACCGCGACCACACCCATCGCCTCGGCTCCGGCCGCCGACACAGCATTGGCCGGTGCGGACCTGACCGAGATTTTTGGTGTGGAAATCGAATCGGGGGCCACTCCTGCGCCGATCATTGAAACCAAGGCCCGATCTCCCCGCTTGGCAAGACCGACCCGCCAACGACGCGAATTGGCGCGCAGGAAGTCATCAAAAGCCAAAGTTGGTAAAGCTGCCCGAAAACCGCGGACGGGAAAGGCCACGAAGCCAATAGCGACCAAAAGTCGCTGAAGTCTTGCCATCGAGCGGGCCTGAGCTACGTGAGCGGTTCGCCGTTTCGTGCGGCGGTGGCCTGTCTCGCCGCAGCGCAGGCTGCGCCGGAAGCGGAAGCCGCGAAAGCCGCCAAAAGGCGGAGCAGAAGTAAATAATCGTAGCGGCATCTTGGCCGAGCAAATCCTTCACCTCCTGAGTGGTTTGGGCGATGACGTTGGTTTCGTTCATGTTTCCTTTGTTTACCGGTGGCTCCTGTAACGACGGCTCGACACGCGCAACCATTACCGCGTCACGAGATGGCTGCCAACCATTCTTGCCGTTGCAGTATGTGGGAATGCACCGGCTGGCGTGCCGGCGGCGGTCGTTGCGCGGGCTTGCGCACCGAACCTGATGGATTCAAGCGCGGAGGTCGGTTTGGCTTCGGCGCGAATGGCTTCACCATGAGCCTGCCGTCGGTAGCCGACGTAGGCAGGCGGACTTTCTCTATTCGCAACCCTGTCCGCCTCGCGTTGGCGGCTAGGGCTGAATGAACTATACCAGCATGCCGCGCAAAAACTCGGCGATGCGGACGTGGACGCTCGCATCGGCCAATACGAGATGGCATATCGCATGCAGACGAGTGTGCCCGAGGTGATGGATTTATCGAAAGAGTCCGACGCGACATTCGAGCTATACGGACCGGACGCGAAGAAGCCGGGAACATTCGCCGCGAATTGCCTGCTCGCTCGCCGCCTGGCCGAGAAGGGCGTGAAGTTCATTCAGCTCTATCATCAAGGCTGGGATCAACACGGCGGTTTGCCGAAAGGGATTTCCGTGCAATGCAAGGAGACCGATCAAGCGAGCGCCGCACTGATCACCGATTTGAAACAGCGCGGCCTGCTCGAAGACACGCTGGTGATCTGGGGTGGTGAGTTTGGGCGCACGAGCTACTCGCAGGGCAAACTGACGGCAGACGATTATGGCCGCGATCATCATCCGCGCTGCTTCTCAATGTGGATGGCCGGCGGCGGCGTGAAACCCGGTTTGGTCTATGGCGAGACGGACGATTTCAGCTACAACATCACGAAGGGCGGCATCCACGTCCACGATTTCCACGCCACGATGCTGCGCCTGCTCGGAGTGGATCACGAACGGCTGACGTATTTCATGCAGGGCCGCCGCTTCCGTCTGACCGACGTACATGGGAAGGTCCTGAAAGAGTTGATTGCGTGAACCGCGAATCGCGCGAAATCGAATCGCCGCAAAGGAGCGTAGAAAACTCAAAACCTGCTCCGCCTCGAACGGGGAGGGGTGTGGAAAATCAACGGTTCAAGTCTTCGCGCGTCCGCGTTCACGTTTTAGGCGACGCCATATCAATCACGAAACGGTATTTCACGTCGCTCTTGAGCATGCGCTCGTAGGCGGTGTTGATCTCGTCCATGCGGATCATTTCGATGTCGCAGGTGATGTTGTGCTGGCCGCAGAAATCCAGCATCTCCTGCGTCTCGGGCAGGCCGCCGATGAGCGAGCCGGAGAAGGAACGGCGCTGGAAGATCAGTGGAAAGGCTGCCACCGGCAGCGGCTTCTCAGGCGCGCCGACGAGCGTCAGGTTTCCGTCTCGTTTCAGCAGGTTCAAGTAGGCGTTGATGTCGTGCGTGGCGGAGACGGCATCGAGAATGAAGTCGAAGCTGTTGGCGTGAGCCGCCATCTGCGCGTCGTCCTTGGAGATCACAACTTCGTGAGCGCCGAGGCGTTTGCCGTCCGCAACCTTGCCCGGCGACGTGGTGAACAGCACGACGTGCGCGCCGAAGGCCTTGGCGAACTTGACGCCCATGTGGCCGAGACCGCCAAGCCCGACGATGCCGACCTTCTGGCCGGGGCCAACCTTCCAGTGTTTCAGCGGAGAATACGTGGTGATGCCCGCGCACAACAGCGGCGCGGCGGCGGCGAGGGTGAGGTTGGCTGGCATGCGCAGCACGAAGTCCTCCGTCACGACGATGCTCTGCGCGTAACCACCGAGCGTCGGGGCGTTGAGATGCTTGTCCATGCTGCCGTAGGTCATCGTCATGTCCGGGCAGAATTGCTCCAGACCCGCGCGACAGTCGGGGCAGGTGCGGCACGAGTCAACGAGGCAACCCACGCCGACAGTGTCTCCGACCTTGAATTTCTTCACGCCGCCGCCGATAGCCGTCACGCGACCGACGATCTCGTGTCCCGGCACAGCCGGATACTGGGTGAAGCCCCATTCGTTGCGGGCGAAGTGAAGGTCGGAGTGGCAGACGCCGCAGAAGAGGATTTCAATCTGCACATCGCGTTCCGTCGGATTGCGGCGGTCAATCTGGGTGGAAGCCAGCAAGGAAGTTGCGCTCGCGGCGGAATAGGCTTTGGTTTTGGTCGTAGTCATAATCTTGATCTTTGTTGTCAAACGTTGACCTGACTTTAGAACACATTGTTCCGGCTGTCGCCTGCGGTCTTGCTCGACCTGTTGTGACAATGCTCGAATGTGCGGAAATGCCGGAATTGAACAGGAGGAAACAGAGGGAACGGAGAAACTCTCTGTTTGCTCCTGTCCACACGACGGCGTGTTTTCCACCCTGCGTCAGGGACATTGTTCCCAGTGGATTGTTGATGCCATGAAGCAAAGGCCCATGCTCAGGCGGTGGCGGTTCGTGGAAAACAAGACAGTTCGTCGCTCTGCATTTCCTGCTTCCGATTGAACAACATTTCGCTTTCAATCAGGGCCATGAAACATCCCAAGCGCATCGTGAATCTCGGCAGCCTGTTCCTTGGCGTTCTCGTTTCCAGTCTGCTTGCGCCTTCGGCGCGGGCTGCGGAGGGAGAAGCCGTCAGGACGTTAAACACACCGCGCACGTTTCCGGAAATCCCGACGCGTGCGGATTGGGAATCGCGTGCGCAGGAAATCCGGCAGCAGGTTCTGGTGAGTTGCGGGCTGTGGCCGTTGCCAGCCAAAACACCGCTCAACCCGCAAATCTTCGGCCGGATCGAGCGCGATGGTTACAGCGTCGAGAAGGTTTATTTAGAGACTTATCCGGGATTCTATCTGGCCGGAAATCTCTATCGCCCGTTGGGTCAGGGTCGCGGACCGTTTCCCGGAATTCTGAACCCACACGGTCATTGGTCCAATGGCCGGGTGGCGGACACGAAGGAGGGCAGTGTGGCGGCGCGCTGCATCAGTTTTGCGCGACAGGGAATGGTGGCGTTTGCCTACGACATGGTCGGGTACAACGACACGCAATTCTCGGGTGCAGCGCCGAACCGTCCCTTCTATGAAACTCATCGCCAGTTTGGAACGAATCGCACGGACCAGCTCTGGAACATCAGCCTGATGGGATTACAGACGTGGAACAGCATTCGCGCGCTGGATTTTCTTGCGTCGCTGCCGGACGTGGACAAGAAGCGGCTGGCCTGCACCGGGGCTTCGGGTGGCGGGACGCAGACGTTCATGCTGGGCGCGATTGAGGATCGTTTTGCCGCGCTGGCTCCGGCGGTGATGGTGAGTCACTCGATGCAGGGCGGTTGCAGTTGCGAAAACGCGCCCGGGCTCCGCGTTCAGTATTCCAACATGGAGATTGCCGCCGCCGCCGCGCCGTGTCCGCAGATTCTGGTAGCCGCCACTGGCGACTGGACGAAAGCCACGCTGGAGGTCGAAGGGCCGGCCATTGAGAACATCTACCGGCTGCTGGGCGCGAGCGACCGTCTGCGCTATGTGATTTTTGACTACGGACACAACTACAACCAAACCAGCCGGGAGGCGGTGTATGAATGGTTTGGCCAATGGCTCTTGCGGCATCCCGATCCGGCTTCGCTCAAAGAATTGCCATACCTAAAGGAGCCAGACGCGGACTTGCGCGTGTTTCCCGATGGTAAACTGCCCGCCAACGCTCTGAGCCGGGACGAGTTTAATGAGTCCCTCAAGGCGATGTATCGCGAACAGTGGCGCAAGCTTGTGCCGCGCAATCAGGCGGGCGTAGCCAAGTTTCGACAAGTGATGCTGCCCGCCTGGAAGCACACCTTGCAGGTCGAGTGGCCTGGCCTCGTCGTCGAAACGAAACTCAGAGCCTTGCGCCGGGACTCAGCCTGGTCCGGCTCGGAGATGGTTATTCATCGCGAGGGTGAGGAACAGGCGCTGACTGCGGTTTGTTTCACCCCGCGCGTCAGATCCGCCAGTCGCATAAAGAACCTGGTGGTGCTGGCGAATGCCGATGACGCGGACGCGTATTTAGGCACGGATGGCGAACCGCTTGGTCTGGCGGCCAGTCTGCTGGAACGCGGCCAGGCCGTCATGGTGCTTCAGGCTTATTCGAGCGGCGAGCCCACGAATCAATTTGCCAATTTCTTCACCACCTACAATCGCACCAAACTGCAATCCCGCGTGCGCGACCTCGTCACTGCTGGCGCGGCCGGGCGGGCGCTGGTATTCGGGGGCCGGCGGGATGGCAAAGTGGTGCTGCACGGTGTGGGCCGGGCGGGTCTCTGGGCATTGCTGGCCGCGCCGGCGGTGGATGCCGTGGTGGCCGACGGAAACGCGCTCGAGATTGCAAGTGATGAAGTCTTGCTGGAAGCGGACTTCTTCTGTCCAGGACTCAGAAACATCGGCACGTTCGAGGGCGCGGCCATGCTGGCTGCGCCGAATCCATTGTTGTTGCACAACACCGGGGGAGTTTTTCCCACAACCTCGATTCAATCGGCGTACAAAGCAATCAGCGCCTCCCGCAAACTGCGCGTCCTAACCGAGCCAGCGCCCGAGGAAGCAGTGGTGAATTGGCTCTCACGGCTATAACGGCCGGGGTTAGCCCTAATGCCTTTCGGGAATTGGACGGTCCTGTCCCGGAGGGACATTGTGAAAATAGCCCAGAGTTTCAACGCTGGGTTGCGCGATCCAAAATCAGCGAGTCCCAGCGGGACGAAAGAGCATCGCGTTGCCGAGCCGGCTTTCTGCCGTCCCTTCGGGACTTGTCCCGCTTGGCGGCTCAACCCAGCGTTGAAACGCTGGGCTATGGCCGGATGTCCCTCCGGGACAAACGTCGGTCTGAATTCCCGAAAGGCATTACGCCTAAGCCTTCTGCTCCAGATTGCGTCGCGCGGCCCAAAACAAATTCCCATTAACTCAAGCCATGCCCAAAAAGATTCTCATCATCACTGACGACTCCGGCGAATCGCTGGAGATTTACTACGCGCAACACCGCTTCCGCGAGGCGGGCTATGCCGCGCCCATTGCGGCCACAAAGAAGAAGCTGCTGCACGGGGTCCTTCACGATTTCGAACCGGATTGGAACACCTACGTCGAGCGGCCCGGTTACCGGATTCCCAGCGACCTGACCTTCGCGCAGGTGAAGGTGCGCGAGTACGTGGCGGTGCTGTTGATCGGCGGACGCGCGCCGGAATTCCTGCGGCACGACCCCAAGGTGATCCGGCTGATCCAGGAATTTCATCGGCAGGGCAAATGGATATTCTCCATCTGTCACGGCGTGCAAATCCTGGTGGCGGCGGGCCTGGTGCGCGGGCGGACGCTGACGTGCTATCGCAATGTGCGGTTGGAAGTGGAACAAGCCGGCGGCAAGTGGGTGGACAAGGAAAGCGTGGTGGATGGCCGCTTGATCACGTCGCAAACCTGGGAAAGCCATCCCGAGTTTTATCGCGACATTTTTGCCCACCTGACGAAATCGTGACTCCGGCAGCCACGTCCTGCTTAAACGATAGATGGTTATGAAGTTGAAGACCTGACGGATTCATTGACTGTTTGATCATGAACCCCAATGGGCATACAAGGATCCCCTGGCGGTTAATCCTCCCCGGATTGGTTCTGGCGATTGGCGTGTTGGCAATTTGTTTGAATTACTGGTTACCTTCTGCTGCCGGACAAGGTTTGATCCGCGCAAAGTCAATGGTTCTGGCCTATTCCCTTAACTTTTTCCTGCCCGGAGTGGCCGGAATCCTCGGATTGATTTTTGCGAGCTTGCTGCGCCTCAGTGGGCGCGCCTGTCAACCGGCAGTAATCGTATCCGCATTGCTGGGACTGGCCGGCATCTGGCTGCTCTCCTCCGGGGAGAAGCGGGACGCGATCTTCCTCCGCGCGGCGGCCGATCACATTGATAGGCGCATTGGTGTGACCGAAATCCGCAAGTTCGCCGAGCGGTTGAAGGCCGATGTTGACGCAGGCACAATTTCGAGAAATCGCCTAACGGCATCGCATTTTCCGCCTGTTTGGACAGGCCTGTTTGCCGGTGATGATGTGCAAGCGATATTTTACTTTGGCCCAGATGATCGTTGCCAGAGAGTCGAAATGTATTGGGGCGGCAATTTCTACAAATGGGGAGTGACCGTTGACTTCAGTGACGGTGTTGATGATTTCAAGACACGCAAATCAATTCGAGTCAGTGAACAAATGCTCTTTTTCCTCGAGCAATCATGAGGACTACTAGTGTGCTGTAACAGTGCTGGCTTTACAATGACTGACCTTTTCTAAGATTTCGTCAACGCGTTTCGTCCACACAAAAGGCTTCGGGTTTTCGTTGTTGGTTTTCACGTAATTCTGGATGACCTCGATCAACTCCTTCAC
>JACZKP010000120.1 GCA_014860005.1 Verrucomicrobiota bacterium | reverse complement strand
TTTTGGTCATGTCACCGTCGCCCGTCGGCTGGGTATCATACTGGCGGGTCTGCTGCTGTCTTCCAATACGGCACGTGCGGCCGTAATCCTGTATGATTCCTTCTCCTACCCGAGCGGTTCGTTGATCACGAATTCGACATTCTTCTGGAAAGCACACAGCGGCACGACTGGGCAGACCCAAGTTGTTTCCGGCCGCGTGCAACTGTCGCAGAACCATTCCGAGGATGTGGCGGCGGGTTTGACCAACGGGCCGTACAGCGGCGATACGCTTTACGCGAGTTTCACCATCAACTTCAGCGCCCTGCCCAGCGGCGCGGGCAATTACTTCGCGCATTTCAAGGACAGCGGGAGCGCCAACTTCCGCGCGAAGGTGTTTGCCACGACCAGCGGGGCCGTGCCGGGCTTCTTCCGCGTGGGCGTGGCCAATGTCGCCAACACGCCGCTCGCCATCCCAACTGACCTGGCATTGGGCGGCAATTACACACTGGTGGTGAGGTACACAGTGGCGCCTCCCGCGACTACGCTTTGGATCAATCCCGCCGGCGAAGATTCCCTTACAGATCGCGCCGATGCGACGGATTCAGCAACGGCGCTGGCCATCACGACCTTTGCGTTGCGCCAGTCCAATTCGGGCGGCGGGATGGGCGTGCTGACGCTGGATGACCTGATCGTGGCCACCAGCTTTGCGGAAGCGAATCCGCCGGCTGCGAGCTTGCCACCCACTATCACCGAACCGCCGCAGGACCAGACGGTCGCAGAGGGCAGCACGGCGATATTCACCGTCACTGCCACCGGCACACCGCCGCTGGGTTATCAGTGGCAGTTCAACGGTGACGCGCTTCCTAGCGAAACGACTGCCCGGCTCGCGCTGGACAAGGTTGTTCCCGCCCAGGCCGGTGATTACACGGTTACAGTGACGAACCTCCATGGCGCGACGAGCAGCGCGCCAGCGTCCTTGACGGTAACGCCACCACTGGTCGCGGGTTTCAGTCTCGTGACGTACAACACGCATGGCGCACTGGTGGAAGATTGGAGCACCAATTCGCCGCAGGTGCAGGCGATTGGCCGCCAACTGCAGTACCTGCAACCGGACATTGTCACCTTCCAGGAAATTCCCTTCACCAACACCTGGCAGATGCCGGGCCTGGTGGCCGCTTATTTGCCGGGGTATGAACTGGCCACCAACTCCGGCACGGACGGGTTTATTCGGAGCGTCATTGCGAGCCGGTTTCCCATCACGCGTTCGACCAAGTGGCTGGATGGCGTGAGCCTCGTGAACTTTGGCTACAATGGAAATTTCACCCGCGATCTGTTCGAAGCGCAGATCGCGGTGCCTGGCTTTCCGCAACCGCTGCATGTCTTCACCACGCATTTGAAAGCGGGTCAGGGCACCGACGATTCCGCCCGCCGGGCCGCCGAGGCGAAGGCAATTTCCAATTTCTTCGTCACCGGATTTCTCACCACCAACCAACTGCGGCCTTATTTGCTCACCGGAGATTTGAACGAAGACATCGCCCGCCCGCCTGCAAGCCAACCGCTCACCGTCCAAAGCCTGACCAGTGTTCCCACCGGGCTGCACCTGACCACCCCCATTAATCCGCTCACAGGTGAGGACCTGACCTTCTCCATTCGTGCCGCGAACCTCACCCGGCGCTACGACTACATTCTGCCTTGCGGATTGCTTTTCTCGAACGTGGCCGACGCCCAAGTCTTCCGCAGTGATAAGTTGACCGAACCTTCACCGCTCTTGGTCGCGGGCGACAGCGCCACCGCCTCGGATCATCTTCCGGTGATGATGGTTTTCAATCATCCCTACGACAAACCGTTCCGCCTGCTTTCCGCCACGCTGGCGGACGAAGCCTTCACGCTCACTTGGGAGTCTGTTCCCGGCCAACCGTATCAGGTGGAGTCATCATCAAATCTGAGCGCCTGGATCGTGGTGGCTTCCAATCTCGTTCCCGCCGGATCGCTGTATTCCTTCTCCACCAACCTCGGCGGCCAGCCGCATTTCTTCCGCGTTTACCGGGTGCCGTAATCTATTTGAATCCAGGGGCGCCGTGGCACGGGACGAGGCATGGCTCTGCAACGTGAACAGTCGCAAGTCCGATACAGGCGTACACCCACACCCCCGCTATAGTGCTATCTCCCACCATCGCGCAATTCTGAGAAGATTTTTAAACGCAGAGGACGCGGAGGTTGGCGCGGAGGAACGCAGAGGTGAATCGCTTTGCGACCTTTGCGAGAACCCCTGCGCCCTCTGCGTTAAGTCGGGCGGCGTGGGTTTGGTTGCGGCTCTGCCGCGCTGCGCTTCAGCATCGTCTCAATCTTGTGGCCACTTCAGGTGTTGTAGCGGCAACCATGGAGTTTCCTCCTGCCGGGACGTTGTAGGACAGAACCGGACACGAGGTTCAGGCTTTGCCCTATATCGTGGCGACTTGCACCGTGGTAGCGTGTCTGGCGGGTGAATAAACTAATTTCGTTGGATTCGTGAGCGTATTAACACAACCAAACTTGCTGGAATCGCTGATTGCAAAGGTCCGCGAATCCACGTTTCATCGCATTGCCAGGCCCCAGATGATCAACCCGCCCGAGCTGGTTGACCCGGAGCGGTTCCCTTACGGTCCTTTCCGATTCAAGTTCGCGCTCCCCAAGGGTATGTCGTGGGAAATTCAGACCTCCACCAATCTGAAAGATTGGCGATTGCTTACCGCCGACGTGGCTTGCTCGCCTGTCACCGAGTATGTGGATTCCGAAGCCTCCAAGTTCAGCTATCGCCTTTATCGGGTGGTCGCCGGAGGCGTGCCGTCGGCCAATGTCCTCGGCTACGCCTCAACCATTGTGACGCCCGGCTATTCCATGATCGCCAATCCTTTTGCCACCGGTGTTCAGACCGTAGGCGAACTGTTCAAAGGCTGGCCCAACGGCACGTCTCTCAATCGGTTTGACACCCGATTGTTTCGCATGACGGAGAACATGGTTCAACGAGATCAGTGGACGAACCCTTCCGAAAGGCTCAAACCCGGTGAAGGAGCGATCTTCTTCAATCCAACCTCCGATTACAAATCGCTGAGTTTCTGCGGCGTCGTGGAGCAAGGCGCCCTGTCAACGCCCATCCCCGCCGGCTTCTCAATCCGCAGTCCCCTGTTTCCCCAGCCAGGTTTGCTGCGCGAAGACCTTGAATTCCCGGTTGCCGACGGCGATGTGATTCACCTGTTCGACCGCGACCAACAGCAGTACGTGCTCTACTCCTTTGATCAGGGTAAGTGGCAGAGCGGTGCCCCGGCGATCAATGTCTGTGAATCCTTTTGGGTGGCCAAGGCGGCGGCGGCGAACTGGAAACGCTACGTGGATGTCAGATCCTGAGAACTTCCTCCCGGGCGCGCCCTTCTTGATTCCTGATTTCCTGCTGAAATTTCGCCCCGTCCCAACCCTTGGCCGAAAGAACCGGTCGAATTCAGGGCGGAACGGCCCACTTGTCCAGCTTGGCGCACCACCAATGGGCCGTTCCATTTTAACCAAATGAACGGTGCCAACCTCAAGGGATCCAAGTCAGATTAGGATTATTGGTGCGCCCGCGATTGCCAGACGAATCCCAGTAATCGTCCTTTCTGAAGCGCGCGGAATGACCGTCCAAAAAGGTGAATTGCGCACCCCCGCTGTGCAGGTTGGTATGCACGTAATTGGGTGTGCCCACGGCAGGCAGGTTCTTGCTGTCATACAACCAGACGATGGTCGAATGCCGGTTCAACGAGGAGATCTTCGCTGGACGATTGTCGGCGCCCGTGCCATTGACGTATTGGTTCAAGCAATAATGAAACAAGTTGTTCCCGTTGCTGCGGCGCGGATTGGTGGGGCACAGCCAGACGGTTCGTCCTATCTCGGCGCTCGCGTTGGTGCGCCAAGGCATTTCATGGTAACGGGGGAGACTCAGCACCAGCGGCAACTGGATATACCAGCCGACGTTGGTGGCGGAATGGCCGGGATTGGGCGTGCCGTCCGGCGGGAGAAAATCGTTGTTGTCCGTCACGTAAAGTTGCGTGGCCAGCCCCCATTGTTTGAGGTTGTTGAGGCACGAAGTGCCTTTGGCCTTCTCCTTGGCCCGGGCGAGGGCGGGCAGCAACATCGCCGCCAGGATGCCGATGATGGCAATCACCACCAGCAGTTCAATCAACGTAAATGCGCGCTTATGTGTCACGATCCGGTTGGTCCGGTTTGGTTGCCAGAATCAATAGCACGCAACGCCGCGGATTCCAGCAGGAAATTTGCGCGCTTGCCGGGCTTGAGCACACCCTTGTCTGCCACTTGCTCTCCCTCTTTCTCCGCCGAGTATCCCATCCTGGGGATCGGATTCAACCGCGGCGGATCGGTCGCCTCACGGACATTGCCTCCCTGCCAGCCGGCTCCTAGACTGCCGGCGTAATGATTCGCTTGGTTTTATTCGACATTGACGGCACGCTGCTGCACACGGGCGGCGCGGGCGTGAAGGCTTTCCGCAAGGTGTTCGCCACTGAGTTCAACGCCACGCACGGCTTTGAGCAACTCAAGTTCGCGGGTCGGACCGATTACAGTCTCGTGCGCGAGTTCTTCACCTCCCACGGCATCGCGGCGTCGCCGGAGAATTTTCAAACGTTCTTCGAGCGATACGTGTTCTGGCTCGACCACATCCTCAAGGAAAGCGAATCGCGGACCTGTCACGGCGTCCTGGACTTCATCCAGGAACTGCGCGCGCTGCCGCAACCGCCGGTGCTGGGCCTGCTCACGGGAAACATCCGGTTGGGGGCGGAAATCAAGCTGCGCCATTTCGATCTCTGGGACGTTTTCGAGACGGGCGCGTTTGCGGACGACCACGAAGAGCGTGACCAGATCGCCGCCATCGCGCACGAACGCGGCAATCGTTTGCTGAACGACAAACTGCGCGGTGAGCAGGTGCTGGTGATTGGCGACACGCCGCTGGACATTCGCTGCGCGCGGGCCATAGGTGCAAAAGTACTGGCCGTCGCCACGGGTGGCCATGCGTTGGGGGAACTTCAGTCACACAAACCCGATTGGGCCGTGGCAGATTTGCGGCAGGCAAATGCAATGAAAGTGTGTGCTTGAGTCAGATAAGCCGCATTGTCGCGGTTTAAGTCCATTCCAAGGCAACCTGTTTGGCAAGGCTCTCCGCTCGTTGCTTGGTTATTCCGTGGTGTTGCTCGACAGCGAGTTGATGATCACTGTGTTCGACTTCGATTAAAGGACGTTTACCCACCTGAAGCGTGTGAACATTCACTTTCAGCTGAGTTGTGTCAGGGTAACCAGGGAGACGTGTGTTTAACCAACCGAAATATGGCGGCTCGTTCTCGCGTCCGGGCGTTTCCCACAGGTCAACTGTGCGGTTGAAGTTCTTCTCGCTTAAGGAAACCCACACTAACCAGACAAACGTGGACTGCGTTCCTAAAATTGGCAGTTCCAGACGACCACGAATGAAGTGGTGACGGTCGTCCACAATGCACAGGTCACTGTCCATCAGGACTCGGCCTTCTCGTTGGTCATCGGCAAGGCCAGACAAATAGTCCGGTTCCATCGAGCCAAAGCAGAATCCCTCCCCGGCATCATGCCCACATTCGCGCTCGCTGCTCACCGATGTTGCCGTAGCTTAGTGCCTATGCGGCCTTCCCGTGCCGCACATGCGGCAGGAAGACGGTGTTCCGGTGCAGGTGGGCGCTTCGCCCGCGGCGCCAGCGCTGGCCGAGGCAAACACGGAAAGCTTCTTCTCCAACTTCGTCGAACCGCAATTCGGACATTTTGTTCCCTTCCAATCGCTGGAGCGGACCAGGATTTCGCTGTCCTTCTCGCACTTCTCGCAATGAAATTCGTAAATCGGCATGGCGGCAGAATAGCTTGGGATGTTCGCAAACTCAAGGCGATTGACCAGAAGCCGCAGGCGGCTTGATGCCGCGCAAATGCTCGTCGAACCAGTCGGTGAAGATCGGCAGGTCTTTTTCGATGCCCGCCCAACCATGCGCCTTGCCTTCGCGCACCACCAGTTTCGCTTCCACGCCCAATTCCTCGCAGCGTTTCACGAATTGTTCGGCCTGATAAAACGGCACCAACTTGTCCGCGTCGCCGTGGATGATGAGAATCGGCGGCGTGTTCGACTGGATGAAAAAAATCGGCGAGATTTCGCGGCCCAACTCCTGGCGACCCTCGGCGGTGTCCGAGCGCGGACCGAATCCCGACTTGAAACCTTGCAACGTGCCCACGCCGACCGCGTCATCGTCCGGTTTGTTGTAGTTCAGAAAATCGGTGGGCGGAAAGAAGCAGGCGACCGCATGAATCTCACTGCTCTCGCGGTCAATCGGGTCTTTGGCGTCGGCTTTTCCCTTGCCGCCCTTGACCGCCATCGTCAGCGAAAGATGTCCGCCCGCGCTGCCGCCCGTGATGCCCAACTTATTCGGATCAACTCCATACTTGGCGGCGTTGTGCCGGATGAAGCGGATTGAGCGGTGAATGTCCTCAAGAATTTCCGGGACGACGAATTTCGGCTGCGACCCATGCACGACGGTGAACACGGTGTAACCGCGGTCCAGAAACGGCCGGCACCAGTCCGGTCTGATGGCTTCATGCGACGAAAACCAGCCGCCGCTGACCACGAACACGATGCCTGCGCCGTTGGGTTTGGCGGGTTGAAAGACATCGAGTGTCAGCGCCGTGCCGAATTTGCGCCCGTAAATTACGTCTTCAATACGAGTGAAAGCCGGGGCGGCCGCTGGTTGGGCCGTGGCAGTGGTTGCTACCGCGAGCCAGACCAGCCAAAGGATGCGTTTCATAAGCAGTATTTTTTGCGTCGTGTCTTGGTTGTCCCCAAAAAGCTCTCGCCCGTGGCGGGGGGAATAGGCAAATTGCGAGGACGTGTAAAATGAAATGTTGAGCGCGAGTCAAAACATCCTTGGAGTTGGCTGCCGGGCGGCGGTGGGCGTAATGCTGTTTGCATGGCTGACACTGGTGGCGCAGGCGGATCAGTCCTACGTCGTGAAGCGAAACGACACGCTGTACGGTATTGCACGGAAAAATAATGTGACGGTGGCGCATTTGGCGGATCGCAACGGCCTGACCAAGGACGCGCGCATTTACGTCGGGCAGCGTCTTATTATTCCGACCAAGTCGGCCAATGCGGCGAAGCGCCCGGCGCTGAACCCCCTAGTGCAAAACGCGATTGACCGCGCTCCGGTCACCTCGGGCCGCTGGAAGCACATCGTGATTCATCACAGCGGCGTGGATACCGGCACGCTCAAATCCCTGGATCGTTATCATCGGGAGGAGCGACGCATGGAGAACGGTCTGGCTTATCATTTTGTCATCGGCAACGGCAGCGGCATGGGCGACGGCGAAATCGGTGTCGGCTCGCGCTGGACCAAACAACTGGACGGCGGTCACTTGGCGAGCTTGGCGCAAAACAAGGTCAGCCTCGGCATCTGTCTGATCGGCAATTTCGACCAGAAGAAGCCGACGGCCAAACAGATGCAAAGCCTCACCGCGTTGACCGAGGCGTTGATGAAACGCAGCAAGCTTTCCCGCAGTGCGGTCAAGACGCACCAGCAGATCAACGTGCTCAAGACGCGCTGTCCCGGAAGATACTTCCCGACCAGTTCCTTTCTCAAAGAATTGAAGCCGGCGAAATGACGCTTTGCTGCTCTGAGCAGGGGATTCCACAGCTCGATGTCTCAACCTTCTGACCCGACCCTTCAAGCTGGCGGCGGCGGTTCAGGAGTTCCTGGCGCGCAGCGGATTTCGGGGAATTCTCACCCGGAATGATGCTGCACGCTGGATGTCCGCGTGCTTTGCCGGGATTCACTTCGCACCCGCTTCATCCATAACCGCCGCGATGGATTCCAACGCATTCCCTTCAAGCCGATTGTTCACGTAGATGAACGCCTTGGCCGGATTGCTCCCTGTGGTTGCACTTTTGATCAGCTTCGCCGCTGCTTTCCGCCCTTCGAGATACGGGTCTTTCACCTGTTCGTAGGGGCTGAATAGCTTGACCGCGTCCTCATACCTGCGTCCCGGCCGCAATAGAAACCGGGCGGCCAGAAACTCCGGGTTGCTCCAGCAGCCGGGCAGCGCGAGTTGTTCATCCACGGGCGGCATGTCCTGCCAACTGTTGAACACATGCGCCGCGCCATGTCGCGTCAGGACGGTGAAGTATTCCGGTTGGAGGAAATTCCGATTGCGAAGCTCCACGCCGTACCGCCAACCGCGTGGCAGCTTCACCAGAAACTCATCCAGCGCCGCGACAAACTCCCGACCGCGCGCGAAATCACCAGAATAAAATTGCGAGAACTCAAACATCAACACGCCGATGTTTGCGCGGAATGGCTCGCACGCAACGAGAAATGCGGACGCGAACAGGTCTGCGTTCAGGAAATGCTCGTTTGGCTTGCCCGCGCGCTGGCCAAAGCGCGGCAGGTTTGGAAATCTCTTCAGCGTGATCTCGTCCGTGACTTTGAGAGTGAACTGGAAATCGTCCGGCACTTGCGAAACCATGGCCTCCAGCCAGCGCACGGTCGGGAATTGGTAGTAGGCTGCATCCACGGACACTGTTTTGAACACCTGGCTGTATTCCGCGAGACAATGGCGCTCGAAGCGCGCGTTGGAGAACTTGCCTCGCCAAATGTAGCGATCACGCTCGTAGAGCTGGCCGAACCAGCCCGGATATTTCCACGACGACGTGCCGAGGAACAAGCCTTTTGCGGCAAGCGCCGCGAGGTCAGCTTTCAGTTTGTCAGGGTCGAAAGCCATGGCGTCAACTTATAGGTCCAATCGTCCGTAGCGCCGGATTTCCGGCCAGATCAATGCCACGGCGATTACGACCAGGATGGTTCCCACGCCGCCGGACACAACCGAGATCAGGGCGCCGGTGGCGATCGTGTTCCCCATTGCTGACCCGAACAAATGGGCAACGGAGCCTGATCTAAACCCGCCCAGCTCGTTTGATGTGCCGATGAAGAGGCTGTTGACGGCCGACACGCGTCCGCGCTTTTCGTCCGGCGCGAGCAATTGCACCAGCGTGTGCCGCACAATCACGCTCACGTTGTCCACGGCGCCGCAGACAAACAGCGCCGCGAACGAGAGCCAGAACCAGCGCGAAACGCCAAACACGATGATGGCCGCACCAAACAAGGTCACTGCCCACATCAATGCCCGCCCCGCCTTCTCCATCGGCGGACGATGCGCAATGATCAGCCCGCACAGGATCGCGCCCGTCGGCATGGCCGCCTGCAAGAGTCCCAATCCCCCGGGCCCGACGCGCAGTATCTCCTTGGCGTACACCGGCAGCAGCACCGTTGCCCCGCCCAGCAGCACGGCGAACATGTCCAGCGTGATCGTTCCGAAGATGATGCGGTTATGCAGCACAAATTTGAAGCCCGCAAGCAGGCCGGGCAGCGTCATTTTTTCCTGGATGGCGGGCCGATGCCGCCGCCGGATGCCGCAAACGAGCGCGAGACAAATCAACGCTGCGGCGGTGTTCAACGCATACACCGTGGCTGCGCTGCGCGTCAAGGCAACGAGCGCGCCGCCCGCCACCGGTCCCACCACGGAGGAAAGTTGAAAGGTGCTGGTGTTCCACGTTACCGCGCGCGAGAACAAGGCCCGCGGCACGAGATGCGGTAGAAACGCCGCGCTGGCCGGCCACAAGAATGTCCGCCCGATCCCCGAAACCAGCAAACACACGTAAATCCAGATCACCGGCGCATGGAGGGCGGAAACCAGCGTCAGCCCCAGACTGGCCAGCGCGATCACCGAGATCATGGCCATGATGACCCGCTTGCGTTCGAAATTATCCGCCACGTGTCCGGCAGGCAGCATGCCGAGGAGCATGGGAATTATTTGCGTCAGCCCCACAAACCCCAGGTGCAACGGCGAGTGCGTGCGCTCGTACAGTTCCCAGAGCACGGCTACCGTGAGCATCTGCTGGCCGAACGCCGCAATGAGCCGGCCCGTCAGGTAAAGCGTGAAGTCCCGGTTCCGCAGAACCGCATAAGGATCATGGGGCGCGCCGGAAGTGGAGTTCCCCGGGGCGCTGGACGAGGATTCAACGTCACTCATGTCTCGCGACCGCCAGCATAACGAAATCCGCCGCAACGTCGAGGGCCGGTAATCTTCACCACCAAAATCGGGCGTCTGTCACCACCCGGACAGGCGATGCACCAACTCCCGAGCCGGGCCATCATGCGGGGGATATAGAAGCGGCCACGACACCGTGCCTGAAGAAGAGTTGATCCAGTGCGATTTGGTAAGCGACCCGCCCGGGCGATGTGCCAAGCGGCGTAAGTCGGAATGGGATTTCCCCCGCTCCTGCAATCTGCGTGACTCCGATCCGCCTTGCTCAACCCTGGTTTGGGAGCGGGGTTCCCGGCAGGTAGATGGTGAAGACGGTACCCTCGCCCGTGCGGGTTCGCACGTGGAGCACGCCGCCCGCCTCTTTGACCAGCCGTTGGACAATACTTAAACCAAGCCCGGTGCCGTGGCGGGCGTCCTTGGTGGTGAAGTAAGGCTGGAAGACCCGAGGCAGGATTTCGGCTGGGATGCCCGGACCGTTGTCGCGCACGGAAAGTCGGATGAGCGGGGGCGCGTTCTGAAAGTTCTCCACATTGAGCAGACGCGTTTCCGGGCCGTCCTTGAATTGTGCCAGTTCCAGTTCCTGCCGCAGCACTTCACCCTCGATTTCCACCCGGTGAGGCTGAGCGCAACATTGGAAGGCGTTGACCGCAAGGTTGCGCAGAATCTGGATGGCATCCGTCCCGTTGATCCGCACGCCGCAGTCTTCGGCCAACGGATGAATGTGAAACTCGTTGTCGCGCAAGGCGGGGTGGACCCGGATGAGATGGTTCAAATCGGCCAGCACCTGGTTGACGCCCACCCGGGGCACGTCATCCGGTTGGCGCCGCAGGAAACTGAGATACCGGCGCGAAATCTCGATGCAGTTCGTGACCTGGCGCGTGAGCACTTTGAGCCGGTCCTTGACGAAATCCACGTCCTCCTCGCCCAACTGCGACGCATTGCCGATGCGCTGGTTCATCAACTGAAGGAAACCGGATATGACCGTCAAAGGACTGTTGATGTCGTGGATGATGCTGGCGTAGATGTCGCCGCGCGTCTGCGCGAGCTCCTGCTCAATCTTCTGGTGCTGCAATTCGGCGGTGAGTTGCTGGAGTTTCTCCGCGTTGTTGTGGATTTCACTTTCGAGCGTGCGCCGTTGCATGGCGTTGGCCACGGCGGCACGCATGGTGACCAAGTCGAAGGGCTTGTTAATGTAATCGCTGGCGCGCAGCCGCAGCGCTCGGCGCATCGTGTCGGTTGTTTCAAACGCCGTCATCATCACCACTTCAATGGAAGGATCCAGGTATTTCAGACGTTCCAGCACTTCGATGCCGGACATGCCGGACATGCGGATATCCAGCACCGCGACGTCAATGCGGTGCTTCTGGGCGAGTTCAATGGCGGTGGCGCCGTCACCCGCCAGCAACAGGTCATATTCATCCTTGAAGACGACCTTGAGGGACATCCGCGGCCCTTCCTCGTCATCCACGATGAGCAGCGTGCCTTTGCGTTTGGGTGGCGGCGGTTGCTCCCAAACAGCCGGCTCGGCATCCATGGTGGTGGTGGCAGACATTATTGTGCTTGCTTGGACCGGCTGACCGGTCGCGATTCAAAAACTTAAACCGACTACCAAGTATGGGACTTTACCGGACGCAAAGCGGTTCACAAGCCGCAAAGCGCCTCATGGACACGACCCGCGGCGCCCGCCCGGCCTTGCGCGTCACCCATTCGCTGCGTTGGCGGCCTCTATGGGCAGACAAATGCGGACCAGCCCGACGTGTCCGCTTCGGGCGGGGACGATCTCCAGTTTACCGTGATGTGTTTCAATGATTTTGCGGCTCACCGCCAGCCCCAACCCCAAACCGACGTTGCGCGTGGTATAAAATGGCGAGGCCGCCTTCTGTAAAGCTTCCGCACTGAACCCGGCCCCGTTGTCCTGCACCTCGATGCGCAGGCCCGCCGGGTCGTCGCTCGCGGCATCGGCCTGAAGGCTCACGCCCACTTTCGGGTCGGTGGGATTCGCTTGCAGCGCATTGATCATGACTTCGGTGAGGGCGTGTTTCAGCGCTGCGCGATCCCCGGTGATAAACAGGGGTTTGCCGCCGTTCTCATACTTGAGTTGCGCGGTCTTCACCGGCTGATGCTTGCGCGCCTCCTGATAAGCTTCCTCAATCAGAGGTGACAGCGGGAAGGCCTCCTGCGCCGCGAGCGCGTCGCGCGCCAGGAAACGCATCTGGTTGATCAGCCGGGTCACGCGCTTGACGCCGTCCGCCAACGCCGCATCCAGCGAGGCGCGGAATTCGGGATCGCGGTACTTCTCGCTGAGCAACTGCTGGTGGGTGGAAAGCGGCACCATGGCATTGCCGACCTCGTGCGCCAGCCGGTCAGCCATGGTTTTGACGAGCCGCAAGTTGGCGGCTTCGACCTCCAACCGGTGGAGTTGATCGCTCTGTGTCAGGTCCTCCACCACCAGCAACGCGGAGATGGGCAGGCTGGCGTCCTGACGTTGGAACGGCACCACGGAAATACTGTAAACAGTGCCGGGGGTATCTTCAGGCTCATATTTGAAGGTCGTCACTGCCGCGCCGGTGCGCAGCACCTGGTAAACCTTGCTCGCCAACAGTTGCGGCAGGTCGGTGAATTCCATTTCGCCCCCGCTGCGCACCCGCTGGCCAAAGTATTTGCGCGCCATTTTGTTGGCGTGGAGAATCTTCAAGTCGCGACTGACGACTACGCAGGCGCTGCTCAACTCGCGCAACACCCCGGCCATCATTTCGTTGTTGCCGGCCAACTGGTCGTGCAGCCAGATGTTGCGGATGGCCAGACCCACCTGTTCGAGCAAATGGAAAATCAGTTCAAGCTCCGCGTTGATCAGCGGTTCGCCGGTAACCCGGCCATCGAACACAGCCACGCCCAGCAGCGTTTCACGGTCAAGGATTGGCACGGCCACCTGCGCGCCCAGCAACTCGAATTCCTTCTGCGCCTCGATGTCTCCGCGCGCCTCATCGCCATTGCGGCGCAGGATGCGGCCCAGGCGAAGGAGTTGCCCGCCAATGCCCGCCTCGAACGACAGTTCAAAGTGCTCCAACAAGCCGCTGGACAGGCCAATGGCGCAGGCCGCACGCAGCCGCCGGTTGTCTTCCGGAGCGGCGGCGGCATCAATGCCACTGTATGGCTGGCGCAGAAAGATCGCCGCGCGGTTGATGCTGAGAATCTCGCGCAGCAGCAACAGGAACTGCTTGAGCAGGGCTTCCGCGTTCAACGAATGGGTTAGAATGGAGGAAAAATCGCGGAGCACGGCCAGGGTCTGGGAGGCATTGGTGAAACCACTTTGCCCACTGAGCATGACCCGGCTGGATTCGGTGACAAGCGGGGCGGACACGGAAGCGCTGTGCGCGGGCGTGCCCGCCAACACACGATCAAGCACGGCAGAAAGCGTTCGCAGGCGAACCGGCTTGGTCAGCACATGCACAACACCCTGGAGGTAGGCTTCCTCTTCCCATTCCGATTGCTTGGCCCCCGTGTAAACAATCACCGGACATTTGGGAGCGCGGCGGTGAAGTTTCTCCAACTGCCAGACCCCTTGAACCCCCGTCAGTTCCACGTCCACGATGCATACGCCGGCCAAGCCATGCGCCAGCAGCGGTTCGGCTTCCTCCAGACCCGGACGATGAATGATCCGGTATTGTTCCGGGTTGAGACCGGTGCGAAGGGTTTCGGCAAGTTCCGGGTGAGGCGCAAGGACCAGAATGGTTTTCATGGCACACGGCCTTGGTTGAATTCCCCGGGAAACATTCGGTAATTAGCTGGAAAAAAGGTCAAGGACTCGCTTTGATTCATGACGCCGAATACCCCCCGGGCAGGGTTTTGAATTCTGCCTGACATACGCATCCTTTTCCCACGTCGAATCACTGGCATAGATAAGCCATAGGATTGCGCTCCGGTCAATTCATTCTTGAGTGCGCAGATCAGATTCCGAGATGTTGCCGGTCAAGCACGGACGGCTCACCGTTTGGGTGAACGGCGGTGGGGGCGGTGGGCGGCTA
>JACZKP010000119.1 GCA_014860005.1 Verrucomicrobiota bacterium | reverse complement strand
CGATCTCCCGCAACGTGCGCGGCCGCTCAGGCTCAGGGTTCATCCGTTTCCTTTGGTTGAGTTTTTCCTTCCGACCGGATGAGGAACCGTTCACAGCCGCTTCTTAACCACATTCTCGGGGGCAGTGTCAAGATGCGCCCGGCACTCAGCCAGTCGGGTAGCCCATACTGCTTGAATTCCTGGATGATGTTGGCATAGCGAACCACCCAGACGAAGAAAACCGACGCGGCCACGAAGGCCTGCAACGAGATCGTCAAAGCATGCATGACACTATCGTATGGCTTTCCAAATTAGGAGATAAGTGAAAATCTGCATCGCTCTAATTGACCGTGCCTGGAGCAAGCGCCAGTATTATGGCGCGTGCGTGCTCGTACGCAGGTGGCGCGGCGCAAAGGCCGTTGCGGTATGACTCAAGTTATCATGACACCAGACTCACACGCGGATGCCATCGTGATTGGCGCCGGCGTCAGCGGACTGATCGCGGCCCGCACGGTGCAGGCAAGCGGAACACGCGTGTTGGTGTTGGACAAAGGGCGCGGCGTTGGCGGGCGATTGGCCACCCGGCGCACCGACTCGGGCGTGTTCGACCACGGGGCGCAGTTTTTCACCGCGCGCGACCCCCAATTCCGTTTGCGGGTCGAAGCGTGGCAGGCGGCGGGCATCGTGCGGCCATGGGCCACTGGTTTTGTAATGGCCGACGGCACCTTCAAGCGCGAGGGCGAAACCCGGTTCTGCGGCGTCACGGGAATGACGGCGATTTCGAAACATCTCGCCCAGGGACTCGACGTTCGCCTCAATGCCAGAGTGACCTGCGTGCAAACCGAGGGAACAAGCTGGGTCGTGAAGACAGAGGCCGGAGAACGCCTCTCGGGTTGCGCGCTGCTACTCACCCCGCCGATGCCGCAAAGCCTGCAGTTGCTCGCCGCCGGAGACGTGCCTTTGCCGGAGCAGATACGCGGCGACCTGGAGCAAATCAACTATGCGCCATGCCTGGCAGTGCTGGCGCAACTCGCCGGGGCGAGCCTCATCCCGGAGCCAGGCGGACTCTGGTTTGCCGGCGAACCGATTTCCTGGATGGCGGACAACCAGCGCAAGGGCGTGTCTCTTGGACTGGGAGCGGCAATTACCATCCACGCAGGGCCGCAATTCAGTCAGGCGCATTGGGCAACGCCAGAAGCCGAAGTGACGGCCGCGCTACTGGCAGTAGCGGCGCCGTGGTTGGGGAGCGTGCCGGTGCAAACGCAACTGCATCGCTGGCGTTACAGCCTGCCGCTGCGCACCCATCCGGAGCGCTGCGTGGTGTTGCGTGAACGCGCGCCGCTGGTCTTCGCTGGCGATGCCTTCGGCGGCCCACGCGTGGAAGGCGCGGCGCTCTCGGGCTTGGCCGCGGGTGCCGCGCTGGCTGAATTGTTGAGTGGAACTCTGCCATCATGAATCGCGCGACTGATGAGAAACGTGCGGGCGCCATCTGGGGCGCCTTCATCGGCGACGCCCTGGCGATGCCGGTGCATTGGTATTACGACCGCGCCGCGCTGCACCGCGACTACGGCGTTGTGCGCGATTACCTGTCCCCGCGAAATCCACATCCGGACAGCATTCTCTGGCGCTCGGCCTACACGCCGCTGAATGAACGCGGCGACATCCTGCACGAGCAGGCGCAATACTGGGGGCAGCGCAGCATTCACTATCACCAGTTTCTGCGTGCGGGCGAGAACACGCTGAATCTCCAGCTCGGCCGGGTGCTCATCGAATCTCTCATTGCTCGCGGCCGCCATGACGCGGATGATTACCTGCAGCGGTATCTCGACTTCATGCTCACCCCGGGCCGCCACCGCGATACCTACGTCGAGGAGTGTCACCGGAAATTCTTCACAGCCTACGCCCGCGGCACGCACCCGCGCAAGTGCGGCGGCAACGACCTTCACATTGGCGGACTCGCCCACGTCGGCGTGCTCTGCGCCTTTCTCGTCGGCGATCTCAGTGCGGCCCGGGAAGCCGTGCGCGAGCACGTTCAACTCACGCATCGAGATCCGGAATTGTTGAAAGCTGCCGATGCCCTCGTCCGAATGCTTGTCACCGTGCTCGCCGGGGGCGAGTTGCGGGAAGCGATCTTTGAGCACGGCAGCGACTGGTTCTCCGAGCGCAAAGCTGAGCAGTGGTCACGCGAGCCAGATGAAGTCGTCATCGGTCAGCGGGTCAGTCCGGCTTGCTACATCGAGGACGCCTTTCCTGCCTCGCTTTATCTGGCCTGGAAATATGCGGACAACTTCGAAGCGGGCGTCATCGCCAATGCCAACGTCGGCGGAGACAATTGCCATCGCGGCGCGGTGGTCGGCGCATTGCTTGGCGCCGCCGCGGGAAAATCTCGGATACCGGCGAGATTCTGCAATGGATTGCACGACACTGCTGTCCTTCAGTTCGCCTCGGCTGCGGGCTAAGTTTTTGGGGAGCGGAGTTTGCCTTTCACCCAACGCCCACTAACATGCCAGATATGATGAACGAATCATCCTCCCGTGTGTTTCCAGAATTCAATCTGGCGCGCCTGCTCAAGACGGTGTTCGAACCCAAGCCGGGCCAGCGCATCGGCATCCTGATTGATCTGGCGGATCCGAGGCAGGTTGAGGGCTTCGCTTTTCTCAAAGATTCTGCGCTCACGATCCAGCGCCACGCGCACGATGTTTTTTATCAAGGCCTGAAGCACGGCGTCATGGAGGAATTGGGTCTGCGCGGTGGCGAAATGTTCGCCTACCAGATCACGGGCGGCAGCAACTTGGACATGCCCGACGCCGCGTGGACTCCCGAAGGCCACGAGGTAAGCCTCCCGAAGGACGTTTATCCCCACTTCGACATTCTCCTCTGCATCTCGACGTATTCGGCCACCGCGCCGCTCACGGCGTTCGCGAAGCAGTTTGGGTTTCGCGGCGCGACGCTGCACGGCGTCAACCCGATCATTCTCCGCACCGGCCTCTCCGTGGATTACAACGAGGTCAGTCGCCAGGCGGAGAAGCTGCGTCTCGCGATGACCCGGGCCGATGCCTTCGAGATCGATTTCGAGGTGGCGGGGAGAAAAGCCACCTTGAAATTGGTGTGCGATCGACAGGAGGCGCAGAAGAGTCACGGCCTGTGCCGCGGTGACAAACCCGATGTCGCAAATCTGCCGGCGGGCGAAGTTTATTTCGTGCCGACCGGCGCGGAAGGGCAGTTCCCCCGGCTTTACGAGGACGGAAGCCTCGGGGTTCTGGACGTGACCGGCGGAAGGATTCACAAGGCGACCCTCCTCTCGGGCAACCAGACAACCATCGACGCGCATAACCAATTGCTCGCGTCCGACCCGGTGACCGGCGAGCTGGGCGAGCTGGGATTTGGCACCCAGGATCTCCCGGCGTCGGGCCGCGACATTCAGGACGAGAAGATTCTCGGCACGCTCCACGTGGCGACGGGACGCAGCGATCATTTGGGCGGGCACCTGACGCCGGAGATGTTCAAGGAGGCGAGGAACGCGACGCACAACGACATCCTCTTCTCGTCCACGAAGACTCCGTGCATTCGCGTGCCGCAGGCGCGCATGTTTCGCGATGGGAAGATGGAGGTCGTGATCGAAAATTATCGGCCCGCCCGCTATCTCGAACAGGCGCTGAAATCGTGAGCGCGCCGGACTTCTACGAAACGGATCGGGCACTCGCGGAATACCTGCTCTTCCACTACGGATCGCCGGAGCAGGTTCTGCCCTGGGCGTTCGGCCCGGCGACTGCCCTCAACTACCCGGCGCGTTGCGTCTCCGAGTGTCTGGAAATCGCGCGCTTGCCGGGCCAGGCTCGCGCGCTCGACCTCGGTTGCGCCGTCGGACGTTCCACGTTCGAACTGGCGCGGAACTGCTCCGAGGTCCTCGGTATCGATTACTCCCATCGCTTCATCGAGGTCGCGCGGCACCTTCAGCAGCATGGCAACATGCCTTACGCCTACACTGAGGAAGGCCATCTGGCCACGCCTGCGACGGCAGTGGTGCCCGCCGGGATCGACCGCCACCGGATCACGTTCGAGCAAGGCGATGCGCAGGACCTGCGACCGGACCTGGGCTCGTTCGACGTGGTGCTGCTGGCCAACCTGGTGGATCGGCTGCGCGAACCCCGCCGATGCCTGGACAGCCTCTTCGCTTTGGTGCGGTCGGGCGGGCAGTTGATCGTGACGACGCCCTGCACGTGGCTCGAAGATTACACGCCGCGCGCCGAATGGCTCGGCGGCTTCGAAGAAGACGGGCGTCCGGTCAGGACGCTCGAAACGCTCCAAGCGGTGCTCGCGCCCCACTTCAATCTGGTCCGGACCCTGGACCTGCCCTTCCTGATTCGTGAGCACGCCCGCAAGTTCCAGTGGAGCGTGGCCCAGGCGACCGTCTGGATTCGGCGATGAGCCGGACGCGCACTTGGATCACGGTGGTGGCGTTCCTCGCCACGTTCGCCTGGCTGCTGGCGACCGATCTCAAAGCCAGTCCGGCCGTGCTTTGGCCCAGCGTGTTGGCTGTCGGGTTGGCCTTCATTACGCGTGACATCTACCTGTCGCTTTTCCTGGGCGCGTTCAGCGGGGCCTTGCTGCTGCACGGCGGACATCCCTGGGCCGCCTTCCACGACCTGCTGATGGGACGGCTGATTCCCTCGCTCACGGATCGGTGGAATATCAGCGTGCTGGTCTTCACGTTGCTCATGGGCGGCTTCGTTGAGGTGCTCAATCGCAACGGAGGCATGGCGGCTCTTTCGGCGCGCGTGATGGGCCAGTCGCGAAGTCCCCGACGCGCGGGACTGGGCGCCTATTTCATGGGTTGGCTGGTGTTCTTCGACGGGCTGGCCAGTTCCATGTTGGTCGGCAAGACGCTGCGTCCCATCGCCGACCGCGCCAGACTTTCCCGCGAGAAACTGGCCTTCATCGTGGATTCCACGTCGGCCCCCATCGCGGGACTGTCCTTGCTCTCCACCTGGGTGGCTTACGAAATGTCCGTCATCCGCCAGGGCCTCACGAACACGGGCGACGCGGTGCTGGCGGATGCCGTCGCTCCGTTTTCATGGCTCGTCCTGAGCCTGCCGTTTCGCTTCTACAACTGGTTCATGCTGGTGCTGGTCTTCCTTCTGATTTGGTTCATGCGCGACTGGGGTCCGATGCTCGAAGCCGAGCGCTCCAGCCGTGCAAACCGCCGGACGGAAGCCGCCGTTACAGCCGAGTCCGCCGCTGGCTCGCACATCGCTCTGGCGCTGGTGCCGCTGGCCGTGCTGGTGCTCGGCGTCTTCGGCGGTTTGTATGTGGGTGGGGGCGGGCTTGAACTGACGCTGACCTTCCCGCATCTGGTGCAGGCCATGGGCAAGGCCGATGCGGCGGCGGTGTTTGTTCTGGCAACCGCAGTCGCATCGGTTGTGGCGTTGGGTTTGACTGCGTTAGGTCGGAGAAGCGCCGCCTTGCCCGAAGCCCGCCAGGGTGGGACGCAGGCCTTCTTTCACGGCATGCAACAGATGTTCCTGCCGGCGCTGATCCTCGTGTTTGCCTGGATGCTCAACAGCGTTATCAAGGAACTGGGAACCGCCAGCTACCTCGTCGCGCTGCTCGGCGAGCGCCTGCCGGGAGCGTGGCTGCCCGCGCTGGTCTTCCTGCTGGCTTCGATCATCTCGTTTAGCACCGGCACCTCGTGGGGCACCATGGCCATCGTGATGCCGCTGGCCATTCCCCTGGCGGTCAAGCTCACGGCCTTCGGCGCCGGCATGACCGCCAGTCCGGTGCTGGTGGCGACCGTGGGCGCTGTGCTGGCCGGCGCGGTCTTCGGTGACCACTGCTCCCCGATCAGCGACACGACAATCGTTTCGGCCTTCAGCAGCGATTGCGACGTGATGGCCCATGTGCGCACGCAACTGCCCTACGCCCTGACTGCGGGGCTGTTGGCCACTGTTTTCGGCTATCTCCCGGCCGGCTACGGGGTGTCTCCCTATTTGCTGCTGGCGATCGGGGCTCTGGCTTGCTATCTCAGTCGAAGATGTCTGGGTGAAGGCTATGGGGCTTTTACGGATTGGCTACGACAACTGGTTCCTGGTCGCGTTTTACGTCCTGCTGCTCGGTGTGTTTCTGTTCGGTATTCTGCGGCCACGCCGACGTTCGGAGTGGCGCTCCGCCGGGATGGCGCAGGGCTGGATCATCGCGCTGTATGCGGAGATGTACGGGTTGCCGTTGACGATGTATCTCATCGCCTGGCTGACCGGACGAACAGAGTATGTGCCCGATCATTTTCGCGGACACGCGTGGGCCTACCTGTTGGGCTGGGGCGATGCCGGGGCGATCGTCTGTGACGTGATCGGGCAGTGGCTCATCGTGGCGGGCGCGGTGCTGGGTATCGTCGGCTGGCGACAGATTCATCGCGGTCAGGGCAGAATCGTATGCACCGGCCTGTATCGGCGTATCCGGCATCCCCAGTATGCCGGGTTCTTCCTGTTCCTGTTGGGCAGCAGCATCAACTGGCCCACACTCGTGACGCTGCTGATGTTGCCGGTCTTGCTGGTTGCGTACTATCGGCTGGCCAAACAGGAGGAAACCGATGCACTCGCCCGGTTCGGCGACGAGTATCGCCGCTATCAGGCGACCAGCGGGATGTTCTGGCCCAGAATCTGGAATTGACCCTGCTTTCTGTCCGCGAGTTCCAAGTCAAAATCCGGTGGACCGACGGTCACAATGCCCAAGTAACCATCCACGGTCACCAGGTTTCCATCCTGGAGCAGGTCAACCACGCCGGCGATGCCGTTGACGCAGGGTATTCTCAACTCGCGGGCAATGATGGCCCCATGGATGAGCATCCCGCCGCGCCGTTCCACGACCGCGCAGGCCAGCGGAACCAGATGGGTCATCATCGGCTGGATCGCGTCGCAAACCAGGACCTCCCCCGCGGCGAATCGCGCCAGATCTTCGCTGCCGCGGATCCGCCGGACCTTGCCGGTGGCCAATCCGGGAGCGGCCGGCTGACCGGTAACCTGCCGCAGTGTCTCCGCCGGGCGCGGGCGGGATTCGCTCGGTCGCGGTCGGCTCTGCCAGAGCGACCACTCCTGCGGACCGGTCGCGCAAAGCCGCGATGATTAGCTCGGCGGCGGCAGCGGTGACCGGGGCGGCGTCGGCCAAACGGCCCGCGGCGTTGAGCTGTCGAGTGGCAACGTGGAGCGCCCGAAGCAACTGCGACTCGACCCGCGCCAGCAGCAGATTATCGTTGTCGCGCAGCCGCCAACTGAGCCGGGCGATCTCCAGCATTTCCAAGGCTTCTTCGTGCCGTTCAGGTCCGACTGCGGTGAAGAGCCGCTCCTGCAGCGCCGCGGCGGTATTCAGTCCTGATTGCGCACGCTGAGGAACGGACTGATCAACGGCGTGAGCCAGTTCCAAGACCGCTCGCAAAATCAGATCAGGCCGATCAGCCAGCCGGGTGTTTGCGTAGGCCAGGTCGAGGACGGTTTCCAGTGTTCGCCGGAAATCGACCAGAAAGGGCTCGCCTTCCGCGACCAGCCGGACCGCCGTGCGGGCCTCCTGCTCCCAATTCGCTTGATCCGTCGCGGTCGAAGCGCAGGCTTTCTCAATCGCGTCGCACAGCAATGGATTACGCCTCAGCCGGTCGGCGAGCGCGCGCAGGGCAGCGTTTCGCCGAGTCGCCAGGAGGTCTTCCCCTTGTAACAAGCCCACGAACTCATATGGGTCGCGGGGGCGCACGGCATCGTTGTAGTAGTGAGCCAACCGGCGGACGCCATGGGCAAACGGGATGAACTCCTCCCAGTACGTCTTCGTCCACTGCCGGACCAAGGCCAATCGCTCCTCGATCGCCTCCGCCAGTTGCTCCGTGGTGCGAGCTTCGAGATCCTCGCCGGCCAGGCGGTTTCCTTCCGCCTCCAGTGCGGGAATCAACTCCTCCGCCACGCGCGTCCGCAGTTGCCGCAGGCGTGCCATTCCTGGCCGCAGCGTGAGATACCAGCCCCATTTGTCGTCCCCCGCGGGGGCCACCGTCGTTATGGGCCGGGCCTGAAGCAGGGTGAATCGCTCGCGGCAGCCAGTCCACTCGATATCCGGTGGCCAAGCGAAAAGCGACTCCACCGCCTTCAGCACGCGCAGCAAATGACTCAGATCCTGCTCGGCCAGCAGCGGCGATGCTGTGACGGCTTGCTCCCGGTGGCCCCGTTGCCACTCGAGGATCTTCCCGTCGGAGCGTCGGAGCAGCCACCGGTCGGGATCAATCTGTCCGTCAACGAGTCCGGCACAAAGCCCCGGCACGGCTTCCACAATCGCGATCTCACTGGAAGGCTGCCGCGGATCGCAGCCGAAGGCCACGCCCGAAACCGCTTCCGTGCGCATGGCCTGCACCAACACCGCCATCCGACTCCGCGCCGGATCGAGCCCGACTTCTCGCCGATACAGCATGGCTGCATCCGACCACAAGGAGGCCCAGACTAAGCGCAGGGCATCCATGACCGCCCCGCATCCCACCACTCCCACGTACGACTCATGGAGCCCGGCGAAGGAGCGGTGCGCCGAGTCCTCCCCGGGCGCCGAAGACCGGGCCGCCCAAGCGATGTTGGAAGGATACGACTCCAACGCCACACCAACCGCCGCCGCGACCTCGGGCGGAACGGGATGTGCCAGGAAACCAGAACGGATTCGCAGGGCCGCGTCCCAAATCTCCTCCCAACGCATATCCTCGAACCGCTTGCGATCCAGCTCCATCCGGATCAAGCCCGCCAGCCGCGACTCGGTCAGGAAAAGATCGTAGCCGAAATTTCATGGATGGGAGCCTGTTTTGGCCTATTTTCGCTTCTGCTGTGACGTAACTCGCTGAACAGCAAGTCGCGTTTTTTTAGATCTCGCAAGTGGAGACCTACCCCCTTCCACATCCCGTTGCCGCAGTGAT
>JACZKP010000118.1 GCA_014860005.1 Verrucomicrobiota bacterium | reverse complement strand
CGATCTCCCGCAACGTGCGCGGCCGCTCAGGCTCAGGGTTCATCCGTTTCCTTTGGTTGAGTTTTTCCTTCCGACCGGATGAGGAACCGTTCACAGCCGCTTCTTAACCACATTCTCGGGGGCAGTGTCAAGATGCGCCCGTTGGCGACCGACTAGTATGAAAAATTCGAGCGACTCCGAAGAGTCGCTCCTAGTCCAAACGTTGTAAGTGAATACTTCATTCAGACACCCGGAAGCTAATCCAGCCCGCTGAACATTCAAATGGGGTCTTTCCCTACCCCATCGGTCCATCCTTTCGCCACGAAACAATTCAGGCAGGTATTCTCCCGATAGCGCGGGGTAACAAGTCTGAAGCATGCTTCGGTCACTTATGGTTAACCATACGCAGAATTTGATCAATTCCATCGTCGCTGACAAACCGATCCTTCCGCGGCCAATGGCTTGCAGAAAGGTCGGGGGCCAGTTCGGAGAAATGCGGACGATGACTGAGATCGCCCTGGCTGCAGCCAATGAAGCAGGAGAAGACTTTGAGGACGAGAGCAACCGGCCGTATTAAAAAAATAAATAGAGGTCGAATCTCCGTCCTCAATTACAAGCCCCATCGAAAGATGGGGCTTTTTTTTTTTTCCCGGCCCGGCATGGCGGGGGGTTTACACGAAGCCGCGCGGGACGGCAATGCGGAAGCGGAGCAAATGTAATGCCTCAGTCTTGCCCGGCGAGAATGCTCGTAGCGCAGGATTCCATCCTGCCGTATCGCGGATTTCCAATCCGCTGGCCTTGGCAAGCGCCCGCGTTTCCGTGCGTTCGACCGATCTGCCGAATGGAATTCGGCGATACAGCAGATTGGAAATCTGCGCTACAACCGGGCAAGACTGAGGCATTACGAGCAAATGCGGAGGCGGAGCAAACGCGGAGCGAACCCCGCAGTCGGCGCATTGGTAAATGCGACGCCTCGTCGCATGGGTGTGGTGGCGACGACCCCGTCGCCTTGCTTGAATCCGACGCACCGTTTGACGGCAGACATTCCAGCGACGAGGGCGTCGCTTTCACCTTCTGGCGACGAGGCGTCGCCGCTACGCGCTCGCTTCGCCATCCTTTCGGCGGGTACTCCTAAGCATTCACATTAGCTGCGACCGTATCGTCGCGACTCCGCTTGTTGCGCTGGGAGATGGGTTTAGTTTCGGCGTGCGATGAAACCCGGGTCTGTTCGCATGGCGGTATGGCTGCTGCTCTTGTGGAGTGCGGGCACTGGTTTGGCCCAGACCAATCTGGTTTATCATCGGTTTCGTTTTTTCCTCCATCCCGATCTGGCCCAGGGAATCCCGAGTCAGGAATTGAAATCGCGGCTGGTCTTTTATGCGCAGGACATCAAACTCATTTTCGCCAAGAATACCAACCGTCGTTTTACCTTCGACCCGGACCAGGACATCATCGTCACCGAACAGTTACCAACGATCAACCTCAACGCAGAAATTCGGGAAGCCTACTACGAACTCTGGGCCTCCGTGCTTCTGGCGGCAGCCACACCCTATCCCTATTCGCACGGCGGCTGGATGGCGTCCAGCACGAACGGGGCGGGCGTGGCGCAGGAACTGTATTGGGACGCGGTTCACGATCGCGCGGCCCTCGTCGAGGCGGCGCCCGACGACTGGATTCTTTGGAATTATTGGCGGCAAATTCACAACCTCGTTCACGAAATGGCTCACGTTTTCGGCGCGGCCGTGGGCGAATACTACAGCCTGCGTAACGTGCCTGATACGACCGGAGTCTCGCCCTTGCAAGACATCTACTTTGGCGGGAATACCCCTCCGATCACTGATCCGTACTGGGCGCAACATCCGGATTATCTGGCCGACCCCATGTTTATCTGGACGCCGCGGTTGACCCTGGCCGAACTGACCAACCAGGTTCGTTTCGCCAACGTGACCGCCGCCATGATCAACGCCGGTTACCGGCATGCGCTCCCGCCGACCCGCTATACGCCGGATCTCGCGGCGATCAAAGTCTGAGTCCGGACGCGTGGCGCACCGGTTTTGCTTCCCCAGACCCCGGTGAAGGTCTGGCGCGTGGAAATCTACAACGCCTGCCTTTCCGAATTGATCTTTGATGGCGCGACGAGCGATGCCGGCTTCGTGCAATTCGCCTGGAACGCAGCGCCCAGCAACGCCGACAATCTGATGGTGATCAAAGCCTGGCCGACGAACGCGCCTCCCGTCGTCCGCTGGTTCAGCATCTACGATGCGCAGGAGGAAAGAATGGTCCTCGGCCATACCAATCTGGACATTTACCTCGATATCGCGCTGACGAATCCTCCGGCTATCAGCATTCATCCGCTGACCAACCAAGTGCTGCTCCGCTGGGCTTCGAGCGCGGCCATATATGAATTGGAATCCACACCGAACGTGTCGGCCCCGGACTGGCAACCGGTGGCGGCGCCACTGGTGGATGAGGATGGTGTAACTACTTTACGGCTGCCCGCGACGGGCGCTGCCCGCTATTTCCGGCTCCACCAAAGATGATTTGGCCTCACTTAACCGGATTCATTCATTTGGAACAGGAGCAAACAGAGGAAACCAAGAGCGGGGACTAAAGACTTTCCTTGTTGAATCCGCAGTTCCGGAGCCACCGTTTTTGGACGCTGTTCTTCGTTTCAAACCGTCACGGACCGCTCGGTTTCCGGCTCTGTTTTCTCCGTTCCCTCCTGTTCAATGGAATCGTTCCGGCTTAAAGGCCGGAGCATCTTCCCCACGTCATCGGGTCTTCAGGGAAAGCCCGGCAGTTTATGACTCTTATGGTTGCGCCTTCGATCAAGGGGGCTCTTCAGGTGTGCTTCGATGCCCGGCCGTGCTCGCAGATTTACCTCAACGGGGCAACCGACGCATTCGCAGCCGCAAATGGCCGTGCGGTCACGCTGGTGGAAGGCAGGCGTTATCGCGCGCCGGAATTTGGCGGCGCGAAGATTGCAGCCCGGCGCGCGTTCCCCCACCTTGTTGCGCTAAACGACGTGCCAGCGACGGCCGGGCGTGGTCCGGGCGCCCGCCCTACCCCATCCGCACGTTTAATTTTGCAGGCCCGATGGAACCTTAATACTTCGGCACGTTGTTGGTGCGCTCGGAGTCAAGGGGCTGGATTCCCCTTTCGGTTGGGCGCGAGTTGGTGGCACTGTTTTGATCGTTGGTGCCCCAGCCCGGATAGTTCGTGCTGGACATGTCGATGGCGTCACGGCGAACCGGGTTCAGAACGTTGCCCTGATAATCATTGGTAACGCTCCGCCGATCGTAATTCGGAGTCGAGGTGGTACCGGAATCGGTATTGTACGGATCGCTGGAACTGCCCTGGTTTCCGCATCCCGCCAAGGCGAGCACGACACCGGATAGAAGGAGGACACTTAATTTTTTCATATTTTAATTTTTGATTTTTCCGTTCTTACAATGACAAAACTAAACTTCCCCCGCATCCCCAACAACGAGGCGAACACCTGCTTTTGCGCGGAGGAAAGGCCTCAATTGAAACCGGGGGGGACGAAAGAACTCAAGGCTTAGCCACTGGGTCAGTCTCCGCAGGTTTACCCTTCAGCGATCGAAAGGAACCAGGTGAGCATTGGGATTTTTCCGGCCGAGGAAGTTTGCCGGAAGACGCGCGCGGCAGACTGCAACCATGGGTCAGGACCCTGCACGAGGCGATCCCAAGAGCTTTTTGCACTACGAGGCCCGAAGCTTCCCAAGCCGGAACCATGTAGTTGCGTTGCGAACTGGTAGCGGCGGGTAGCGGCGACGCTCGCCATCGGGTGAAAGCGACGCCCTCGGCGCTTCAGCTTTTACCCCTAAACGGTGGTATGATGTGAACTCGGCGACGGGGGCGTCGCCGCCACCAGCGAGCGACGAGGCGTCGCTTCTACCCTGTGCCGACTGCATGGTTCCGCCTCAGCAGCAAGCTTGAAATGACGCGTTCTTCCCAATTCCCTGCGGTGGGGATTGTACCCCATGGCGGGCACCCTGTTTCCAGCTACGGTGAACGGGTGCGAGGGCAAAAGCCTCCACGAATGATACTAAATAACAAAAATCCGGCGGCGATGTGACGGAGCGCCGGGGTGGTAAAGTCCGTAAATAAAAACAGCACAAACCAAACAGGAATAAAAATGAAAAACACGACAACACAAACGGAAGCCCGGAATACGGAAACAAAGGACAGCGAACTACACGAGTTGTTTCTGGATGAACTGGCGGATATTTTGCACGCTGAGAAACAACTGACCAAGGCACTGCCCAAAATGGCCAAGGCGGCTAAATCCGAGGAACTGACCACGGCGTTTGAATCCCACCTTGCGGAAACCGAAAATCAAATCAAGCGGCTCGAACAGGTGTTTGCTTCGCTCGATGAACCGGTGAAAAGCAAGGAGTGTAAAGCCATGAAAGGTTTGCTGGAGGAAGGGAAAGACCTGATGGAAGAGCTGAAAGACTCCTCGGCCCTGGACTCTGGCCTCATTGCCGCCGCGCAAAAGGTGGAGCATTACGAGATCGCTTCCTACGGGACGGTCTGCGCCTGGGCGGAACAGATGGGGCACGACGACGCGGTGGAACTGCTTACCGCGACGCTGGACGAGGAAACAGCCGCCGACGAAAAGCTGACGGCAATTGCTGAAAGCATCGCCAACGAAGCCGGGCAATAACAAACTGCAAGCAAACCCCAAGTCGTATTGTGCCATGATGCGGCTTGGGGTTTTGCGAATTTTGAACCGTTGTTCCGGTCACAAACCAACAGCTAATTTGGGTGCGAGGGAGTCGGATAACTGAATGGTCGTCAGGATACGCTGGGCCACCCGTAAACCAAAACGGCGAATTCAGACAGCCCGAACTCTCCACCCTCTAAATTTTATGCGCGCGATCTGGAAAGGCACCATCAGCTTTGGACTGGTATCCATTCCCATTACTTTGTTCCCCGCCACCCGGCGGGAGGAATTGAAATTCCGTTTGTTGCGCGATTCGGACTTGAGCCGCGTCAATTACAAGCGGGTGGCCGAGGCTGACGGCAAAGAAGTGCCCTGGGAAAATATTGTGAAAGGATACGAATACGAGAAAGGGAAATACGTGGTGCTGCGCGACGAAGATTTCGCTCGCGTGGATGTGGAGGCAACGCAGACCGTTGAAATCCTGCAATTCGTGCAACAGAGCGAGGTTGATCCACTGTTGTTTTACAAACCTTACTATATGGAAGTGAGCAAGGGCGGCGACAAAGCCTATGGACTGCTGCGTCAGGCCCTGGCCGACTCAGAGAAAATCGCGATAGCCAAAGTCGTGATTAAGACCCGACAACACCTCGCGGCCATCAAGCCCCAGGAGCGGGGTTTGATGCTGGAGTTAATGCATTTTCCCGACGAACTGTTGGATGCGTCCGATTTCAAATCCCCCGCTGCTGCGACGCCAGGCAAACCCGAAATGGCCATGGCGAAAAAATTAATTGATAGCATGTCGAAGGCATGGCATCCGGACCTGTTTAAAGACGACTATCAGGAAAAACTCGAAAAAGTAGTCGAAGAAAAAATCAGTAACGGTGGAAAAACGGTTCCCGCCGCGAAGCAGCGGCAGAAACCTGCCAATGTGATTGATCTGGTTTCCGTGCTCCAACAAAGCATCGAGGACGCCCAGCGCAAATCGAAGCCGCGCAAAAAAGCGGCCTGAAATAACGTTTCCATGTCCCTCAAAGAATATCTGCGGAAGCGCGACTTTGAGAAAACCGTTGAACCGAACGGAGCGAAGGCTTCCAAGGCCCGCAGCCACCGCTTCGTCATCCAGAAGCATGCGGCGTCCCGTTTGCATTACGATCTCCGTCTGGAACTCGACGGCACGCTTAAATCCTGGGCCGTGCCGAAAGGCGTTCCCTACGCCAAAGGCGAAAAAAGACTCGCCGTGGAGGTCGAAGATCATCCGGTGTCCTACATTAATTTTGAGGGCATCATACCTAAAGGGCAATATGGAGGTGGTACGGTGATGGTGTGGGATCAAGGCACGTTTGAGGCTTTGAGTAAATCGCCTTCCAAGGATCTGGCTGCGGGAAAACTCCATTTCGTTCTGAGCGGCAAAAAACTTTCGGGCGAGTGGTATCTAGTGCGCCTTCGCGACGACAAGCAATGGCTGCTAATTCGGGGCAAGGACAACCTGCGGCCCGTGTCAAAAAAGATGGACGATACCTCGTCGCTTTCCGGAAAGAACATGAAACAACTCGCGACCGGAAGCGATGTCTGGGACTCCAACAGTGGAAGCACCAAGGTTTCCAAAGCGACCATCGTAAAAAAAAAGCCTGAGCCGCCATTTACCATAAAGTTTGTTGAGCCGATGAAAGCGCGGCTGGTCGCCGCTCCGCCGGAGGGAGATTGGATTTACGAAATCAAACATGATGGTTTTCGCGCGATCGCTTTGAAGCAGGGCAACCAAGTCCGGCTGCTCTCACGCAATGAGAAAGATTTTGCAGAGAGGTTTCCGGAAGTCGCAGAGGCGATTCGCGAGGTGCCCGCGAAAGACGCGATACTGGACGGCGAAATCGTTGCGCTGGATCCAAAAGGCCGCTCGTCGTTTCAACTGCTTCAGTCTTCTGACACCGGACAAGAGCGTCCCGCCATATTCTTTTATGCGTTCGATCTGTTGCAGTTGAATGGCAGAAATTTGCAAAAAAAATCTCTCACCGTGCGAAAGGCTTTGTTGGAAAAACTTTTGAAGAACATTCCGGGAGTCCTGAGGTATTCGGCCTCTTTAGAAGGCAATGCCGCGCATTTGCTCAAGCAAGCCCGCAAACTCCGCCTGGAAGGTTTCATCGCCAAGCGAAAAGATTCGACGTACGAGAGCGGCAAAAGAAGCGGCGCGTGGGTGAAGCTCAAGCTGCACCAGCAACAGGAATTCGTGATCGGCGGCAGCACCCCACCGGCCGGCAGCCGCCAACATTTCGGCGCGCTGCTGGTGGGTTATCAAGGAAACAAAGGACTTTGTTTTGCCGGGAAGGTCGGCACCGGCTTCAACGAGGCTTTGCTCCGCAGCTTGGATGAACGGTTCCAGAAATTGGAAATTCCCGATTGCCCGTTTGAAAATCTTCCCGAAAAGAAATTGGGTCGCTTCGGGCAAGGCATCACCGCCGGGGAAATGAAGAAGTGCCGCTGGCTCAAACCTTCGTTGGTCTGTCAGGTGAAATTCTCGGAGTGGACGCGGGATGCAAAGCTCCGCCAGCCGGTGTTCCTGGGACTGCGGGAAGACAAAGCTGCCAAAGAAGTGATCCGCGAAGCTCCGCAATAAAATTATTATGGCCGCCGCATCTCAACTTACGGTCAACGGAACAAAAGTCCGGGTCACCAACCTCGCCAAGGTGTTCTACCCCAAAACCGGGTTCACCAAAGGTGACGTCATAAATTATTATATCCACATCTCTCCGTTGCTGCTGCCGCATTTGCAGGACCGGCCCATTACGCTGAAGCGCTATCCCAACGGCGTGGAAGGATTTTTCTTTTATGAAAAGCAGTGTCCCGCCGGCCGACCCAAATCAATGAAGACGGCGAAGGTGCCCAAGTCCGACGGCGGCGAAGTCAACTATTGCGTGATGAACGACCTGCCCGGGCTGGTTTGGGCCGCCAACCTCGCCGATCTGGAACTCCATACATTTTTGCACAAAGCTCCCGCCATCACCCGACCCACGGCGCTGGCCTTTGACCTGGACCCTGGGGCGCCGGCCGACATTGTCACCTGTTGCGAGATCGCCCTCCATTTGAAGACCGTATTGGATGCGCTCAAACTGAAAAGCTTTGCCAAAACTTCCGGCTCCAAAGGCCTGCAAATTTATGTTCCGCTCAATACTCCCGTGAATTACGAAAAGACCAAAGCTTTCGCTCATGCGTTGGCGGAACTCATGGAAAACCAGTCTCCCGACCTGGTGGTTTCCAACATGAAAAAGAGCCTGCGCAAGGGGAAGGTCTTCGTGGATTGGAGCCAAAACGACGATCACAAGACCACCGTCAACGTATATTCGCTGCGCGCGAAGGAGCATCCCACCGTTTCAACTCCCATCAGTTGGGATGAGGTTGAAACCGCACTCAAAAAGAAGAAAGCGTCGCTGCTCGTCTTTGAAGCGGATGTCGTGTTGAAAAGAGTGCAAAAGCTGGGCGACCTTTTCGCCCCCGTCTTGAGTTTGAAACAAAAGCTCCCGGCGCTGAAAAACTTAAAACTCTGAGTTTTCATGCAGCTTATCCAAATCCTTTTGGCGCTCTTCGATAACGGCGGCAAGCCGTTCCCGACCTCCCGTAATCAAAAGGTCAAAACGGAATTGACCCAGCGATTTGGCGGACTCACCTCGGACACGCGGGCGCCAGCGGAAGGAGCCTGGACCACAGGCAGAAAAACAAAACGCGAAGACATTGTCGTTTATGAAGTGATGGCGAATTCCACCAAACCAGATTGGTGGCGACTTTATCGTCGGAAACTCGAAAAACGATTCCGACAACAAACGGTTGTGATTCGCGCTCAAACCATCCAGCGGTTGTAACCGCCGAGAACTGCTGTTGAACTTTGCTCGAGCTTTAGCCGGACCAATGCGTTAGAAATCTGACGGGAGAAACGCGGAGACGCAGAGGGCGCCGCGAATCGCTGAGAGAAACGGGTTGCGAACCACGTACAATCCAGCGCACGTGCCCCATCGAAAGTTCTCTGCGCCTCTTTGCGTTCTCCGCGTCTCTACGTTTAGTCCCGTTCGACTGCATCGTTCCGGTTTAGCTCCCCAGCACAAAATGGTATTTTACCGGGCCGTTTTACTTCGTGAAGGTTTGGCCGAACTGGCCGGCCCCCGGCGCCCGGCGCTGTGAATTTCGCGCGTCACTTCCGCCTCGGTCGCGGCGGCAATCGGCTGCGCTTCCGCGGCGATGTATTTCACGCCGTTCCCTTCGTTCCACGGGCCGCGCGCATCCTCATCCCCGTTTTCCTTGCCGGTGGAATCGTTGTAGAACTGATCAACGATGCCGGGGGTCGGCGGGATTTCGCCAATGACCAGCGGATCTTTGCCCATGCTTTCCAGCGCGGCCATGAAGGCCTTGAGGTGGGTGATTTCGCGCGTCATCAGAAATTGCAGCGCGTCCTTGGTGCCGGGGTCGTCGCAGAAATTGATCAGGCGCTCATAGACGATCTTGGCCCGGGCCTCCGCCGCAATGTTGCTGCGCAAGTCCACATCCAGTTCGCCCGTCACCTTCAAGTAATCCGCCGTCCAGGAGTTGCCCATGGAGTTGCAGAGCGTCACACCGCCACCCCCGGCAATCGCCACGAGTGGATCCGCTTCCGCCGCTTCGCGGTCGGTCTTCATCGGCTTCAGATGCATCCGCGCCAAGGTGCCGACGATCTCGAGATGGCTCAGCTCCTCGGTGCCGATGTCCATGAGCAAGTCTTTGCGCGCGGGGTCATCGCAGTTCAGCCCCTGGATGGAATACTGCATCGCGGCCGCGAGCTCCCCGTTGGCGCCGCCGAATTGCTCCAGCAGCATGTTGCCGAAACGAGGGTCCGGGGTGCCGATGCGAACGGTGTACATGAGTTTCTTGATGTGGTGATACATAGTTGGTCCTTATTGTTTTTGTTGTTGTCGAATAATATTTTTATGATTCATTTTTTCGGAGGCAGGCTACGCCTCCGGATCGTCCTTGACTATGGGGTGTAACCCTACCGCGTCCGTTCGAACAGTCCCCGCCAGCAGCACCCGGCGCGCGCCGCCACGAAGAAAAGTGCCGCACGCGCCGGAGCGAAGAATACCGCCCGCTGCAACCACCCCGCCCATCGGAGGCGCGCGGTGAAAGCGTGGTTGCAAGTCCGGGCGAACTCCTGCTGCGCTTGCGTCCAAGCCAGTTGGCCTTGGCTGAACTTCACGAGCGGAGCGAGGGCCAGTTCGGCGGACTCAAAAGCCATGGACATGCCGTTGCCGGTCATGGGCGGAATCATCGTCACCGCATCGCCCACGCACCACTCGCGACACTCGCTCGCCCGTTGCGGACGCAGGCTCAGCCCCGCGACCGAGCAGAAAGAATCCGCGTCGAATTGCGCCCCCGCCATTCGCGAATGCAATGCGCAGTCCGGCGGGCCACTGAGCCATTCCGGCCAGCGTTGGGCCAAATCCGGCACGGCGGCCGCGCTGCGGAACAATCCACAGATGTTCACCGCGCCGCCCGGCAACCGGCACAGGCCGACATAGCCCGCCGGCAGAAAGTGCATTTCCAGATCGGCGTCCAGCGCGACGCCGCGCGCGTGGACTTTCAAACCGAACCAGCGCCAGCCGTCCGCCACCGGCGCCGCACGCCGCCCCGTGGCACGCACAATTCCGGCGCCAAAATCACCCGTCCATCTCGCGCCCTCGCGCAATTCGCCGCCGAGCCGTTGGAATTCTTGCGCCAGCCATTCATCCAGCACGAATCGCGAGACACACAGCGCGGCTTCCGGCAGCGGATGGGCGGCGAGCATCGTCTGGCCATCAAAGAACGCCGCGCTTACTGCGGCGCCGGCCCCCGCGTGGCGCAAGCCGTCCAGCAAACCGAGCCGCGCCAACGAAGCCTGGCCGCGCCCGCTGATGAATTCGCCGCAAACGCGATGGCGGGGATAGCGGCTCGCCTCCCACACTGCGACCGGCACGCCGCGCTGGCGCAACCCGATGCCGAGCGTCAGGCCCGCCAGTCCGCCGCCGACAATGGTAATTTGCTCAGACATTTCTTTGCGCGAAAAAGCCGTGGCTGAACAAGCCGACGGATTTTTCATTCAGCTCCCATTCCTTTGGCTGCGGCCAGAGCGCAGATAGTTCGGGGCCGGCGAAACCGGCGCGCACACTGACGACGGCGTCATGCCGCGTGACGGCGTTACAACCGAGGAGCGCCACGGAGCGGGCGGCTGTGAGTGCGAGCGGCGAACGGCGCGGCTCGCAGGCGAGAAACATGTTTGTTCTCGCAGCGGCCAGCCGCAACAACGTGGCCAGCCGTTCATCCGGAAAATGGTGGAGGAATAGATTCGCGAGCATCACGTCCGCGATCGGCGCCGGTGAGTCCAGCCAGGCGAACACATCAGACGCGACACTTTTCACGGACCAATGAAGCGCGGCGAACGCGCGGCGGGTTTCGGTGGAAGCCAGATTCTGACGGTCGAGCAACGTGACTTCTGCCGTCACCCCAAGGACCGACCAGCGCTGGGCCAGTCGCAGTAGCAGACTCCCGTCGCCGGCGCCAAGTTCGACCAGCCGTAGTGGTCGTGACGGAAATGGATGTGCCTCGTGCGGGCGGCGAAACGCGCGCGTCAGAATGTCCGCGTGGCCCATGAAAAAATTCAGCCGGCGCAAGTCCGCGCGCGAGCCGACTGCCTGCGGATCACCCGGCGGCAGAGTGTCGAGAAGTTCCGGTTCAACTAAGCGACGCATGGCTCATTCCACTTTCAAAAAAGCACCGTGACAACTAAAGCCCGCGCCAAAGGCCGACATCCACCACCAGCCCCCCGGCGCATGCTCCGCGAGCGAACGCTCCAGCACGAAGAGCACGAACGGGCTGCTGAGATTGCCAAACTCGCGCAACACGACGGCGCTCCGCTGCAAATCCGGCGCGTCCAGCCCGAGGGATTTTTGCACCGCGGCCAGCACCTCCCGTCCCCCGGCGTGGAGAATCCAGCCCGTTACCGCAGCGCGCTGGAGCGGCTGCGCTTCGAGCATGGTCGTGAAAAGTCTTTCCACATGCTTCGCCGCGAGCGCTGGAACCTCGCGCGAGAGGATGTTGCGCAACATGCCAGCGCGTTGCTCGAAGCGCAGCGCATCGCGATCCGTCGGGCTGAGAAACGTATCCGCCGCGCGCCACTCCACGCGCCGCGCGTGCGCGGCAGGTTGGGCGGACCACACGGCCGCGCCCGCGCCGTCGCCAAAGAGGCACGCGCTAACGAGCACTCCGGGATCGTTGTCGAGGTAGAAGGCCGCGCTGCAAATCTCGACGCAGACCGAGAGGACGTGTTGCGCCCGGCCCGAGGCGAGTAACGCTTCCGCCGTGCGGCAGTTCGGCAGCGCCGCGCCACAACCTTGCCCGACCAAATCCAGGGCCTGCACATCCGCGCGCAGACCCAGCCGCTCGCCCACGTAGCTCGTGAGTCCGGGACACAGGCTGCCGGTGCAGGTGCTGATGAGAATGGCGTCCACGTCTGCGGCCGTGAGTCGCGCCTGGGCCAAGGCGCGCTCGGCGGCTTGCGTGGCCAACGTGGGTGCGTGCTCCGCAAAGCGGGCGTGCAGCGCGTCGGGCGTGAGGACGAAGGCTTCTGCCAATTCCGCGACGGCGAGGTGCCGGGTGGCGATGCCGTTTTCACCGGCCAAAACTTTCCGCAGGACGGCATGAGAGCGCGGGTTGAGTTGAGCAAACTGCGGTGCCTGTTGCAACGCGCTCCAGCACTGCGCCTGCGTATAGCAGTGCAGCGGAACCGCCGTGCCAATTCCGGTCAGATACATGACTGAGAATGGGGTGCGACTGCCCCCGCAGCAGATGATAATTCTTCGTGCAGCACGGCCAAATTTTACTCCGACGGATTGTTTGCTGGTATGGGGTATTCGCCTTATGGAGTCGTTACCTCATCAGACGGCGGTGTTCCCATACCCGCCAGTCCGAGCCCCACAGCCAGGGGCCGAATAATGAGCAACAGCACCGGCACAAACCATAGGTCGGCGAGGTCAAGGAATTCCGGCGCGAGCATGATGCCGATGACGAGCACCAGTCCGACTTCAAGAATGCGCCCTTCGGGGCGCGGGTAAGCGCGCCTCGGGTTGTGGCTGCTGGTCCGCAAATCGCCGATCTCGTGAACAACGCGTTTAGTGCCGCTGATCGGTGCCGAATAGTTTGACGAGCTTGTTGTAAATCCCCAGCAGCAGAAAAGTGGGTGCCCATTGGCCCACAAACAGCGCCTCATGTTTACGCCCCATCATTTTGAGGGTGAGGGAAGCGGCTATTGAAGCCCCGGCCGACCAAAGAAAAACGTCTGACGGAACCTTGGCGGTTTGGCGCTCAATTGCTGTTGCGGTCTTGCCCTCTGAGTACTGGTGAGCGGGAGCTGCGACTGGTGAATCAGGTGTGGAAGTATTCATAATGTTTATCTGGTAAATCTGGTTATCGAGAAACGGTAACTAAGATATGGATGTTGTTCTTTTTTAATTTGTCGCCCTTCACCATGCACCTGAAGATGCACCGAAGGCGCTAATTTTCACTTTGTGAGACTATCCCTGGACGAAAGGAATTCTAGATAGGTGTTATCCCTATAAGTGGATAGACATGGTCCGCATCCGCGCACTGATTGGACAGTCTTGAACATTCGCTTGGAGCTTGCAAATGGAAGTCCTCGTTGGTCAGGGCAGCCTCCTACTTCTTGCTTGGTTTCGCTTTGTGCCACCCGCTCGGGCCTTGGCCAGCAACACCGGCCATACCCCGCTACCATCCGTCACAAAGATGCGATGAACGAGCGGGATGCCGACAGCTTGACCGCCGGTAAAATCGCCGAAAGAGGGCAGCACCGTCATTTCATCGCTGCACCAAAAGCAGGGGAGGCGCAGACTCTGGCGACCTTTGCCATGCAAGTTGAAGACCGGATGCAAATGCCCGGCGATGACGTGATGGCCCGCCTGGGCGGCAGGCGTGTGCCGGAGCGCAAACGGGCCGAGGATTAACGGCTCGTTGACGGTTTCAATCTCCAGCGTGGACGGCGGATCGCCCGCGCGCTGGTCGTGGTTGCCGCGAATCAGCGTGCAAGCGAGCCGGGCGTGACGCTGTCGCCATTCATGCAAGGCGGCGAGCGTGGCGGGGGCGTGGGATTTCAGGGCGTGCAGGAAATCGCCGAGGAAGATCAAGTGTGTGGTGGGATAACTCGCGAGCAGCGCATCCAATCGCAACAGGTTCGTCGCCGTCGTGCCGTGCGGCACAGGCTGTCCCAGCGCGCGATACGCGGCGGCCTTGCCGAAATGCGCGTCGGCGATGAGCAGGGATTTTCGCTGCGGCCAATAAAGCGCCTTGTCGGCGAGCAGGAGCAGCGTGTGGCCGGCTATCTTCAGTGTAAGTTCCCGTTTCAAAATCCGTGTCTCGGTCGCGGATGGCGGATGCGCGGACGGCCATCTTTGCGTTCGCGTTCGCGGCGTGGGCGCTTCCGTTCGGGCGCGTTGAAGGCGCTACGTTCCGGCGCGCTTTCTGGCGGCTCATAGCCACCCGCGCCGGCAGCTTTTTCCAAGTCGGCCACCATGCGGGCAATGCGGTCGGACAATTTTTCCGAACTCGAACTTTCGCGGAAGCGTTCCACCAGCAAAGGAAAAGCGAAGGGCGTCGGCCGTTCGATGCGCTGCCAGTGCAAGGTCTTGTTCTTCATCTGAACCAATGTGGCACTGAGCCGCTCCACGTCGAGTTCCTGACGCAACACTTCCTGCTGCGCTTGGGTGAGCAGCAGGTTGTCGGGATCGTATTTGCGAAACACGTCGTAGAACAAACTGGACGAAGCCTGCACTTGCCGCGCGCTCTTGGGCACGCCGGGGTAGCCCGTGAACACGAGGCCGGAGATGCGCGCGATTTCCCGGAAGCGGCGCTGCGCCAATTCACTCGCATTGAGACTCCCCAGCACGTCTTCCAACAAATGATCAGTGCTGAACATTTCCGGCGTGAGCCGGCGCTCCCAATCCAATTCCGTTGCGGACAAAAGTTCAAACCCATAGTCATTCACCGCGATGGAAAACGTGTTGGGCTGATGCTTCCCAATCCGCCAGGCGAGCAGGCTGGCCAGCCCCAGATGCACATTGCGTCCGGCGTAGGGGTAGAGAAACAGATGCCAGCCTTCGCGCGTTCGCAACGTCTCGGCGAGCAGAGTGTGCTGCGTGGGCAGGGCCGACCATTGCATCTGCACTTCGAGCAACGGCTTCACCAGTTGCATTTCCGGCCCGTCGAAATGCCCGTGCGCCGCCGCATCCATGCGCGTCACGATGGCATTGGAAAGTTCGGTCGAGAGCGGCATGCGCCCGCCGTTCCAGCTCGGCACGGCGGGTTTCTTCCCCGAAGCGGGACGCACGAAGGCAGTCATTTCATGAACACGAACCAACTCCAACAGTCGCCCGCCAAACAGGAAATAATCTCCGGGCTTGAGCCGCGCGATGAATCCTTCCTCCACGGAGCCGAGCGTCTTGCCGCCGCGGCCCTTGCTCCAGAATTTTACCGCCATGCTCGCGTCGCTGACGATGGTGCCGATGCTCATGCGATGACGACGTGCGAGCTGCGCATCCGGCACGCGCCACACGCGGTGCGCGTCGGGAAGGACGCGATGATAATCCGGGTAGGCATTGAGTGAACTGCCGCCATGCCGGACAAAGTCGAGCGCCCATTGCCACTCCTCATTGGTGAGATCGCGGTAGGCAAACGTCGTGGCAACTTCGGCGCGCAATTCATCCGGGGTGAAACCTCCGCCCAGCGCCACCGTGACCAAGTGCTGCACCAGCACATCCAGCGGTTTATGCGGCGACAAACGTGGTTCGACATTTCGCGCCGTGATCGCGTCCTGCGCGGCGATGGATTCCACCAGTTCCAAACTGTGTGTGGGCACCATGGTCAGGCGCGACACTCGTCCCGGCGCGTGCCCGGAACGTCCCGCTCGTTGCATCAGCCGCGCGACGCCCTTGGGCGAGCCGATCTGCAACACGCGTTCCACGGGCAGAAAATCCACGCCGAGATCGAGGCTCGACGTGCAGACCACGGCCTTGAGTTTTCCCGTCTTGAGTGCCACCTCCACCCAACCGCGCACTTTGCGATCCAGCGAGCCATGATGCAGGGCGATCAGGCCCGCCCAGTCGGGACGCGCTTCAAGAATCGCCCGATACCAGATTTCGGATTGCGAGCGGGTGTTGGTAAAGACGAGCGAAGTGTTGCTGCTCTCAATCTCCGCGACTACCTGCGGCAACAGGCGCAGGCCGAGATGGCCGGCCCACGGAAAACGCTCGATGCCCGGCGGCAGCAACGTATCAATCAGCATCTCCTTCGCTTGTTTGCCTTGCACCAATTGTCCGCCGCCCTGGGGCAGCAGCACTTCCATGGCGTGCGACAGATTGCCGAGCGTGGCAGACAAGCCCCAAGTAATCAGTCCCGGTTGCCAGCGGCGCAATCTCGCCAAAGCCAGTTGCAACTGGATGCCGCGCTTGTTGCCGATCAACTCGTGCCATTCGTCCACCACGATCATGCGGAGGCTGCTGAACAAATCGCGGGCATCCACCCGCGACAGTAGCAGGCTCAGACTTTCCGGCGTGATGATGAGCGCGGTGGGAAGTCGTCGTGATTGTTTGGCGCGCTGCGCGGTCGTGGTGTCGCCGCTGCGCACGCCAACGGTCCACGGGATGTTTAATTCGTGCAGCGGTGCGTTGAGGGCGCGCTCTGTGTCGGCGGCCAGGGCGCGCATCGGAGTAATCCACAGCACGGTCAAGGTTGGTGCGGGCACGGCGCGTTGGCGAACGGACTGGGTAGCGGAAGCCGGCTTGGCTTTCAGTTGTGCGAACCGGTTCAACGCCGCGAGCCACACCGCGTAGGTCTTGCCTGAACCTGTCGTCGCATGGAGCAACCCCGAACTACACCGCGCCACGGCCTGCCACACTTCGCGTTGGAAAGGGAAAGGTTGCCAGCCGTGATGATGGAACCAGTGTTCGGCGAAATCTGTTTTCACACGGGGGCGCTTCAAAGGCGCAGAGGCGATGACATTTTCAGTCGGCGGGTTCACAGGTTTTGCGTTACACACAAGTCGGGGTGACCTTCTGGCAATCCCAAAGGGATTGTGTCCTCCAGCCCAGGGTTGCGAGGAACGAGCTACCCTGGGTGCGCTCGAAAAAAATCCTGCCAACCCCAACGGGGTTGTGGCCTCCTCGCATGTCCCCGGACGCAACCCCGTTGGGGTTGACATACTCTGATCGCCTGGACCCAAAGTAGCTCGTCCCTCGCAACCCTTGTCATTACCCACATCTTTTTAGCGTTGGTTAAAGGTTTCTACTCCTTCGGCCATCCACATCAGGCGCTGCCAGCCGCGCCAGATGGTTTGCCAGCCAGGTAGGCCGTCGCCTTTGCGCCCGAGGAAGCCT
>JACZKP010000117.1 GCA_014860005.1 Verrucomicrobiota bacterium | reverse complement strand
CGGGTTTGACTACCAGGACGCTGCCAAGGCGATGGCGGCAAAACGGTTGCCACTCATCGCGCAAGCTGCCGAGCATGTGTTGCAGCAAAAGGACGGCAAACCGCGTTACCTGCTGGCGGTCATGGAACTGTCCAAAGCATTTGCTCTGGCCGTGCCGAATGACGAGGCGCTGGAGATTCGGGACGAAGTGGGATTCTTTCAGGAAGTCCGGGCGGTGTTGGCCAAGAGCATCAGCGAAGGCGGCGGGAAGTCGCCGGAGGAATTGGAGTTGGCCGTTCGGCAAATCGTGTCGCGCGCCATTTCATCTGACAAGGTCATAGACATCTTTAACGCCGCCGGTTTGAAGAAGCCGGACATCTCGATTCTGTCCGACGAGTTCCTGCAAGAAGTTCAACATCTGCCGCAACGCAACCTCGCCGTCGAGTTGCTGCAAAAGCTGCTCAACAACGAACTGAAAATCCGGTCAAAGAAATATCTCGTCCAGTCCCGGTCGTTTGCGAAATGTTGGAGGCCACCATCCGCAAATACCAAAACCGTACCATCGAAGCCGCACAGGTTATTGCGGAACTGATCGAACTCGCCAAACAAATGCGCGAAGGCCAGAAGCGCGGCAAAGACCTCGGCCTCACCGATGACGAAGTTGCGTTCTACGATGCATTGGAAGTGAATGACAGTGCCGTGAAAGTTCTCGGCGAGCCAATCCTGAAAGACATCGCCCGCGAGTTGGTTGCCCACGTCCGCAAGAGTGTAACGATTGACTGGACACTTCGGGAATCCGCCCAAGCCCAAATCCGTGTCATCGTCCGTCGCATCCTGCGCAAATACGGCTATCCTCCCGACAAGCAGGAAAAGGCCACGCAAACCGTTTTGGAGCAGGCCAAGTTACTCTGCGCAGAGTGGGCTGCGTCAGTGTAGCGGCTACTGTAACCTTTGCGGCATCTGGAAAACGCGGTCGAAAAGCTGGGAGAGGATTTGCCCGGTGTGCTGGTTGCTGATGTCGTTGCCGAACTGGATGGTGCGGCTGGGCGTGACCCGGTTCAACAACACGCAGTATTCGCTGTTGGCCATGATGCCGAGCAGTTCACCGGTCTTGGTCAGCACGAGGTCGCCGCGCGAGGGATTGAATTTGCCGAACATGCCCCGCACGAAACTGCGGTCCAGCCTCACGTATTGCGGCATGCTTGGCTCAAGCTGAAACTTGCACTCGCCGTAATAGCCTTCGTTCGCACCCACGATGACCGCTTCCTGAAACTTGAAAGGATCCGCGGCGACCGGGTAAACCCTTACGCCCAGTTGCTTCGCCTGCGCCGGCCCCACGGGAATGACCACCACCCGCGGGTCCTCGGCGAGGAAGGAGAGTCGCACACCGCTGAAAGCGACCGTGCCCCGGGAGAGGACGGCTTGCAGTCGATCCCATTCCGTGCCGGGATTCCACAAGTTCAGCGGCGTGTCGTCCACGTGCAGTAGCAAATACGTCTGTGTGCCTTCGGTGAAGATCACACCCTGGGAGGTTTTGTCCCGGTTTACGCCACGCCCGAACAAACCGCTGCGCGCCGCGGCGAATTGAGCGGTGAGCCGGTTGGTGAGAAACTGACTGTAGATGGCATTGGCCGCGAGCGGACGAAACTCACGGATTTCCTGCTTCAACTCGTCTGACTTCTGGGCCAGCGTCGCAACGTTGGTGGCCAGCACGGTGGTGTATTCCTGAATCTTTGCCTTTTCTTCACGCTCAACCGCGACGGTGCCGCGCAATTCCGCAAGCTGCTCGCGCGTGAGGCGCTTCTCCGCCTCAGACACCTGAAGCTGGGCGTTCAACTGTTGTTTCTCGCTCTGCGCAGCCTGCACGGCCTGTTCGGTCGCCACCAGTTTCTCCTGCAAGGTTTGGGACTCCTGTTCGCGGCGTTTCAAGTCGGCCTGCAAAGCTTCCACCATTTCCTTGGTGAGCAAATTCTCGGTGCTCGCAGCCGTGAGCTTGCTTTGTGCCTCAACCAGACTGGCCTGGGCGGCGGCGGCTTGCTGGGCCAGCGTAGCGCGTTGCTGCTCGATTTGCGCGGCCTGCGCCTCGGTCTGGCGCAGGTTCTCCTGGAACTGGCGCACCAGCTTTTCCCGTTCGGCCAACGCCTGTTCGGTGTTTTGCAGATTGCTGGCGAGGCGCTCCCGCGATTGTTTTTCATCCTCGAGCACAAGCTGCAAGGTGCCAACGAGGTCTTGATTTCCGTCCGTGGGTCGGGCGTCGCCCGGCGGGCGGGCTTCAACCTGCGGTAACTTCTCCGCGTCAAAATTCGAGAACGCCACCAGCGTGACGAGCAGGAAGTCGCAGAGGATGATGAGAATGGAACGGTTCATGACTGCGCTTCCATCTGTGATTCACTCTCCATGATCAACTGGCGGCGCAAGGGCCGGACGTGAAAAATCTTCAGCACCGAGACGAAGATGATGCCGAAGGAGGTGGAGGCGTAGGCCATCATGGAGATTTTGCCCACGCCGATGGACATGAGGATGAGCGCCAGCACGGAGCCGACGAAGCCGACATACAGGCCGGCATCGAAGAGCAGGTCTTCGTTCTCCAGCAATTTGAGCTTCATCCGCGCCACCAGCGGTTGACGCCGGATTTCCGCCAGTTTCGCCAGGCAAACAATATAGATGCTCGCCTGGATGACGAAGAACAGGATTAGTGAAGTGAGGGTGAGGTGGTTCATATATGGTTGCGTGATTTGTTGCAGTTTCGATCCAGTCGCACCTGCAAGGTTTGGGAATTGAAACAAAACTGGAAATTCATTCTGTTGTTCCGGCAAGCCGACAAACGGTTCGATGGCTACGCCAACGACGAACACCGTGGCCAGGGCGAAAACGCCATCGGCCGCGAGGCGGAAACCAAACTTGATGCCCAAGGCCGAAGTGATCATGCCGATGCTGCGCGCCAGACAAAAGGCCCCAAGCAACAGCAGGGCATATTTAAGCACCAGCGCCCCGGCCCGGGTGGCCACCGCCGCCGGCACCAGTCCGAAAAACACCGCCCCGAACGGGTCATAACCAGTGACTTGGTTGCGAACCCCGGCATAGTAGATTCGGCGCTGTTGTTCGATCAGCAACTCAACGGCGCGGGGGCCGCTGCGCAGGGCGAAGTTCAAGTCGTTCAAGCCGGTTTCAGGAAACCGCGCCAGATACTTGGCGACTCCGGCGGGCCGGCGCGACAACAGGGCGGCGGAGTAGATGTTGGCCGCAGACTCCTCATTGACCCGCAGGGCTTCGGCCAGTTCCCGCAAGGTGGCGAAGTCTTCGATCTGCTTCATCAGTTCGGCGAGCGATACCCAATCCAATCGACGGCCCAGAGAAAGCAGATCCAGATACACCAGTTCGAGGGAACTGGAATCGTCGCCCTTGTTGGCCCGCATGGCAAGCCAGTCAATCGCGTCGCGGAACGCAGGACTGAAATAATCGCCTTGATTTAGGAGCGCAGCCGTGATGATGGCGGCTTCGAGGGCCTGGCCCGCCGAACTGGCCGCGGAAGGAAAGTGAACCGTGTTGGTCAGGTTGCGGTTCAATAGCATCTGATGCACGCCCGGGCGGCGTGTGGCCTGCAACATTCGTAGCGCCTCCTGGCGGGCGGTTCGCCGGGTGAGCAGATCAATGATGGGCAACGGAGTGGCCACACCGGCCTGACCGAGGTCCACTTGGTCCAGAATTGGCGCCGCGCCGCCCAATGCAACGAGCGACGGGTTCTCAGAGGCGTAACGGGTAATCACCACGCCGAGTTGTTCGCTATGCGGCACGCTCTCGGCCTGGGCCGCGCGCCAGAGCAACCGCGCCGGGCCGAGCTTTTCCGTGCTCAACAGCATAAGCACTTCCTCAACAAGCGTGGGCGCTGCCGCCCCGGGCTTGCCGCGCCCCACTGACTCAACGACCGCGGCATCCACGGCGCGAAAATGCGCCGGGACCAGCAGGGCACAGCCGAGAAGCACTGCGCTGCAAATTAAAAAGGTGGTTATCCAGAACCGTCTCATGAATCTCCCGCCCTCCACGTGTCCATTCCACATGCAAGACCGATTCCTGACCGGAATCCGCATTTGGACGCCTCACTACTCACAAACATTCAGCCTCTGTTAAGTAATCCGTCATTTTGCCTGCACAGCACGGTGATTCAAACCAGCCTCCAGCGCGCCTGGCGCAGCACCGCATTCGGCGACTGCTTCAACCTTTCATACCAAATTGTCAGCAGGCTGTCATCGCCCAATTGCACTGTGCTCGGATAGCCAAGATCGCCGGAAGTGCCATCGCCGGAAATAATCACCGCCTCGCTCCAGGTTTGGCCGTGATCGCGGCTCAGGCGCGCTTGATTGCCCAGCGGCGCGCGGCGATGGCCGTAGCTCATCAGCAAGCTATCGTCACGCAAACGCAGCAAATGGGAAGGCAAACCCCAGACGCCAATGGCGCGCGGCGTGGTCCAGGTCTTGCCGCCATCAGTGGACTCACATTGCAGCGTTTCGCGGTTGTTGGTTTCATTGTGATTACGAATCTGCACCAGGATGCGGCCATCCGCGCACTCGACACCGTGCAACTCGTGATAATTCTCCATGGCATCGCCGGGCCGCACCGGAATGGTTGCCAGCCAGCGCCAGCTTTGGCCGTCGTCGTCGGACTCCGCTACACCGACCCGCTTGTCACCCGTCCAAAGTTCCTTGCCCGGATAAAGCAATCGCCCATCGCGAAGTTGGATCGGGCCGTGCGGACTGTTCACGAGGCAACTAAACGGAGCCGACCAGTTGGTGCCGCCGTCGGTGGAACGAAGCATCCACTGGCCCAATTGTTTTTCCCTCTCCGCCGCAGTCAGACGCTCATGCACGCCACGCCAGCGCGCGAGTTTTTCCGCCGGCCATTGTCCGGAACGCAGTTGCTTCTCCAGGTTCGGCGCGTAAGCCAGCGAGGTGAACGTCGTCACCAGCAGCGAGCCTTTGCCGGTCTCCAGCACGCCGGCGTCACGATCATCAATCGCTCCATCCAGCAACACCCGCGGCCAGGTCCAGGTTTTGCCCTCGTCGCGCGAAGTCATCGCGACCACTTGACCAAACGGGCACACGTGCTCCTCACGCCCGCCCGACCAGACCACCCACAATTCACCGTTGCGCCGCCGGGTGACGGTGGGCCACCCATGGTAATACTGCGCTTGCTGGGAAATGACTTTGGTTTCGAGGATTTCAAAACCCGGCACAGCAGCCCGTGCTTTGGACAACCCCCATCGCGACGCCAAGCCCAAGCCCGCCAATCCTGTGGCGGTGCGCGCAAGAAAAGCGCGACGCGTGTGCAATGCGCCGGAGGAAATACCTGAAGCCTCCACTTCCATTGCAGGGCCGGGATCATCTCCGAACGATGACTTGTTCGCATGGTTCTCCATGTACATTTCGGTGAGCATACGCTTTTCCTATCACCGATGCCACGCCTTTCTGGCAATCGCGCGAGCGCGCGTTTGATACCACCTATCCGACAATGTGGAATGATGCCAATAAGCGTAACCTATACTTTGCCAGGAATTCACCGTTACGCTTGACGCTGGAAGCCTTCGGCAGGATAAGCAGTTTGTATGGCAGGTTTCCTGCCTCACAGGCGCGGCGTTTCACTTGCGAGAGCCGGAACCTGCCCAATGGTTCATGAAGGCAAATGGCACAAGTTCAACTTACCGGCCACGGAAAACAGTCGTTCCATCTCCGCCGCCAACTACCATGCGAGGCGCATTATGAATCCAACCCCAGGTTTCCAACCCCAGGTTGTATGAAGCATGAGCATCCTTCCTTTGGGTGGTTAATCCCGGCTTTTCTCAGCCTCGCTGTGCTAGGATGGGCCTATAGCCTGATTATCCTACGTGCATCGGCTGCCATTGCTGACGACCAGGAACCCAGTTACAATGGCCGGCTTCTGTCCGAGTGGCTTGGGGACATGCGACTGAGCGCACCTGGCAGTGGGCCGTACGAAGCGGCGGTCCGAGGCATGGGAACCAATGCCATCCCCACACTACTCAAGTGGATGAGCTACGAGCCATCCTCCTCGGACCTATCGCGAGAAACCGAGGAGAAGGTGGTGCATTGGCGTCCCGTTACGAACCTCAACCGCTATCCGGCGCAACGCGGTGAACGCGCATCGTGTGCCTTCGGGTACCTGGGCGCGGTGGCGCGCTCCACCATTCCGGAGCTTACCCGGCTTGCCCGGACTGCCTTCAATCTCAAGCGGGCCGACCGCTTCACTGGCGCGCTCGCCTCCATCGGACCGGAGGCGGTTCCGAGTCTCGTCTCCCTGGCGACCAATAGCCCGCCTTGGACGCGGTATTCCGCGGTTGAGGCGCTCGGAAGTTTTTGCGACGAGCCAGCGGTGGCGACCCCGCTTGTGCCGATGCTCATGAACTTATTGTGCGATACCAACAGCAATACCAACACAGATTATCCGGTTGACGGACCAGCACAGGCAGCTTTGCTCGCGATGGACGCCAAAGTCGTTGTACCAAGCCTAATGGATGCTCTACAGTCTTCCTCAGATCGCACTCGGCGACAGGCGGTAGCGACACTGTTGGCGTTCCAGGTTCAGAACTCCACCAATGTTCCCCCCACTGCGGTGTCCGTCTTCCGTGCGGCGATGCGTGACCCAGACTCCGTGGTTCGCGATGTTGCCACGGGCATCCTGCGCGAAATGGGCGGCTGGCAGCGGGTTGGGGAGGAGTGGGTTCGCCGTCACGGCACCAATACGCTGAACGGAATCACTCCCGACTTCTTCACCAAGGCGCCGCCCCGCTAAGGGATCGTTCCAAAACCTCGTTATGGCCGCCGGCTTCTCATCCTTTTGGCTGCTGCCGCTGCTGGTGGATATGGCGCTTCTCCTGGTGACGCTCTGGAACTTCTGGATGAACCTATGGTTCAACTGGCGGGTGGACAAAACCCCGGCACGCAACGCCGCCTGATTCTCCGTCGTAGTCGAGAAACGCCTTGCTTCAAGCGCGGACGACTTTAAGTTGGCGGCCGTACCCAGTCAAAATCCGTGCAACATTCATGAGGACGATCAATTGCCGCCAGCGCGTCAGCGCAATTCTGTTGGGTTTTTCCACCTTGTTGCTGGCAATCAGTGCGTCCGCGCAAACGCCGAATTGGATCTGGCATCCCAACGAGGGACGGGCGACCGCCGAAAATGAAGTTCGGTTCTTCCGTAAATCTTTCAGTGTGGAAGGCCGCGCGCAGAAAGCCATCCTGTCCGTCGCCGCCGACAACCGCGCGGAGGTGTTTCTCAATGGCGAACGGGTGATGGAGTCGCGCAGCCACAGCCAGGCCACGCACACCGATGTCACCGCCAGAATCAAAATCGGGCAGAACGTGCTGGCGACTCGCGCCGCCAACGAAGGCGGCCCCGCGGCATTGCTGGCGCGGCTGGAACTGACTTTGGCTGACGGCCAAAAGCAGTTTGTGGTTACTGACGCGTCATGGTTGGCGAGCAGCACGGAAGCGGTTGACTGGCGCACGGCTCAATTTCAACCCACCTCGATTTGGGTCGCCGCGGCCAATGTCGGCAAGCTCGGCGATCCGCCGTGGGGCGATCCGCTCAAGCCGATCGTGGCCACGCTCGCGGAATCACTCACCGTCCTGCCCGGATTCCAGGTGCAGTTGCTGCACTCCGCCGCCCCGCAGGAAGGTTCGTGGATTTGCATGGCCGTTGACCCCAAGGGCCGGCTCATCATTTCACCACAACGCGACGATCAACCGCTGCTGCGCGTCACGCTCTCCGGCGCCGGGCAGGTCGAGAAGATTGAATCCATCTCCGCGCCGGTGCGCCAGGCCATGGGCCTTTGCTGGGCACACAACAGTCTTTATGTGAACGGCCATGGGCCCAATGGCACGGGCCTTTACCGGCTCACGGATGACAACGGCAACGATCAATTTGATCCTGACGAAGTGCGTTTCCTAAAGAGGTTTCAGGGTGAAGGTGAGCACGGTTATCACGCAGTTGTCGAAGGACCGGACGGAATGATTTACGTGATGAACGGCAACCACACGAAGGTTCCGGAGGGCCTTGCCGCAAACTCGCCCCATCGGAAGTACGACGAGGATTTTCTGCTGCCACGACAATGGGATGGCGGCGGTCATGCTGTGGGTGTGATGGCGCCGGGCGGTTACATCGTGCGCACCGATCCTGAAGGAAAGAAATGGGAGTTGCTGCTGGCCGGCTTCCGCAATGCGTATGATTTCGACTTCAATGCCGACGGCGAAATCTTCACGTTTGACAGCGACATGGAATGGGACTGGGGATTGCCCTGGTATCGGCCCACGCGCATCAATCACTGCGTCAGCGGCGCGGAATTCGGCTGGCGCTCCGGCACGGGCAAGTGGCCGGAGTATTACTCGGACAACCTGCCCGCCACCGTCAACATTGGCATTGGCTCACCCACGGGTGTGAAGTTCGGCACCAAGAGCAATTACCCGGAGAAGTATCGTCAGGCGCTCTTCGCGATGGACTGGTCCTACGGAAGGATCCTCGCGGTGCATCTCGCTCCGCGAGGTGCGAGCTACACCGGCAGCTACGAATCGTTCGTCAAAGGCAAGCCGCTCAATGTGACCGATCTTGAATTCGGCAAGGATGGCGCGATGTATTTCATCACGGGCGGACGCGGCACGCAATCCGGGCTGTACCGCGTTTCGTCTGTAGGAGCCGACGTAAGGAAGCTCAAATCTCAACCCGATGAAAAGCCGACCAAGTCGGAGACTCCTCACGTCGTCTCCTACAAGGAAGGGAAAACTGCCACCGAGGCCCGCGCGTTGCGCCGCAAACTTGAATCCTTCCACGGCAAGCCGGACCCCACGGCCATTGATTTTGTCTGGCCGCATCTGCGCAGCGAAGATCGCTTTATTCGTTACGCGGCGCGCATCGCCATCGAGTCGCAGGATGTGGCGCGATGGAAGGATCGCGCGTTGGCCGAAACGCATCCCCAAGCCGGCTTGACCGCCCTGCTCGCGCTGGCCCGCTGCGGTGGCAAGGAAACGCAAACGGACTTGTTGCGCGCCTTGAGAAAATTCCCGTTTGATGCCCTCACCGAACAGCAAAGTCTCGAAAAGCTCCGGCTCATTCAGTTGAGTTTCATCCGCCAGGGTCGGCCATCGCCGGAGTTGACCCAACTCGCCATCGAACGGCTGAATCGCATTTACCCGTCCCCTAGCGACCGGATGAATCGCGAGTTGATGCAACTGCTGGTGTATCTCAACACGCCTGAAGTCGTCGGCAAGACGCTCGCTTTGCTGGAACAAGCCCCGATCCGCGAGGAGCAGATTCATTACATTTTCCACCTGCGCAACGTGCGCCACGGCTGGACGATTGAGCAGCGCAAACAATACTTCGACTGGTTCGCCGCTGCGAAGAAGGCGGACGCCACACCAGACCTGCGCCGCCATCCGCCGGGGTTGGTTCAGTGGTTCAAAGAAGTGGACCGCGATTACAGCGACGGCGCCAGTTACGCGAAGTATCTTGTGAACATCCGCAATGATGCCATCGCCACGCTGACCACTGGCGAACGCACGGCCCTACGCACGCTGCTGGACGAAAGCCTTGAAGCGCCGCCCTGGAAACTCGTCATGCAACGCGAGTTTGTGAAGGAATGGACGATGGGTGACCTCGAGCCGTGGCTGGACTCGGTCAGCCGGCGACGCGACTTCAAGAGCGGGAAGAACGCGTTCAACGATGCGCAGTGCATTTTGTGTCACCGCTTCGGCAACGAAGGCGGCGCCATTGGGCCGGAATTAACCGGCGTGGCCAGCAAGTATTCGCGGCGGGACATTCTCGAATCCCTGATTGAACCTTCGAAAGTGGTTTCGGATCAGTATCAGAATTTCAACATCTACAAGCACGACGGCGACGATGTTTCCGGGCGCATCATGGATGAAACCCTCGAGCGCCTTATCGTAATGCCGAACATGCTCACGCCCGAAGTCGTCGTTGAACTACGTGTAGCCGACATCGCCCGCCGGCAACCCTCCACCGTTTCGCCGATGCCCAGCGGGTTGTTGAACAATCTGACACGGGAGGAAATTCTGGATTTGCTGGCTTACATCGAAGCGGCGGGGAAGCCGGGCACAGCGAATTTCAGGAAGTAGCCAGCAGGCGAGACACGAATTTCACGAATTGGCACGAATGGATTGGGCGCGTTTGGGAATCGGTGACCCACCGTTGAAACGGTGGGCTATCATCGATCGTCCCTACGGGACTGGCCGTTTTCGCGCCCGGCGGGGGCGCGCCTGCTTCAGCCCGGCAGGGCGAAAGACAATAGCCCAGTGATTTATCGCTGGGTTTCCAGGCGAAAGGGGAACGAGTCCCGTTAGGGACGGCAGAAATAATCGTAAAAACCGCCGGATTCTTTCGCCCCTCCGGGGCTTCGGACCTTTGCGGACATTTCTTCCCACCGTTGAAACGGCGGGCTATTTTCGACCGTCCCTGCGGGACTGAACCAAAACAACAACGAATCCAAAACCTATGCACTCGTTCACCAGTTGCCTGATGCATTGCGTGTGGGCCACCAAAGAACGCCGCCCGCTCATCAAGCCGGACCTGCAATCACGCCTCTGGCCCTATCTCGGCGGCATCGCCCGCGAGAACAAGATGAAAGCGTTGGTCATTGGCGGCGTGGCGGACCATGTGCATGTGCTCCTTTCGATTCCGTCCACGCTTTCCGTGGCGAAGTCCATCCAGCTTCTCAAAGGCAATTCGTCGAAATGGATTCACGACACGTTCAAGGAGCATTGGGACTTCGAGTGGCAGGAAGGCTACGGCGCGTTCAGCATCGGCATCTCCGGCGTCGAGGACACGACGAAATACATTCAGGGGCAGGCTGAGCACCATCGCAAGACGACGTTCAAGGAAGAGATTGAGGTGTTCTTGAAAAAGCACGGGATGGAATATGTGGAGCGCGATTTGGAATGAACCTAGCCGCATCAATTTCCCAGCCCGTCAGGGCAAAAGACAATAGCCCACCGTTTCAACGGTGGGTTTTGGTGCGGCAACGAAACGAGTCCCGCCAGGGACGGCAGAGTATGATTGTGCCAACCCACGGGATTCTTTCGCCCCGGCGGGGCTTGGGCGGATTTGTTTGTCCTGATCCCAGCGATAAATCGCTGGGCTATTATCGGTCGTCCCTTCGGGACTTTCCATGAGTGACGTTGCCGGCAGTGGTAGTGAACCATCGGTTCACGGGCTTCCTGGAAAATATTCACACCAGGTTGTTGGTCCGGCTGCATCACACGGTGGCGTAGAGCGCAAGCGGCAGACCCGTTTCATGCTCTTCCGCAGACGGAGTTGCTTGGGCGTTGCTTCTACATGCTCGAACGGGCGGTGATGATTGTGCAAAAAAGACTTCAATTTTCCGTTGCAACGGTCTAAAACGCTCCGCGCCATGAATACCGTCACTCAACTCAAAACCATTAATTCCAACACCAAGTCCAAAGTCGAAGCCGAATTGTCGCGCACCGGCGGTCTGCTGCGGCTCGCGCCCGCCTGGGTGCCGCGCTCGTTTCTGCAACCCGGCCTGCGCATCAAGCTGCATCCCGACGATACCTACGCCTACGGCGCGAATCGCGGCGGCATTGATGAACGCTGGTTCGCCTCCACCACCGAAGCCGCCAACGAAGGGCGCGTGCCGGATGAGGGGCTGAGTTATTGTGTCGTGGGCAAGGAACGGTTCACCCTGCGCAAGGCGGTCGAGGATTGCGGCGCGACCATTGTGGGCAAGGCCATCTGGAGAAAGTACGGGAAATGGCCCGTCTATTCCAAGTTCTTCGACAACATGGGACCAATTCCGCATCACATGCACCAGAACGCGAAGCAGGCCAAGCTGGTCGGCCAGGAGGGCAAGCCGGAGAGTTATTATTTCCCACCGCAGCACAATAACGTGGGCAACAATTTCCCCTACACGTTCATGGGCCTGGAACCGGGCACGACCAAGGCGCAGGTCCGCAAATGCCTGGAAGATTGGAACAAGGGGGACAACGGCATTCTTGACCTCTCGCGCGCTTATCGCCTCAAGCCCGGCACGGGCTGGCTGATCCCGCCGTGCATTCTGCACGCGCCCGGTTCGCTCTGCACTTACGAGCCGCAATGGGGCAGCGACGTGTTCGGCATGTATCAAAGCATGGTCGAAGGCCGTTACGTGCCGTGGAGTCTCCTCGTGAAGGACATGCCCAAGAGCAAACACCGCGACCTGGATTTCATTGTGGACCAACTCGACTGGGCCGGAAACACGGACGAACATTTCAAGGACAACCACTATCTCGAACCCGTGCCCGTGGCCGACACGCGCAAGGCCGGTTATGTGGATCGTTGGATCGTCTATGGCAAGATTGACGGCGAACAACTTTTCACCGCCAAGGAACTGACCGTCGAACCGGGCGTGAAATGCACCATTAAGGACAGCGGTGCGTACGGGCTGACTTGCGTCCAGGGCGCAGGCAAGATCAACAGCAAGCCGCTCAACAGCCCCAAACTTATCCGCTTCACCGAACTGACCGAGGACGAATATTTCTGCACCGAGGACGGGGCGAAAGCGGGCGTGACGTTCGAGAATACGAGCGAAACCGAACCCCTTGTGACGCTGCGCTACTTCGGCCCGGAAGTGAATCCCGACGCGCCGGCGACGGGGGCGTACCGGAAAAACAGGTTTTGATGCAAGCACAGAGTGCGTCAGCGCCGCAACCACTTTTGGAGAGTGCGCGGACTGGTCCGCGCTTTCCAGCACGCGACCTGTCGCCGACAAGCGGCGGATACGGCGCGAATTTCTCGCGAGCCGCTGAACGCGGCCCGGCCTCGCCGACAAGTCGGCGAAGCTGCCAAAGCGGGTGACAAGTCACCGCACTCCACAATCCGCGCGAAGTGCGAAACTCTGGCAGAGAGACTGGAAAGGGTTTTGTAACTAGCTACAAATGACATTGCGAGGCAACCGCCGGACCTGATTCGGCGGTCACCGCTCAGATTTGGTTTTTGTTGAGGCCCGTCCTTTACTGTGAGCTGAACCAGCGTTCTTCGTTCGCCGCGATTCTTTGGGCATCTCGACCATTGTCCCGTAGTAATCAAGAGGACACTTCTCGATCTGCACGGCCAGCGCCACCAGACGGCCGAGGCTGTCCGCAAGCGGAAGGAAATACTCCTCCGGGTTCTCAGGCTCATCAGTCCACAACTCATCACAACTGAGATAACCGGCGACACTCTGGTTATCTCCATAGCGAATCACTACCGGATCGCCACTCGTGGTTGATCCCACCTGCAAAAAGCTTCGCCTGGTCATGATCGGATATTGATCGTTCCACCTCCGAATGTTTCGAGGCGAATAAAGCCAGATGACCCCCACCGGCACGTCGCGCGCAAGGGCGTATCGGACAAGATGATGTCTGAGCCAAGCCGGGATTCGCTTCTGCTTAAGCCAAGCAACAAATCTGCTGCTGGGTTTGCGGAACAGCCCCTTCACGTCCCCTTCGAGCTTGGTCAGCGTTTCAACAACCAATTCAGAATCAACTCTCATGGCATGCTTCGACGTCAACATACGATCTTCGCCCGCTTGAACGCAGCACTGCGAGTCGGGTAAGTCAGATCAATCTGCCCCAGAACTTCCGGGCGATCCGCGTTCACGTCGGTTTCCGTGGGCACGCGGCCAAGTTTGCGGGCGAGTTGCTGCAAATAGAGTTCGATGCCGCGCTTCGAGCCATTGCCACGCGGGCGGGCAACGGAAGCGCGCGGCACAACGTAACTCCCGAAGAGATCGGCGTTCTGGCGCATCGCCGCCAGTTTTTCGTTGGTAATCCGGACGTAATTTGGGTCCAGATCGGTGACGACGAATTTGCGGCCCAATTTCGCGGCCGCAATCGCCGTGGTGCCGGCACCGCAAAAAGGATCGAATACCACACCGCCGTGGCGAGTCGTTAACAGTATGATTCGTTCCAATAGCTTTTCCGGCAACTGGCAGGGGTGCGAGTCGCGGTCGCGCTTGTGCTTAATCCGATGGATGTCCACCCATATATCCGATAATTCCACTTTTTCGTCGTCGCCCACCAGTTTGCGCTCCTTGATGCACTTGGCGCGCAGGCAATACTTGGGCGATTCAGGCGGGCTAACCAAACCCGCGCGCGCGGGCGCACCCACGGGTGAATAGTTGAACACAGGTCTTCCTCCGGGCTTGGTAAAATACAGCAGAGCATAATGCGCCGGCATCAGCTTTCCGCGCGGATCGGAAAGCGCGTCCCAGACAATCCAATGGCGGAATTCCAGGCGTCCGCTGAGAAACGTCGCGTGGTGAATGGCCCATTTGGGCAGGTTTAGCACCAGCAGACTGCCGCCGGGCTTCAGGGTTTGTGCCATTCCATCTAGCCACGCGTTGCACCACTCCAGATAATGCTGCTCCGCCAGGGCGTCGGCGTAACTGTCGTATTTCTTTTCGAGATTGTAAGGCGGGTCCGCAAAGGCGAGATCAAACACGCCTTCAGGATGCAGCGTCTTGACCCGCTTCAGGAATGCCACGCAGTCGCCCTGAAAGACACGGTCGGTTTCGAGGCTGGCAAGCTCTTGAAACGTGTCGGCGTTTGAGTCTCCAGTAGCCATCGCTGCGTCGTCTGTCAGGATCAGGCTGGATTCGACGCCCTGCCCCGTCTGAATTACGTGCAAGGCGTTGACGCTGTCTCCACCCGCCAGAAGTCGGATGCGCTGTAACACGTCCTCGGGAATCACGTTGTCGCGGATGGCCCGGCGCGGCAGATCGCGCCACACATCGGATGGCGCGGTGCCGCGGGGGTTCATCAGATGCTTCTTGCCGCCCCAATCCTTGAGGTTGAGTCGGCACGCGGCACAATACGCATGAGGCACGCGAATCGCGTTAGTATCCGGGCGAAACGGCGTGGGCGACTTGCGATCTGCCCGTGTTTTATGAAACAGCAACAACCCTTGATGCGTAGCTTTGAGCAACTGCCCTCGCGGAGCTTCATCAACATCCAGCGCAATCCAGTATTTGAATACCATCTGTTGCGCTGCGTCATGTAATCCGTGCAGGAACTCGCCCCAAAAGATCAATTCTGCCGGCGGGCCGTACACAAACAACAACCCGCCGAACCGCAACACGCGTGCGCACGACCGGACCAACCGAACCGAGGCATCCGCAAGTTGGCTGGTTTGTGCCGCGCGAACTTGCTGCTTGGACTTCGGCTCAAATCCGGTGCTGATGACCATCAAATCGCAACTGCCGTCCGTCAGCGACGAAAGCTCGTCGCCTTGGGCAGAGTTAATACGCTGGATTGCTTGAGTCATCGTGCTGGCATACGCCGGTTTCCCGGTTGCATTGCGCGGGGAAATTACTCAGACCAGTTCGCATGGCCAAGAATAACTCGTGCGTTTACGTGCAAGTCGCTAGGAAATCTCCTTTGCGATATCTCGCCCGCGGATTAGGATTTGCACCGTGCCATTGAGCCAAACTACGTTTTAACCATACCACCAGCCATGACAACCAAACTCCTGATCACGCTCGCAAGCTTGTTTACCGCCGCCGTCGTTAGCCCCGCCGCCGAATGGGTCGTCTATGAAGGCAAAGACGGACCCGGGCGCGGTAAACACATCGTCTTCCTCACGGGCGACGAAGAATATCGTTCCGAAGAAGGCATGCCGATGCTGGCCAAAATCCTGGCGGTGCGGCACGGCTTCAAAAGCACCGTGCTCTTCTCGATCAATCCGTCCGATGGCACGATTGATCCAATCATTCGCGACAACATTCCCGGCATGGAGGCGCTCGATACCGCAGATTTGTGCGTCGTGAATCTGCGATTCCGGGAACTGCCTGACGCGCAGATGAAATATTTTGTGGATTATCTGAACAGCGGCAAACCGATCATTGGATTGCGCACCAGCACGCACGCGTTTTCCTACGACAAAAACAAGGCCAGTGCGTATGCGAAGTTTGACTGGCGCAACAAGGAATGGCGCGGCGGCTTTGGCCAACAGGTGCTCGGCGAAACCTGGATCAACCATCACGGCGTCCACAACAAGGAAAGCGCGCGGGGCGTCATTGTCGAAGCCTTCAAAAACCACCCGATCCTCCGCGGCGTGGAGGACATCTGGGGACCATCCGACGTCTATGGCGTGGTGAATCTACCGGCCAACGCGAAAGTCTTGGTGCAGGGACAAGTGCTCACCGGCATGAAGCCGACGGATCCGCCGGTCGCGGGCAAAAAGAATGATCCCATGATGCCACTGGTCTGGGTGCGGGATTACACCGGTGAAACCGGCAAGACTTCCCAAATCGTGACCACCACGATGGGGGCGGCGGTGGACTTGGAAAGCGAAGGGCTGCGCCGGCTACTCGTCAACGCTTGTTATTGGACGCTGGGCTTGGAAGCGAAGATTCCCGCCAAGGCGGACGTAAATTATGTGGATGAGTTCAAACCCACCTGGTTTGGTTTTGGCACGCACCAGAAGGGCGTCAAGCCGGCGGATTTGGAATTGAAATAGGCAGTCAAAAGACAACGCGCGGACAAGATTGTCCGCGCGCAGTCCACATCGACAAGCGATCTGCGGTGCCGCTTCAAGTCCGCTCCAGCGCGGATCAAGACACCCTGCCAGGTCGCCTTAATACTCCCGCTTGGTCACCCGGCCGGGTTGCGGCACGGGGTAGCGACCGTTGGCATCCGATTGCAACGGGGCGGGCGAATCCGCCGTAATTTTGTCCAAACCCGACGCCATTTCGTGGTCGCAATTTAGCATGTCCTCGAAGGAAATCTCCTGCCCGGTATGTGCGGCCATGCGGCCCATCGAGGTCACGAGGCTGGCTTCGACGCCGTATTTAACTTCGTTGAACGGGGTGTCATTGCGAATGGCGGCCATCAGATCGTTCCATTCGTTTTGATACGGATCACGTTCTTCCGGAACGATGTTGGATTCCCAAATCCGATCCGCGCTCCGGGGCATCTGGCCCTTAAACAAACTGGAAGGATAGCCGCAATCTCCGCTCCTCGAACCAATCCCACTGCCCTTGGTGCCGTGAATGTAGCTGGAGAAGTTGTCGTAGCAACCGGTCATGCAACGCCCGTCGAAGTAGAACTTCGTGCCGTCGGCGTAGGTGTATTCCGCGGCGTAGGTATCGAAATTCTGATCCACGTAGGTCACGCCTTCGGGACTCGTGCGGTAATGCCGGCCCCCAAGTGCCTGCGCCCGGACCGGCCACGCATTCTTCATCCAGCCCATATGATCAATGATGTGAATGTAGAAATCACTGTAGTTGCCGCCGCTGGCCCAGATAAAACTGTGGAAGCGTTGGATCTGATACATCAAATCGCTGACGCCCGGCGGTTTCGGTAGCGAGGAGAAAAATCCGACCGGCCCGTGCATCCGGTAACCGCGCTGAAGGATGATTTCGCCGATCTCGCCGTCGTGAATACGTTTGACCATTTCCTGAAGCGCCCGGCTATGACGTGACATCAGTCCCACGCCCACCTTCAGGTTCTTGGCGCTGGCCTTTTCGCCCAACTCCAGCATTCGCTTGCTGGTTGGACCGTCCACGGTGACCGGCTTTTCCATGAACACGTGCAACCCCTTCTCAATGGCGTAGGTGAAATGCACCCAGCGAAACGCGGGCGGCGTGGCAAAGATCGCTACATCTCCCGGCTTGAGGCAATCCATCGCCTTCTTGTAACCGTCCAGCCCGACGAACTGGCGGTCCTTGGGCACGTCCATCTTGCTGGCAAAATTTCGTTGCAGGTTCGAAACGCTGGAATTGAGCCGACCCTCAAAAGCATCCGCCATGGCCACCAGTTTCATGGGCCCGCCTTTGACGGACAATGCATTGGCAGCGGCGCCGCTGCCGCGTCCGCCGCAACCAATGAGCGCAATCTGGATGGTTTCGTTGCCGGCGGCGTGGACATGCGGAATGGCCACCCCCGCCAGGGCCGAGGCCGCAGCCAGCGTTCCGGTTTGTTTGATAAAATCGCGTCGGGAAGTCAGTGAAGTATTGTTATCATTCATGGGCGAATCCTCTGCCGGTCAACCCGTCCATGTCAATACCAGAGAGATACAGAATTGCATGTAGATAGGAGCTATGGTAAGCAATCCTTGTGCATACAAAAAATGGTGACTGGCTGGTTTTCACCCTTTTGGCGTTGGTCTGCGTCCTTCCCGCGACCGGTTGCCGCAGCGCCTATTACGCCGCCTACGAGAAAGTCGGCATCCACAAACGCGACCTCCTCAAGAAGCGCGTCACCGAGGCGCGCGACGACCAGAAGGAAGCCCAGCAGCAGTTCAAGGACGCGCTCACGCGCCTGAAGGAAATCACCAAATTCGACGGCGGCGAACTGGAACGCGCCTACAATTCCCTCAAGGCCGATTACGACGGCTGCGTCAGCCAGGCCGACACCGTGCGCAGCCGCATCCGCGCCGTGGAAACCGTGGCCAAAGACCTGTTCGTGGAGTGGGAAAAGGAGATCGGCGAAATCAACACGCCCGCGTTGCGCGACGCCAGCCGCGCCCAACTCACCGCCACCCGCCAGCGTTACGAAGAATTGCACCAGGCGCTCACCAACGCCGAGCAAAGCATGACTCCCGTGCTCAGCCAGTTCAAAGACTACGTGCTGTTCCTCAAGCACAACCTCAATGCGCAGGCCATTGCTTCCCTCAAGGGCGAAACTTCCAACATCCAGAAGGAAATCACTCGCTTGATCGAACAGATGAACCGCTCCATCGCGCAGGCGGATGAGTTCATCAAGACGCTGAAGTAATTGTTACCGCAAACGGCCTTCAACGGGTGGCCAGCGGCGTGGGTCGCGGAGAATCATTCACGAACTTCAACGCCTCGTTCACGAAGATGTCGCCCGTGCTTTCCCCCAGGCTGGTCCGGGAAATGTAATCGTAGCGCCGGAAGCTGTTGAAATCCTCCTTGGTCAAAATGTAACCGTAGGCATCGTTCGTCAGCCCGAATAACAGGTTGTGCTGACCGTGCATTTTCCGTTTCAGATAGAAACCAATGTTCGGCAGGGCTTCGCCGGGAATGGTGAGGATTTGTGCATTGCCAATGTTCACGACGTTCAATTGCGTGGTCACACTGTCAGCCGTGGCCCCGGGCTGAGCAGGCATCTGCTGCATCAAAGCCCGCATCAGCGGTGAATCCACCGGCAGGGTCAGCGGGCGTGCGGCGCAATAAAGTTTGGGCGACGCCTGGACCGGCGCGTCCCGCACGATGCGCAATGCCTCGTTTGCCAGCAGCCCGCCAATCCGTTGACATTCCTCCCATGCTCGGGCTTCGCGACCGGCGGGCAACCGATTGTCGGCTGTCACCATGCCGCCTTGCGCGCCGTTCATGAAGACGCCGATGCCGCCGCCCTTCGCGGTGATCTCGTCGTAGAGCGGTCCAATCAAGTCGGGGCTGCACACGCCGGCGTCGTTTCCCAGGACTTCAGGATGGATCGCGTAATTGACCAGCGTTGCGATGGGCTTCCCCGCCGCATACAGCGCCTGAATCACATCACAGCGTGGGTCATACAACTGCTCGGCGTAATAATTGTAGGCGATCTTTCCTTTCGCCTCGCCGGTGGCGATCTTGAGTTGGGCGGGCTGAAGCTTCATCACGGCTTCATTGATGGCCTCGGTCATGCGCTGGCAGACCATTTCGAGATACTTGGGATCACTGGCCGTGCCGCCTTTGCCATCGGGGAATCCGTAGCAATCCGGCGCGCTGTGCGTGTGCGTGGCGCCGATGAGGATGTTTTGCGCGGGAATACCCTTCACCCCGGCGCGCACCTTGTTGCCCAACAACGCGGGGAATCCGAGGAAATCGGCACTGACAATTGCCACCCGGGTATTTCCCTCCTCGAACACCAAGGCGCGCACGGTTAACTCACCTGCCTTCTGCGTAACGGGCCGTGATGGCCCGACGCCGCCACTGACCGGCAGCAAGGGATCGGGAGTGACGTTGCGGACGGCGATGCCGGCGCGGAAATCGGCGACGGCATTGAAGGCCGCCACCATCAAACAAACAATCAGCACGAGACGTTTCATAGCTGGCAGGGAGTCAGGTTTGCCGGTGAAGAAAGCAGAACGGGGCGGAGGAAGCAAATGCTATGAACGAGTCACCTTGGTTCAGAAACTGGTATGGCCGCAACTCCGCGTCAGCCGGGCAGAAAGCAAGCGTGCTGCTTCATCCATCGGGACTGCCAGGAACCGCCGGACGCGGACCCGCTTGTCCGGTGGTGGGGGGGCCGGGAGGGTAATCCTCCCGGCTACCCGATCAGGTGTTTTGCGGTCAGTCATCGGTAATCCTCCTGAGTGAATCCAAGACTGCGAATCGTATCAGTCGTCGCGGCTGGAAAATCATGCTGATACGGCCCACCGCCACCGTGGCAACGCGTCGCTCCTGAAGTGTCGCCGAACTCCCTTCCTCTGTGCCGGTCGCGAAGCTCGTATGCCGTGCCGCACTCGCCGCAAATGACGATGATTAAGCCGCAGGAGGGCCACTGGGAGAAAACCAACTCGCCAACTTCGCAATAAATGCAACGCTCATTCTTCAATTCCCATGTTGGCTAGCGAACGTCCATACGATTACACCGAACGATCAGCGACCGCCGCCGGAAACGCCCGGTCGGCGGCAAGAATCGCGGACAAATTACCTGAACCGTCCGACTGCCCAACGGGGCGCTGCAGCGCCCTGGCGATTAGGCGACAATCTCGTCATCACAATCCTCGAGTGCTGAAATGAAATACTGTCCTGCCTCTGCGCGCAAGGCGTCACCAGAGGCGGCGTATGTGCTAACCCGACCGCGAAGAACGCGAATAAAATGCCGCCGGTAGAACTGTGAGTGCGGTCGAGGCCAAAGTCCGCGAACGATGCCGCTCGCAGCGAAACCTGCAAAGAGGCCAACCACTCCGGCGACCCAACCGATGTAACAAACACCGAGAACAACTACCGAAAGAGCCAGCAAAAATGCGAGGATCAAATAAGCCGTGAGCCAAGGCGGAGTGATAGCGTCCTGAATGCGCCCGGTCGCAAAGCAATCGGCAAATGAACCTGCCGGTGGAGCTGCCGACATGATGGACACAACTCGATGCGCCCAGTGGAGAGTCGCCTGCTGGTAAGCGAGGCCACTGCCAAGAATCATGGCTGCTCCGCCGACCATGAAAATGTAATGCGTTACCTGCATTGCTGACGTGCGCTGTCGCCAACGACCTCACCTATCCGCGCCGGGCGGAGAGGCAGGGCGTGGCGGAGGTGTGCGATGAACCCGCAAGGTCCTCAGCGTAAAAGCGGGGCGCGGATTAGGTGCAGCGCTCTGGCGATTAGGCCGACGGTTCATGTGGAGAAAAACCCTGAATGACTCTGCTGACGATCCGCTCCTCACCACGCTTCGGGAGGAAAATGACCCGAGCGAAAACTTGAGTAAAATGGCAAACTACCCAGGACCGATGGCCGTCCTGTGTGAAGCCCTCAAAAAGGAAGGTGTGAGGTTCGATGAAACTCGCTTTGGTGACGGACAAATCACCCACCAGAATCAATACGTCACAATCATTCGGGGCGATGCCGCTGACTTCCTGCACCGCGCGATTCAAGGCATCGAACATCGCCACGCCTGAAAGAAGATGAGGCAACGCAATCTGCGCCGCGTAACGCTTGTTTTCGCGGCCAGCGTGAGTCCTGCGAAACTCCTGCATTGCTTGCTCGTTCTGTATCACGTGCTGCATGCCATCAAATGGAGTGCTCATAGTGTTGGAAAACGTAGTCGGTCTAACGAGCTCAACCACCGCCGCCGGCGGCAGGCACTGAGCGGAAAGGAGACTCGTGAAGTTCATCAAACGATTGATCGGAGAAGCGGGGCGGCGGTTGTGCTGCAGCGCCCATGTTGACCGCCGCCCCGTGATTCACTGGCTACAACCCAGCAGCCGGCCAAGCTGGGCCTGAGCATCGCAGAGCGCCTGCGCGAAAATCTCGCGCTCCGCTGCAAGACGCTGGTTGTCAGTCTTCAGAACCTCATTCTCCGCGCACACAACTTGATACTGCGCTTTCAGATCTTCTGTCTGAAAGGTCTGCTCTACTGTCGTCATACGTTTTTCCTTTGGTTGCTTTCGGAGCGGACTGGGCTAAATCAAAACGACACCGCTTGGCCGGGACCCGTTGGCCATTGGTCAACTGACAGGTTCGACTCATGGGACTCTTCTACGCCTGACCGGCTTGGCTGACAAGCCTTGTTTCGAGGATTTTTTCCGCGGGCTTTTTGCAGGCGCAGGATGCGTTGGCCGAGATTTGAGGCTTGCGGTGCGGCAGCACGTTGAAGCGTGCTGCCGTCCGTCCCGGCAGCAGAACTGATTGGTGAGTTTGCGCTGCTGATGAGTTTGCACTGCCGGCGAAGACGCGCTTCAAAGTTGATAAACTGCGTGGTTTCGTTTTCCGAGGCATCCGCGCCGTCCACGTTGGAAATGCCCACCAGCGGCCCCAGCCGCCGATAATCAGGCTGCAACAGGAATCCTGCCCCGGAAACGTCAGCCCGCAGAAGAAATCCGAGCCGGCCACACGCATGGCGGTCAGGCGAATAACGATCACCAACCTGTCCCCATTTTTGGCGACTGGTCGGGTTGACGCAGGGTGGTAATTTATCAGCAGTTCTCAATTTTGTGGGCCGGACTTGGAAGTCCGGCCCGTGTTTTTTTGGATGGGAGAGGTGCGGCGCACGCGATTCCCCGCCGGCAAGCCAATTTGGCGAATCCCTCGTGATTGACTTGTTTCGCCTCTCCCCGCAGGCTTCGGGCATGAATTCCAATGAAAGTTCATTTTCCAATACCGGCAAAGGGCCGGAGTGCATCAATCATCCCAGCGGCCAGTTCCTTTTAACTCTTCTGCTCCTCGCCTTTGGTTCGCTCGTCGCCCGGGCGGACTGGCCGGAGTTTCGCGGGCCGTCGGGTGATGGCCACGCGACGGCAGCGGGTGACACACAACTTCGGGGCTTCCCGCTACACTGGAGCGAGACGAACAATGTGAAATGGAAAACGGCGATTCCGCATCGCGGCTGGTCCGCGCCGGTGGTGCTGGGTGGCCAGGTGTGGGTCACGACGGCCACGGAGGAGGGCCACGACTATTTCGCCATCGGTCTCGACGCAGCAACGGGAAAGATTCTCTTCAACGATAAAGTGTTTCACACCGACGATCCGGAACCGCTGGGCAACGGCGCGTCCATGAACGGTTACGCCACGCCTTCATCGCTGATCGAGCCGGGCCGGGTCTATGTTCATTATGGCAGCCCGGGCACGGCCTGCCTCGACACGCGGACCGGCAAAGTGCTGTGGAAACGCAACGATCTCCCCTGCCGTCACTATCGCGGTGCGTCTTCCTCTCTGGTTTCGTTCGAGAATCTGCTGATCCTCACCATGGATGGTGCCGACCTGCAATACCATGTCGCCCTCGACAAGCAGACCGGCAAGACCGTCTGGAAAACTGATCGCTCGGTGGTCTGGAACGATGAACACGTGCCCGGCCCGATGGCGCGGGATGGCGATCTGCGCAAAGGCCACAGCACACCGTTAATCATGAATGCGGCGGGAAAACCGCAGATGATCAGTGCCGGCGCCAAAGCGGCTTACGGCTACGACCCCCGCACAGGCCGCGAACTCTGGATGGTGCAATACCCGGACTGGTCGGTCGCACCCCGGCCCCTGTTTCGCAACGGCCTGGCATATATCGTCACTGGCCTCACCAAGAAAGAACTCTGGGCAGTGAAAACCGACGGGCAAGGCGATGTGACCGACACGCACGTCGTTTGGAAGCTCAGGACCCACGTGGGCAAGTACGCCTCGCCGATTCTCGTGGACGGACTGATTTACACCGCCGCCGAGGAGAGTTTCATCACCTGCCTCGAAGCCGACACCGGCAAGACCGTCTGGACGGAGCGGGTCGGTGGCAAGTATGCCGCCTCACCGATCTACGCCGATGGCCGGCTCTATTTCTTCGATCAACAGGGTGCCACCACCGTGATCAAGCCGGGCCGCAAGCTTGAAGTCCTGGCGACCAACACGCTGGACGGCGGATTCATGGCCTCTCCTGCGGCTTCCGGCAAAGCGTTGTTCCTGCGAACGAAGACGCATCTCTATCGGATTGAGGAATAAGCAGTGCAAAACGGAAGTCAACCGGCTGCAACCCGCGACTGAACTTCCATTTTGCAGGACACTGAAGTCGCCTCCGGTCAGAACGTATTGTTCACAAGTCCGGGCAGCGCGCCGCTGGAGATGATGAACGTCCGCAAGCCGGCTCGTTCTTCCGCGTTCAATTCACCATCGCCGTCCTGGTCGAACCGTTCCAGCAACGCTTTCACCATCGCCCCGCGCTTCGGTTGTTTCAATGCGCGGTCAATCACCATGTCCGCCGCGTGATGTTTCAACGCGTCACGCAAGGCGTCAGTCTCCTCCTCGCGCGCGGCCACCGCTTGGAGCGCTTGTCATTACCCACATCTTTTCAAACTTGTTTTAGCGCATCTGATTAGCACTCTGGTTTGCGGATCGGCGATGCTGCGGCACGCCGGGTCGGTTCCTCACCGGTGGGTTTATGAGCACGCTGCTGCTACCGCCTGGTCC
>JACZKP010000116.1 GCA_014860005.1 Verrucomicrobiota bacterium | reverse complement strand
GCGGTACGAATGAAATCCAGCCGCCGAACTTCACTGCGCACTTCATCCGGCAAGCCGGGCACATCAGGATTTTCCAAAGCCATGGCCCAGGTCACCGGTTGCGGTTCACCATCGTAAGCCAGCACGGCGTCGCGGCACTGGATGTTTTGGAACGCGCGGAGAATCGGTTCGGGTGGCGTGCGTTTGCCGTGGAGCTTGAAGTGCCATTGCAGGTAGCCGATCCACAGCACGAGTTCCGCGATGGCGGCGGCGCGGGGATTGATTTCCAGCCTGAGGAACTGGTGCGGGTCAATCGTGTGGGTGGCCAGTTCGAGTTTGAAGTTCTCGCCGAACTGCGCGGCGAAATCGAGGACTTCCCGTTCTAGAATCTTCAGATGTTGTACGGTGACGTAAAGGAAGTTGCCCACGCCGCACGCGGGATCGAGCACGGTCAGCCGGCAGAGCCGCTCGTGAAAGGCGTTCACCTCGGCGCGGGCGCGTTTCAGGTCGCCGGCTTTTGGTGCCACTTCGGCCGCCCAAGGTGGGGGACTTACCCCATAGACGGCTTGCGGCGATTGTCGGACAATTAACTGGGCTCCTTCACTTGCCGACGCTGGGTGAAAGCTCAACGGTGGCGGGAAAGCAGGCGCGCTGGGCTACTGCCTACGCGAATCTGGCAGGCCAACATGAAGCAAAAACTAAACGGATTATCACAGCGATATCTGACCGCATTGCGAAAACACTTGCAGCCGGGTCGTCGCGAGAGCTTTCAGCCGGCACTGCGCCTGGGCCGTCAGGCCGTCGCCGATGGGTTGGAGACGCTGGACCTGGCCCGGATTCACGAACAGGCCCTGGCCACGCTGGAACTATTCAGGGGCGGGAATGGCCGGCTCAAGCGGGCGGAGATTTTTTTCAACGAAGTCCTCACTCCGATTGTGGAAACGCATCGCGCGGCGCGGCGGAGCAAAATGGAACTGCACCGTTTGAATGAAACGCTGGGCCGGCGCACGGCGGAACTGGCCGCCACGAACCGGCAGTTGCAGCGCGGCATTGTCCGGCGCAAAAGTGTGGAAGCCGTCCTCAAGCGGAGCAGCGCGCGCTACCGCAAACTGTTGAAAGATTCCCTGCATCTACAGGAAGGCTTGCGGCAACTGACGCACAAGGTGCTGACGGCGCAGGAAGTCGAGCGCCGGAAGATCAGCCGTGAACTGCAGGATGAAATCGCGCAGACGCTGTTGGGCATCAATGTCCGGCTGTTGACGCTGAAGAAGGAGGCGCGGAACAACACCCGGGGACTGAAGAATGAAATCGCCAGCACCCAGCGGTTGGTAATGAAATCGGCCAGATCGGTGCGGCGGGTCGCCCGTGAATTCAAGAACGTATGAAACGCAAACCCGCCAGGTTGGCGCAACGCTATCAGGCCGTCTTGCGGCAGCATCTGGAGCAGGGCGGGCTGGAGTCCGCGCGCGGGCTGGGCAGTCAGGCCCTGGCCGCCGGGTTGCAGACGCTGGACCTCGCCAAGCTGCACGAGCGGACGCTGGTGGCGGACGTGTTGCCGGGTTGCCCGCCGGGCCAGCGCGCCGCGCTCATCAAGCAGGCGGGGATTTTCTTTGCCGTGGCGATCACGCCGATCGAAAAGACGCCGCGCAGCGCGCGCGAAGCCACCGCCCAGTTCCGAAAGTTCATCGAGACGTTGAGCCAGCGCACCGTGGAACTGGCCGCCGCCAATCGGGAGTTGAATCTGGAAATCACCCACCGCCAGGCCGTGGAGGAAGCGTTAAAAAAGAGCGAGCGCCATTACTCGCAGTTGCTGACCAAGTCCGATCAACTGCAAGGGCAGTTGCGGCGCCTGTCCCGCCAGATCATTTCCGCGCAGGAGGACGAGCGCAAAAAGATCAGCCGCGAACTGCATAATGTCATTGCCCAGTCGTTGACGGGCATCAACTTGCGGCTCGCGGCCTTGAAAAAGGAGGCGGCCGTCAACACCAGGGGCCTGGACCGCAACATCGCACGCACGCAGCGGTTGGTGGAACAATCGGTGAGTATCGTACATCAGTTCGCCCGTGAATTGCGGCCGGCGGCGCTGGATGATCTGGGATTGATCCCGGCCTTGCACTCCTTCATGAAAAACTTTACCAGCCAGACTGGCGTCCAGACTCGCCTCACGGCCAGCAAGCGGGTGGAAGAACTGGACACCGCCCGGCGCACGGTGCTTTACCGCGTCGCCCAGGAAGCGCTCACGAATGTCTCCCGTCATGCCCGGGCCAGCCACGCGCAGGTGAACATTCAAAAAGTGAACGGCGCCATGTGCCTGAGCATCGTGGATAACGGCAGGGGCTTCCAGGTTGAACGCCTGTCGCACGCTCAAAAAATCAAACGCCTGGGGCTGCTCGGCATGAGAGAACGGGTGGAGATGATCAACGGCAGGTTCACGATTGAATCCGCGCCGGGCCAAGGCACGACAATTCAGGCGCAGATTCCTCTCCCCAACCACCGGGGGGCGACGAAAATGACGACCGCTAACCTTACAATTTGAATACCTATGAAGCGCATTACAGTCCTGCTGGCGGAAGATCACCAGATTGTGCGGGAAGGTTTCCGGGCATTGTTGAAAGGCGAACGCGACCTGAAAGTCATCGGTGAGGCGGAAACCGGTCGTCAGGCGGTGGCCATGGTCAAAAAGCTCGGGCCCGATGTGGTCGTGATGGACATCGCCATGCCGCTGCTCAACGGTCTGGAAGCCTCCCGGCAGATTCGCCGGGACTGCCCCGACACCAAGGTCCTCGTGCTCTCCGCGCACAGCGATGACGCCTACGTGGAACAGGTCGCTCAGTTGGGTGCGGCGGGTTTCCTGCTCAAGAAAACGTCCTCCCACAATCTGGCCACGGCGATTCGCGAGGCTCACAAAGGAAACACTTTCTTCAGCCCGGAAATCGCCCGTCGCCTCAACGGACTGGACCGGAAAACCACGGATCGCGAAGGCAACCTCAAGACGAAAAGCAACCACCTGAGTTCGCGCGAGATCGAAGTGCTGCAATTGATCGCCGAAGGCAAGCCCAACAAACAAGTGGCCGCGGAAATGGGCGTGAGTTTCAAAACCGTAGACAAACACCGGCAGCATCTCATGGCCAAACTCGACATCCATGACATCGCCGGTCTCACGCGCTACGCGATTTCCCAGGGCATCATCGAGAGCAGCGTCCAATTGACGATTACCTAGCCCAACCCGGCGCCGCGCGGTTTTCTGCTGCCGCGTAGTTCTTATCCAGGGTTGGCCCGTGGCGGACCGGCGTTTCGCGAACCCCTCCCGCTGCGAAACACCTTACGGTGAATCCCCACCGTGGCGCGGACGGTTTCCTAGCTTAGGATTATTGAGCTATGATAGATGACCGAACCGAGCACGCATTGAGACCCGCCAGCGAGCGGGCGCGATACGGAGCCAGACCGACCCATCGCATTCTCGTGGTGGACGACGACCCTTCCACTCGCCAACTCAACACGGTGGTGCTGACGCACGCAGGCTACGCCGTGGACGCGGCGGAGGATGGGGTTGTGGCGTGGGAGGCACTCAATACCGACAACTACGACCTTCTGATCACTGACCACAATATGCCGAAAGTTACGGGCGTGGAGCTGGTCAAGAAGTTGCGAGCCGTTCACATGGCCTTGCCGGTGATCCTGGCGACGGGAACGATGCCGACGGAGGAGTTGGACCGCCACCCGGGGCTGCAAATTGAGGCCACACTGCTCAAGCCTTTTACCATCGCGAGGTTATTGGAGACGGTCCAGGAAGTTCTGCGGGTGAATAGGAGTAACGCCAGTCCCGGAGAGTTGCCGCTCACCTTGGCTGATGCTTCCCCAGTCTTTGCCCGCTGATTTTGTAAGAGGCTGTCTGAAAAAGGAGCGCGGCTGTGTCGAAGACCAGCCGCAGCACATGACAAGGTCCTCAACCCGCCGAAAAATCGAGGCCTGCTGCGGCTGGTCGAGGACGACACAGCCGCGCTCCGGGGTTTTCAGACAGG